>JAAWRH010000046.1 GCA_022800935.1 Oscillospiraceae bacterium
TTACAAAAAGGTATACCTTTTTGTAACCCTATTACTTTTTGTAAAAATAGTAAAATGGCTTAGTCATGCGGAAAATCATGCAAAAAAGACCGGTCGAAAAACGTAGAAAACACGTTTTTCGACCGTTTATTAATGACTTTTTTGAGTAAATTGATGACTTTTCGAAGCTTACAAAAATGCCACTCAATTTTTGTACATTTTTTTACCGCTGGAAATATAATGATATTTTTTATAAATATCTGTTTTTATTTGGCCCCCAAAAGACAAACTGTTTATTTTCATTATTCAAGACTTTTATATATTATATCATTTATCGTCATTTTACCTAACTATGTGTCAAAATTTACCCCGATTGCTTTCAATTTTTCTGTTGTCATTTCCCGCATTTTCGGGTAAACTAAGAAGAAGTGTAGAATTGGTAAGCAACTATAAATCTTGAAAGATGTGAGGAGATAGTATGCAGAGGAATGACATTCACAAAGTACTCATCATTGGCTCCGGCCCCATCATCATTGGTCAGGCGTGTGAATTTGACTATTCCGGCACCCAGGCCTGTAAAGCTCTGAGAAAGCTTGGGTACGAGATCGTCCTGGTCAACTCCAACCCGGCCACCATCATGACTGATCCGGGCACCGCAGACGTCACCTATATAGAGCCGCTGAACGTGGAGCGGCTTACCCAGATCATCGAAAAGGAACGTCCCGACGCTCTTCTGCCCAATCTGGGCGGTCAGTCTGGTCTGAACCTTTGCTCTGAGCTGAACAAGGCCGGCGTACTGGACAAGTACAACGTCAAGGTTATCGGCGTACAGGTGGACGCCATCGAACGGGGCGAGGACCGCATTGAGTTCAAGCACACCATGGACAAGCTGGGTATCGAAATGGCCCGCAGCCAGGTTGCTTATTCGGTGGACGAAGCCCTTGCCATCGCGGATGAGCTGGGCTATCCGGTGGTTCTCCGCCCCGCCTATACCATGGGCGGCGCAGGCGGCGGCCTGGTGTACAATGTCAATGAGCTGAAAACTGTCTGTGAACGCGGCTTGCAGGCCAGCTTGGTGGGCCAGGTCCTGGTGGAGGAATCCATCCTGGGCTGGGAGGAGCTGGAGCTGGAGGTGGTCCGGGACGCCAAAAACAACATGATCACCGTCTGCTTCATTGAAAATATCGACCCTATGGGGGTTCACACCGGCGATTCCTTCTGCTCCGCACCCATGCTCACCGTTTCCCAGGAGGTCCAGAGCCGCCTCCAGGAACAAGCATACAAAATAGTAGAGGCCATTCAGGTCATCGGCGGAACCAACGTCCAGTTCGCCCACGACCCGGTCAGCGACCGTATTGTGGTCATCGAAATCAACCCCAGAACCTCCCGCTCCTCTGCCCTGGCCTCCAAGGCCACCGGTTTCCCCATTGCACTGATCTCCGCCATGCTGGCCTCCGGCCTGACGCTGGATGAAATTCCCTGCGGCAAATACGGTACTTTGGATAAATATGTCCCCAGCGGGGATTACATTGTCATCAAGTTCGCCCGCTGGGCCTTTGAAAAATTCCGCGGCGCTCAGGATAAGCTGGGCACCCAGATGCGCGCTGTCGGCGAGGTTATGAGCATCGGCAAGACCTATAAGGAGGCTTTCCAGAAGGCTATCCGCAGCCTGGAAACCGGCCGCTACGGCCTGGGCGGCGTCAAAAAATTCGCCGGTATGACCAAGGAAGAGCTGATCAAGCGGCTCCACAATCCCTCCAGCGAGCGCCAGTTCCTTATGTACGAGGCCTTGCGCAAGGGCGCGACCATTGAGGAGCTGTACGAGCTCACCAGGATCAAACGCTATTTCCTGGAGCAGATGAAGGAGCTGGCGGAGGAAGAGGAGCAGCTCAAGGGCTACGCCGGACGGATTCCGGAACCGGACGTGCTGAAAAAGGCCAAGCTGGACGGCTTCTCGGACCGGTACCTCAGCCAGATTCTCAAGGTTTCGGAAAGCGCTATCCGCCAGGAGCGAATCAAAAACGGTATTGTCCAGGGCTGGGAGGGGGTCCACGTCAGCGGCACCCAGGATTCCGCCTACTATTTCTCCAGCTATCACATTCAGGACAAGAGCCCCTCCAGCGATAAGAAAAAGATTATGATTCTGGGCGGCGGCCCCAACCGCATCGGCCAGGGCATTGAGTTCGATTACTGCTGCGTCCACGCGGCACTGGCCCTCAAGGAGCTGGGCTTTGAGACGATTATCGTCAACTGCAACCCGGAGACCGTCTCCACCGACTACGATACCTCCGACAAGCTCTACTTTGAGCCCCTCACCCTGGAGGATGTGCTGAGCATCCACGAAAAGGAGAAGCCGGTGGGGGTCATCGCCCAGTTTGGCGGTCAAACTCCCCTGAACCTGGCCGCCTCCCTGAAGCAGGCGGGCGTCACCATCCTGGGGACCACCCCGGAGACCATCGACCTAGCCGAGGACCGTGACCTGTTCCGCATGATGATGGACAAGCTGAACATCCCCATGGCGGAATCCGGTATGGCGGTAACGGTCAGCGACGCCCTGTCCATCGCCAAGCAGATTGGATATCCCGTCATGGTCCGCCCCTCCTATGTTCTGGGCGGCCGGGGCATGGAGGTGGTCTATGACGACGAATCCATGATTTACTATATGGAGCAGGCCGTGGGCGTCACCCCCGACCGGCCCATCCTCATCGACCGGTTCCTCCACCACGCCACCGAGTGCGAGGCGGATGCCATCAGCGACGGTTCCCATGTCTTTGTCCCCTCGGTGATGGAGCATATCGAGCTTGCCGGAGTACACTCCGGGGATTCCGCCTGCGTCCTCCCCCCCAAGACCCTGACCCCGGAGCAGATAGCCACCATCAAGGACTACACCAAGCGCATTGCCATTGAAATGAACGTGGTGGGCCTGATGAATATGCAATACGCCATTGAGGACGGAAAGGTCTATGTGCTGGAGGCCAATCCCCGCGCGTCCCGCACCGTACCCCTGGTGTCCAAGGTCTGCAACATCAACATGGTCAAGCTGGCCACCGACGCCATGACCGCCGGACTGACCGGACGCCCCTCCCCCATCCCCGCCCTGAAGGAAAAGCACTTTGTCCACTGCGGCGTCAAGGAAGCGGTCTTCCCCTTCAATATGTTCCAGGAGGTTGACCCGGTTCTGGGTCCGGAGATGCGTTCCACCGGCGAGGTTCTGGGGCTTTCCTCCAACTTTGGGGAGGCGTTCTACAAGGTGCAGGAGGCCACCCAAACCAAGCTGCCCCTGTCCGGAACGGTGCTCATCAGCGTCAGCGACCGGGACAAGCCCGAACTGATTGAGGTTGCCCAGGGCTTCCACGACTGCGGCTTCCACATCATGGCCACCAAGGGGACCTACCAGGCCATTGTGGACGCTGGAATCCCCGCCGAGAAGGTCAAGAAGATTGACGAGGGCAGGCCGAACATCCTGGACATTGTCACCAACGGGAAGATAGACGTCATCATCAACACGCCCCTTGGCAAGAAGAGTGCCAGCGACGACAGCTATATCCGCAAGGCGGCGATTAAAAACCGCATCTGCCACATGACCACCATGGCGCTGGCCAAGGCCAGCATCGAGGGCATCAAGGCGGTGAAGCAGCGGGGGACGCTGGAGGTTAAATCCCTACAGGAGTTCCACAAGACCATTACCGATAAAGAGTAAAAAATGGGGCGGTGCGCTGAAAAGCGCACCGCCTTTTGCTTTATAAGAGCATCCCTTCAATCTCCCGAAACTCCTCCTCCGAAATCCGGTACACCCCATTATAGGGCTGTTCGATAAAAAACGACCTGCCCTTCTGATACACAAAAACCGTCGATGTCCCCTGTTCCTTAAATCGAAAATCAATCTGCACCACATTTTCCGCGTTCACCGGGCAATCCTGTATGCTCTCTGACCTTGTCTTCCGTTCTGTACCAGTCAGCAGCTCAAGCAACATCCCCATATCGCCGACAGCAGCGGTGTCTGTCCCCTGGGTCAGTTGGATGGATTCCAGTTTTCCCGCCTCCGGCAGGGTGAGGGTGTAGGTCCTCCCCGGCGGCGTCCAGAACAGAATCACAGCCGCCGCAAACAGAATTGCGGTACACAGGACGCCCCATTTTATCATTTTGCCTTTTGTCATTCTGTTTTCCTCCATTCCTTAAAAAGGCCGGGCAGTCTGCAATTCATCCTTTAGGGGGGCCAATGCCTTTTCCGCATAAAGGGACTGGGCCGTCATATCCAGCCATGAAGAATTCTCAAATTCGGCGGAGACGCACATCCGGTACAGATACCACCCGGCCGCCTTTCTGTCCGCCTCATCCTGCGTGCTCTGATAAAGCTCCAGGGCAGGGCCGATGCCGGATAACCCGTAATCGTACACGTCAGAGAGGTCAAAGTCCGGCAGGGTGCCCTTCTGATAGCGGGAAAGGTTGTAGCCTGCGATTACCCCGTTCACATTGATGAGGCAGAGCAGCACAAACATGACCGCCCCCGTCACCGCAACCCCACGGACAATGGAAAAGGATGTAAACTGCAAAACAATCACCATCAAAAAGCATACGGTCAAAAAGGCCATAAACCAGCAGGGCAGGAAGCGGCGTACCGACAATCCGTAGGCGCTGACATAAAGGGCCATCTTGCTGAACGCCGTTGTCAAAAGTAGGATGGTCAGCAGGGAAAGGGCAATGTTGAACCCCTTGAGCGCCGCCGCCTCCCGGCAGGGTTTCCGGGAAAAGACGTTGGCCGCCAGCAGGACCGCGCCGTTAAAGGCCGCGACCCGGCAGAGCTCAAAGAATCCCTTTCTGGCGTACTCGGCGTAGCTGGAGTACCCCTCCGGGCAGGCTCCCCGGAAAGCCGAAAACAGGTATCCAGCCTGCACCCCGATAAACAGCAGATAGACAAAGCAGACAATCCCCAGGGCGGTGTAAAGGGTGGCCATGGGCAGCAGGTGAAGGGAGCCCACACTTTTCTCATAATCCCTGGGGGATTTTTCGGGATACCTTTTGTGGAAGCATCCCGCCGCCAGCCCGTAAAGATAGCAGGAGGTGGGCACCGCGAAAATCCCGTACAGTAAAAAGGTGGCCAGATAATGGAGAATGTTGTCAAAAAAGCGCTCAATCAGGTTCTGAAAGCCCACGTCCGCGCTCATCAGCTGGGGCAGGACAATGCCCAGAATGGGTATGGAAATCAGCACTCCCAACAGTATCCCCAGCAGGGTGCGTCCCTGACGGATTTTGGCGGCGTTCTGCCCGATGGCGGAGGCCCCGCACCCAAAATTCCCAAAGGGAAGGGTGAAAAAGCCCCGGACCATATCAAGGGGCATCCAGTTGTCCGTCTTCCCGGAAAACAGCGCCCCGGACAGGGACATGGGCCAGTACACCGCCATCCCCAGCAGGAACAGTATCTGGACCACCCAGTATCCGCCGTCGCTGACGCTGAGGGGGCCCCACAGGCTGCACCCCAGGGCGCAGCCCAGCATCATGGCAAACCAGAACCAGCTCTCCCGGCGTATGGCGATTTTCTTCCCCTTGGCATAGCAAAGGACGGTTCCCCCATAGAGCAGGGTAAACACGCCCACGCGCAGGCCGCTCCCCCTCCAAAGCACCTCCCAGCGGAGCAGCAGATAACTGACCACAAAGAAGACCAGCGCGAAAATCCCGTCCCATTTGTCTGCCTGAAAGGACTTTTTAGGCGGCTTTGCGGCAGGAATCCGCGTTTCTGTCTCCCCCTTTTCCCATGCAGCGGCGGAATAGGGGGAGATGGGCCGCTGGGGAGGCGGCGCTTGCTCCGTGTTTTGGGGCGGGGGATTCTCCGCGGGCGGCTGCCAACCCTTGGCAGGCTTGGGCTGTTCCTGTTCCGGCTGCCACCCGGCGGATGTTCCCCGGACCGGGTTCCCTGTCTGGCCGATATTCTTTTGTTCATCCATGTAAGCTTCCTCCCTCTTGTGCAAAGCTAAGCTTCTCCTCGTCCTCCCCGCATTGGTACCACAGCAGGTCCGAGGGCTGGCAGTCCAGCTCCCGGCAGATGGCCTCCAGGGTGGAAAAGCGGATTGCCTTGGCCTTATTGTTTTTCAAAATAGAAAGGTTGGCCGGGGTGATCCCGATGCGCTGGGCCAGCTCCCCGCTGGACATCTTCCGCTTTGCCATCATGACGTCGAGGTTTACGATAATCGGCAATTCTCTCAACCTCCCCCTAGATTGTGTAATCCACTTCATGCTGGAGCTCCACCGCCTGGGCGAAGACGTTCTTCACCACCCGGACAATCAGGCCCACAAAGGCGGCGGCAAAGGCGATCAGGACAAACAGGAGATAATAGAGGGCCGACGCCAGGCAAATCCCGCTCCCCAAAAGGGCATACCATGAAATCCGCCGCAGGCCCTTCACGTTCTCCGCCGTAAACACCGCCCCGCCGCTGATCCGCTGCAGCAGCCGGTACAGCTCATACAGCAGCAGGAGGGCGGGGACGCAGCTGGTATAGAGGGTGAGGTAAAACAGGGGTTCCTTTCCGGCCAGGTACACCTGGCTGTAATCCACCAGCCACGCCACCAGCCACGGGGCAGCGGCCGCCGCCGCCAAAATCAGCAGCATAAACAGCAGCACCCCTATTTTTGACAGGGCGATGGACTTTTTTTCATTCCAATGACTCATAATAACTGCCTCCTTCCCTCATGTAACCTATTATAGCGCCTGTTTTATCGAAGCGCAATACTTTTTTATCGTTTTTCAATAAAAATTAATATTTTACCCTTTGGAATATTCTTGACAGATATTCCATACAGCAAAAAACGGAGTGACTTTCGTTACGATTGTCACTCCGCTTTGGGCTATTGGGGCAGCGCATAAGCCCTATACAAGGGGATTTATCTCCTCTGTCGACTCAATAACTACCATGTCGGTTAGGCCGTGTTCCTTTAAAAAGGCTTCCAACGCCGGTACCGCCTTTGGCTCCACCTCGCAGACCAGAAGATTTTTCCCCGGCATCGGGCCGATCATATTAAACATAAATTTACCATAAATTTCTTCTTGATGTGCAAGCAAAAATTCCTGCGCATCATCCAACTGTTGCATAGAATACGTTTCCGGAATCAACTGATACTGGCATGGAGCATTTTCGCGTTCATAGGCTTCAATGACCTTTGCCACGTTTTCTTGGTTGACAGCTCCAATCTCAAGCTGATTCTCCGGTTCATCACCGAGCTGAATATATGCATAATCATTTTTTGAAAGATGAGCTGATAAATAATCCCAAAATTTCCACATGTTCGGCTGATTGGGGTCATATGTCTCCGGCTCCTGTGACACCTTCCCCGATGTATCGGGGTTGGTATTGGGGTCGTAAACAGGAAGCGGAGCGGAAGACGCATCCGAGCCGGTGTCGCTGACAGCCTCAGACGACGGGGCGCTGGAGACGGGGGCCTCCGGTTGGGAGGATATGCCGGACGAGGCTGCACTGGAGGAGGACCCGCTGCTTGCCGCACTGCTCTGAACCGACGAAG
The DNA here is from genome assembly GCA_022800935.1 of Oscillospiraceae bacterium. Lineage (GTDB taxonomy): Bacteria > Bacillota > Clostridia > Oscillospirales > Ruminococcaceae > UBA1405. Next base: position 7,492 of record JAAWRH010000046.1, read on the forward strand.
AGGAGCTGATCGAGGACGAAACGGAGCTTAAAGAGGATGAGCTGGATTGTATGCTTTGGGTAGACGAAACAGAGGACCGGAAAGAGCTGAGAGAGGAAAAGGACAAATCTTCCGGCCTGCTGGAAGCTTCGGGGGTGCGCTGGCAGGCGCAAAGGAATAACATAAGCATAACGGCTCTTAAATTTTTTTTCGTGTTCATAACACCTCGTACCTCCTGGTTGGAAATAATACCAATGAAACGGCCATGTAATTACTAAATTACATGGCCGCTCTTTTTAGGTACAGGGGACGATATCAAACTTTTCTTCTAGTGCTCTTATTTCCATTCCCCAACCACCTGTAGCGGTTTCCACGGTGGAACCCCTTCTGGCTACACAATATCCAATAATTGCTTTTTTAGATGAATCCTTAAAATAATCGCAAATAATTGGAGCTCCACTGTCACCATTGTCTGGAACCATTGAATAATAAATCAGATTTTTTCTTTCATACTTTGTACCATCTGAACCAGTTGTGGTTATGCTATTATTAATAGATAATACCGTTCCTTCTTTTCTTGTTCCTGAGGCCGCACCATACAAGAAAGCACTTTTATTTTTTGAGTTACTTGCCCACTGCCTATTAGTCACAGTAAGTGTGTTTCCGTTATTATCTGTCACCTTACCATGAGGATTATTGGCTGCTGAGACTGGGATAAAAGCGACATCGTCAGCATCATTTCGAGATAAACTACATGTTCCTAGTAAAGTACCCTTTGAATTCAGGTATCTTACTCTATCTCCCTTACTGACAGTATGCCCAACTGTCAAAATTCCAACTGTCCACCCATCAGAGCCTTTACTAAAATCTTTTACAGCTGAAATGGTCAATGTACACATCTTATTATTTGCTTGTGTACTGTCAGAATTATAAAGCCATTTTCCACCATAAACACCTGCGGCTCTTGGAGAAATATCTGATTCTGCATCAGATTCCAGCATAACGTTTTCGGCTGCATCAAAAAATGTTATGTTATCTATCGGACAGATTGCACGAATTTTCTCTTTTGTAGTCTCGGAATTGTCTTCTAAAAATACCGATAGAGCATTATTGACAGTGTCAAAACCTAAACCATTAATTTTCAACTCGTCTGTAAGAGAGGATAATTCTCTTTTGGCATTTTCTATATCCGCCCAAGAGTATTGAACCTCTTGATAACTAACAGGCACATCATCTGATAGAAGGCTAATTCCCTGGGCAATAGTACTTTTATCAGCTACATTAATAACAAGTTGATCGTTTTCATCGTAGTAATAACCACAATACTGATCAGTGGGTAAATCATGGAGAAATGACAATTCATCATCTTCCATGATGGTTACAGTGTCATTGCTGTTGTTATCACTTTCTTCAGATTCCAATGCCATAATGGAGGTACTTGCACTAACGGAAAGGACCGCCGCAACAATGAAACACAACCCTTTCTTTTTAGACATATCATTTCACCTCATTTTCCCCACATTTATAATGCAGGGTATTATTTGTAAGTCTCCTCTACTCGTATAATGCATGACCGGTCAACCATACGAATAATAGATTTGAACCTAAATTAATGTAGTTTAAATTCATTTTTTAGGTTCACATATATTATAGCAAATTTACTACTGGATGTCAACAACAAAAATGAATAAAAAACATATTATATACGCTATATTCTAAATTAAGAAACAAAAAAAGTTGTTTATTCAAAATTGCTTTACAAATTGGATTAATGTTCTGGAAACAACTACAGCCAAGTACTACTTTGGCCTGTCCTCTCTGCGGAATGGGCAAAGAAGTAGCCCGCCTTGCGGGGCCACGTTACTAGGGTTGGTGTAGTTCGTTGCAGTGCCCTTTACGTAACCAGCCGCAGGCGGGTTTATTTGTTGTATTGACAGGGTGGAGAATTTTTCGGTCTATAGAGTTTGTCTGTATTACCTTTGATTTCGTATGGAGAATTTCGCATTTACAGGTTCAATTCAGCAGAGAGAAACTGCAAACAAAAGCTTTTTAAGAAATTTTCTGAACCCTAAACTTTTTTCGCTTATTTCAGTTTCTGGGTTTGCATTTGATTGCTTGGGCCTTTTACTTCCCTGTAATCTTCTCCAGCCCCAGCTTATCCCCAAAGGCCGGGCCCTTGGCATACGCCGTGGCAACATGGGACAAAAGCTCCTCCATCATCCGGAAACGTATTTCGGCGTATTCCGGATTGTAATATTGGTTGTACCATTCATGGGGGTCCTTCTTCAGGTCGTAAAGCTCCCCCTTTAGGGGCGTGTCCTCCAGAACCGTCCCCTCCCGGAAGAGAATCAGCTTGTAATGCGCATTTCTCCACATCCAGCAGGGCGCAGGCTGGGGGTTCTCCGGACCTCCGCCGTGGAACTCGCTGAACGCGCCCTTGCGCACCCTGTCGGACAGCAGACTCAGCCCCGGCAGTCTGGGATCGGGCACAATCCCCGCCGCGTCGCAGATGGTGGGGATCCAGTCCACCAGCTCCGCCGGGCGGCTGTCCACTATACCCTTTTTCTCCGGCGGAATCAGGCTCCCGGACAATACCATCGGTACACGAACACTTCCGTCATACATACAGTACTTGCTGAACCGGTGGTCCCGCTCCCCCATCATATCCCCGTGGTCGGAGGTGAAGATGATCAGGGCGTTGTCCAGCAATCCCCGCTGCCGCATCCGCTCCACCGCCTGGCCGATAAAGTCGTCCAGGAAGGTGCAGTTGGCCCAGTAGCGGAGGGTGGTCCGCCTGCGCTGCTCCGGTGTCAGCTGTTTCCAGTGGGCTTTCAGGTCCTCGTGGCGGTTCCGCAGCGCGTCGCTCACCTTGGATACGGCGCGGACATGGGTATCCGGCTCCTCCAGCCAGGGCGGGGCCTCCAGGTCCGGGATGTCCTCCAGGCGGTACTGGGACTCATACTCCGGCGGGACATTGAACCCCGCGTGGGGCTTAATGAAGGAGAGGTACAGGAACAGCGGCTGGTTTTCCGGCAAGGGGCCGTTTAGGAATTCCATACACTTTTTAAAGATAAACCCGTCCCGGTGGTGTTCCTTGGGGAGGGTGCTGGTACAGCCCATATAGCCCAGATAATTCTCCTCGCCGCCGCCCCAGCCGTGGGTTTCCTGGCCATAGGCTTTCAGTCCCTCCGCGTCCTGGCCCTCGTCGTCCATCATCACTGCCCCGTACTCGTAGCAGGAGGATTGACTGGACTGGCCCTCGGCCCGGATATCGAAGCCCCGTTTAGAGGGCTTATCGGTAAAAAAGCCGTTATTCCAGTGGGTTTTTCCGAAACCGGCGGTAAAGTAGCCGTTATCCTTCATCAACTGAGGCAAGGGAAGGGCGGGGAGACGGGTTTCGTCGAAGATGCCGCCCGCGTTGGTACGGACGCCGATCTGGGAGGGATACATACCGAACATCATGGAATTGCGGCTTGGGACGCACATAGGGCATTGGCAGACGCCCTGGCTGAAGATGATGCCGTCGGCGGCCAGCTTATCGATGCCCGGTGTTTTGATATAGGGGTTAAAGCGGCCCATACAATCCCAGCGCTGCTGGTCGGTCATAATGAAGATGATATTTGGCTTCCGTGAAGCGGACATGGAAGCACCTCCTGTCGAAGATATTTTCTCCATTATAGCATTTACAGCCGGCAAAGGCAAACCCAAAAAGCAAAGGAACCATAAAACCGGGCAGAAGTCCCCACCAAAGTGATCAATCCAATCCCAGGTAATCCTTCCGGAACTCCTCCAAGCTGTCATACCGGCAAACTGGCAGTCCAACCTCATGATAGAGCTCCTCCAATCTCCCCATTTCCCGGTCAAACCGCCGGGCGGCCCCGTCCAGGTTCCCGGCCTCGAACTCCCGGAAAAGGTCAAACCGTTTTATGGGGTATTCACCGGCAAGCTCGTCATAGAGGTTCTGGCAGCTTGCCGCTGTCATCAGGGAAAGGTAGGCATCGCTGGTACTGGCGGCACGGTGCATCTTGTTTTTCCAGTTTGAAAAGACCTCCTCATAGGTTCCCCGGAGGGCGTCGGGGGAAATTTCCCTTTTTGGAGAAAGGGATTCCCCTGTCTTCTCCAGTAAAGCATCCATACTTTTCAGCAGTTCTCCCGCCGTCCTCCTAAGGTCGGGCAGGTTATCCGCTGTAATCAAAGCAAAATAAAGCTGCTGAAACCCCTCCGGGAGTATTTTCATAGCGCAGATTTCCCTGGGGATTCCCTGAATCCCGTGCCTGATATACTCCTTGTTCAGCATATACAGAGTATTTTCTATATAGTAGATGATCCATGCCGACCGGTACCTGCACCGGGAAAAATCATCCTCCAGGCAAAACCTTCCATACTCCGCAAGGGCGGACTGAAAATACCCCCTCGCCTTGTCCAGGGTTTCCCAGTCCAGAGGGGTGTTGAGAATCTGCAAAAGCTTTTCCCTCAATCCGTCATATTTCTGCGCCGCTTCTTCCCCGGAGCAATAGACAATATCCACATTTACCAGCTTAATCACATGGGGATCGCGGTATTCCGCCATCCTCTCCAGCCTTTTCCAGGTATGGCAATAAATATCGTGGGCGGTGTCGCCGAGGATAAAGCACTTTGCCACATTCCACCCAGCCTTGTCGTTAATCACAATTAACAGGTCCAAATCAGATTTCTCGTAAAAGTCCCCACTGCAAAAGGACCCTGTTACAGCAATCAGGTCAACCGCTCCAGGGCATTCCCTCTCCGCCTTTGCCTTGACGGCCTCTATGATTCCCTCATTGCGGCGGAGCAGAGCGGTTTTTGCCGCCTCATCCACGGTAAACGCCTCCTTTTTTCCTTCAATCTCAAAAGCCCGCTGTAAAGCCATAGACATTTACAGCGGGCATTCAATCATCTGATCAATTTTTATTTCTCTTCATCCAGACCATTCTTGTAAATCTTGCCGCCCTTCATCACGAAGGAGCAGCGGGTCATGGCCGAAATGTCCGTCATGGGGTCGCCCTCAAAGGCCGCAATGTCCGCAAGCTTGCCCTTTTCAATGGAGCCCACCTGGTCTTCCTTCCTCATCAGCTGGGATGCGGTCTTGGTCGCTGCCGTCAGCGCCTGTACCGGAGTCATCCCGTGCCTGCACATCAGCTCAAACTCATAGGCCTGCTTGCCGTGGAAGTTGTGGGGCGTGCCGGAGTCGGTGCCAAAGGCAACCGGGATTCCCTCCTCAATGCACCGTCCAAAGCCCCAGGCGGCCCGCTCATAAACCTGCTTTGCCTTGGCAATGGCCCAGTCGGCGGTTCCAATCTCCTTGCCCTTGACAATGATCCTGTCCGCGGCGATAAAGGTGGGAACCAAGGTGGTCCCGTGCTCCTTCATCAGCTGTATGCCCTCCTCGTCCATCATCATGCCGTGCTCCACCGAGGTGACGCCCGCCCGGATGGCGTCCTTGATGCCACTGGTGCCGTGGGCATGGGTGGCGGTAATCATGCCGTACATCTTGGCGGTGTCACAGATGGCCTTCATCTCCTCCAAGCTCATCTGCTGGGCGCCCACGGTGGTCCCCCGGCTCATCACGCCGCCGGTGGCCATGAACTTGATGAAATCACAGCCGTGCTTGATGTTGTACCGTACACATTTGATAAGCTCCGCGGGACCGTCTCCCACGCCGTTTGGCGTGTTGACCTCGTCGTGGATGTAGGGATTAAAGTGGTCGTCCGCGTGGCCGCCGGTGGTGGCAATGGAACGCCCAGCGGTCATCAGGCGGGGTCCCCAGTGCTCTCCCCGGTTGATGGAATCCCGCACCGCCTCGGAGACAAAGCCCTTATCCCCGCAGACCCGCAGGGAGGTAAAGCCCGCCATTAAGTCAGCCTGGGCGTTTTTCAGGGCGGTCAGCGCCCATACGCCGATGGTCTCATAGAACCTTTTCTCCCCGCTGCCCTGTCCGCTGCTGCTCAGGTGGACATGGCAGTCGATGAGGCCGGGGGTGACAAACTTCCCGCTCAGGTCAATGACCTCCCGACCATCCAGAACAGCCTCCGCCTGTGGAAGAACATCCTCTATCCGCTCCCCGTCTATCAAAATCATCCTGTCACGGAGAACCTCCCCTGTCCGGGAGTCAAACAGGCTGGAACACTTGATTGCCTTTTTATCCATTTTAGCTCCTCCTTACTCCTCAGCCCAAAACCTTACATCCGTCAATGAACACCGCTTTGGGGGAGGAGTAGAAGTCCAGCGGCTCCCCGTCCCAGATGACGATATCCGCGTCCTTGCCCGGCTCGATGCTCCCCACCCGGTCCGCGATGCCGCACAGCCGCGCCGCGTCGATGGTCATGGACTCCAGCGCCTTTTTCCGGCTCAGTCCCTTTTTCAGCATCATGGCAAGCTGAACATTGGCGTATTCCACATTCATGGCCGGGTGCCCGGTGGACACCGCGAAATCAATCCCCGCCTGCTCCAGCTTTGCGCCGATGATGGCATCCCGCTTGCGGACCTCATGGCTGCCCTTGCTGCCATAGCTGGGGCCAACCACCAGCTTGACGTTGTGGGCCTTCAGCTCTTCGGGGATGAGGTAGGCCTCACAGGCCCGGTCGATGGTGTAGTTGAGGCCGAACTCCTCCGCAATGCGGATGCCCGTCATGATGTCATAGGCCTGCTGAGCGGTAATCTTCACCAGCATTCCGTCGAATACCCGGCTCAGGGACTGGGATTTCATATCGAACTTCGGGGTTTTCCCCTCCTTGGTCAGCCGGTGGTACTCCTGGGCCTTGAGCAGGGCCTCCCGGATGAGGGCGGACTCAGCCATTCTGGTCTTGACGCTCTTGCTGCCATAGGCGGCCTTGGGGGCAGCGCCCAGCACAAAGGTAAAGCACGCCTCCTCCTTCAGCACCATGTCGGAGACGGTCTTCCCCCGGCTCTTCACCGCCGCGCAGGTGCCGCCGATGAGGTTGTTGTTTCCGGGGCCGGTGACGGAGGTGGTCACACCGCCGCGGATGGCCATTTCAAAGCCCTCGTCTTCAGGGTTGATGGCGTCCAGCGCCCGAAGCTGCGGGAGGATCGGCCCGTCGATCTCGTCGCCGTCGTTGCCCTCAAAGCGGTAAATCTGTTCCACAACGCCCAGCTGGCAGTGAGGCTCCACCAGGCCGGGGGTGACAATGCTCCCCCCGGCGCTGATCACTTCTGCGCCAGGGAAACTGCTTTCATCCGCACAGTCCACGATATCCACAATCTTCCCGTTTTCCACCAGAATGTCCTTCTTCTCCTCAAAGATGCCGGCCATGCTGATCAAATTACAGTTCTTTATAATCAACATCAATTTCTTCCTCCTTTTTCTCATATCTCACCTTGCCGTCGATGATAACTACCCCGGCATCGCTCATGGTGTCCAGGGGGTCCACATTCCAGATGACGATGTCCGCATCCTTGCCTGGCTCCAGGGTGCCCAGGCGGCCCTCCAGGTCTACGTTCTTCGCCGCATTGATGGTGACAGCCTTCAATGCGGTCTCACGGCTCATGCCATGTTTATGGAGAAGGGCCAGCTGCATCAGCAGCCCCTCCATGGGGATGACGGGATTGTCGGTCATAACCGAAAACTCAATGCCGTTCTCCTCCAGAATCCTGCCCGCATTCATGGACTTGTGTTTCAGTTCAAACTTGCTCTTCGCGCCGAAAATTGGCCCGATGATGACCCGGCAGTTGTGCTCCTTCAGCTTTTCGGGGATCAGATACCCTTCAGTGCAGTGGTCCAGGGTGTACCGCAGGCCGAACTCCTCGGAAATGCGGATGGCGGTCATGATATCGTCCGCCTGGTGGCAGTGGATTTTAACCATCATCCCATCAAAGACCCGCATCAGGGAATGCATATTCAGGTCGTAGGAAAACTCTCCGGCCTCCTCACCCGCGTCCAGCTTGGCTTTGTGCTCCAGCCATTTGGCCCGGTAGTCCCTGGCCTTCATCAGCTGCTCCCGGAAGATGGCAGCGCTCATCATGCGGGTGGCCGGGGCCTTGCCCCGGTTTTTGCCGTAGGCGAACTTGGGGTTTTCGCCCAGGGCGGTCTTCATACAGATTTCCGGGTTGATCACCGCCTCGTCCAGGGTTTTCCCATAGGTTTTCAGGGCTGCAAAGGTGCCTCCGATGACGTTGGCGGAACCGGGGCCGGTGATCACGGTGGTCACGCCGTTTTTCAGCGCCACGTCAAAGGCCGGGTCCGCCGGGTTCAGTGCGTCCAGACCACGGATGCCAGGGGTGGCAGGGTTGGTGTACTCGTTGCCGTCAAAGTCCCCCACGCCGGTGGGGGTCAGGCCGATGTGGGCGTGGGAATCGATGATGCCGGGGGTGACAAGCCGTCCCGCCGCGTCGATAACCTCCCAGCCCGGCTGGGGTTCGATTTTGTCCGCGATTTCCCTAACCTTGGTTCCCTCCACCAACAGGTCCCGCCGCTGTTCATAAATTCCCGCCATGTTTACCAGGTTGCAGTTTTGAATCAATAGCAATGCAGTTCATCTCCTTTATCCATACTTATATCAACATTACAAACCAATGTAATCGGTTTCCGGTCCGCCGTCCTTCTTTACATAGCGGACCTTGCCGTCGATAATAACGACCCCGGCCTGGCTCATGGTGGCGAAGGGCTCCACGTTCCAGATGACGATATCCGCATCCTTGCCTGGCTCCAGGCTTCCCACCCGGTCGTCGATGTCGTTGAGCTGTGCCGCGCTGAGGGTGACGGCCCTCAGCGCCCCCTCCCAGCTCAGACCGTTTTTGATCAGCAGCGCCATCTGCACCAGCAGCCCCTCCACGGGAATCACGCCGCAGTCGGTCATCACCGAGAAGGGGATACCGTTCTTCTCCAGGATACCGGCGGACTTCAGCGACTTCCGATGGGATTCCAGCTTGTTCTTCCCGTAAAACAGCGGCCCGATGATAACCCGGCAGTTGTGCCTTTTGATTTCATCGATGAGCAGATAGCAGTCGCTGAAATGCTCCAGGGTGTACCGCAGGCCGAACTCCTCCGCAATACGGATGGCGGTCATGGCGTCCACCGCGTGGTGGCAGTGGATTTTGCAGTTCATCCCGTCGAACACCCGCATCAGGGAGTGCATGGCCAGGTCGCGCTCAAAGGGCTTGGTCTCCTCCCCGGCGGCGGTTTTCCGCTGGTACTCCTCCCATTTCTGGCGGTACTCCCTGGCACGCATCAGCTGCTCCCGCAGCATGGCGGCGCTCATCATACGGGTGGCAGGCTGCTTGTTCCGCTTGCCGTAGGCGAATTTCGGGTTTTCCCCCAGAGCCATCTTCATGACGGCCTCCTCCTTCAGGACACACTCCTCTATGGTCAGGTTGGGGTTTTCCCCGCTCACCGTCTTCACCGCCGCGAAGGTACCGCCGATGAGGTTTGCGGAACCCGGCCCGGTGACGATGGTGGTCACCCCGTTTCGCAGCGCCGCGCCGAAGGCCGGGTCCGAGGGATCAATGGCATCCAGCCCCCGGAGGCCGGGGGTGACGGGGCTGGTCATCTCGTTGGTGTCGTTGCCCTCCCTGTTGCCGGTGCCGGACACCCCCAAATGGCTGTGTGGGTCTATAATCCCCGGCGTGACCAGCCGCCCCGCCGCGTCTATGACCTCCCAGCCCTTCTGCTCCGGGATGTGCTCCCCGACCTCCTTCACCTTGGAGCCTTCAGCCAGAAGGTCTCTTGGCTGTTGAAAGGTTCCGGCCATGTCGATCAGGTTACAGTTTTTGATCAAAAGCAATCCGTTTCATCTCCGTTCCGTTATTGTAATTGGATATCCGCGTCAAAAATCATCTTTTTGCAGTCCGGGCAGTAATAGCTTTCTATCGAATGGGTCATAAGGGCGGACCGTACCGGAAGAAGGCCCCTGCCGGTGAAAACATCCTCCGCCTGCCGCTTGTCCCCGTCCTCCAGCCAGTAGGGCACGGCGGTGCTTGCAGTGTAGATTTTACCCTTTTTCATCTCTTTGGAACAGTATGGACAGTTCATTACAACACCCCATTTTTAATGTTTATATCCACTCTACTGCGCAAAAACGCCAATCTTCGGCCAAATGCTCCGAAAATCGGCGTTCACGCTTATTTCCCGTCAAAGACGGTCGGAAAATTCACTCCTGTATGCCTCCACTTCCGAGGGGGAAGCATACACGTAATGGTTGGGGAAAACCTCCGTCATGGCGGGCTTTTCTACCGTATAGTCATGGGCCTTATCCGGCTCGTACACCAGACGGACCCGCTTGCGCTCGGTGATTGGGTTGGGCTGGGGCACCGCGGAAAGCAGCGCGCGGGTGTAGGGGTGGATGGGATGCCGGTAAAGCTCGTCGCTGTCCGCCATCTCCACCAGCTTGCCGTAGTACATCACCCCGATGCGGTCAGAAAAATACTTAACGACCGATAAATCGTGGGCAATGAAGATGATGGTCAGCCCCATCTCCTGCTTCAGGTCGTTGAGCAGATTGATAACCTGGGCCTGAATGGAGACATCCAGGGCCGAAACCGGTTCGTCGGCGATGACGATAGAGGGCTTGGTGACAATGGTGCGGGCAATGCCGATGCGCTGTCTCTGGCCGCCGGAAAACTCGTGAGGGTATCGGGTCGCGTGCTCGCGGGTCAGCCCCACCTTGTCCAGCATGGCGTAGACCTGTTCATCCAGCTCCTTCTCATCCGTCATACCGCGTATTCTCAGTCCCTCGGCGATGATTTCCCGGATGGTGAACCTGGGGTTCAGGGAATCGATGGGGTCCTGAAAGATCATCCCCATGTTGCTGGTGATGAATTTGCGGAGATCGGGGGTCATGGGACCGGTCAGCTCCCGGCCCTTAAATTTGATGGAGCCGCTGGTGGGGTCGTACAGGCGGATCAGCGCCCGCCCGGTTGTGGTCTTGCCGCAACCGCTCTCCCCCACCAGCCCGAAGGTCTCGGACTCGTAGACATGGAACGAAACGTCGTCAATGGCCTTTACAACGGATTTCTTTTTGCCGCGCCCGGTGGAAAAGTGCATCGCCAGATGCTCAACTTCCAATATCCGGTTTCTCTCTGCATTGGTGTTTTCAGCCATTTTTCGCTTCCTCCTTCATCCTGTTGATTCTGTCGCGGAGCTGCTGGGGCATGGGGGTTTCGGGAGCGTTGGGGTGGAGCAGCCAGGTAGCGGCATAGTGGGTGTCGCTCACCTTAAAGAAGGGCGGCTCCTCCTCAAAGTCAATCTGCATGGCATAGTGGTTGCGGGCCGCGAAGGCGTCCCCTTTGGGGGGATAGACCATGTTGGGCGGCGTGCCGGGAATTGCCATCAGCTTCTCATCCCTGGTCTCCAGGTCCGGCATGGAGGAGAGCAGCGCCCAGGTGTAGGGGTGGGCGGGCTCAAAGAATATCTCGTTGCTCTCTCCATACTCCACCACCTTTCCGGCGTACATCACGTACACCCGGTCGGCCATATTGGCCACAACCCCCAGGTCGTGGGTGATGAAGATGACGGAGAGATTGCGCTCTTCCTTTATCTTGTTGATTAGCTCCAGAATACGGGACTGGACGGTCACGTCCAGGGCCGTGGTGGGCTCGTCACAGATGAGTATTTCCGGGTCGCTGGCCAGGGCGATGGCGATGACAATTCTCTGGCGCATACCGCCGGAGAACTGGAAGGGGTACTGCTCAAAGCGGACCTCCGGCTGGGGAATGCCCACGGCCCGCATCAGCTCGATGGCCTTTTTCTTGGCATCCTCTTTTTTCATCTTTTGTTCGATGGTCAGCACCTCGGTAATCTGCTTGCCTATCTTCATAATGGGGTTGAGGGCGGAAAGGGGGTCCTGAAAGATCAGGCCAATACGCTTTCCGCGTATTTTATGGAAGGTCTCCTCTTTCTCCTTGGTCAGGTCCATGCCGTCATACAGGATTTCACCGGAGTCAATCACCGCGTTTTTGGAGAGAATTCCCATGATGGTCTTGACGCTGACGGATTTACCGGAACCGGACTCCCCCACAATGGCGATGGTTTCGCCCTTGTGGAGGGTGAAGTCCACCCCCCGCACCGCCCGAACATAACCGGCATAGCTTTTAAAGGAGACATGCAGGTCGTTTACCTGGAGAATAACATCGTCTTTTTTGGTGGCTTCGGACATGATACAGAACACCTCCTTAATCTATACCGCGCATGGTGGGGTCGAATGCGTCCCGCAGGCCGTTGGAGAACAGGTTGAAGGAAATCATCAGGATGGAGATGAGCAGCGCCGGGAACAGGGTCTGGTAGGGATAATGGAGCAGCACCTTCTGCCCCTCGGAGAGCAGAACGCCGATAGAGGGTTCCGGAGCCTGGAGGCCCAGGCCGATAAACGCCAGGAAAGACTCGGCGAAGATGGCGCCGGGGACCTCAATCATGGCCTTAGTGATAATGGGGCCGATGGAGTTGGGCAGGATGTGGCGGAAGATGAGGGCCGTATCCTTGACGCCCAGGGTGCGGGCCGCCAGCACATACTCCCGGTTCTTAAAGCGCAGGAACTGGGAGCGGATCATGCGGGCAGTGGAAATCCAGCCGCGGATGATAAGCGCCATGACAATGGAGAAGATACCGGTCCCGAAGAACATGATAAACAGCGTGGCCACAACCACCTGGGGGAACGCGCCGATAATCTCACAGATACGCATCATCACCATATCCACCTTGCCGCCGTAATATCCGGCGATGGCCCCGTAGATGATGCCTATGACGATGTTCGCCAGCACCGAGAGGACGGCGATAATCAGGGACACGCGGGAACCCCGGCACATTCTGGTCCACAGGTCTCGGCCCAGGTAGTCGGTGCCCAGCCAGAAGTAATCGTCGGGACAGCCGCTCTGGACATAGGCGTTGATTTTGACGTCGCACATTTCCACCCGTTTTTCAACGCGGCGGTTGAAGACCTCAATAATGGTCCCCTCCGGGTACTTTTCCTCGTCGTCCAGCTTATCCACCCGGCGGTTGGTCAGGATTCGGGTGCCGTCGGCAATGCCGAAGTTTTCCAGCACCGGGATGCGGGGCGGCAGGTTTATCCGGGTAATGTCCTGGTCGTTAAAACCGTAGGGATTGAAGGACGGCCCGAAGATGGAAATAAAGGCGATGATCAGAATAATGACAATCGCTGTAACCGACGCCTTGTTCTTGCGGAAGCGGAGCATGGCGTCCTTGAAGAAGCCGATGGGCTTGGTCTCAAAGCGTTCGTCCTTGATGGCCGCGCCCTGCTGGACAAAGGCGAATTTTTCCTTGGGAAAATCGGGCATATTGTTTCTGTCTGCAATGTTCATCTTATTTGCCCTCCAATCTGATACGGGGATCGATGATGCCGTAGGACAGGTCTACCAGCAGAATGGTCAGCAGGGATACCAGGGAGTAGAAGATTAGGATGGCGATGGTCAGCGGGTGGTCGTTGGCGTTGATGGACTTCACCATCAGTCCGCCCACGCCGGGGATGGCAAAAATCTGCTCCACCACCAGGGAGCCGCCCAGAATGTTGGTAAACATGGGGATGATAACATTTGCCAGGGGCAGGCAGGAGTTGCGGAACGCGTGGCGCACCGTCGCCTGCACCTGGGTAAGGCCCTTGGTTTTGGCCAGGGTCATAAATTCGGAGTTGACCGTCTCCACCAGCTCGCCCCGCAGGTAACGGGTCACAGTGGCGATGGGGCCAAAGGCCAGCGCCAATATCGGCAGGCACATGGAGGAGAACCGCGCCCAGCCCACAGCGGAGGATTCATAGACGATGGGGAACAGGTTGAGCTTAAACGAAAGGAAATACTGCATCAGCGAGGCGAACACAAAGGAGGGCACCGAAATGAACAGCACCACCATCGCCGAAATGATATGGTCGGGCAGCTTGTTCTTTTTCAGCGCGGCCAGCGTGCCGCAGACAATCCCCAAAGGAAGGGAGAGCAGCAGAGAATACACATTGACCTCCAGGGTGATGGGAATGCGCTTGACCAACACGTCAAAGGCGGGAACGCTGGGCTCCACCTTGATGGAGGTTCCCCAGTCCCCCTCCAGGATAACGCCCTTGAGGAAATATCCGTACTGCACGATAATGGGCTCGTTCAGGTGGTCCCTGGCCTCCAGTGCGTCCAGCACCTTCTGGGGGAGCTCCGGATTGTCGTAGACGCTTCCCGGCATCAGCCTCACAACGCAAAACGCGATTGTGACAATGATGAACAGGGTGAGCAGCATCGCGACGATACGTTCAATAATATACCTGGTCATACATCACATTCTCCTGTCTTAAATTATTTGCCGTGGAACAGGCAGCTCTGCTGCGCTGATTTATTGATTTATTGTTTTTATGCAGTAAAGCGGAAGGGTATCCGGCCTCCCGCGCGGGCCCGGATATAATGGATTACTGAACCGACTAAACACAGCAACCTCCAAACTCTGTCTGCTTCATTGCTATCCTTAGTCAATTCAGTAATCATACACACAACGCTTCCGGGGAAGGACTTTCCCGGAAGCCTCCGGGGCCTTCGCTGCGGAAGAACCCCGGAAAGCCTCTCAAAAAAGGGAAGGGATGGTTACAGTTCAATATCGAAATAGGGCACGCCCCAGCCAAGTCCGCTGACCAGCTTATCCACAGGGGTGATTACCCGGTCGGAGAAGATCATCTTCTCCACAATCTGGAACACAGGGGCGACGAGGACCTCATCAATCAGAATCTCCTCCATCTGCTGGGCGTGCTTCACACTCTCCTTTTCATCCAGGCGGACCGCTTCGCTTCTCGCCTCCTGGAAGAGGGTGTCTATCTGGGTGTTGTTGTAGTTGGAAAGCCGTCTGGTGTAGGTGCTCTGGAAGGGCTCAAAGATTCTGGCGGGCTCAAAGTCTGCGGAGCCCCAGCTCCAGGAGGACCAGGAGAGCTCGTAGGCGTTGTTGTCGGTCTGGCAGTTGCGCATCACATCAAAGATGATGGTGCCGGTCAGGCCCTGAAGCTTCAGCTCAAACTTATCCTGGCCGAACACCTCTGGCAGGGATTTCTGGAGGAACTCGGACATCATTTTCACGTCCTCGCGGGCCTCAAAGTAGTTGAGGGTCAGGACCAGCTTGTCGGTCTGGCCAACCTCGGCGCAGGCCTCGTCAAAGAGCTGCTTTGCCTTATCAGGATCAAAGCCGTTGTTGGCGGGAACATACGCCTGGGATTCCGGCAGATCGCGGAACTTGGTGCCGTCCGCGTAGGCGACGCAGAAATCGGTGATATAGAAGGGCGCGGGGTTGTGGGAACCCAAAGAGGCCATGGTCTCGCGGTCAATGGCATAATAGAATGCCTGGCGGAACTTTTTGTTGGCAAGGATGGGCTTCTCGGTGTTAGAGGTGTTGAACTCAATCTGACGTACAGAGCGTGTACCGTAGGCCACCACTCTGGGGTCTTCCTCGTACTTCTTGTAGCCGTCGGTGGTCAGCTCCAGGCGGTCAATCTGTCCGGATTCAAACATTTGGAGCAGCGTCCCGTCGTCCTGGACAATTTTGTAAACAATGCCGTCCAGCTTGATATCCTCGGCGTGGAGGTAGTTGGGATTCTTCTCAAAGACGCGTTCATTGCCCTTGTTCCAGGAGGTCAGGATGAAGGGGCCATTGCTGACAAAGTACTCCTTCTCCGAACCGTACAGGGTGGCCGTCTTGGTTTCATTCATATGCTTCTCGTACATCTCCAGATAAACGGGAGCGGTAACGCGGCCGACAAAGAAGCGCATGACCTCCTGCTGGTTGTATCTCTGCTCTGTTTCAATCTGTAGGGTCAGCTCATCAACCGCCTTTACCCCCACATCCTCCCAGGCAACGGAGTTGGAGTCGCCCTGTGTGTAGTAGGCCTGTGCGTTTTTGATGTTGATGGTGCCCTGGGCCAGGTTGGCGCAGGGAGAGTGGAGCATGATTGGATCAAGGCCGTACTTCCAGGACTGGATGAAGGTATCGGCGGTGATGGGCTCCCCGGTCTCCCAGCAGGCCCGCTCGTCTATCTTGATCTGCCAGGTGTAGTCGTCGATCTGTGTGGGGAGGTCGGCAGCCAGGTTTGTGGTGAGAGCAGCGCCCTGCCGGTCCTCGGTGGCCACATAGCGGTAGAGGCTGGCAACAACCAGGTCGGTCAGCTCGCTGTCGCTGGTGCTGGACGCGTCATGGGGGCTGATGTTGGCCGCCGCATTGACGGAAGAACCATAGAAAATTTTCTCTCCGCCGGACGAGGTCTCCCCGCCGCTTGCGGAGCCGCCCTGGCTTGCGCCGCTGCCTTCACTGCCTCCAGCGGCGCTGCTGGAGGGATTGTTCCCAGAGCAGCCAGCCAGAACGCCCAGCGTCAAAGCAAGAGCTAAGGCTTTCGCCAAAGTCCTTTTCAAAGTCATGGTAAAATCTCCTTTTTTATATAGAATCCTTGGCGGGAACCAAGGTGGAAACAGCGTCCTCCGCTTTCTCCCAGTCTTCCATCCAAAGCATCATCTAATATGCTTTCCTTCCAACTGCAGCGTGAACACCGTAACACGTAAAAAACACGGGAATACAAGTGCGCTTTATATGTAAAAATTAACATCCCCGTCCGCCCTGAAAATATACTTTGGTATGTTCCAGGGCATTCTCGTTTCAAAAAAAGCTGAACACCAGAGAAATCAGCAGCAGCGCGCCGCCCAGAAGCAGCAGAGCCGGATAATCCGTATCAGGGATAAATGCTCTCCGATATGAAAGGTAGTCCCCGGTTTTGGGGAGCCTTTGTCCTGCGCTTGTGTGCTCCAATACCACCTGAAGGAACTTTTTCGTGCTGAAGGACACCAGCCGGAACAGTCCAAGGTTCCCCACCAGCTTCCAAAGCCCCCACACCAGGTACCCGATGCCCATCAGGAAGAAGGTATCGGAAACGCGCATCGTCAGCGGCTTTCCCTGGCTCCGCCAGACGGCGAACACCCCAAGGGCAGGGCCCAGCCACCAGTATTTTTTTAACCGTTCGCCCAGGGAAGCGCCCCCGGACGGCTGACTTTTCTTAAAGAATCCCATTGCATTACCCGCTTTTCCATTTACAAAAAAAGCGCTATGGTCTGTAACCGTTAGCGCCGTCGCTGTCTTACATTGCAGCAAATTCATCTATCGATTTGCCTGTTTTCAAAGCTCAAAAAGCTATGTTTGCATTTTTTTCACTGACATCCTTCAGATTTCAGGAGAAACCGTCTCTCCTTCTATGCGTATTCTATGTACGAAGTATGAATTCATTGTTTATATTATAAACGTTCTGTTTTTGCTTGTCAACCGAAAACTGCCTGTCTTCTTCATTTTTGCAATATTCTATGGAATCCCATCTCATTACATAAATTTTTTGTATATACTTTCCATCTCTTCCACACTATCCAAATTGGAAAAAATGACCTTGCGATAAAAAAACTGCATGAAAAACAAAAAGCTCTTTCATACATCCAAGCATTGTTGTCTGACAACCTTTAGCCCTGAGGCCCTATCAGCCCCTCCAAAGCGGCCATAAGGTTCAAATACCTTATGGCCGCGGATTGGGAAAGGAAACCGGTTTATGCGCCAAGGTCAAGGTCGAAGTAAGCCAGCCCCCATTCAAGGCCGGGAACCTCTGTATCCACCGGGGTAATCACCCTGTCGCTGAAGATAATCTTGTTGACAACCTGGAATACCGGAACAACAAAAACCTCATCGATGGCAAGCTGTTCCATCTCCTGCGCCATTTCAATGCACTTAGCGGTATCCAGTCGGACCTCCTCCGAACGGAGGGCCTGATAAAGGGTATCCAGCTTCTCGTTTCCATAGTTGGAAAGACGTCTGGAATAGGTGCTCTGGTAGGGTTCAAAGATACGGCCAGGTTCCTCATCGCCGGAGCCCCAGCTCCAGGAAGCCCAAGAAAGCTCATAGGCGTTGTCGTCGTTGTGGCAGTTGCGCATGGTTTCAAACAGAGACGCGCTGGGCAGCGCCTGGAGCTTCAGCTCGAACTTATCAGCGCCGAATATCTCCGGAAGAGATTTTTGGAGGTATTCGGACATCATCTTGACGTCGTCCCTGGAATCATAGTAGTTCAGGGTCAGCTCCAGCTTGCCGGTCTGCCCTACTTCGGCGCAGGCCTCATCAAAGAGCTGTTTGGCCTTTTCCGCATCATACCCGTTATTGGCAGGGGTATAGGCCTGAGTCTCCGGCAGGTCGCGGAACTTCTTGCCGGTATCGTAAGCCACACTGAAGGTAGATACATAATAAGGGGCGGGAGAATGGTCGGTCATCTTGGCCAATGTTTCGCGGTCAATCGCGTAAAACAACGCCTGGCGGAACTTTTTGCTTCCCAGTATAGGCTTTTCCGTACTGGAACGATTGATTTCAATCTGGCGGACAACACGGTTGCTGTAGGAAACCACTCTGGGGTCTTCCTCATACTTTTTGTAGCCTTCCGTAGTCAGCTCCAAGCGGTCCAACTGTCCGGATTCAAACATCTGGAGCAGGGTGCCGTTGTCGTTGACAATCTTCACTACAATCTTGTCCAGATTGATATCATCGGCATGGAGATAATTGGGATTCTTTTCAAAGGTTCTCTCGTTGCCCTTGGTCCAGCCGGTGAGGATAAAGGGCCCGTTGCTGATGAACTTATCCGCCTCGGTGCCATACAGGGTAGAGGTTTTGGTCTCGTTCATCATGGACTCGTACATATCCAGCCGGACCGGCGCGGTAACGCGGCCTGAGAAAAAGCGCATGACCTCGTTCTGGGTATACCTCTGCTCGGTGACCACCTCAAAGGTCTTGTCATCAATCACCTTCAGGCCCACGTCCTCCCAGGCAACGCTGTTGGAATCGCCCTGGGTGTAATAGTCCTGTGCGTTTTTGATATTGATGGTGCCCTGGGCCAGGTTGGCGCAGGGGGCGTGCATCATGATGGGGTCAAGGCCGTATTTCATGGACTGGACCATATCTTCGGCTGTAATGGGGACACCGTCCTGCCAGCAGGCGCGGTCATCCAAAGTGATCTGCCAGGTGTAGTCATCTATCTGCTTTGGCACGTCCGCCGCCAGATTGGGGACAACAACCGCCGACTGGCGGTCCTCGGTGGCCACATAGCGGTAGGAAGCCGCAACCGTATACCTGGTGATTTCACTGTCATAGGTGCTGGTTGCCTCATGGGGGTTGACGTTTGCCGCGGCGGTGGTGGAGGAATCATAATAGATTTTTTCCTCCCCGGACCCTCCCACGCTTTCGGAGCCGGAAGGACTGGAGGAACCCGGAGCCGTCTGAGAACCTCCCGCAGCAGAGCTGCCGGAGGAACCGCTTCCGGAGGCGCACCCGGCCAAAACGCCAAGGGATACGGCAAACGCCAAAAGCCTCGTCAAAGTTCTTTTTTTCATAACAAAGTCCCCTTTTGTATAGAGTCCCCGGCGCATACCGGGGCGGGAACAGCGTCTGCGGTTTCTCCCAGTTTTCCGCAAACACTGTGGCACACAGAGAGAATTGCTTTTCATTCCTTTGCCTGACAAGGAAAGCCGCGATTTTTCAGGCCGGAAAAAGCTATGATATACTGCCCACGGAGCTTCACTCCCTCTAAAAAATGCAAATTTGCATTT
>JAAWRH010000047.1 GCA_022800935.1 Oscillospiraceae bacterium
GGCGGGCATCCCCTTTGCCCATGATGAGATCATCAGCATCCACTCCCAGGAACCGACACTGGAGGATATGTTCATCCAGTACACAGGAAGGGGGCTGTCCTGATGGGAAAAAGGTTTTTCGCTCTGTTCAGAAAGGACTGCCGGATGCTGGCGTCGGGGAAGTTCTTTCTGATGGCGATAGGTTTTCTTGTCCTTTATACGGCCTATGTGAACCTGGGCTATATCCGCTTCATGCAGATGGAGCCCTACAATGTGTATCTGTATGACCCGGCGGAGACACAGGCTGAAAAATCTCCCCTGGTGCAGACCGTTTCCTCTATGGAGGCCATGAACGCCGCTCTGCTGGCCGATGCTAACGGCGTGGGGCTAAACGCCAGCGCCGGGGAAGTGCAGGTGATACTCTACAAAGGCGCGGAACACGTTGACCGCCACCGGGCGGACTACGCCCTGTCTTTACTGCTGCCCTCGGCCAGCCGTACCCCGGAGGTACTTGGGACAAATACGCCGGAACAAAAGGCAAGGAAAGAAATCACCTGTGAGCTGTTGTTTTTTGAGCTGGCCGCTGTGGGATTTTTGGGGATTGCCGCTGTACTGTTCAAAGAAAAGGGCATGGGGGTAATCCGTGTCCACGCCATTCTCCCGCTGCGGAGAGAACTGTTCCTCCTGTCCAAGCTGGCAGTGTTCCTGCCCTCCGATCTGGCCTTTGCGATACTGCTTACCCTGCTGAATTTGGGGATCACAGACGGAGCGGCAATACTGCCCGCCGTCTTGCTCCAGACGGCGATCCTGTCGCTGGTGATGGCCCTGGCGGGTTTGCTCTGCGCCCTGCTGCTGAAGGATTTCCGGCAGTTTACTTTGGCCTATCTGGTGATTGCCATTTTTGCCGCGACGCCGGTATTTCTGTCCGCCAATACATCGGTCAAGTTTGACTGGATCAACTGGCATCCGTTCTATCATGTCTACATAGGATTGAAGAACGCCTATTTTGGTACGGCTATCTCACCTGCCTATTATGCCGGTGCTGTCGGGACGATCGTGCTGCTGTTTCTGGCGGTACAGCTTGCGTTCCGCCGGGAAATCGGAAAGGAGGGGTGAGGCGTGAAAGGCTTAAAATATCAACTGAAGAGTGTTCTGCGGGATAAATTCTGTCTGATGACGTTCCTGCTGCCCATCCTGGTCGCCGTGGCACTGAACTTTATGGGGTCGATTGACCTGTCCAGCCTGGGCGAATTACATTTCGGTGTACTGGAAAACGACCTGTCCCCACAGACGGTCACATGGCTGGAACGGTATGGCCCGGTGACAGCCTATAGGACACAGGAAGAGCTGGCCGCCGCCATTGAGGAACCGTCCACCAATGTGATTGGCGTAAAAGCGGATGGGGACAGCCTCAAAACCGCAATCAGCGGGGACGAGTTGGATATTTTTCAGCAGGCAGCGGCTACCCTCCCAGCCCTCTATGAACAGCGGGCAGAGGCAGAGCAGGTGAAAGTTTTGACGCTGGAGCGCCCTGATATTTTGGAAGGTTTCCAGGACATTTTCATCCCCGCTGTGCTGATTGTGGCTATGTTTATGGGCTGTACGTTCAACGCCATGAACATCATTTCCGAAAAAGAAGATGGTGTGGCTTTTGTCAACGAAATTCTGCCCATGACGCCCAGCCAGTACATTTTACAGAAAGTCGTGGTAGGATTTCTCTTTGGCAGTCTGTCTTCCATAGTAACAGCCTGCCTCTGTTTCCGATTATCTTGGCAGAATTTCGGGATGATGCTGGCTCTGATTGTTCTGTCGTCCTTTGTAGCAGCGCTAATTGGCCTGTTTATCGGAAAGTTTTCTGAGGGTATGATGATTGGCGTGGTCTATATTAAGATCGTTATGCTTGTGTTTATCGCAGTACCCATTGTATGCGCTCTGATCGGGGCGAGCGGGCCGCTGGCAGTCATTTGCAATATCGTCCCATCCCAGCCTGCTTTTCATGGCATGATGGCTCTGTCCTCCGGAAATATGGGAGCTGCGATAAAAGATGCCGGTATTCTGGTCGTTCATTGTATCACATGGTTCGCGCTGTATGTTCTGATTTCCATTCAACGTAAAAGGCAAGTATCTTGATAATCAGAAGGCTGCACTTTCGTGATTGCACCAGTGGCAAGAACAAGCCCGTTTTCGGGGCCCAGCGGCTTCCGAAAACGGGCTTGTATGGGGAAGGGAAATATCAGCGATTACAGAATGATAGACTCTCCGGTCATCTCTTTGGGCTGGGGTAGCTCCAGAACCTTCAGCATAGTGGGCGCAATGTCCGCCAGCCTGCCGCCCTCCCGGAGCTTGCAGGGCATCCCCACCACCACAAAGGGAACCGGATTGGTGGTGTGGGCGGTGAAGGGGGAACCGTCGGTATCAATCATCCGGTCGGCGTTGCCGTGGTCGGCGGTGATAAAGGCCACGCCGCCCTTTGCCGTCACCGCGTCAACCACCTTGCCCAGGCAGGTGTCCACCGCTTCGACGGCCTTGACGGCGGCCTCCATCACTCCGGTGTGTCCAACCATGTCACAGTTGGCGAAGTTGAGGATGATTACATCGTATTTGCCGCTTTCAATCCGCTTGAGGACCTCATCCGTGACCTCATAGGCGCTCATCTCCGGCTTGAGGTCATAGGTGGCAACCTTGGGGGAGGGAATCAGCGCCCTGTCCTCGTTCTGATAGGGGGCCTCCACGCCGCCGTTAAAGAAGAAGGTGACGTGGGCGTACTTCTCGGTTTCGGCAATCCGAAGCTGGGTCAGCCCTTTTTCGGCGATGTACTCGCCGAAGGTGTTGTCCAGGGACTCCGGCTTAAAGGCGACGTTGACGTTGGGCATAGTGGCGTCGTACTGGGTCATGCAGACATAGTACAGCGGGAATCTGCCGTTTCTGCGCTCAAAGCCGGTAAAGGCATCGTCCACAAAGGTGCGGGTAATCTCCCTGGCCCGGTCAGGGCGGAAGTTGCAGAACACAACGGAATCGTTGGCCTTAATCACGCCGTCCTTGTCGCAGACCACCGGGACCACAAATTCATCGGTCTTGCCGTCGTCGTAGGACTTCTGCATGGCGTCAACGGGGTCGGGGTTCTGCACGCCTTCACCGTAAACCAGGGCGGCATAGGCCTGGGAAACTCGCTCCCAGCGGTTGTCCCGGTCCATGGCATAGTAGCGGCCCATGACATTGGCGACCTTGCCCACGCCCAACTCCTTCATCTTGGCGACAGTTTCCTCTACAAAGGACTTGCCGGACTCCGGGGGAACGTCGCGCCCGTCCATAAAGCCGTGGAGATATACCTTTTCCAGACCGGCCCGCTTTGCCATCTCCAGCACCCCGAAGATGTGCTCAATGTGGCTGTGAACGCCGCCGTTGGAGAGCAGGCCCATGATATGCAGGGCGCTGCCGTGCTTTTTGCAGTTCTCCACCGCCCCCAGCAGGGCCTCGTTTTCAAAGAAATCCCCGTCCTGGATGGACTTGGTGATGCGGGTCAGCTCCTGGTATACGATGCGGCCCGCACCGATATTGGTATGCCCTACCTCAGAATTTCCCATCTGTCCGTCGGGAAGTCCCACGTCCAGGCCGGAGGCCCCAATCTGGGTCCGGGGATTCTGGGAAAACAGCCGGGTGAGGTTGGGGGTTTTGGCCGCATGGATGGCGTTGCCCTCATCGCTGGGGTTGATGCCGAAGCCATCCATGATGATCAATGCTACAGGCTTTTTCATTGCCTATTCTCCTTTTCCATCAGTGATTTCATTTGGATGCTGCTGCCACAATCGCGGCAAAATCCTGGGCCTTCAGGGACGCCCCGCCAATGAGTCCGCCGTCCACATGGACCTTGCCCAGCAGCTCGTCGGCGTTCTTGGCGTTCATGGAGCCGCCGTACTGGATGGTGATGCCCTCAGCAGCCTCCTGACCGTACAGCTTGGCGACAACGGAGCGAATATACCCGTTTACCTCGTCGGCCTGTTCGCTGGTGGCGGTCTTGCCAGTGCCGATGGCCCAGACGGGTTCATAGGCGATGATGACGTTTTTCAGCTGCTCCGCCGTCACTCCGGCCAGGTCGATTTTGGTCTGCATGGAGACAATCTCCTCGGTGATGCCCTGCTCCCGCTGCTCCAACAGCTCGCCGACGCAGAGGATGACCCTCAGCCCGGCATTCAGCGCCGCATGGACCCGCTTGTTCACCGTGATATCGGTTTCGCCAAAGTACTGACGGCGCTCGGAGTGGCCGATGATAACATACTCCACGCCCATCTCCGTCAGCATGGAGGCGGAAATCTCTCCGGTAAAGGCCCCGCTCTCCGCCCAGTGGCAGTTCTCAGCGCCAACCTTGATATTGCTCCCCGCGGTCAGGGAAAGGGCGGTTTCCAGGTTGGTATAGGGTACACAGATTACCACATCGCAGCCCGCTCCGGCAACCAGCGGCTTCAGCTCTTCAATCAGAGCCCTGGCCTCCTTGCGGTTTTTATTCATTTTCCAGTTTCCGGCAATTACAGTCTTTCTGACTTCTTTTTTCATAGTATTTCCCACCTTTGGATTGATGATAGATTTTTTTAAGCCATTATGACAAAGACGAATGAACGCATGGCGTCCGGAAAAACGTCCCGGACGCCTGCAAGTCATTCGTCTGATTCTGTCAATTATTTATCGTTGATACAGTCGATGCCGGGAAGGCCCTTGCCCTCCAGGTATTCCAGAGACGCGCCGCCGCCGGTGGAGATATGGGTCATCTTATCGGCAAAGCCCATCTGGATGACCGCCGCAGCGGAATCGCCGCCGCCGATGACGGTGGTGCCGTCGGTCTCCGACATGGCCTTAGCTACCGCCTTGGTGCCCTCGGCAAGGGTGGGGTTCTCAAATACGCCCATGGGCCCGTTCCAGACAACGGTCTTGGCGGCCTTAACGGCCTCGGAGAACAGCTTGACGGTCTCCGGCCCGATATCCACGCCCATCATATCGGCGGGAATGCTCTCGACGGAAACGACCTTGGGGTCAACAGGGCTGTCGATGGGGTCGGGGAAGGACGCGACAATCTTCGCATCCACTGGCAGAAGCAGCTTGACGCCCTTCGCCTCCGCCTTCTTCATCATATCCCGGCAGTAGCCCACCTTTTCATCGTCCACCAGGGAGGTGCCAATCTCAAAGCCCTTGGCTTTCTGAAAGGTATAGGCCATGCCGCCGCCGATGATCAGGGTATCCACCTTGTTGAGCAGGTTGTCGATTACGTTGAGCTTATCGGCCACCTTAGCGCCGCCCAAAATCGCCACAAAGGGACGAACCGGCTCGTTGACGGCATTGCCCAGGTACTCGATTTCCTTGTTCATCAGGTAGCCGACAGCGGTGGTCTTGATATATTTGGTCACGCCAGCGGTGGAGCAGTGGGCGCGGTGGGCGGAGCCAAAGGCGTCGTTGACATAGACGTCCGCTAGGGAAGCCAGTTCCTGGCTGAACTCGTCCATATTTTTGGTCTCCTCCTTGCGGAAGCGGGTGTTCTCCAGCAGGACGACGTCCCCGTCCTTCATGGCAGCTACAGCGGCCTTGGCGTTGGGACCGACGACAGTGTCATCTTTTGCAAAAACGACATTGCAACCCAGCAGCTCGCTCAAACGCCCGCCAACAGGACCGATGGTAAACTTGTCATCGGGGCCCTTGGGTTTGCCCAGATGGGAGCAGAGAATAACGCGGCCGCCCTTCTCAATCAGCTTCTTAATCGTTGGCAGCGCGGCGACAATTCGGTTATCGTTGGTGATTTTTCCGTCCTTGAGGGGGACGTTAAAATCGCAGCGGACAAGTACTCTTTTACCCTTTACGTCCAGGTCTTCTACGGTGACTTTGTTTAATGCGTTCATGGCAGTTCCCGACCTTTCTTCATTTACTTTTTCATTGCTTTTTGGGTGTTCCATATTGCGGCGATATTGCCGTTATTTAGTAGCCCCGCCATTATTTTACGGCAATTATCCTGTCTTGTCAACGGGTTGGAGGCAGTTTGATATATTTTTATCAGATTTGTGATGAAAAAAAGAAATAATCGCCGCAACTCTGGAAAGTTTCGGCGACTATTTCGTTCAAACTTCTAGGGGCTGACCGTCTATCGGCAGCGCCATTTTATATCTTTATTGTATCCCGTTTTTCCTCTTTTGTCAACGAAAAATTTTTTCCGATTTTATGACAAAACGGGTTCATCTGCGTTTTTACATCACCTGTCAGGTCCAGGGCTCCACCCCGTATTTCCGGTAAAACGCCGCAATCTCCTCTTGCGTCCGCACCAGCTCGGAACAGTGCAGCTTTTTATCCGCCGGACTGTAAAAGCCGATGGTCTTTTCTCCAGTGCAGGTGCTGGACTCAATTTTAATATCCTTCTCCGTAAATCCCTCCGGGATAGGGAGGGTCCTGCCCTTGGCCGATCTCATGAAAACCGCCCGCCTTTCGATATTGATTGCATATAGTAAACCTGATCCATATCTGCTGCCTCTATCCTACCACATCTGATTTCCAATGTCACGACTTTTTTGCGCGGCGGGAATTCCCTCTGCAAAATTTGTTCCCTTGACAGGGGGATTTTATTCTGTTATAATTAAAACACTAGTTTTAATACATGCGTTTTAAAACGAAAGGAGCGAATTATCATGCCCCCAAAAGCCAAGTTTACCCGTGAAGAGGTTGTCCGAACCGCCCTGGAAATGGTGCGGGAAAACGGCATGGACACCCTTTCCGCCCGGAACCTCAGCGCCAGGCTGGGCAGCTCCGCCAGCCCGATCTTCACAATTTTCCAGAACATGGAGGACGTCCAGCAAGAGGTCATTTCCGCGGCCCACGAGATATACAGGAACTATCTGCGGGAGGATATGTCCGGCGGAAAATACCCGCCCTATAAGGCCAGCGGCATGGCCTATATCCGCTTTGCCAGGGAGGAGGGGGAACTCTTCAAGCTGCTGTTCATGCGGGACCGCTCCACCGAGGCGGTAACAGAAAAGAAGGAGGAAATCGCCCCTCTCCTGGAGCTCATCCAAACGAACACCGGAATCAGCGAGGAGGCCGCCTACCTCTTTCATCTGGAGATGTGGCTTTATGTCCACGGCATCGCGGTTATGATTGCCACGAACTATCTGGACTGGGACATGGAATTCGTGGACCAGGTGCTGACCGACGGGTACATGGGCCTGAAGCACCGCTATATGGAGGAAAACAGCAATGACTGAACGAAAACTGTATCTGGACCACATCCGCTGGTCCACCGTCCTGCTGGTCATGTTCTACCATGTGTGCTATCTTTTCAACGATGTGGGCATACTGGGTGGCATCCCCGGCGCGAAGAATATTCCCTTCTGTGGTTCATTCAGATGCTCTTCCTGTTCTCCTGCGTCCTCCTGCTTTTCAGAAAACTGGACAGAGGCGACAGGCTGTGGACCGTCTGCGGCAGAACGCCCCTTCCGGTGATTCTTCTGCTGTTTCTGGTTCTCTGGGGAGGGGCCCAGGTGCTGAATCTGCCAGTGCTGACCATGTACCGCTTTGGCATTTACCTTGCGGCCTTCCTGATTGGGTACCTCTTCCTCTCCCACGATGCCATACAGGAAGCCATTAAAAAGCTCCGTATCCCCCTGCTGATTGCGGCGGTACTGGGGGCTGTAGGCTTTGGGTATTACTACCGCGGGACCAACTTCACCTCTCCGGACTGCCTGCAAAGCTTCTTCACCAACCTGTACGCATGGTTGGCAGTGCTGGCCATCCTGGGATGCTTCAAAAGATATTTCAACCGCGAAACCTCTTTTACAAGGTACATGACAACATCCAGCTTCGGCTTTTACATCCTCCACTATCCGATACTAATGGGTTCAGCCTATCTTCTCTGCACCTATACCGACCTGCCCGCCGGGTGGAACTACCTCCTCATCCTGCTCGCCCAGCTGGTCCTCACCTTTGTCTTGTACGAGTTGATTAAACGAATCCCCATAATCAGTTATCTTGTGCTGGGAATGAAAAAACAATGAGGACATTCCCCCTTATTTCGGCCATCCACAACATGGAAAATTTTCTCTGTTTTCTGATTTATCCCCAAAACATCCCCTTCGCAACCGCAAATGTACATCTGTCACCCTAAAAGCAACAGAAAATAGATTGAATTGCGCTCCATTCCAGCGTACAATAAGGCCATCAACTAACAAGGAGGAATCCCCTTATGGCACTATCTGAAAATCTTCCGTACCTGCGCACACGGCATAATCTGACTCAGGAACAGCTTGCTGAAAAACTGGAGGTAAGCCGCCAGTCCGTATCCAAATGGGAATCCGGCGCAAGCTACCCTGAAATGGAGACCATCCTGAAGCTCTGCGACATCTTCCATATTGACATGGACACCCTGCTGCGGGGCAGCGCGGAAAAATCCCTGTCAGAGGACAGCGCGGGATATGACCGCTTTATGAACCTGTTCTCCCTGAAGGTGGCGGGGGCGGTTGCGGGCTATATCGTCGGAGCCGCAGCCATGGGCCTTTGTAATGTACTGGGACTGTCGGAAATGGTCTCCATGGTCCTGCTGCTGGCAGCCGTGGCGGTCAGCACCATTGTCCTGATTGCCAGCGGAATGGAGGAGGACAACTTCCGCAAACAGAACCCCACCATCAACGACTTTTATACGGAGGGACAGAAGCAGCAGTTCCGCCGGAGGTTGATCTGGTATGTGGCAGGCAGTGTGGGGGCCATTCTGTTTGGTGTGATCCTGCTGATGCTGACAGACGGCAATTTGGTTTATGAGGAATGGATGGGCTGTCTGTTCCTGTTGATTGTAGCGGGGGCGGTATTTTTCCTGGTCTACGGCGGGATGCTGGAGGACAAATACAACATAGCCAGGTACAACTGGCGGAACAACCCCTCCTCGGAGGACAAGGTCCGCCGCCGCAGGGTACATACCGCCTACAGTCTGATTATGATACTGGCCACAGCGCTTTATGTGGGGCTGGGGATGGCCAGCGGCGGATGGGCGCTGGCCGCGGTGATCTACCCGGTGGCAGGTATCCTCTGCGCCGCGGCACATGTACTGCTGGGGCCGAAGATGGATGAGCAGTAAAGAAAAGAGGCAGATAAAAGGAGTTGGATTGCCCTCATTTCATCCAACTCCTTATTTTTGTGAAAATAGAGCATAAAGAAAATTTATATACCCTACATCTGTTTGCACGAAAAGTCATGAACCAAAACTTTATTTCTGTTAAGATAAGCACATACAGAAAGGAGACGAATCAATGAATTGGATAGCCGGTCTGCAAAATGCGATTGATTATATTGAAAATAATCTGACCGAGGAGCTTGACTATACCGACATTGCCAGCAAAGCCTTCACATCACCATTTTATTTTCAGCGAGTGTTTGGTGTTTTGTGTAATTGCACTCTTGGCGAATATATCAGAAACAGAAGGCTTACGCTTGCCGGCAGCGAGCTTTCGTCTTCTGACGCGAAGGTGATAGATGTGGCTTTCAAGTATGGCTATGATTCTCCCGAAAGCTTTAGCAGAGCGTTTACCCGATTTCATGGGATAGCGCCGTCATATGCAAAAATGTATGGTTCCAAGCTCAAATCCTTTTCACGACTTTCTGTAAAACTTATTTTAGACGGAGGAAATATTATGAACTACCGGATTGAAAGGAAGGACAAGATTGACATCATCGTAAAGAAGAAAAGCTTTTCTAACGATATTGAGCAGAACAACAAACAACTGCCTAAATATTGGGATGATTGCCGTAGCGACAATACGATTGACAGCCTCTATAAGTATGCGGCAGCATCCGGTGTGTTTGGAGGTTCGCTTATTGGCGTATGTTTTGACGATGCACAAAAGAACGAAGTAGTGACATATGCAATCGGCGTTGAATATAATGGGACTGCTATTACGGATGAATTAAGTGTTGAACAAATACCCGCCTACACATGGGCAATCTTTGAAAGTATCGGTCCTATGCCTACGGCTTTTCAAAACCTCTTGTATAAAGTTTATTCCGAATTTTTCCCTACAAGCGTGTATCATCCTTGCGGAAACCTTGATATTGAAGTGTATCCAGATGGTAATATGCAGTCTCCACAATACAAATGTGAACTGTGGATACCTGTCGAAAAAAATGAACAAGCTTGATTGAGTGTCCATCTGTCCTTGCTTATGTGGTAATCAAGAGGGTGAAAGCCAAAAGTGCTTTCGCCCTCTATTTATCATGAGCGGGCTGTCACGCAGCAGGTATTACAAATAATAAAAAGGACAGATCCGGAGAGCGATCCGTTTCTGTCCTTTTCAATAAAGGAAAAAACTTAGGAAATCATTTCACATATAAAATCAGCGCCATAAAAACAAGGTCCTCTTTGCCGGTATTGGCAATGGCGTGGCCCTGGTTGGGGTTCATGGTGCAGAAATCGCCGGGTCCCACATGGGTGACGGTTTTATCGGGATTGGTGAAGTCCCCTTCGCCGGTGAGGATATAGTAATACTCCACCTCGTCAATGTGCTCATGCCAGCCGATGGTATTGCCCGGATGGAGGACCACCTTTGCGAACATTTTGCCGGTTCCGTAAAACTCGTCTTTGCTCATCAGGTGGTGAAGCTCGGTCACGCCCACGCCGCCGCCAATGCGGTCAACGTTTTCTACGGAAAGTGTTTTTCTTACGCCCATTTTGATCTGCCCCTTTCGATTTAAAGTAATTTTCTTTCCATTATTATAATGGCTTTTTCCGGCCTTGTCAAATGCCTTGTCAAATATTGAATAAAGTAAATAAAAAGTCGGGCCAAAAAGCTGTGTATATGGGGTTTGAGTCTTGACTTATGCCTACAATACTATAAAATTATTTTATTGCTCTTGGATAAGGTTCTCTTATGTCAGTTAGACCAAGCAGATAATCCGTACTCGTATGATAGAAATTCTCCAGCTTAATTAAAATATCCGTCGGGATATCTCTTTAGAAATTGCAACCCACATCTTTTATCTTTTAAGGATTTCTTCACAACTCTAGTCCCCATTTAGCTTCTTTTCCAAAAGACGGAAAACCAGAAGAACCAGAAAACAAATGCGGAAAAGTATAGTTTTAGGATACGGAAGCAGGACGCAATCCGCCATCTTCCCTCGCTTACTCAAGGGATGTATCTTTTGTTTTTCTCTCCCCTTCTCAAACTTCCCTTTGCTTTTTTACTATATTATGGTATAATGTGTACAACTCAAACTACACTTTGCTTGACAAGGGAAAGCCGAGTTTTCCCTTGTCAAGCAAAGATACCAACTTAAAAGGAGGATTCTATCATGAAGGACTGCAAAAACCACGCCTGGATAGCGGACCTGGGAGACGGCCGCTATCAGAACCCCATCCTCTACGGCGATTACAGCGACCCGGATGCCATCCGCGTCGGTGACGACTTCTATATGATTTCGTCCAGCTTTACCTATATTCCCGGCATCCCCCTGCTCCATTCCAAGGATCTGGTAAACTGGGAGCTGATCAACTTTGTCGTCCGGGAAATCCCCTTCCCCCAATACGACCAGCCCAACCATGGCAGCGGCACCTGGGCCCCGGCCATCCGCTACCACGACGGCACCTTCTACGTCTATGTGGGTCTGCCGGATGAGGGTGTCTTTATGAGCTGCACCACAGACCCCTACGGCGAATGGTCCCCCCTCCACTGCGTCTGGGAGGGCAAGGGCTGGATCGATACCTGCCCCTTCTGGGATGACGACGGCAAGGCCTATCTGGTCCACGGCTTTGCCAACAGCCGCTGCGGCATCAAGAACCGCCTGGATATCTGTGAAATGACCCCCGACGGCAAAAGCCTCCTGGACCAGGGAACCATGGTCTATAACGGACTCCAGGACCATCCCACCCTGGAGGGACCCAAGATGTATAAGCGCAACGGCTACTACTACATCATGGCCCCCGCAGGCGGCGTAAAGCCGGGCTGGCAGGTCTGCTTCCGCTCTAAAAACGTCTATGGCCCCTATGAGGACCGCATCGTTCTCCACCAGGGCAACACCGATATCAACGGCCCCCACCAGGGCGGTTATGTGGAGCTGGAAAACGGCGAGGGCTGGTTTGTTCACTTCCAGGATGTGTATGAATACGGACGCATCGTCCACCTCCAGCCGGTTATCTGGAAGCAGGACTGGCCCTTTATGGGGCAGGAGCAGAACGGCGACGGTATCGGCGAGCCGGTAAAGGTCTGGAAAAAGCCGGATGTGGGCCATAAATACCCCGTCTGCCGTCCCGCCACCAGCGACGAGTTCGACCAGCCCAAGCTGGGGCTGCAATGGTCCTGGCAGGCCAACCCCCGTCAGGAGTGGTATTCCCTGACCGAGAATCCCGGAAATCTGCGGCTGTACGCCGCGGTCAACGAGGCGGACCGGGACAATCTGCTCTGGTACGCCCCCAACGTCCTCACCCAGTTGATTCAGACCCGCTCCTTTGAGGCCACCGCAAAGCTCATCCCCCGGTTTGACCAGGCCGGGGACAAGGCGCTGCTGGCCATCACCGGGCTGACCTACGGTTATATCTCCCTGCGGTATGAGGGAGAGCCCGGCTATCTCTCGGTAGAATGCGTCCGGGGCGACGTGGCTGACAAGGAGCACACCGGGGAAGCCGTCGAAACCATCCTGCGCCGCATCATGGTCCCGGCCTCGGACGCCATGTGGCTGAAGGTGTGTATGGACCAGAACGGGGAATACTCCTTCGGCTTCAGCTTTGACGGCGATGAGTTTATCGATATAGGCCTCACCCTAAAGGCCAGGGCGGGGGCCTGGACCGGGGCCAAGCTGGCCATTGCCTGCCTCAACGGGGATAACACCCAGGGAGACGGCTGCTGCGACTTTGAATATTTCCATGTGGAGTGATGAACTTGCATAAAAACACCCATAGACGGGGAACAGCCCAAAGGAAAACCACAGCAAATCTTTCCAAACGGCTGAAAAGGTGGATACTTTCGGCGGTGTGCGCCGCGGCCGCGGTGATGACGGCGGGCTGCTCCCGGATACAGGACGCCTATGCCCGGCTGTCCGCCGCCGCTGTACAGAACCAGGCCCCCATTGAGCTCCGCCTCTGGCACGGGTTTACCGGCCGGGAGCAGGAGGCTTTGGAGGCGCTGGCAGAGGAATTCAACGCTTCCTCCGGCAGGGAAAACCGCGTCCAGCTGACGCTGACAGGCTACGAAAGCCTGCCCGCAGTGGCGGAGGCAGTATTCCAGGCCGCCCAGGAGGAGGCTGAAAAAACCGACGACCTTCCCCGTCTGCCCGATTTGTTCTTCTCCCTGGACGACACCGCCTATCTGCTGGACCGGATGGGATGGGCGGTACATATGGAGGAATTCCTCACAGAGGAACAGCGGGGGATGTTTTTGGATTCGGTACAGGCGGAGGCCTGTCCTGGGGAAAACGGAGCGATGGTTCTTTTCCCCATCGGTATCGACACCGATATTCTGCTGGTAAA
The DNA here is from genome assembly GCA_022800935.1 of Oscillospiraceae bacterium. Taxonomy (GTDB): domain Bacteria; phylum Bacillota; class Clostridia; order Oscillospirales; family Ruminococcaceae; genus UBA1405. The sequence continues at coordinate 13,451 of JAAWRH010000047.1, forward strand.
CGAAAGCCGCTGGTCGGAGTTCTGCCGGGAGACGGTTTCCGAGGAAGGGGAAGCGGTCTTCTCCGACCGGAACCTGGTCACCTGGGAGGGCATCGGAGCAGCGGCCAAAGCCTATGGGACATGGGTTCTGGAACCGGAGGGGGAATCCGTCCCGGCCTCCTCCCAGGAAGGGGAGGAAAAAGAGGAAACTGAGGATGAGGCGGAAGAGGCGGCATTACCGATCCTCCCTGGTTCGGAGGAATTCCCCACCTTTTTCTGCACCGATTCCTGGGGACGGCTGCTGGTGGCCGGATATGAAAGCCTGGGAAAGCACATGTTTGTTTCGGGGCCGGATTCGGTACAGTTCAGCTTTGAGCGGGGCAAGGTGCGGTCCTTCTGGAGCTTTTGGAGCAGCGGCTGGATGGACGGCGCGTTTGCCATGGATTCCTGCAAAGAGGCCTTTGCCTCCGGCAAGGCGATTGCCTGCCTGACCTCCACCACCCAGGCGCGGAGTATCTCCAACCGCATTGCCTCCCAAAACGGGGCCTCCGGCGTTGTGCAGCTCTCCATCCGCCCGGCGCCCGGTTTTTCCGGCGGCAACCCTGTGACCATGCAGGAGACGCTGGGCCTTGTGCTGACCAAAAGCAGCAAGGAAAAGCAGGCGGCGGCCCAGGTATTCCTGCAATGGCTCACCGAGGAGCGGACGGCAAACCTGGCCGTGGCGACTGGGCGGCTCCCCGCCATGAAGCGGGCCAACGCAGACAGCATTCTGGAAAAGGCTTTCCGGCAGCAGGGACTTTCGGCCCTGGAGCAGCAGATTTTAAAACAGGCAAAGGCTCAGCTTTATTCCCACATCCAGCTCCCCTTAGCGGTATTTGACGGGGGCAGCAAGGTGATAGACACCATGGACCGCCTCCTGATGGAGGGCGGCCAGGCCGTGCAGCGGGAATACCTTACCCTTCTGTATCCTCCGGAACCGGAACCCGAAACAGAACCTGAAGAGACAGAGCAGGAAGAGAAGGACGATGAGGAACAGGAAGCAGAGGCTCCCTCTCCCCCGGATGAGGAGACAATCCGGGCGGAGCTGAACAGCGACCTAGCCTATGAAGAGTGGTACATCTCCTTCCGGGACAGCGTGGTGGAGCTGGTGCTCATCGGACAGGATAAGGCGGCGTGACATTAAAAAATCTTCACAGTGGGGCAAAATGCCTGACTGTGAAGATTTTTCATTTCATGGCTCTGTTTACTTTTTCCTCTTTTCAATCTCCTCCACAAAGGCCACAGGGTTGATGATCTTACTCCCGTCCGCGCCGGTGCCGCAGGTGTCAAAAAGAAGCTGGACAATCTCGTCATTGGTCAGGGTGGGATCCACCTGCCAGCCCAGGGCCAGGACTCCGGCGGCATAGGGGATGCTCCAGCTCAGCCCGGCTGAACCGTTATACTGATAGGATGGGGTACTCGCATAATATTCTTCTGCCGTTGTACGGTACGCGTTTGGGACCCCAATTTTATCGTCCGGAAGCTGGGAGCTTGGATGAGTTGGGAAGCCGCCTTTGCATTTTGACACATCCTCCGGGTTTTCTGGATCAAAATATGCGGGGTAGATAAATCCGGTTTCTTCGCCCGACCGGCAATCCAACAGCAGGATCCCCTCTTCCTTCAGCGCTGCGGCCGCTTTGTCCCACGCTTCCAGATTCTTCTCAAACGGAGAGCCCTTTCCTGAAGGAGCGGCGGAAACGGATACCACCCGTATCTTTTCGCCCTCAGGCAGCTTTTTATTTTCTTCTATGATCCAACTGACCCCATCCGCAGCATATTGGCTGTCTTTCAGCCAACTTGGAAAAGCGGCATAATATACCTTTGCCTCTGGAGCAACGCCGATGCTCTTTCCCACCAGGAGACTTGTCACTGCCGGGCCGTGCATAGAGCCCCTGTCCGCCGGCATTTCACAGCCGGTATCATAATATTTCGCAATGTTTTCCGCAAACTCCGGATGGTCCAACACCATGTTCTGGTCGATGATTGCCACATTGATCCCTTTGCCAGTGATACCCCTCTCATGGAGAGAACGAACCCCCAGTCCCGGATTTTTCCCCGCCTCCATAATCTGTTCCGCCAGCTCCTCGCTCCCCTTCAGGACAGTGCCTCGGTTGAAGGTAAAGGCTCGGATGTCCTCCGGGCGAAATTCGTCGGCTTCATAGATTTCTTTGTTATAATTGGCGAAGCCTTCAATATAACGGATGTCAGAATAAGGCTGCACCAGGGAGACCGCCGAGGCCGACGAACTCTCTGAACTTTTTGACATCTCAGAGCTCTTTGAAGCTTCCGAGCTCTTTGCGCTCTCCGAACTTGCGGAGCTGCTCTCCGATTTCTGCTCCCTCGGCGCTTCGCTCTGGCAGGCGGCGCAGGACAGCAGCAGTGCTGCGCAAAGCAGACCCGATAATATCCTTTTCTTTTTCATCATCTGTTCCTCCTTCTGGGACGGCCATGAATGATGTCTTTCCCTGGCCGTTCCCTGTAATTTCAGTATACAGCAGATTTCTTATAAAAAATGGGAGGAATATCTTATATGTTTCTTAAATATTTAAACGGGAACCCTCCCCCTCCATCTCTGCCATCATAACTTGGTGTCTCTCTGCATATACCTATAAAAGCGAGTCCGGTGGATGCGCCAAGCCCGGCGGCGCGGTTCCCCGGACTCCCTTTTTGACTCGAAAAGGGGGAAATATTATGTGCGGAATTGCCGGATTTGCCGCCCTCCGCCAGGGGTGCGGCTACCTCAACGCTCCCGAAAAGCATCACGCCCGCCTGCGCGCTATGTCAGCCTCTCTGCAAAGGCGCGGCCCCGACGAAAGCGGCCTCTACCTGACCGATTGGGCTGGTCTGGCCCACGCCCGACTTTCCATCATCGACCTGGAACGGGGCAAACAGCCTATGGTCCGTTCCTCCGGCGGCTGTGAGTTTGCCATCAGCTATAACGGCGAGCTCTACAACACCGCCGAGCTCCGTTCCGAGCTCCAAGCAAAGGGCTGGAAGTTCCAAACTCATTCCGACACCGAGGTCATCCTGGTGGGGTATATGCAGTACGGCGCACAGATTGCCGAGCATCTCAACGGAATCTTCGCCTTTGCCATTGCCGACGGAAGGGAAAACGCCCTCTGTCTCTTCCGGGACCGCATGGGGGTCAAACCCCTGTTCTATGCCCGTACCCCGGAGGAGGTTCTCTTCGCCTCAGAGCTGAAGGGCCTGTTTGCCGGTGGAATCCAGCCAAAAATAGACCGGCAGGGGCTCAACGAAATATTCAGCATCGGCCCCGCCAAAACCCCCGGCTGCGGCGTGTTCGCGGGCGTGGAGGAGGTTCTCCCCGGCCACTGGGTGCGCATCCGCCCGGAGGGTGTACAGCAGTACCAGTACTGGAAACTGGAAAGCCGCCCCCACGAGGACGGCTGGGACAAAACGGTGGAGACCACCGGTTTCCTGGTGCGGGACGCCATCCGCCGCCAGATGATTTCCGATGTGCCCGTCTGCACCTTTCTCTCCGGAGGGGTGGACAGCTCCCTGGTGACGGCGGTCTGCGCCCAGGAGCTGAAAAAGCAGGGAAAACAGCTCACCACCTTCTCCTTTGACTTTGTGGACAACAGCCGGTACTTTAAGGCCAACGACTTCCAACCCTCCCGCGACCGCCCCTATGTGGAGCAGATGGCCGCCTTCCTGGGAACCGACCACCACTTCCTGGAGTGCGGCAACGAGGACATGATAGAATGCCTCTATAAGGCGGTGGACGCCAAGGACCTGCCCGGTATGGCGGATGTGGACGCCTCCATGCTCTACTTCTGCTCGGTTGTGAAGGGGTACAACAAGGTGGTGCTCACCGGTGAATGCGCCGATGAAATCTTTGGCGGCTATCCCTGGTTCCACAAGGCGGAGTTTCAAAAGCGGGACGCCTTCCCCTGGTCCCCCAGCGCGGAGCCGAGAAAGGCTCTGCTGAAGGATTCGCTGATTGGGGAGCTGGACATGGACGGCTACATCCGACAGCGGTACGAGGAGTCTGTCGCCCAGACACCCTATCTGCCGGGGGAGGACGAGGAACAGCGGCGCAGGAGGCAGATATCCTGGCTGAACCTGCGGTGGTTTATGCAGACGCTGCTGGACCGGATGGACCGCACCAGCATGTACTCCGGGCTGGAGGCGCGGGTTCCCTTTGCGGACCACCGGATTGTGGAATACCTCTGGAACGTCCCATGGGAGATGAAGGCAAAGGGCGGCGTGGTAAAGGGCCTGCTGCGGGAGGCAGGAAGGGGCCTGGTCCCCGACGAGGTGCTGTTCCGCCGGAAGAGTCCCTACCCCAAAACCTATGACCCCGCCTATGAGGGGAAGCTGAAACAGCGTCTGGCGGAGCTGATAGAGGAGGGAAGTGCCCCCGTTCTGGAGCTGATTGACCGGGAAAAGACAAAAAAATTCCTGGCGTCCCCCTCCGACTACGGAAAGCCCTGGTTCGGCCAACTGATGGCAGGGCCGCAGATGGTGGCCTACTGTCTGCAAATCAACGACTGGATGGAAAAATACAAGGTGGAAATCATCTGACCGAACAGGGGGCTGTGAAATCGTCACAGTCCCCTGATTCTTAATGTATCACAACCCAAAGGCGGTCAGAGCCATACCTGCCAGAACCGCCGCCCCATAGGTGCAGAATAGTATTTTCATCCCGTTCCCCCGGCTGCCCATTCCCCGGAACAGGATCAGATATCCGAACCCCGCGCCGGTGGACAGACCCGCGACAGCCGCCCCAAAGGTGATGGTCCCGGCGGTGTACAGCTCCACCAGCAGCACCGATATGGCGCACCCAGGCACAAATCCGATGAGCGCCGTAATAAAGGGCTGGGCCATCCTCCCGGTGAGCAGAAGGGAAGCAAGCTTATCTTCCCCGATCCAATAGAGCAGCAGATTGATTGCAATCAGGGTGACTCCCACAAACAGCCCGGTCCGGGCGGTATGGTACAGGGCGGACACAAACAGGTTGGAGGAACAGGACCTGCACCCGCAGGACGCTTCAACAGGCGGGAGCTCCTCCGGCGGTCGGTTTGTGGTGCCGGATGGATTCGCCGCTTCTCCGCTCTCCCCCTCCTGGGAAGCCAGGAACCGCTCGTATTCCTCAGCGGCGCGGATTTCCTCCCGCAGCTCTTCCTCTTCCCTCCGCCTTTGGGCCAGTTCCTTCATCTGGCGGCGAAAGACGGTGTTGGCGAACAGGTAGCCCGCCAGAACCGCCGTGACAATCTTACAGCCCAGCAGCAAAAGGACCTCTCCCATCTGCCCCGGATGGGAGAGAAGCACCGGTATCGCCTCGTCCGAGGTGGAGAGGTAGACGGAGATCAGGGTTCCCGCCCCGATAATTCCCGCCCGGTACAGCTCGGTACAGGCGGCGGAAAAGCCGCACTGGGGAAAGGACCCCAGCAGCGCCCCGATGACCGGTCCCCACCGCTGCTCCTGCCTGCCGATGAGGAGTCCCAGGTCCAGCTTTTTCTGGAGAAAGAGGATGGCAAGATAAACCAAGTAGAGGATGGGCAGGGTTTTCAGGGTATCAAATATGGCGTCTAAAAGGGTATCTGTCATAAACATTCAGCTCCATTTGCAAATGAGTTTCAATTGCATCTATTTTACAATAAGAAGTGAAAAAAGTCAAGGCGTTTCACAATACGGCCCGTTAAACAAAAACAGGAACCCTGCCGCGCCGGGGCCTAGCCTTGTCTTTGTCTGCGGGCAGTAGTATAATAAGGGAGGAAACTTGAATTGTTGCCGTTTTGATGCCGTTTTGTGTCAAAATCAATCCATCCCAATCACAAAGGAGGAGTTTGTTTTGATACGCATCCTCATCGTCGAGGACGAAAAGCCCATCTCCAATATGATCCGCCTCTGCCTGACCAAGGAGGGGTATGACTGCGTCTGCGCCTATGACGGGTACGCCGCCGCCGATTTTCTGGAACAGACTTCCTTCGATCTCATCCTGCTGGACGTCATGATTCCCAAGATTGACGGCTTTGAGCTGATGGAATACATCCGCCCCCTGGAAATTCCCGTCATCTTCATCACCGCCAGGGCCGCTGTCTCCGATCGGGTCAAGGGCCTGCGGCTGGGGGCGGAGGACTATATCGTCAAGCCCTTTGAGGCCATCGAGCTGCTGGCCCGTGTCGATGTGGTGCTCCGCCGGTATCAAAAGACCGACGCCGTCCTCTATGTGGGGGGACTGGATATCGACACCCGTTCCATGCAGGTGCTGCGGGATGGGAAGGAGATCAGCCTGACCAAAACCGAATACGAGCTTCTGCTGCTGTTTGCCCGCAATCCCCGCCGGGCCCTCTACCGGGAGACCATCTATGAACGGGTGTGGGGAGAGGAATACCCCTTTGGCAGCAAGGCGGTGGACATCCACATCCAGCGGATGCGCAAAAAGGTGGGCTGGGAAAACCGCCTCAAGGCCATCCACAAGGTGGGGTACCGCCTTGAGGTGGACCCATGAAGGTTCGGCTCAAGATAACCCTGTGTATGCTCTCCATCCTGTCGCTGCTGTTCGGCATAGGAGGGAGTCTGCTGATATCGGAATCCTTTCGGGACACCCTGGAGCGGGAAAAGGACACGGCGGTCAGCTTCTACCGGATGGTGTGGAGCTCACTGAAGGTGGTCAACGGGCTGGACCCCTATCTGAACCCGGAAGGCATCACCGGCATCATGGAACAGCTTCTGGAGCAGAACCGTTCCGCCTGGGCCGCCCTGCGGCTGTGCGCCGGGGACGAGCTTCTCTTTGAAACCTCAAACGCCCGTGACTGCTTTCCCCCCGACCTGGAAACTCCTCAAACAGACCGGTGTTCCTTCCGCATTACCGGCGGGAAGGAAGGGGAACGGTACTTTATCCTGACAGGGGCGGTGGAAACCGGTGAGGACGTCACCCTTTTTCTCTATACCGCCCACGACATATCCGGAATCTACTACGCCCGGAACCGCCAGCAGGAAACCTATCTGCGGGTCTTTGGGGTGATGATCTTCCTCTGCGCGGGGCTTTCCTATCTGACCTCCCGCGCCCTCACCGCGCCCCTGGGGCGGCTTTCCACCGCCTCCCGCGCCATTGCCTCCGGCGACTACTCCAGCCGGGTGCGGATTACCTCCAACGACGAGATCGGCGCGGTATCAGCGGACTTTAACGCCATGGCGGAGCAGATGGAAAAAACCGTCCTGGAGCTGCGCCGTTCGGTGGAACGTCAGGAGCGGTTTGTGGGCAGCTTTGCCCATGAGATGAAAACCCCCATGACCTCCCTTATCGGCTATGCCGAGCTGCTGCGAAGCGGAACACTGACCATGGAGGAGCAGACAGAGGCGGCTGGGTACATCTATTCGGAGGGGAAGCGGCTGGAAAGCCTCTCCCGAAAGCTGCTGGAGCTGCTGGTGATTCAACAGTCCCCTCTCCCCCTCGTCTCCATCGACCCCGTCGGAATGCTGGAGGAGTTTGTCGAACGCCTTCGCCCGGTTTACGCCAGGGAGGGCATTGTCCTTTCCCTCACTGCCCCGGCCGCCGGGGAGACCCGGCTGCTGGAGCCGGACCTGATATGGACCCTGCTGCTGAACCTGACCGACAACGCCCGAAAGGCTATGGAGCAGGGAGGGAGCATCCGCTATCTGCTGGAGCTGCCGGAGGATGGGTGCCGCATCACGGTGACAGACACCGGGCGGGGCATTCCCCCCGAAGCACTGGCCCATCTGACCGAAGCGTTCTACCGGGTGGACAAGGCCCGTTCCAGGGAGCAGGGCGGCTTCGGCCTTGGGCTGGCCCTCTGTCAGGAGATTGTTAAATTCCACCACGGAACCATTCGCTTCGCCAACCGGCCTGAGGGCGGCGCGGACGTCATAGTAGAGCTGAAAGGAGGATGTCCATGAAGACCGGGAAAAAATTTCATTGGGGGCTTCCGGCTTTGACCCTGGTCCTTGTCATAGCCGGCGCGCTTTTGCCTTACGCCGCCTCCCGGCTTCAAGATGCTTACACCCTGAAAAATCTGGGGGCCATGATGGTTGAACCCATGACCCTTACTTTACAGCAGGATGAGGTGGAGCTGAGCCCCCTTTTGCGGCTGCTCTCCGAGGAGCGCTTTGTCCGTCTGGAGTGGAACGGCGAAACCGCCCTCACCTCGTCCGAGGTCATAAACATCGCCACTGACTTTTTTAGACTGCTGAAGGAGGAGGAGCTGATCTCCTTCGAGGAGATTGAAAACACCAAGGTGTCCCCTGCCGTGGATTTTGCTGTGGCGACAGCTCCCCTTAGCTTTGTGATGTCTCCCGTGTATATGGGCGGCGAGGAGGAAGGCGAGGGCGTTGCGATCACCCTCTCCCCTTTCCTATACGTTTCGGAGGACGGAGAGTTCAGCGCCGTTGTGTGGGAATGCAGCTTCCTGCCCGGAAACCAGGCGGAGTATTCCGTATATCTGGATGATTCCTCCGGAAAGGCAGTAAAGGTGAACGTCCGAAGCCCCTATCTGGACTTTCGTATGCAGGACAGCCCGCTGATTGCCATGCTCCAGGCGGAGCGGTGGAGAAGCTTCTGTGAAGAATACTACAATATAGATATGCTGGACTGCCAGCCGGTTTACAGCACCGAAACCAGCATGCGGTTCCGGATGACGGCAAAGCTCAGCGAGAAACAGGCCTTTGCCATCTCCCTGACCATTTACGAAAACTACACCGCCTTTCATTGACAGAATGCCTAAAAACCGGATTTGGACGGTTTTCGACCAAAAAAGGTGAATTTACTCCTGAAAATCCAAAGGGAGGGACAGGGATAGTCCGGGCATCTCCGGGGTTTCCGTAAAGAGGCCGCTTGCGGTTTGTGCAAAAATCAGAAGTATGCTATAATAAATGCACAGCGGAAAACCAGTGGTACAACGGAAAATAGGGGATATCTCCCAAAAACAAAGAGCTGCCGGGGTATCGGGGGACAATCCGCCTGTATCAATCTCAACTCACCGGAGAAGGGCGGCACGCGCCCCTTCCCGGAATACAGAGGAGGAAACAGCTATGGAAGAACTGTTCAAGTATGTGTGGATTCTGATTGTGGTCGCAATCCTGCTGCTGCTTCTGCTCAGCTGCTGGCGGAGGGTGCCGGCGGATAAGGCGATGGTGATTACCGGCCTGAAAAAGCGGGTGCTCAGCGGCAAGGGCGGATTTATGATCCCCTTTTTGGAAACAAGCTGCATCATTTCCCTGGAAAACATCTCCATGACCACCGACGTCACCGAGGCCCCCTCCCAGCAGGGCATCTTTATGGACGTGATTGGTACGGCCGTCGTCAAGGTGCGCAACCAGACCGAGAGCATCTATAAGGCAGTGGAGCAGTTCTGCTCCGGCAACGCCAAATCCACCAAGGACGTTATCAGCAGCATGGTGGAACAGATACTGGAGGGCAAGCTCCGCGGCATCGTCTCCACCATGACGGTGGAGGAGATCAATTCCAACCGCGCCGAGTTTGAACGGCGGGTGGAAAGCGACATCAACAAGGAGCTGGACGAGATGGGCTTACAGCTTCTCTCCTACTCCATCCTGCGCATTGCCACCCAGGGCGGATACCTGGAAAACCGCGCCCGTCCCCAGGTGGCCCAATCCAAGGCCGAGGCGGAAATCGCCGAAGCGGAGCGCAAGCGGGACACCGATATCAAAACAGCGGAAGCTGCCCGCGAAGGTGAGAAGGTCAAGCTGGCTGCGGAAGCCCAGGTGGCGGAGGCCGAGCGCGACAAAACCCTGAAGGTGGAGCAGTTCCGCGCGGAGCGGGACCGGGCCAAGGCGGAAGCAGACGTGGCCTACTCCCTGCGGGAGATTGAAAAGCAGTCCGAGGTGGAAAAGGAAAAGGCGTCCCTGGCGGAGCAGGCGGCCAACCGCGTGGAAAAGGAGCTGGTGGCCAGCGTTGACAAGCCCGCCGAGGCAGCGCGGCGCAAAACCGAAATAGAGGCCGAGGCCCAGAAGGCCAAGGCAATCCGCTACGCGGAGGCGGAAGCGGAAAAGATACGCATTGAAGCCCAGGCCAAGGCAGAGGCCAAGAAGATAGAGGCCCAGGCGGACGCGGAGATGATCCGGCTGAAGGCAGAGGCTGACGCTGAGGCAATCCGGGCCAAGGGCATTGCGGGGGCGGAGGCGGAAGCCAAGGCCATCCAGCTCAAGGGCGACGCGGACGCGGGGGCAATCCGGGCGAAAGGTCTGGCGGAGGCGGAGGCCAAGAGCCGCCTGGCAGACGCTATGGCCAAATACGGCGAGGCGGCTGTCACGGAGATGCTCATCAACAAGCTGCCGGAGATTATGTCCCAGGTTGCCGGACCCATGAGCAATATCGACAAGATTACGGTAATCGACAGCGGAAACGGTGGGGAAAACACCGGAGCCTCCAAGATTGCCAAGACCGTCACCAACATTGCGGGCACCGGGTTTGAGGTGCTCAAGGACCTGACCGGTCTGGATGTAACCGAGCTGATGAAGGGGTTCACCCAGAAGAAGGGAGAACCGGCTGAGGAGGTGCCGGAAGAGAAGGCGGCGTATGCCGCCAAGGACGAAGGAACCAAGGAAGTGTAAGCTACATAGGGAGCGCCTGTGCGGAAGCCAAACCGCACAGGCGCTTTTTGGCAGCACTGCAGATTGGATTTGATTTTTGTTTTGCTTCATGTTATACTAAAGGCCAAACTAAAATGACCTGCATTTATCGCGCTTGCGTATTTTCTGCATTAAAATGGAAATCCATCACAGAGGTGACAAGATAATGAAAGAAATCAGAAGAAAGCGGGCGGTCGCCGTAAATATATATTGGAGAAAGGATGTGATATCAATATAATCAGAAAGGGATTAAATCTTATGAATAACATTCCGAACCCAAATGCAGTCTTTCCGAACGAATATAAAACCTCCTGCTTTATCAAAAACGTCATCACCGCCCCGAACATTACAGTTGGGGATTACACCTATTATGACGATGCGGTCGATCCCACAGGCTTTGAGAAGAATAATGTGCTTTTCAACTATCCGGAGTTTGGTGAAAGCCTGATTATAGGCAATTTCTGTCAGATTGCTTCCGGCGTCAAGTTTATCATGGGAGCGGCCAATCACCGTCTATGCAGTGCTACAACCTATCCCTTCAATGTGTTTGGCGGCGCATGGACGGAAAACACACCACCGCACATGGATCAGCTTCCCCGCAAGGGTGACACGGTTATCGGAAATGATGTGTGGATTGGGCGCGAAAGCGTTATTATGCCTGGCGTCACGGTTGGCGACGGGGCCATAATTGCCGCTTATTCTGTAGTCGCCAAGGATGTACCCGCCTATACAGTCTATGGCGGCAATCCCGCAAGGTTTATCAAAGCACGCTTTGATCATGAGCTGACAGAGCTGCTTCTTCGTTTTCGTTGGTGGGACCTGGAGCCGGAGCAGTTGGCGGAAATTCTCCCATTGCTCTGCGATCCCGATCGGGAAAAGGTAAAAAGGACACTGCAGGAGCAAATGATGTAAAACTTTTTAGCGCTCCTTTTCTTGGAATATTTAAGGGGCTTGTCCCAAAACGAAGGAATATCGTTTTGAGACAAGCCCCTTAAAGGATGATTGACAGAAAGCTGTGCAGACGGTTAGGGAGAAAGCCTTTCGCTTTTGTCCATTCCATGTCAGCTCAAATTCAGCTCAAAAATAAAATCCATTGAAAAATCATGCAGCAATGCTATGTTAGTTAGCTTGAGCGGGAGTGGACAAAAAGCGCAGAAGAAGGTAAAATAGAACTATGAGAAAAGCAAGAGCAGAAGCAGGTCGGCAATGTCCAATCTGCGGAAAAAAAGAAA
>JAAWRH010000010.1 GCA_022800935.1 Oscillospiraceae bacterium
GAAATACTTTAAAAACTTCGGGAAAATGGTATTGTTTTTTGCATTTTTTTATTGTATTATATGAGTAAGGGCCAGTGTCAAAAGGTACACCTTTTGACACTGGCCCTTTGTTCTGTGTTATTTATCACAAAAGTCACTTATGTTCTTTTCTCTTCTCAAACTCCTTCCGGAACGCGTTCAGGTCCTGGCCCTTAAACGCCCTCTCCAGCAGCTGGGGCAGCATCTCCGGATTGCAGGCAAAGCAGGGAATCCCCAGCGCCGCCACCTTCCCCGCCATCTGTGCGTCATAGTAGGGCTTGCCCCCGTCGGCAATGGCCAGCAGGCAGATAACTGTCACCCCGGATTCCTTCAGCTCTCCCAGCCGCCGGAGCAGGGCGGCCCGGTTGCCCCCTTCCTCCAAATCGGTAATCAGGAAAAAGATGGTCTTGGAGGGGTTCTCCACAAACTGCTGGCAGTAGGCCACCGACTTGTCGATGTCGGTCCCGCCCCCCAGCTGGAACCCGAACAGCAGGTCAACGGGGTCGTCGCTCTTTTCGGTCAGGTCCACGATGTTGGTGTCAAAGGCCACAATCCGCGTCTTTAAGGAGGCCATGCTGGCCAAAATGCAGCTCATGATGGAGGAGTAAATCACCGAAACCCCCATGGAGCCGCTCTGGTCCACGTCCAGGATCACCGTCCACTTGTTGGCGGCCGTTGTGGTGGTGCGGTCGAAAAAGTAGAACCGCTCCGGCACAATGGTCCCCAGCTCCGGGTTAAAGTTTTTCAGGTTCCGCCGGATGGTGTACCGAAAGTCCAGCGCCGCCGCGGAGGGAATGGGGGAATGCTGCCTCCGGTTGATTGCCGCCGTCACCGCCCGCCGGATGTCGTTTTCCAGCAGCTTGTTGATCTCCTCCACAATCTTCTGGATAAATCCCCGGACACTCTCCTTGGAGCGTTTGGGAATCTGGTCCTTGAGCATCAGGATGGTGGAGGCCAGGTTCACGTCCGGCTCCAGGTTTTCCAGCAGCTCCGGCTCAAAGATAAGCTGCTTGAGGCCGCACCGCTCCATGGCGTCCGACTGAACGATGGTCACCAGGTCCTTGTCGAAAAGGCTGCGCACATCCCCCAGCCAGCGGGTGATCTGGGGATTGGAGGGACCCCGGCCCGCCCCCTGTCCCCCTGGGCCAAAGCCCCCCTGTTCGGCCCGGTTGTAGATGGCGGCAAGGGCGCTGTCCATCAGGGCCTGTTCCTCTGTCAGGGAAACGGGGCTTCCGCCGTTCATGCCGGAAAAACGCTCCTCGCTGTCTTCGCCGAGGATCAGCCTCCAGCGCTTCATTTGTTCCTCATGTTCCATGTTGGCTGTCCTCCCTTCTCAAAAGCTGAAATCGAAATCGTCCAGCTCATCCAGCAGCTTTTTCTCGTCCTTGTTCAGCGCGCCGCCCAGCATCTCGCTCACCTGCTGGACGTTCACCTGCCACAGCTCCCCCAGGTTTTCCGCGATGTCGCTCTTTTCCTTGGCGGAAAAATCCGCGAAGGCCCGGCGCAGGAACACCAGCGCCCGCTTGAATTCCTCGTCGTCCAGGGTTTCCAGGTATTGGTCCAGGCTCTCCCAAAGGCTCATTCTGGCGATAAGAGCATAGCGGTTTTTCATGGAAAGCCCCGCGAACCAGTTGGCCCCCAGCTCCGCCGGGACCCCCTTGGAAAGGCGGCGCTCCACCTCAACAGAAAGCTGTTCATTGGATATCTTCCCCCGCTCCAGCAGGATGGCGGCGGCAAAGCCGGACAGCCGGGTGTTCAGGTCGTCCCGGCCCGCAACCTGTCCCAGGGTGGAAATCCACCGCTCCTGATCCAGCTGCTCCTGGTCCAGGGCCACCTGGTTGAGCTGGTCGATTCCCTTCACAATCATGGCGGCGGCCCCGTCGTCGCACAGGCAGGCGGAGGGCAGCAGCAGGCAGGCCCGCAGGAAAAGCTGGTCCAGAATGGGCAGCAGCGGCCCGCTGTCCAGCCTCCGGATATCCCCATACCTTAGAACCGTTGACAGCCGGAAAGCCGTCTGGGCTATCTCGTTGACGTCCGCCGCGTCCACGGCCATCTTTTGCAGGGCGGCGGTGGCATAGGCCACAGATTCGGGCATCCCGCAGCAGAAGGCGTCCTCAACGACGGCGGCAATGGCGGCGATGTTCCCGCCCGCCTCCACCGTCTCCTTCATATGGAGGGAGGCGGCGGCGGCAACGGTTTCCCCCTTCAGGGCCGCTTCCACAATTTCTATCTCCGCCTCCGGGCTCCACCGCAGAACCCAATGCTCCGCCCAGGTGGCCTTGTCCTGGGTGGTCTGCTGCTTCTGCACAAAGGAGATTCCCAGCACCCGCAGCCGGTGGAGGAAAAAGGACCGCCGCAAGTCCAGAAAAGCGGATTTCTCCGACTTCACCGTCAGCTTTTCCCGCAGGTCCAGCTGTAGGTCCTGGGCGGTGACAGAGCGGTATTTATCCAGCTTCAAATCGGCCAGCAGCCGGTAAAAGTCCGACTGGATGGAGGTCCGGCTCACCCCGTCGGGCAGTGCGCCAATGCGGGTCCCGATTTCGGTGTCCGCCACAGCCTGGGCAATCTCCCCGAAGTTCCCGTGTCCCATGCAGGTGGTGGCCGCGTCCCGCAGGTCCCGCAGGCAGGGGGTGGAGTAGCCGTGGAGCTCCGCCAAAACCCCCGCCAGCCGGACCGCCTCGATGACCTCCGCCGAGGAGACCATGTTCCCGTTTCTCCGCTGATAAGCGGCGATGCGGGAAAGATAGCTGTAGGCGGTATAGGAGGGCTTCCGGCGGGTCAACCCCTCCCACAGCAGCTCGTAGTAAGCCGGGGCGCGGTTGCCCGCCCCGTAGCCGGAACGGGAGGAAAGCCGGTAATAGGAATAGGGCATCAGGGTTTTTTCCGCCTCCAGTCTGGGGAGGGATGCTATCTCCTGGTCGGTCATAGGCGGCGTATCATCCAAAAGCCCCTGGACATGGTAGGAGCCGGTGACGACAAAGATGTCCTCCGGCGCAAAGCCCTCCTCCACGGCGTCGGCAATCTGCCGTTTCATATAGGCTTCCCGCACCAGGGTTTCGGCCCAGTCCTGTTCCCGGCCCTGGGTCAGCTCCCGGAGCTGTTTTCCGAACTCCCTGGCCCCCTGGAGGTATGCCTCCGGGATGCAGGTGTGCTCGATGGTCCGTTCCCAGAAAGTCTCGTGGCCGTCCTCTCCGGAAAGCTCATCCAGCCGCTGATAAACCGTGACAGTCGCGCTTTCCCCGTTTTCCTCGTCGGAATCGCTCTCCGCCCCGCTGATGTTTTCCTCCCCCTCCTGGTCTATCTGCTGCCTTGCCTCGGCAATGGCCAGAAACACCCCGGAGGGCAGGTCAATCAGCCGGCACTCCCGCTTGTTCTCAAAGGCCCAGCGGATGGCCTGATATTCCGGGGAATACTCCGCCAGAGGGTAGAGGATGGTGCGGATTGGCAGCTTTTTGGTATAAGCCATCATGGCGACAGGGGGCCGTGTCTCCTGCCGGATGATATGGGGCAGCTGGTCGGTCAGGTCGCTGGGCCCCTCCACCAGCACCAGGCGGGGTTTTTTCTCCTCCAGAAGCTGGAGAAGGTTCCACGCCCCCGCCGGGGAAAGGTGCCGCACGCCGAACACCGTTGGAACGCCCCGGACAGCAGCAGTGTTCATCACCGGTTCAGCTCCTTACACTCCTGATACAGTCCCAGCCAGCGGGACCCGCGTTTTTTCATGATGTTCTCCAGGTATTCCTTCCAGGCCGCGCCGTCCTTGTCGTCGTCCTTGACCACCGCCCCCTGGAGCCCGGCGGCAAGGTCATAGTCGGTGATGGTCCCGTCTCCAAAGCTCCCCGCCAGGGCCATGGAGTTGGCCAGCAGGGAGATGGCCTCGGCGGTGGAGAGCACGCCGCTGGTGGGCTTCAGCTTCTGCTTGCCGTCCAGGGTCATGCCGGAACGCAGCTCCCGGAAGATGGTACACACCTTTTCCACCACCTCCACCGCCGGAAGCTGGGCGTTCAGGTCCAGGCTTTCCGAAAGCTGGGCGACGCGGGTCTGTACTATCTCCATCTCCGAATCCAGGTCCGCCGGGGCGGGGAGAACCACGATGTTGAAACGCCGCTTTAAGGCGGCGGACATCTCGTTGACCCCCTTGTCCCTGGTGTTGGCGGTGGCGATGACCGAAAACCCCTTCTGGGCGGGCAGCTCAATCCCCAGCTCCGGCACCGAAATCCGCTTTTCTGACAGGATGGAGATCAGGGCGTCCTGCACCTCGGAGGCGCAGCGGGAAATCTCCTCCATCCTGGCGATGGTCCCGGTCTCCATGGCCCGGTACACCGGGCTTTTCAGCATGGCCTCCGGCGAGGGGCCCTTGGAGATAAGCATGGCGTAGTTCCAGGAGTAGCGGATCTGCTCCTCGGTGGTTCCGGCGGTGCCCTGGATAACCTTGGTGGAGTCCCCGTTGATGGCCGCCGCCAGGTGCTCGGACAGCCAGGACTTTGCCGTCCCCGGCTCCCCGATGAGCAGCAGGGCCCGGTCGGTGACCAGGGTGGAGATGGCGATTTCCACCAGCCGCTTATGGCCGATGTACTTGGGGGTGATAACGGTTCTTCCCGCCTTGCCGCCGGTGATATAGGTCAGGACAGAGCGGGGGGACATTTTCCACCCTGTGGGGATGGGGTCCTTCTCCGCCGCAATCAGGGCGTCGATCTCCTTCTGGAAAAGCTGCTCCGCCGGGAGCCGCTGGACTTTGGATTCGGTTTTTTCTGCCATTTGGATGTGTCTCCTTCCAATATTTATGCTTTTTTATGATTCTTTCAGGTCAAAAAGGGCCTTTTCATAATCCACGACAAAGTATTTGATGTTGGTCCGGCCCCTTGGGGCGACAATATGTCCCTCCGCCTCCAGCTTTGCCTTCTGGGCCTCCGCGCCGCCGGGGTATTTGGGATTCAGCTCCCCGTTGGCCTTCAGGGTTCTCCAGTAAGGAGTGATATCTTCGGTGCGCTGGCTGCTGGCCCACGCGGCGATAGACACAAAAATCCCCGCCGTGATGGGCTCCGTAAAGTCGGCCCGGTTCCGCCTTGCAAAGTACCGGCGAATCTCCCCCACTGTGGTCAGCTTTCCCCAGGGGACCCGCTTCATGACCTTGTCGTAATCGATGGGCGGGGCAAAGTACATCCTGCTGCCGCCGTATTTCTCAATGCTTTTCGGGTCGGTGATGGTCTGAATTTTGGGCATATCCTTGCTGTCATGGAGCATGGCGTTGAAATCCTTTTTATCCTCGTTTGCCATCTGCAAACACCTCCTGCCAAAAGCATAGGACATTTTTTCATGTTCCGCAATGAGAAGATTGAAAAAATTATATGCCCTTCCCGCTGGCCCTTAGCTGCGCGCACCATTCCTCCACCTTCTGGCTGTCCCAGTTTTTGATGTTTACACGCTTCTTCTTCACCATCTCTATCACCTGCTCCAGCTCCTCCGCCTTCTGGGCGTCGGTCATGGGGGCGTTGCACACCAGATTATAAAAATACCAATAGCTGTTGTTAAAGTTCTTTTTGGCGGAGGCCACTACCAGCCCCCTGCACTTCTCCCCCACCCAGCCGCAGGTGCGCAGATAGAAAAACAGCGGCCTGGAATCCACGGAGGGGGCAAGGGCCTTTTGGTAAAAATATTCCCCCATCACATTGCAGACATAGGCGTCCTTCGGGTCTATCAGCCTGCCAAAATTGGCGCTGTTCTGCACCCGGTCCAGCGCCCCTGTGGCGTAGAAGTCAAACCACCTGCGGTCCAGGTTCTCAAACAGGTTCCGCCGGATGGCAACGCCCCTTTCCTTGGGCCGCAGGGGGTCCTGCACCGTCACGGCAATCTCGTATTTTCCCGCATTCCCGTCAAAGGAGAGGTACAGGAAAAGGTCCGAAAAGGATTTTACGCAGGAGTCATAATATATGTTTTTCTTTCCGATGTAGGATATAAACCGGTCGTAAACCTCCCTGGCAGGGCGGGTGAGAAGGGCGGCGGCAAGGGCGGGCTTGAAAAACTCCACCCCCACTTGGCAGAACAGCTCATCCGCAAGCTCCACCAGAGGGCGGGAGGGGGAATACAGAATCGCGTTGGTCAGTATGGTGGGCAGCGTCTGGGTAAAGGGGGCGGAATGGTTGTAGCTGCCGTAGCCTCCAGGGCCGTAGGCGGAGGAAAACTGCACCTGTTTATTTTTGGCGTCAACCAGCTTATCCAGGGCGTTGGCTGTTGGCCGCTGGCCCACACGCCAGAACCAGGCCCGCAGCGCGGGGGAGCTCTTGCCGTTCAAGGACCGGAGCAGAGCGTCAAAGGCGGAAACATCCGCCGCCTCAGCCGGAACCTTTTCCTTCACGCTGCCCAGCAGGCGGTCAGTCGCCTCCTCCAGGGCGGAGGCAATCATGTCGGAGACGGCGTCAGAGGTATTGAAAGCCAAAAACGGAGCGGTCAACCCCGGATTTTTCTTCATCACCTTTTCCCAGAACGCCAAGGCTTCGGGGGTGTCCATATACGCCAGCGCCGCCTGGGCGGCCTTTTTGCAGACGCCCTTTTCCCCTTTGATCAGGTCCAGCAGCAGTCCGGTATTCTCCTGGCAGTGGCGCAGAGCGAAGATAGCCGCCTCCCGGACCTCCTTTTCGGCGGTGTCCAGCAGGGAGATATACCAGTCGTTCTCCCTTTCCTTCCCCACGGCTTCGATGATGTGGACCCGCCGGACCATCTCCCGCTTTCCCTTGGGGTCCAGGCCGTGCTTCAGCAGGGGGATGATATCCTCCCCCTCCTCACAGAGCCATTTTTCAATCTGCTCGGCAAGCTCGCTGTAGCTGGCCCCCAGGCCCTTGATCATCGCGTCCTTCAGGCGGTAGTCCCGGAACAGCTCCGGGTGGTCCCTGTGCATATCCACCACGGTGGAGTAATGCCCGCTCCCGGAGGTGGTCAGCGCCTCCAGCAGGGGGGCTACGGCGCTGTAGGGGGCGTTGGACAGGGAACGCCTGCCCCCCTCCGGCAGGTCGATCTCCTCTATCTCCCCCTCTGCCTCCACAATCCCCTGGGTGCAGAGCACCGCGTCGGTCAGGGCATAGGCGTCCAGCACCGCTCCGCAGAGGTCCGGGCAGCCGGGGACCAGGGCGGACTTCGCCGTATCATAAATGCGTTTAAACACTGGGGAGGCTCCCGCCAACGGAGCCATCTGCTCCACCGCCCGCGCCAGGCGGAAGTCGTCGCCAATCAGGGACACGCCCGCGATCATGCTGGATTCCAGGCGTTCCCGCAGTTCAAAAAGCGGCTGTAAATTCATATTCGTTCCCCCCTTAATACATCAGACGCACAACGTCCTGTTCGGTGACAATGCTGTAGGGCTGCATACAGACACGCTGCCGCGCCCTGTCGTAATAAAAGGCACCCAGAAGCACCTGGTTTTCCAGCGCGTTTTTATCCGGCAGCATGGAAAGCCGCCGGGCGGTATCCTCGCTGCCGGGCATATTGTCCAGCAGGACGGTGTGCCCCGCCGGGTCCTCCAGCACATACCCCGCCTCGTTTTTTCCAATCCGCCGGAAGCGGACCAGGGTGGCAATCTTGTCAGGGGAGAGGGCGTTTTTCAGCTCGTTCTTCGCCGCCTTGACGATGCCGGAAAGCTCGGTTGCGGCCTTGGCACGCAGCTGTGCCAGATGCTCCCCAGTCACCGGGACAAACTCCGCCGCCTCCCAGCGGATTCTGCGGTTGAGCCCTCCGGGATAATAGGTGAGAATCGGGACCCTTGCCAATTCAAAGACGGTGTCGTCCTGTTTGACGTATTTTACCGCCTTGACAGGCCGGTAGTTGCAGGTGACGGAAACCTCCCCCGTCTCCAGGTCAGCCCACCAGCCGGTGTCGATATATTCCCTGCGGGCCTCGTCATAATAAATGTTAAAGGCAAGCTGCATGATTTGGGCGTTTTCCTTTT
The DNA here is from genome assembly GCA_022800935.1 of Oscillospiraceae bacterium. Lineage (GTDB taxonomy): Bacteria > Bacillota > Clostridia > Oscillospirales > Ruminococcaceae > UBA1405. Next base: position 7,955 of record JAAWRH010000010.1, read on the forward strand.
TCAGCCCCAGGGCCTGGAGCTGGTCCAACTTCCACACGCCGCCCAGGGCCTCATACAGCTCGCTGCCATCGTCCCCCACGTCGCCGGACTCCAGCTTGCCATTCAGGTAAGCTCTGGACTTGGTGAGCAGGGCGCGGAGCCGGGCTAGAATCCCCGCGGCGCGGGTGTAGTGTACCGTGTCCGCGTCCTTCCGGAAGGCCTCCATCTCCAGCACCAGCTCGTTGAGATACGCCTGGGGGCCAGGAAGGTAGTAATCCCCCAGCTGCTTGGCCAGGTCCCGGTAGGAGGAAGACGAATTGCCGCCCATGGCCCCCAGCCCGGTGTTCAAAAGTCCGTTCACCAGCTCCTGGGTCATGTCCAGCCCTTCCAGCTGTTTTTTCAGCTTTTTGGTCCGGGCGGCCTTGTTCACCTTGGGCGGGGCCTTGGGGGCGGCGGGGTCCGCCTCCTCCGTTTTCGCTGTGGCCTTTTCCGCCTTGGCCTCCAGCTTTTTCCGCTTTTGCAGGATGTCCTCCGGAACCTCGCAGGGGGCGAACTTCTTCTGGGCGGCCATCTCAAACAGGAGGGCCAGGCTGTGCTTGCAGGGGAACTGGCGGCTGGGACAGGAGCAGCGGTAGACCGGCTTGGCCGGGTCGGCGAAGTCGGCGGAGGTGGTGTAGTTGGAGGAGCCGCTGCCGGTACACTCTCCCATATAGAAGGTATCGTCCGCCGAGGCGTACAGGCGGACAAAGCCGCCGGAAGAGGAAATTTTCTTGGCGTTCTTGACAGCGGCGGGGTTTGGGGCGATAGAGGTGACATATTGTTCGGTGATCTGTCTCATAAATATCGCTTCCTTTATCTTGATTGCGTTTTTATCGCAGTGGAGTCCATGTGATGATTATATCATAAGTTTAATTTTACATCAATAAAAACAGTGTGGCGCAAAGCATAAAACAAGTAAAAAAACTGTAAACAAATGTTTTGCAAAAAGTATTCTTTTTTCTCTTGACTTTTCCCTTAAAAACGGCTATAACATAGCTAATAAAACTGCTCCCAATATTTATAAATCAATTCTTTCTATTTTGGGAGGGTACCGTATGAAATTGCGCAGGCTGTCGGCCATCGGTTTTATCATTTTGGGTTCCTCGCTGGTTCTAACCGGATGTAAGCCTGCGGACACTACTGTCCAATCGCCGGTTATCTTAGCGGAGGGCTCCGCCCAGCTGGGGAGTGGAAAAAATGTTGCTGTATATCTGGAGATGACAAAGGGCAGATACATTCAGGCGTCCCCCGGCGAATCACTGTATCCAGCTTATTTTCAGGGGAATTTCCAATTTCACGTTTCCGAAAGCGAGTATCCCTTTGATACCCTCTATACAGGGGCTGTTGTCTTTGACGGCGGCACGGAGCTAACCTTCCCTCAACCCTTCACCCTGGAATTTCAGGATTACAACCGAGACGGAAACCCAGATTTTACTCTGGGTCAGAGAAACGTCGGAAGCACCAATATGCTGTATCAGCTGTACAGCCTTGACGTCAACGGAAGCATTTACGATCTGTCCTTCTCCGATGGACACAAGGCGTTTATGGCCTTGGCGGACACCACCAAGGCGGAAAGCTTTTCCATACAGCTGGAAATGCGGGAGGGCCGGCTAATCATTCTCTATTATGATACAGGGCTTGTCGGAATAAAAGAACTGTCATACCGGTGGGAAAACGGCGCGTTTCAAAGCGCCGTAGTCAGCTCCCGATGAAGCCGCAGTGCCATAAAAATTGTAATCACAGCGGAAAGTATATCAGCCACAGGCTGCGCGTAAAGGATTCCGTTGAGCCCAAAAAATTTGGGCAGCAGCAGGATGGCGGGAATAAAGCAGAGCCCCTGTCTGCAAGCCCCAAGAATAAACCCTTTCGCCCCTTTCCCAAGGGCAAGGAGCAGGGAAGAATATACCGTATAAAATCCAAACACGGAGAATGAAAGCCCGTTGGCAAAGAGTGATTTTTGACCTGCTAAAATCATTTCCTCGTTTCCATTGGCAAACTGCGCTATCATTTGCCCCGAAAAGGCAGCTGTCAGCAGTCCGGCAGCTATGCAGAAGATGGACGACCACAAAATAGAGATTTTAATTGCCTCCCGCAGACGGTCAAATTTTTTCGCCCCATAGCTGAATCCAGCAACCGGCTGGAAACCCTTGAGAAAGCCAAATACAACCAGAGTTCCCATAGACGTAACCCTTGTAACCGCACCCATTCCTGCAATTACCGCATCGCCGTACTCATTTGCGGCACGGTTAATTAATGCAATTGAAAGTCCTGTAAGAAGCTGGAAAGTTAATGTGGGAAACCCAATTTTCAAAATTTCTATGTATATCTTTATGGAGGGTCTAAACTCTCGTATGCTGAATGTAAAGGCGCTTTTTCCGCGCAGTATGTACAGCAGATAGACAATCGTGGACACAAACTGGGAAACGGCTGTGGCAATCGCAGCCCCCGCAATGCCCATTTTGAAAGCGTAAATAAAGAGCGGGTCTAACCCAATATTCATCACAGCCCCCAACAGCAGGGCGCACATTGTCGTCTTGGCTGCACCTTCACTTGCTGCAATGTTATTCATGGTTACATTGAACACATTGAAAATGCAGGAAACAATGTAAATTCTTCCATAGATTAAGGCATAGGGTATGATTGTTTCTGTCGCGCCAAGTAAGGTTAGAAGCGGCCGGAGGAAAATTGCAGCGAGGATAATCATAACGGCTCCAGCTGCGGTGCTGGTATACAGCGCCGTACTGGCCGCCACATTTGCGGCATCCCTGCCGCCCTGCCCTAACAATCTGGAAAGATAGGAGGCAGCGCCGTTTCCGAACATCAAGCCTAAGCCTATCACTGCCTGTCCCAACGGAAAAACAATGGAAATTGCCCCCATAGGGCTTTCCCCCAGACCCCCTACAAAATACGCATCAGCCAAATTATAAAGGGCATTGATCATCATGCCTATCATAATGGGAATGCCAAGGGCCGCGAGAGCTTTTGGGATTGGCGCATTCCCCAGCAGCTCCATTTTGTCGTTTTGTCTGTTCATTTCATTTTTCTCCTTTCGTTTTACACCAAAATTACTATAAATTATAGTGCTATAATTTATAGTATAATGTAGCAAAAGCAATACTACTATAAATTATAGCAGTTGTCAAGAGATATCACCGATTTTCTCTTTTCTTGACAAAAGCTATCAAATCCACTACTATAAATTACAGTACAAAGTACAGCCTGCTTCAGGCGCATTGTCAAAGAAAGGCGGAAAACGATGGCGGCAATTGATTTAATTGTACTGGGAATGCTGAAAAAAGAACCTATGGGCGCTTATGATATTCAAAAGCTGGTGGAATACCGCAATATCTCCAAATGGGTAAAAATCAGTACCCCCTCTATCTATAAAAAGGCAGTCCAGCTAGAGGAAAAGGGATTTATCAAAGGCTGTATTGTTAAAGAGGGAAAAATGCCTGAAAAAGCTGTTTACTCTCTTACCCAGTCAGGGGAAAAGGAATTTGAAAGGCTCATGTTGGATATAGCAGCCCAACCCATTCATTTTTTTTTAGATTTCAATGCTGTTATTGTAAATTTAGACAGTCTTCCCCCTGAAATTCGGAAATCCTGTGTTGCAAGCATTCAAAACAATATCAAAGTTTTAAAAACTTATCTAAAAGAAAACATCCGTGAAAAGGAATCTCTCCCGGAGATTCCTGAAACAGGTATGGCCGTTTTACGGCAGCAATTCATCTTAGCAGAGGCAATCGAAAATTGGCTTGCCTCTCTGGAGCAAGGGGCTGAAAACCGTTAGCTGTTTTGGCAGTGTGCCTCCCTAGTCAAAACCCACAAAAAAATGACTTTTTACAAAATCAACATTGGCGGCAAAAAACATTGACAAAAAAATAACAATATAGTTTAATATAGGTGTACCAAACAAGCCAAAACGTTTTTAACAAATTTAAAGGAGGTCATTACAATGTCTGCACCCAAAGAAAACCCGGCCGCCCCAGCGGTAGATGTAAACGCCATGATAGACGAACTGGCCGCCAAAGCGAAGATTGCCCTTGAGGAATATTTAAAGCTGGACCAGGAGCAGGTGGATGCCATCGCCCACGCCATGGCCCTGGCCGGCCTGGATAACCACACCCAGCTGGCCAAAATGGCGGTTGAGGAAACCGGCCGCGGCGTATATGAAGACAAAATCATTAAAAACCTGTTTGCCACCGAATACATCTGGCACGATATTAAGGACCAGAAGACGGTAGGCGTGATTGACGACGACGAGCTCTCCGGCATCGTGCAGATTGCCGAGCCTGTGGGCATTGTGGCGGGCGTCACCCCTGTCACCAACCCAACCTCCACCACCATGTTCAAGGCCATGATTTCCGCCAAGGCACGGTGCCCCATCATCTTTGGCTTCCATCCCAGCGCCCAGAAGTGCTCCGCCGAGGCTGCGCGAATCGTCCGCGACGCGGCGATTGCGGCGGGAGCGCCTAAAGACTGCGTACAGTGGATTGAGGTTCCCTCTCTGGCCGCCACCAACGCCCTGATGAACCACCCCGACGTGGCCCTGGTTCTGGCCACCGGCGGCGCGGGAATGGTCCGGGCGGCATATTCCACCGGCAAGCCCGCCCTGGGCGTCGGCCCCGGCAACGTGCCCTGCTACATCCACAAATCCGCCAACCTACCCCAGGCCTGCAACGACCTGATGCTCTCCAAAACCTTTGACAACGGCATGATCTGCGCCTCCGAACAGGCGGTCATCGTCGATAAGGATATCGCCCCCGCCTTTGAGGCCATCATGAAGGACAACGGCTGCTATTTCGTCTCCGGCAAGGAGGAGGAAAAGCTGATTGCATACGCTTTCCCGGAGGCCAAGGGCTATTCCCTCAACGCGGACATTGTGGGCAAGCCCGCCTGCTGGATCGCGGAACAGGCTGGTTTTACCGTCCCCAAGGGAACCAAAATCCTGATCGGGAAAATCCCGGATGTGGGCCCGGAATACCACCTTTCCAAGGAAAAGCTCTCCCCCATCCTGGCATACATCGTAGTAGACGGCAAGGAGCAGGGCTTTGAGATGGCCTCCAAGATGCTGCATAACGGCGGCCTGGGCCACTCCGCCACCATCCACGCCGGAGATTCCGATATTATCTCCGCCTATGGAGAAAAGATGGAAGTTGGACGGATTATCGTCAACTCCCCCTCCTCTCAAGGCGGCATTGGCGATATCTACAACGAGAACACCCCATCCCTGACCCTGGGCTGCGGCTCCTTCGGCAAGAACTCCACCACCTCCAACGTCTCCGCCCAGAACCTGGTAAACATCAAGCGCATTGCCAAGAGGAGGGTCAACATGCAGTGGTTCAAGATTCCGCCGAAGATTTACTTTGAATACAACTCCATCCAATACCTGGAGAAGATGCCCAACATCAGCCGCGCCTTTATCGTCACCGACAAGACCATGGTCAAGCTGGGCAACGTGGATAAGATTCTCCACTACCTGCGCCGCCGTCCCGAATACTGCCACGCCGAAATCTTCGACGACGTGGAGCCGGATCCCTCCGTTGACACCATCATGCGGGGTGTGGACTCCATGAACCACTTCCAGCCGGATGTCATCATCGCCCTGGGCGGCGGTTCCGCTATGGACGCGGCAAAGGGAATGTGGATGTTCTATGAGCACCCCGACATCTCCTTCACCGGCATGAAGCAGAAGTTCTTTGATATCCGCAAGAGAACCTATCATTTCCCGGAGCTGGGCAACAAGGCCAAGCTGGTCTGCGTTCCCACCACCTCCGGCACCGGCTCTGAGGTAACTTCCTTCGCGGTCATCACTGATAAGAAGGCCAACATCAAGTATCCCCTGGCCGACTATGAGCTGACCCCGGACGTGGCCATTGTGGACCCGCAGTTTGTCATGTCGGTTCCCAGGTCTGTCACCGCCGACACTGGAATGGACGTGCTAACCCACGCCATTGAAGCCTATGTTTCGGTGCTGGCCTCCGACTACACCGACGGCCTGGCCCTCCACGCCATCCGCCTGGTGTTCAAATACCTCAAGCGTGCCTACAACAACGGCAATGACCGGGAGGCGCGGGAGAAGATGCACAACGCCTCCTGTATCGCAGGTATGGCCTTCACCAACGCGTTCCTGGGCATCAACCACTCCCTGGCCCACAAGCTGGGTTCCGCCTACCACATCCCCCACGGCCGCGCCAATGCGATTCTGCTGCCCTATGTCATTAAGTACAACGCCCAGAAGCCCAACAAGTTCGCCACCTGGCCCAAGTACGAGCACTTCATCGCCGACCAGCGGTACGCGGAGATCGCCGAAATGCTAGGTCTGCCCTGCTCTACCACTGAGGAAGGCGTACAGAGCCTGATCAACGCCATCATCGACCTTCAGAATTCCATGAATGTTCCCCGCTCCATCAAGAGCCAGAACATCGATGAGAAGGTATTTATGGATAACCTGGATGCGGTTGCCGATGAGGCCCACGCCGACCAGTGCACCCCCTCCAATCCCCGTTATCCCCTGATTTCCGAGTTAAAGGATATTCTGGTGGAAGCGTATTACGGACCGGAAGGGAAATAAGCAATACAATAAATCAAACAAATAAAAGGGGCTGTCTCGCTTTTTGAGACAGCCCCTTCGTGTTTTGAAGCCCAAAATCTATCTTCCATCCTCGCCTTTATCATAGCCGTATTTATAATAATTTCGGAAAATCCGCTGAGCTTCCAAATCAGTAAAAAGCTCTGTAAAATAACCTGCAATCTTATATAATTTTTCAAAAAATCGCCTTTATCTGCCATGAAAATTCCAGTATTTTCTCCGTCTCTCATATAGAGGTAAACGATATCTCCTATGTCATCCCCAAAAGGCAGCGCCTGGGGGTACTTTTCAAAAAAATCAACCAAAGCTGTGGAAAATTTCGCAGTAGTCTTCCAGCAGTGGAATCGGTTAATTTTCTCTATCTTTCCAGTTAGGCCGCCAGTCCGCATGATACCTAGCCCATGCGCGGCACTTTTCATCTTGAAAAGCATCAAAAAGCCGGTTTGCTTGTTCTGTCAGGCTCATAGCAGCTCCTCTTCTAAATATTATCTATATCTTTGCCTGACAAGGACATTATAGCGTTATTATGTGCAAAATACAATGGGATAACACAAATCTCTGATAAATTGTCAAGAAACATAAAACGCCCATATCAACATATTTCTTGACTGTCCGTAAAACTTTATGTATGATGGTGTAAAACCCAATGTGCCTATAGCAGAACGGAAAGGTGGTTTTGGTGTTAGAATGTATAAAATATTAATTGTGGAGGACGACCCGTCCATCCGCCAGCTTCTGGAGATGAATTTCTCCGTTGCGGGCTACCAATGCGATACCGCCGCCAGCGGAAAGGAGGCCCTGGACCAAATCGCCGGTCAAAGCTATGACCTGGCGGTTCTTGATATTATGCTGCCGGAGGCAGATGGTTTTGAGCTGTTCCCCCACATGGAAAAGGCGGGCATCCCTGTGATCTATGTCTCCGCAAAGGGCGGGGAGGCGGACCGTGTAAAGGGGCTTCGCCTGGGGGCGGAGGATTATCTGGTAAAGCCCTTCAGCATACTGGAACTGCTGGTGCGGATGGAAAAGGTGCTGGAAAGAAGGAACCCCAAAAACGGCGTCATAGAAGTCTGCGGAGTCAAAATCCTCCAGGGGGAGCGGATGGTTCTGGCAGGTGGGGAAAGGGTTGAGCTGAAACCGATGGAATATGCCCTTCTGCTCATGCTGGCCAAGCATCCGAATATTGTGTTTTCTTGGGAGCAGCTTCTCAATGAGGTTTGGGGGGAGGAATACTTCGGGGAAACCCGCACTGTGGACAACCATATCGCCGCTCTGCGCAGAAAGCTGAACTGGTCAGAGCGGATTGTCACGGTCCACCGCGTAGGATATAAATTGGAGGTGACGCTCCCTTGAAGCTGTGGCAGAAAATCTCCGCTGTCTCCATCGCCGTAACGCTCCTGACCATGAGCACGGCGGTCAGCGCCATTATCGCGATACAGGCCTCCGCCCGACGGAGGGCCGACGAGGAACAGATCCGCAGTTCCATAGACGTCTTTTGCTCCAACTGCGTTTCCGCTGTCAGCGCACAGGGAGGCGTCTACCGGGATGTTACGCTGCAAAGTATGGTGCAGTTTTATTTCTCCCAGTTTGCCTCTGTGCTGCGGTACGAAAACGTCTACTATTCGTTGTCGGCAGACGGTGAATACCTGTTCAACCTGTGTCCCTATGACCCAGCGCTCCTTTCAGAGCAGCACTCCCTTCCTGAATCCACCGAGGAGGAGCCGTATCTCTTCCGCACCCTGTCGGAACAGGGGGAATCCCTGCTGGTCTGTTCCCGGTCCTTTACCGTTTCCCAGTCCCAGCAGGAATTTCGGGTGTATATCACCAAAAATGTTTCAGAAACTGAGAGGCAGATTACAAGGTACCGGCTCATCGGCTTTGGTACTCTGGCCTTTGCCTGCGCGGTCAGCGCCCTATTGACCGCGCTGCTGCTGAGGTCCGCGCTGAAACCCATTGCCCTGCTGACGAAAACTGCGGACGCCATCTCAAAGGGGAACTACCGGCTGAGGACAGACTGTTCCTCACATGATGAGATCGGGCAGCTTTCCGCCGCATTTGACCGGATGTCGGAGGCCATGGAGGGGAAGATCGACTCCTTAGACCAGGAGCTGGAACAAAAGGAGTTTTTAATCGGCGCCCTCTCCCACGAAATCAAAACGCCTATGACCGCCGTGGTGGGCTATGGGGAAACGCTGCTCCGGATGCCCCTGGACCGGGAACAACAGATGGTATGCGCAGGCAAAATTGTAGAAGCTGGCCGCCGGGCGGAAACCCTTTCGCGGAAAATGATGGAGCTTATCAGCCTGACGGAACAGCATCCTGACGGCAAGCGGCAATTTCTGGTCTCTGGGCTGGTGGAAAGCCTGCGGAGCGTCTATCCCCAGCGGGTCCGCTTTGCGGTAAAAGCCGAATTCGTTTATGGGGATGAGACGTTGCTGTACAGTCTGACCGCCAACCTGATTCAGAACTCCCTGAGGGCCTCCCCAGGGAATACGGAGGTGACGGTATCCATAGAGGAAAAAGGGGGATTTACCGTTATTGAGGTAAGGGATCAGGGCTGCGGCATTCCGCCGGAGCATATCCAGCATGTTACAGAACCCTTCTATCGGGTGGATAAGGACCGCTCCAGAAAGGCGGGTGGCGCGGGTCTAGGCCTTGCCATATGCAGCAGAATCGCCGCATGGCACGGCGGAACACTGGACATTGAAAGCCGGGTGGGAGAGAGAACCGTCGTCCGAGTCTCCATCCCCGCGCTTACAACTTGATTACAATTTCCGTACAACTTGCCGCAGACTTTTTTGCCGCCGACGGTGTATGATAATGGCGGAGGTGATTTTTAAATGAAATTAGATCGTGTAACCATTCTGTCGGCAGTTGCGGCGGTCCTTTGTGCCGGATGCTCCGCAAACCCGGATACCCCTCAGGCGAGCGGAGGGGATATCCGACCAAATCCGGCGGACGGTCAGCTGCTTTCCGAGAACTTAGGAGTTCCTGAGCGGGTTTCAGGGGAGTTTGTATCGGAATCTGGCATCAGCCGCGTGATTGTGGACGCGGATATCATCTTTCCGGAAGCTGTACAGGCGGACATTGTGGAGGCTGTCCCCAGGGTGTTCACCGGGGAGGAAATCGCATCGGTCATTTCCCGCTATGAGGACGAAATCGGGTGGTATCACGTCCAAGGGGAGGGGGCGAAGTACGCCGGTGAAATGCCCGCTGTGGAGTACACCTCCGGCGGCGTGAATATGTACAATCTGTGGATCAACAATATTCCCGGCAAAATGACCTATAATACCGGTCGGGACACCCTGGAACTGGTCAAAGAAAGGCTTACGCCGGAACAGGCGGAAAACTATGAATTCAGTTATATCAACGTGGGTTATGGCCTGCTCCAGTCAGCGGGGAAAATCGGCTGGACACCGGAGCTTACGTATAACAGGAACAACGAGGGGGTTGAGAGGGATATGCTTCTCCCCCTGACCAACGGCAGGGCGGAGGACTGCACCATCTCTCTGGAGGAGGCTGCCGCTGTTGCGGACAAAGAGGTCCACGCTATTCTCCCGGACTATCAGATGAGCGCATACGGACAGCTGCCCCAAACAGAGTTGGGAAGCAAGAAGAAGTATTATATTTTCCGGTACACCCGGCATTTAAACGGAATTCCTGTCAATGACAGCTATGGCGGAGAGAACATGACCGCCAATTATGGCTATACCTCCGGCCTTGGAGTGGTCACGGCGGTGGTCCGGGACCAGGGACTTTGCTATCTGTCCTATCACAACCCCTATGATGTGGGCGAAACAGTGGAGGAAAATGTGGATCTTCTGCCCTTTTCGGACATCTGGGACATTTTCTCCAATCTCGCTCTGCTCTCCATCCAACACCTGGAAATCGACGAAAACCTGCAAAAGAACGAACTGGAGATTTATCAGGTACGCTTTGGCTATATGACCCTTCTTCAGCCGGACGGGAGCTACCGCTACACGCCGGTCTGGGACTTTTATGGCAGGCGGTATCTTGCTGGAACCGGGACCTACGGCCACGCCCACGAGTTCGATCCCATAGAGGGGCTTTCAGAGCTGACCATCAATGCGGTGAATGGGACGGTTATTGACCGTCTTCTGGGGTACTGATATGGAAAAGTACAGCACAATATGGCTTAAAACCCTTGCCCGGATTCCGGAGAGATGGTTTTTTCTGTCCGCCGCCCTCACCGTATGCGCCCTCTGGGCAGGCCTTGGGCCGGAAAGCTATTGGCTGCTCCGGGGAGGACGGCAGGAAATAAGCTGGCTGATGGAAAAAGCCCTCGCCGCCAATGCCAACGCCCTTTCCCTGCCCCTGCTTTCCGTCCTTCCGGCAGGGGCCCAGGCCAGAAAGGAGCTTTCGGGCGGTGCGGTCAGAAACATCCTGTTCCGCTGCGGGACGGGGAAATATCTGGCAAGCCGCACCGTTTCTCTTATGCTGTCCGCCGTCCTCTCTCAATGTTTGGGGGTTGCCGGATTTGCCGCCCTTTTGCGCATTTTCACCGACGGAAGCTTTTCTGCAGGTCTGATTGCCCCACGGCTGCTCAGCGCCATAATATTCGCCTTGACGGGAAGCGCGGGAGCCCTTGTGACCCGTGACGCTGCCTGCGGATACGTTATCCCGGCGGCGGTGTGTTTTTCCCTATCCATGCTCCGTTCCCGGTTTTGGACAGGGGCGGCATGGCTGGACCCGGTCCGCTGGCTTGCGGGGGGCGGCGGTATGGTTCTGTTTTTAACTGTTCTGCTGGCTGTTTTGGCAGGCGGGTACCTCCTCCTGCTGTATTGGGAGGTATGTAAGAATGTTTAGTATAAAGGGAGCGTGGGGGTGCGCCTGTTGGAACCTGCGGCTGCTTGCCAAAAATCTCCGGTTCTACTTAGGCCTTTTTCTGGGTTTTTTGATCTGCTTTTTTCTCACCCAACGGACCATACAGTTTTCCGGCATTTTCGGAACAGAGCTCCAAATGTTTGAACCCTTTGTATGGTGCTTTGCCGACAGCGACAGCGTGCTGTTCGCCTCCTTGGCGCTGCTGCTTCCCCTCTCCCAGGTCCCCAGTTTGAACGCGCCCGCTTCTTATTTGATATTCCGGACCGGGCGGCGCAGTTGGATGATCGGACAGACAATAACAGCGATTTTGCTCAGCCTATTTTACACGCTTTTTTTACTGGCGGGAACCTGCCTTCTGGCAGGGAAAAACGCCTTTTGGGCCAACCGCTGGAGTGATACCGCCATGGTGATGAGCTTTATCCCCGACCAATTTGAAGTATCCATTAAAGTGGCCCGCAGCACCGTAAAGCTGTCCGCCCCCTTCAACTGCGCCCTCCAGATATTTCTTTTGACGGCCCAGTATATGCTGTTTTTATCCCTTGTAAACCTGGCCGTTTCCCTTCGCTTTGGAAAACAGGCGGGGATGAGCGCCATGATCGGTATCAGCCTGGCCGCCTATCTGCTGACGCCGGACCGGTTTATGGCCTGGATGGGGCTGGATATCCGGCTTGGATATATTGCCAATCTTCTGGCAGCGTGGTTTTCGCCGCTTCAGCACGCCACATATACGATGCACAGCTTCGGGTATGATTCCCTGCCTGCCCTTTGGCAGACCCATCTGATTATGGGCGGCGTCAATATCGGACTTCTTGGACTGTGCGGCGCTGCAGCGGAACATATCAGTTTTTTATTCCGAAGAGGGGAGAGGTGAAAGTGATAGGAGCAGACTATGCCGTGGAGGTTCAGGGGGTATACAAAAGCTTTGGAAACGAAATGGTGCTGGAGGACATCAATCTGAACCTGAAAAGGGGATTGATTCACGGTATCATCGGAAGAAACGGATGTGGAAAGACGGTACTAATGAAATGTATTCTGGGCTTCTTCAAGCCAGACCACGGGCAGATCACCGTATTCGGCAAACAACTGGGAAAGGACTGTGGCTTTGCGCCGGATACGGGAATGATCATCGAAACACCAGGATTTATTGATACGGAAAGCGGGCTTTCCAACCTGAAGTATCTGTCCGGCCTGGGGAACCGTATGCGCCCCGGAATGCCGCCGGGGGAGGCAATGGAGCTTGTGGGTCTGGATCCGAGAAATCGAAAACCGGTGAGCAAATACTCCCTTGGAATGCGCCAGCGTCTGGGGATTGCCCAGGCCATTATGGAACGGCCATCCCTGCTGATTTTAGACGAGCCGATGAACGGGCTGGACAACAGCGGGGTGGAGGATATCCGGAGGCTGCTGTGTTCCCTCCGGGAGCAGGGGACGACGGTTTTACTGGCTTCCCACAATCCGTTGGATATTTCAACCCTTTGCGATACTGTGTTTGGGATGGACGGAGGAAAATTACAGAGGCTTTGAATCCAGGTCCCAAATTAGCTGTATGGTTGGTATTAACGCCCCTCTGCCAAACGTTTCTTTTGCATTGAAACTTTTAGTATCTTTATAGAAATAAACATTTCTAATTTGAGACATTCCCTTTTTTGTTACCTTTAGCGCATCTCCCGGCTCGCTCAAGGGTTGGGACAGCATAAATGCCCATCCCAACCTTTCGCTGGGTAAAAAACCCGGATGGCCATCCATTCTAAGGTTTTCAAAGAATGTTGTTAGAGCACCACCTGAGCATAGATTTACACAGGCTTTTTGATATCGGTGCTTTTTAGGGCGGTTTTCATGTACGACTTTCTTAGGGCAGAGGTGTTTCGCGCCTTGCGGGTTCAGTTCAGCTTCGCTGCTCAACTCTGAGACTTTGCCACTTTCGTGAAAGCGGCCAAAGCTTTCAAACGCAGTCGGAGATCCCGCATCCTTTCTTAGCGCTCGGTGCTGGGGCCCCTCTGGTCTTTTTGTAGGTATAGCAAAAAACTCGACCCCTTTCCCTGCGCCGACTTCACCTTAATATACCCTCCCTGCGCCCTAGCAATCTCCCTCGCCAAAAATAATCCTATCCCTACCCCATCTTCTCCTCCGGATGCCTCCGCACGGTAAAACCTTCCAAAAATTTTCCCCTGCTCCTCCTCCTTAATCCCTATCCCATTGTCCCTCACCTCAATACACACAAACATCTCATACTCCCTCGCCGCTACCTCTACCCATCCGCCTCCAGGGGTGTACTTGAGCGCGTTGTCCACCAGATTGTAAAGGGCCTCTTCTGTCCATTTGGGATCGAATAACGCCCATGCCTTGCTCCCTTGCACGCTGAACGCAAGCCCCTTGCCCTCCGCCTTTGGCCTCGCCTGCCGCTCCACCGCTTCTATCAGCTCATCCAGCCTTCCCCGCCGGGGCCTCACCTGAATAATCCCTGTCTCCAGCCTGGAAAGATTGATCAGTGATACGATCAAAAATTGCAACTTCTCCGCCTGTTTGCATATTTCTTTCACCGCCGGTCGGCAGTCCTCCGGAAGCTCGCTTTCCCCCAGCAGCTGGGAGTACAGCAGCAGATTGGAAATCGGCGTTTTGGTCTGGTGGGAGATATCCGCAATCAGCTCCTTGATCTTGTCCCGCTCCTCCGAAAGCCGCCGGGCCGACAGTTCACTGCTCTTTAAAAAGCGGGAGAGCTTCTGCTCCACCGCCGATTCCATGCTTTCATCAAACTGCTTTTCCTGAAAATCGCCGCCGATGGCCCGGTCCAGCATATCCATCAGCCGCTTCATCAGCCGCTTCATGCGCCACCGGCCAATGCCCCAGCAGATAAGCGCCGAACCGGCTGCGCCTATGCCGATGAAAAGAAGATTTTTCACAAATCCGCCGTCCATGTATACCCCACCCCGTAAACTGTTTTGATTTTACCGGCGGCGTTCAGCTTATCCCGCAGGCGTTTGACCGCCACCGAAAGGGCGTTTTCATCTACAAATTCCCCCGCGTCGGACCAAACCCGGTCCATCAGCAGCTCCCTGGGTACGGTGCGTCCCCGGTTTTCCACCAGCAGACGGAGCAGCTTCTGCTCTGTTTTGCTCAGCTCCAGGGGCTGGTTCAGATATTCAAATCGCAGATTGTCAAAGTCGAAGACATACCCATCCAGGTCATAGCGATTCTGGCTGTGGCTGCGGCGGAGCTGGGTTTCCACCCTTGCACGGAGGATTGCCAGGCTGAATGGTTTGGTAATATAGTCGTCCGCCCCCAGCTCCAGGCCGGTGACGACGTCCATTTCCAGGTCGTTGGCGGTCAGGAGGATGACGGGGGTGGAGGTCTGGCGGCGGAGGGAAGTCAGGAAATCCAATCCGCTGCCGTCGGGTAGGTTGATATCGAGGATAATCAGGTCATAGGCGGATCTGCCGAGTCGGGCTGAGGCCTCTGCCAGATCATATACGCTGTGAATTTCTTTATCGGGACCCTTCAAGGCCAGGGAGATACCGCGGTTGAGGGGCTGATCGTCTTCTACAATTAGAATGCGGTGCAAAACGAAAACCTCCTTTGGATGCCATTGCAGAAATAATACCATTTTTAAAAAAAGCTGTCAACCATAAGAAAAATCAAAGATTCACTCCCTCAAAAAACTTGACTTTGCCTTTCCGCGCAGTTATACTTTGAATGGAAGCAAAGCTTCCATAAAATGAGAAAAGCTTTTCATCACATCAAAAAAGACAGGAGAATTGCAGATGATTTCAAAAGAGATTTGTGAGCGTGTACTGCAAAAGGCCTCCTCCACCGGCGCGGACTATGCCGAGCTCTTTGCGGAAAACACCCTCAACCACGCCGTCAACCTGGTGGGCGGCAAGGTGGATTCGGTGCATGACTCCCAGATTGCCGGCGCTGCCGTGCGGGTATTTCTGGGACTGCGCAGCGTAATGGCCACCACGGTGGACACCACCGAGTCCGGCCTGCTGCGCTGCGCCCAGCGCGCCGCCGAGGCCCTGGCCGAGGGCAAGGCGGAGATATCCATCAGCCTGCGGGAGCGGCTGTTCGGGGATATTCATCCCATCCGCATCGTCCCCGCCAGCGTAGCCAACGCCGACAAGGCTGCCCTGCTCAAGGATGCCTGTTCCGCCGCCAGCGAGTATGACGCCGCCGTGGTCCAGGTGACAGGCACCCTGCTGGATGTAGACCGCCGGATTCTGGTTGCTACCAGCGAGGGGCTGTGGACCCAGGACAGGCAGATCCGCACACGGATGATGGTCAGCGCCGTGGCTGAGGTCAACGGGGAGACCCAAACCGGCGGCTGCCGCCCAGGGGCCCGCACCGGTATGGAGCTGTTTGAAAGGGTAGACCCCCGCGCCATCGGGCGGGAGGCCGCCCGTCAGGCTGTCACTATGGCCGGGGCCGGTTACTGCCCCGCCGGGGTGATGCCGGTGGCCATCGGCAACGGCTTCGGCGGCGTCATCTTCCACGAGGCCTGCGGACATTCCCTGGAGGCCACCGGCGTGGCCTACGGCAACAGCCAGTTCTGCGACAAGCTGGGCCAAAAGATTGCCCACGAAAAGGTCACTGCCATTGACGACGGCACCATCCCCAACGACTGGGGCTCCATCAACATCGACGACGAGGGCACCCCCGCCCGGCGCAATGTGCTGATTGAAAAGGGTGTTCTGAAAACCTATATGATTGACAAGTTCAACGGCCGCCGCATGGGCATGGCCTCCACCGGCAGCGCCCGCCGGCAAGATTTCAGCTTTGTCCCCACCTCCCGCATGACCAACACCTTCCTGGCCCCCGGCAGCGATAAGGAAGAGGACATCATCGCCTCCATCGAGTACGGGCTGTACGCCAAGGAGATGGGCGGCGGTTCGGTCAACCCGGTCACCGGCGAGTTTAACTTTGCCGTCAACGAGGGCTATATCATCCGGGGCGGCAAGGTCTGCGAGCCGGTCCGCGGGGCCAGCTTGGTGGGCAAGGGCTCCGACGTTATCCAGAAGATTGACATGGTAAGCGATAACCTGCTCTGCGGTCAGGGTATGTGCGGTTCGTCCAGCGGCTCCATCCCCACCAACGTGGGGCAGCCGCTTATCCGCGTTTCGTCCATCACCGTGGGCGGCAGATAACAGACAAAGGAGGTTTTTTAACAAATGGACTTTCAGACTTTCCGTCAGTTTGTGGCCGATGAGGCTGCCAAGCTGCATATTGAAGAGTACGAGCTGTATTATCAGCTGGAGGAAAGCACCTCTGTATCTGTTTTCCGTCATGAGGTCAACCGGTTTTCCGATTCCGGGGAGGGCGGCGTCTGCCTGCGCTGCCTGATAAACGGCAAGATGGGCTATGCCTCCACCCAGCTTTTGAGCGAGGAGAGCGCCCGCGCCCTGGTGCGCCGCGCCGCCGACAATGCCTCGGTGCTGGAGAGCTCCGAGCCGGAATTTTTGGTGGAGGCCGGACAGAGCTACCAGACCGCAGCGGTCAGCACCTCACCCATACCTGCCGCCGATGTTCTGCGCAAAACCGCCCTGGCCGGGCAGGATGCCCTTTACGCCCAGTCCGGCGTGGTTGACGGCAGCAGAACGGAAGCCTTTGCCGAGCATATCCACATCGCCATCCACAATTCCCGCGGTCTGGACCTGCGGTATGAGAACACTGTCTCCGGGGCCTTCCTGGCCGCCGTTGTCAGCAACGGAGAGGAAAAGGCCAACAGCTTCAAAAGCTGTCTGGGAGCGCTGGAGCAGCTGGATCTGGCCGGTACCGCCAAAGAGGCTGCCGATACTGCCCGCGCCACTCTGGGCGCGGGGATAGCTCCCACAGGGGCCATGCCGGTGGTGTTCTCTCCCAAGGCCATGTCACAGCTGCTGGGTACCTATGCGGGGGTGTTCTCCGCCGAAAATGTGCAGAAGGGCCTTTCTCTGCTCAAGGACAAGGAGGGGGAGACCATCGCCGCCCCGTCCGTCACCCTGGTGGACGACCCCTTCTACAAGGACAGTGCCATGCCCATTCCCTTTGACGGGGAGGGGAGCCCCACCCGGTGCAAAAAGGTCATCGAAAACGGTGTGCTGAACACGCTGCTGTACAACCTTAGCACCGCGGCAGCAGCCGGAAAGGCCACTACCGGCAATGCCTCCAAGTCCAGCTATGACTCCAAGGTAGGAATCCGCCCCTTCACCATGTACCTGGAAAAGGGCGAACTGACCCAGGAGCAGCTGCTGGAAAAGGCGCAGAACGGGGTGCTCATCGACTCCCTGGGGGGGCTCCATGCGGGGGCCAACACCATCAGCGGCGACTTTTCGCTGCAAAGCTCCGGCTTTTTGATTGAAAAGGGCAAAAAGGCCGCGCCGGTGCGCTCCTTTACCGTGGCGGGCAACTTCTTCAGCCTGCTGAGGGGGATTGCCGCCGTTGCCGATGATCCTCAGCCGCCCACCTCTCCTTCCTTTACCGCCTTTGTCAGCCCCAGCGTGTTGGTTGAGGGATTGACCATCGCGGGGAAATAGCACACAGCATAGGCCCATTGTGAAAAACGGCGTATGGTCATCCACCGGTGACAATACGCCGTTTTTGTTTTCGCCTTGTTCCGGCGGGGAAATCTCCGCTATTCCGCCTGCCGCAGCCGTTCCACAATGGACTGCTTTGCCACAGACTTGTAAACCGCCAGCGGGATGAGTACGCCCATCACCAGGAACACCGGGGCAACCCACAGAACCGGAAGGATGGTAAACCGGTAGGTGAAGAACCAGAATATCCCCTCGGCCACACCCTTCAAAAGGCCGCTCATCCCCAGAGAAAGGATAAGGGAGAGCAAAACCGAAATCCCGGCGTAGGCGATTCCCTCCCAAACCAGCATGGCCTTCAGCTGCTTCCCGGTCATGCCGATGGATTGCAGTACCGCAAATTCCCGCCTCCGGGCCAGGATGGAGGTCAGCACCGCGTTGAGGAAATTCAGCACGCCGACAATCCCGATAATGCCGCTGAGCACACCGCCGACCATCAGGAACATTTTCTGCATCCCGGTAAACTCGCTGACATACTGGTCCTTGGATTCATAATCAAAGGTCACTTCGACGCTTTCAGTGTAATCCTTCAAAAATCTGTCCATATCTTCCAGCTTTTCAGGAGCGGCATCAAAGACAAAGGACATCAGGTAGGTATTGCTGTCATCTCTTTTCAGGGTTTCGGCAGGCAGGACATAGCTGTCTCCCCCGCCAAAACGGTGGCTGAGTGCATAGGGGACTGTCGCAACAGCGGCAACCGTGTAGGTGACATCCCTGTATTTTGTGGGATTTATGGGCCAAACTTCCTCCATCGCCTTTTCCCATGCTGCGGTATCTTCACGCTCTATCACTTTTCCTGTAATCTGGTCAATAAAGTTGAAATCATCCACATAGCGGATTGTCACCTGATCCCCGACCTTTGCCCAGTAGGAGCTTTCATCCGGCTTGGTAAAGTCGTCTGTGTCCGGGACAGCGACGATATAGTTCCCGGACGGATCCTTCAGTTTTTCAATATCCCCATCAAGGATATCCAGGAGGCTTAACGGGAAATCGTCCATACCAAGGAGCCTTACCTTGTTATCCAGCATGAATTCGTTATTGGGATAAATAGCATGAGCCCGCACATTTTCCTTATAGCTCTCTGATAAATATCTGTAAAGCTCTTCAAAATGATCTATGGGCATATGCTCATAGCAGGAGCCATTGGTGTAAACATGGCCGGATTTGCCAATTCCCTGCTGTTTAATAGGTTCCAGGACATCTTCCGGGACAGGCTCGATCCCGGTAAACTGGAAGTAGCGGGCTCCGGCGAAAATAAAATCAGCGGATACCCAGCGCTTCAGGTATTTGTCCATGTCAAATCCGTTTATAAAGGTGACAACGGTATTGAGCAAGATCACCGACAGGGACAGGGACAGGATGGTGACAAAGGTTTTCCCTTTGGAACGCCCCAGGTTGGAAAACGCCATTTTCTGCACCTTGCCGCCGTCCAAGCCCTTTTTGCTTTTGGAGGAACTGGAAGAACCCTCGGAATAGCGGAGCGCCTCCACCGGGGAAACCCTGGCGGCAAGTCTTCCGGGACGGGAGCAGGAAAGATGGATAGTAATCAAGGCAAACAGGGCTGCCCCTATAAAGATAATGGGGTTAAACTGTGCAGAGACAATATTCATAGCGGAATCGCTGATGTTT
This sequence comes from Oscillospiraceae bacterium, assembly GCA_022800935.1. GTDB lineage: Bacteria > Bacillota > Clostridia > Oscillospirales > Ruminococcaceae > UBA1405. The sequence goes on from JAAWRH010000010.1 coordinate 27,599, forward strand.
CGTATAATAATAGGGGCCAGCCTGCCGCCTAAAATCCATCCTAAAAGCAGCCCAATAGGGATGCCAAAGAGGGAGAGGGTGTATGCCTGCCGCCGGATCATGGATTTAATCTGCTTCCCAGTCGTGCCGATGGTTTTCAGCAGGCCGTAAAAGCGGATATCATTGGTAACAGAGATTTGGAACACATTATAAATAATCAGGTATCCGGTGAAGATAATCAGCAGCAGGATCCCGCTTACTCCCAGAACTGTCGTAGGATCCAAGGCGTTGGAGAACTGCGCTCCTGAATACCCCCAGTTGATCCCGGTTGAAATATAGTTGTCCCGGTTGGGGCTTTCGTCCTGCCAGCCATTGGCAGCAAGAACTTTGTCTACATCATCCTGGATATGCAGGGAGCTGGAGAACATCACGTCCAGATTCCATTTTCCGGTCATGTCTGTGGTGATGTCCATGCTAATATAATCTTTTAAAACCTCGTCCGCATAGCTCCGGGATGTAACAATATGGCTTGCAATGCAGGCCGGGTCGTGTTCCCACCAGCCGGACAGGACAAATTCCCCTGTCACCTTCTGGCGGGAATGGGTTCCGGTGCCCAGTTCATAGGTAAGGGGAACCTTTGCGCCGATCTCCGGCTCAATCCCCAAAAGTTTCAACACCCTGGTGTCAGTGGCGATCTGGTTGGTTCCCTCCTGGGGGAGCGTCCCATGCTCCGGGACACAGAAGTAAAGCTCTGCCTCCTTGGGGTCCATATAGCTTACCTCCACATGGGCCTTGAGAAAGGGCGGCTCCGCCGCGGGCATACCGAGAAACAGCCGCATTCCGTATTCCTCAATGCTGGGATGCTGGGAAAGGACAGCCGCTTGTTCCTCGGAAACGCTTTTAAAGGAAGCATGGGCCTTGCCCCCCGCTTGGCGGAAGTTGGACATCTGGATGGCCTCGTTCAAGGCCAGCGCAATGGTGAACAGGCTTGTGAACAATATGGTGGTCAGGGCTATGGCGATGACAGCAATGATATTGCGGCTTTTGGCGGCGGAAAGGCTGCGAATGGACAGCCGCCGGATACAGCCCCGGTTGGACACCTGAATCATTTTGCCTCACCTCCTGACAATCTGCCCGTCCTCAATGCGGACGATGCGGTCCGCCAGCTGGGCAATTTCCTCGTTGTGGGTGATCATGACAATGGTCTGGCCGAATTTCTGGCTGGTGACCTTTAACAGGCTGAGGACATCCTGGCTGGTTTTGGAGTCCAGGTTGCCGGTGGGTTCGTCGGCCAGGATGATGGCGGGCTTGGTGGAAAGGGCGCGGGCGATTGCCACCCGCTGCTGCTGGCCGCCGGAAAGGTTGTTGGGCAGGCTGTGGAGCTTGGATTCCAGCCCCAGGGTTTCCACAATGTCCCGGATAAAGGCTTCGTCCAGCCGTCCGCCGTCCAACTGAATGGGCAGGGCGATGTTTTCATAGACGTTGAGCACCGGAACCAGATTGTAGTTCTGGAACACAAAGCCTATCTTCCGGCGGCGGAAGATGGTGAGGGCCTCGTTCCGCATGGAGAACAGCTCCATGCCCTCCACTGTCACCGAACCGGAGGTGGGCCGGTCCAGCCCGCCCAGCATATGGAGCAGGGTGGATTTTCCGGAACCGGAGGTGCCCACCACCGCCACAAACTCCCCCTGTTCCACCGCCAAGTTTACCCCGTCCAGGGCCTTGACGGCGGTATCGCCGGAGCCGTAGTATTTCTTCAGGTCCTTGGTTTCCAATATCGTCATAAAAATTCCTCCCATGTTTTGATTCCCCTCTGGGGCCGATTTTATGATAATACAGCAATCTTTCCAGAGCGTTTCACAAATCTAACAGTTTTGAAAGAATTCAAAAAACAGCCAAAGAAATAGAGGGACAATTTTGATGAAGTGTGCTATAATGAATGAAAGAACAAGCAATTAGGAAAGCCGGTGAAATATTGACAGTCACAGAACAGATTGACCAAAAGCACCTGGAGGACCTGGAGCGTCTGAAGAATTTCCGCCTGATGGACGACGAATTTTTTACCAAATGCTTTGAGGGGGACCTGCCGGGAATTCAGCTGGTCCTGCGCATTGTGATGAGTATGCCGGCCCTGGTCGTGCTGGATGTACATACCCAGGTCTTTGTGGAGAATCTTATCAACCGCTCGGTCAGGCTGGATATTCTGGCCACCGACAGCGAGGGGCGGAAGTTCAACATTGAAATTCAGCGGGCGGACAAGGGTGCGGGCCGCAAACGGGCAAGGTACAACTCCAGCATGATGGATGCCGGGCTTCTGGAAAAGGGCACAGATTTCGACGATCTGCCGGAAACCTATGTTATATTTATCACCGAAAGGGACGTGCTGGGCCAGGGAAAGGCGGTTTATCAGATCGAGCGGTGTATTCTGGGGACGGGCGAGCTGTTTTGCGACGGGGCGCACATCCTCTACGTCAACGGCGCATACCGTGGAGACGATCCCATCGGGAAACTGATGCACGATTTTTCCTGCACCGATCCCAACAAAATGAACTACAATGTACTGGCGGACAGAGTAAGATTTTTTAAAGAGAGCAAGGAGGGGTCTTTGATTATGTGTAAGGCAATAGAGGATATGAGAAACGAGGCTTTTCAGGAAGGAGTCGGAATCGGTCGGGAAGAAGGTATTGGAATCGGCCGGGAAGAGGGCATCGGAATAGGCCGGGAGGATGTTGCCAGAAACCTGCTGTCTGATGGATCTCTTTCAATGGAAAAAATAGCGCAGTATGCCCATCTTTCCCTTGATGATGTGAAAAAGTTAAAAAGCGAAATGACAATGTAATAATTTTAACCTTTACTTTACTGAAAGCATCTGCTATAATGTTTGAAATTCTTTCAATATTCCAACAGAAATGGAGCTGAACATATGGATAAGCTGTTGAATTTACTGGACAAAAACTGCCGCCTGACCAACGAACAGCTGGCGGTGATGCTCGACGAGCCGGTATCAAAGGTTGCCGTGGCGATAGAAAACTACGAGGCCCAGGGAATCATCAGGGGCTACAAGGCCGCCATCGACTGGGATAAAACCGATCGGGAATATGTCATCGCCCGGATTGAAATCCGCGTCATCCCTATGCGGGACCACGGCTTTGACGAGATTGCCCGGACCATCTACTCCTTTGACGAGGTGGAAACCTGCTACCTGATGAGCGGCGGCTATGACCTGGCTGTGACGGTATCGGGAAAGAGCTTCAAGGACGTGGCCCTCTTCGTCTCCCAGAAGCTGGCCCCCATTGATGCGGTGCAGTCCACCGCCACCCATTTTGTCCTGAAAAAGTACAAGGAGCGGGGCGTGCTCCTGGCGGAAAAGGAACGGGATATGAGGGAGGATGCGGTACTGTGATGGATTACGACTCCCTGCTCTCCAAAAAGGTGATGGAGATTAAGCCGTCGGGCATCCGCCGGTTCTTCGATATTGCCAGCGAAATGGACAACGTCATCTCCCTGGGCGTGGGGGAACCCAACTTCCGCACCCCCTGGGCCATCCGCCACGCGGGAATCCAGTCCCTGGAGAAGGGACATACCTGGTACACCGCCAACGCCGGTCTGGCGGAGCTGCGGGAGGAAATCGCCAAATACCTGGACCGGCGGTTCCAAATCCGCTATGACAGCAAAAAAGAGGTCCTTGTGACAGTGGGTGGCTCGGAGGCCATCGACCTGATGATCCGCGCCTGCGTCAATCCCGGCGACGAGGTGCTGATTCCCGAACCCTGCTTTGTGGCCTACTCCCCCATCGCCTCCTTGACTAACGCGACGGTCGTCCCCATTGAGACCAAGGCGGAGGACGGCTTTCGCCTGACCGCCAAGGCCCTTCGGGAAAAGATAACCCCCCGCACCAAGCTGCTGGTCCTTCCCTTCCCCAACAACCCCACTGGGGCGGTGATGCACCGGGAGCATCTGGAGGAAATCGCCCAGGTGCTGCGGGATACCAACATCCTCGTCCTGTCCGATGAGATTTACGCGGAGCTCACCTTCGGGGGCCGGGACCATGTGTCCATTGCGTCGCTGCCCGGTATGTGGGAGCGCACCGTTGTGGTCAGCGGCTTCTCCAAGGCCTTTGCCATGACGGGCTGGCGGCTGGGATACGCCGCAGGCCCCGCCCCCATTATGAAGCAGATGACCAAGGTCCACCAGTTTGCCATCATGTGCGCGCCCACCACCAGCCAGCACGCCGCGGTGGAGGCCCTCCGCTCCTGCGAGGAGGAGGTTGTGAATATGCGCGAGGAATACGATATGCGCCGCCACTTTATTGTGGACGGGCTCAACAAGCTGGGGCTCACCTGCTTTGACCCGGAAGGGGCGTTTTATGTGTTCCCCTCTATCCAGTCCACAGGGCTTTCGTCGGAGGATTTCTGCCAGAAGCTGCTCCACGCCCAGAGGGTAGCCGTCGTGCCGGGAAATTCCTTCGGGGAGTCCGGCGAGGGGTTTGTGCGCATCTCCTATGCCTATTCCATCGAGCATCTGATGGAGGCTCTGAAACGGATTGAAGCGTTTTTGAAAACGCTGTAAGCGACAGGCTGCCCAAAAAGCAGCCTGTTCTATTATATCATACAAACGAAAGAGAGGAATCCGCAATGGAGCCCCTTCCACTGGAAACGGCCTGCGTAAAAGCAGAGACATACGACTACCCTGTCATAAAAGCGGGGGTTGACCGCCTGTTTGAGCTTCTCGACCTGAACAAGCTGATAAAGCCTGGGATGAAGGTAGTGTTAAAGCCCAACCTCCTCATGAAGCGCACCCCGGAGGAGGCCACCACCACCCATCCGGCCCTAGTATCGGCGGTGGCCGAAAAGGCTCTGGAGATGGGGGCGGCCTCGGTGCTGCTGGCGGAAAGCCCTGGCGGACCCTACACCAAGGCCAGCCTCAACGCCATCTACCAGGCCAGCGGCATGACACAGGCCAGCGGCGAGCACCGCTTTTCCCTGAACCAGGACTTCACCTATCGGGAAATGGCGTGGTCCCAGGGTAAGGTCTGCAAGGCCTTCAACATCATCTCCCCGCTGCTGGATGCCGATCTGGTCATCAGCCTGCCAAAGCTGAAAACCCATGGCATGACCGGCCTTTCCGGGGCGGTCAAGAATATGTTCGGCTCGGTGCCGGGGCTCCAGAAGCCGGAGCTCCACTATCGTTACCCGGCGCAGAAGGACTTCACTAATATGCTCATCGATTTGTGGGAATGCATCCATCCCGCCATCACCATTGTGGACGCAGTAGAGGCAATGGAGGGGAACGGCCCCTCCGGAGGGAATCCCAAGCACACCGGCCTGCTGTTCGCCTCCCAGAATCCCTATACCCTGGACCTGGCGCTGGCACATCTGATCGATATGCCCGTCGCCCAGATTCCCATCCTCCAGAACGCAATCCTGCGGGAGCTGTGTCCGGCGGAGTTTTCCCCGTCCTTTATGATGGGGGATTCCTTCCAGCCGGTTTCGGATTTTAAAAAGCCCAGGAAGAAAAACCTGGACTTTGTGGATGTGCTCCCCGGATTTCTGCAAAAGCCCTGCAAATGGGTCATGGAGAAGGCGCTGGTCCCCAACCCAGTCATACGGAAAAAAGACTGCATCGGCTGCGGCAAATGCGCCGAAAGCTGTCCCCAGCACATTATACAGATTCGGGAGCGCAAGGCGGAGATACACAACCGGAAGCAGTGCATCCACTGCTACTGCTGCCACGAGATGTGTCCCAAAAAGGCCATAGACCTGCGGCGGTTCTTTGGATAAGGGGGATTTCATGATGCAAGCGGTATATCAGGCGGCGGCAAAAATCAACCTGGCCCTGGACATCCTGGGCAGGCGTGGGGATGGCTACCACCTGATGAGGATGGTCATGCAGTCGGTCTCCCTCTTTGACCTGGTGACGCTGGAAGTCATTCCCGGAGCTTCCGGCATACATTTGGAATGCAGTGCGCCGGAAATTCCCTGCGACAGCCGCAATCTGGCCTGGAAAGCCGCGGAACGGCTGTTGGAGGCGGCAGGGATACAGGCTGCTGTCCATATCTCCATAGAAAAGAACATCCCCAGCCAGGCGGGAATGGCCGGAGGCAGCGCTGACGCGGCGGCAGTATTGGCCGGTCTGAACGAAATGCTTGGAGACCCATTGCCAAAGGAGAGGCTGTACGAAACCGGCCTTTCCGTCGGGGCGGACGTCCCCTTCTGTATGGCAGGGGGGACCAAGCTGGTGGAGGGAATCGGGGAGCGGATTTCCCCCCTCCCCCAACTTCCGGAGAGCTTCTTTATCATTGCCAAGCCGGTTTCCGGGGTGGCCACCGGGCCCTGCTTCCAGCGGTATGACCGTCTGATCCAGGCGGAGCACCCTGACATTCCTGCCATGCTTACAGCTTTGCAAGGCGGAAACAGGCCGGATATTTTCCGCCATATGAAAAACGTTCTGGAACAGGCCGCAGACTGCACCGCCGTGGCAGAGCTCCAAAAAAGCCTGGCGGCCTTCCACCCCCTGGGCTGCGCTATGACCGGCAGCGGCTCCGCCGTGGCGGCGGCGTTCGGCTCCAAGGCGGAGGCGGAAAACTGCCTCCGCGGACTTGCCCATTTACGGGAAAAGGGGACAAGGCTGTTTTTCGTCACCCCTGTCCCCTATGGCGTTCTCAGAATTTAAGGGCCTATCCCTTTTTCTTCACGGATATTCCCATATTGGCATCCAGGCAGAGGGTATCCCCCTGCTCTAGGTCAACCTTCACTGTTTGTCCCCGGTATCCAATAGTCCCCTGGTAGGCGTGCCCCGCGGCAATCTCTGCCCTATCCAGTTTGCTGTTCTTCCAGCAGAGACCGACCGTGAGTCCGCCTCTGGCCCGCAATCCCTCGATCTGTCCTTCCCTCCAGGATTCCGGCAGGACGGGGAGCAGCTCGACCCGGTCCGGCCCGCTCTGCATCAGGCACCGGGCGATTCCTGCGGCCCCGCCGAAGTTGCCGTCAATCTGGAAGGGCGGATGGTTGTCGAACAGGTTGGACAGGGTGGATTTTATCAGCAGCAGCTTGATGTTTTCCTCTGTCTTCTCCCGGTCGCGGAGCTGGGCCCAGAAGTTGATGATCCACGCCCGGCTCCAGCCGGTGTGCCCGCCCCCGTGGGAAAGGCGGTATTCCAATGTCTTTCGGGCAGCCTGTGCCAGCTCCGGCGTGTCCTCCAGGGTAATCTGGTGCCCCGGATACAGGGCGTACAGGTGGGAGATGTGCCGGTGCCCCGGCTCCTTCTCCTCGTACTCCTCCATCCACTCCATAATCCGCCCCTTGCTGTCGATTTTTGGGGACGGAATCTTCTCCAGGACGTCTGACAGCTCCCGCTTCAGCCCTTCCTCTCCCCCTAAAACGTCACAGGCGGCAATGCAGTCCCGGAACAGCTCGGTGAGAATCTGGCTGTCCATGGCGCTGCCCTGGCAGAACTGGGCTGGCCTGCCGTTTTTGGGGAGGAGGTAGGTGTTCTCCGGCGAGGTGGAGGGGGAAATCACCAGGCGGCCCTTCTCATCCTCAATCAGGTGGTCCAGGAAAAAGACGCAGGCGTCCCGCAGGAGGTAAAAATGCTCCTTTAAGAAATCCGTATCCATGGTGTAGGCGTAATGCTCCCAGATGTGGGTGGAAAGCCACGCGGCCCCCAGGGTCCAGTAGGTGGCAGGGATATAGGTGTCCTGGGGCGCGCAGTCCCCCCAAAGGTCCGTGTTGTGGTGTGCAACCCATCCCCTGGCGTGGTACATGGTCCGGGCCACGTATTTTCCGTGGGGATACATCCGCTCCAGGTGGTCAAACAGGGGCAGGTGGCAGTCGGAAAGGCCGCACATCTCCGCGGGCCAGTAGTTCATCTCGGTGTTGATGTTGATGGTGTACTTGCTGTCCCAGGCGGGCTTCATCCCGTCCGCCCAGATGCCCTGGAGATTGGCCGGAAGGCTTCCCGGACGGCTGGAGGAAATCAGCAGATACCGCCCAAAGTGGAAGTAGAGGGCAATAAGACCGTTGTCCTCCCCCGTCTCCCGGAACCGTTCCAGGCGCTGGTCAGTAGGCAAATCTCTTCCGTCTCCGCTCTCCTCAAGGCGCAGGGAGCAGCTCCGGAAATAGGGCTGGTACTCCGCCAGGTGTTCCTGAAACAGTTGGTCCGCTGTCATCTTTCCGCACTGGGCCAGCCGGTCCCGGCAGTAGGCGCTCAGGTTCTGTTCCCGGAAGGAGGTGGCGGCGGTCAGGAGGAAAAGGGCTTCGCTGGCGTTTCTCACCACCAGATATTCCCCGATGGCCTCCAGCGTTCCGCCAACACAGCTCCCCTGGACCATACAGCAGAAATCCAGGCCGTTTTCCCCGCCGTTGGTCCCCTCAAAGGCGATACGGTTTCCGTTTTCCTTCCATACGGTGTTGAAAAACCGGTCGCGGCTTATCTTAACATGGCAGTTGAGGGCATTGGGACGGCTGGCCCGGTACCGTATCACCAGAACATTCTGTGGCTGAGAGGCAAAGACCTCCCTGGTGTATTCCACCTCCCCACACCGGAAGGAGACCCGGCAGACCGCCTCCTCCAAATCCAGCTCCCGGCGGTAGTCGGTGATCTCCCCCTCCAGGTGGGTGGTATCCAGGGTCAGGTCGCCCAGGGTCTGGTAGTTGCGCTCGCTCTGGGGGGTACCGGTCATGGCGTATTTGGCCAACAGCTGGGCCTCCTCAATCTCCCCATCCCGGATGAGCTGCCGGACCTTTTCCAGATTGGCGAAGCTGTCCGAATTGACCCGGTCGATAAAGCCGCCGCCCCAGACAGAGTCCTCGTTGAGCTGTATCCGCTCCTTGTCCGCCCCGCCGAACACCATGGCCCCCAGCCTGCCGTTGCCGACGGGAAGGGCTTCGTTCCAGTTTTTGAGATCCGCGGGAGAATCGTACCAGAGAACATTTTCTTTTTTCATATCAATCCTGTCTCCTTTTTGCTATAATTATAGATACTTTACAGTTTCCAGATTTCTTCTTTCCTGTTCAGTCTACCATACTTTCCCCCGGAGCGCAAGGAAACTTTACCCATTGGAGGTGAACGCCATGTCCCGCTTCGCTCCCTTTGCCATTGCAGGCTGCTCCGCCTTCCTCGCCTGCGCCCTGGCCTGTGCCATCGGTCCTGCCGCCGCTTTGCCCCTCTCCGTCCTCTCTCTGCTGGCCTTCATCCTCCTGCTGCTGGTCAAAACCTTCCCCGACCGCCGCTCCTGGCTCTTTCTCCTCCTGGCGGCGTCTGTCTCCCTGGCCCGCTATACCTGGGCATCCCATACCATGGCTGAACCTATCGCCCAATACGCCGGTTCCACCTGCCGGGTGGAGGGTCAGATCACCTCCATTCTTCCCCAATCCGGCGGCGTGCGGTATACCGTCTCCCTCTGGACCGAAGCCTCGCCCGGCAAAATCCGTTCCTACTGCGCCTACCTCTGGGCCAGCTCCGACATGGCTGCCGGAGAGCTGGGGGAAACCCTCTCCGGCACCGTCTCCTTCTATCCCCAGTCTGATTCCCTCTGGCAGCGGTCCTCCTATTATGGCAGCGGTATCCATCTTCGGGGCAAGCTAATATATGGGGATTTTTCCCAAAGCCAAAAGCTCCTGCCGGAGACCCGCTCCGCCCTCCTCCGGCAAAGGCTCTCCCGCTCCATCTCCGATGCCCTCCCCGGACAGCACGGCGCTCTGCTGTCCGCCATCCTTCTGGGAGAACGCTCCCGCCTCTCCGGGGAGACGGAGCAGTCCCTCCGCCGGGCGGGCCTTTCCCACATTCTGGCGCTGTCCGGCCTGCACCTTTCCATCGCCGCCGGACTGTTTTCCTCCCTCCCCTTCCTCTCCAAACGGAAAAAGCTCAAATCCCTCCTGGGGATACTGGGCATCGGCGTATATCTTTTTCTCGCCGGTGCGCCTCTTTCCATGCTCCGGGCCGGGGGAATGTGGTTGCTGATTTTCCTCTCCCAGCTGCTGGACCGCCCCTATCATAGCGCCAACGCCCTGGGGGCGTCGGTTCTGGCGCTCATCCTGGTCAACCCCTTTTCCGCCGCCTCCCTGTCCATGTGGTACTCCGCCGGTTCCACCATGGCCATCATCTGGTTTGCCCCCAAGCTCATCGAGACGGTCAATGGCTTTATCCCCCGCCACAGCCCCTATAAAAAGGGGATTCTGGCGGCTTGCTCCCCTCTGGCGGCCAGCCTTGCGGCCATGGCGGTGGTGATCCCCATCTCCTGGGCTGCGGGGAATACCATCTCCCTGCTGTCCCCCCTCTCTACCCTGGCGGCCTCTGTTTTGCTCCCGCCCATGCTGGGGCTGGGAATTGCCGCCCTGCTGCTGAACCTGCTCCCCATTTCGGGCCTGTCCAGGCTGCTCTTTTTCCTTCCCGGCCTGTTTGCCCGGCTGCTGGAATGGCTGGCCCGCGGCTTTGCCGCCATACCCTTTGCCGCTGTCCCCAAGGGGATGACCTGGATTCTCCCCTGCCTGGCGGGGACCTTTGTCATTGCGGTGCTGTGCCTTCGGGACGGAGGAAAGAAAACCCTGCTCTCCGGACTTTTCTGGTGCGTCATCCTCTTTTCGGTCTCCTCTGTCAGCTATACCTTTGCGGTCCGGGACCTGACCCGCATCATCATTCCGCCGGAGACCGGCTGTGTCCTGGTCTCCCGCAACCGGACTCATATCCTCATGGGGGAAATCGGCAGCGTCCGGGAGGGGGAACGGGTGGCGGAGCTGCTGGAGGACTACAACATTCGCTCCCTGGAGCTGGCGGTGCTGAACAACCGCCCCGGCGGGGAGCTGGAGCCCCTGGCCAAGCAGGCGGAGATAGCTCTTCTCTGCGCGCCGCCTCAGCCCAGCAGCAAGGAATTTCTCCGCTATGCTGCCTCCTATCTGCCCCTGGAGCAGATGACCCTCTCCGGCGATGAAAAAATTTCCTTGGATATCGACCTCTTTTCCGGCGGATACGTCCTTTCCCTCCAGGCGGACGGAATAAAACTGTTAAACTTCTTGGGAAACTGTGATATAATGGAGTTGGACGTCTATCCCAGACATCAGATTGTCATACTGCCCCCGGTGCGGGCGGAGGGCATTGACTCGCTGCCTTCGGATTACAATGTCGTCACCGGGAAGACAGACCCATATAATCTTTACCACGCGCCGCGGACCGCCCAAATGGTCTCCGCCGGGGAGGCGGAGGTTTGCTTTACCGTCAAAGACGGCGCGATATCCCTGCAAAAATAAAGGGGGCTGAACCGATTGGTCCACACCAAAGAGGAGACATTCATCCGCCATTTGAAGAAAGAGGCGCTGTCCCGCGTCTATGTTCTGGCGGGACCGGAAAACTATCTCAAGGAGCACTACCGCGACTGGGTGGTCAAGCGGGCGCTGGAGGGCGGAAACGCGGACTTCAACCTCCACGAATTTGACGGAGGCGCCTTTAAATGCCGCGAGTTTTCCGACGCCATAGAGGCCCTACCCATGATGGGGGGCAGAAACTGCGCCCTGATAAAGGGGATTGACTTTGACAAGGTCCCCCTGACCGAATACAACAAGCTCAAGGAGTTCCTCAAGGACCCGCCGGAGGATTCCACGTCGGTGTTCGTCTGCACCGGGGACTTTAACACCAAAAAGAGCACCCGGTGCCGCACCCTGGAAAAGCTGGTGGACCCGGTGGGGCAGATTGCCATCTTCTACAAGCGGGGGGAGGGGGACCTGTACCGCTTTGCCCTGGACCGGGCGGCCGCCTACAAGGCCATCCTGCCCAGGGAGGTGTTCCGCACCCTGAACCAGATGTGCGGAGGGGACATGCTGATGCTCCAGAACGAGACGGAAAAGGTGGCCGCTTACTGCCAGGGGCGGGAGATCACCCCCCTGGACCTGGAGACCTGCTGCTGCCCGGTGATGGAGACCACCGCCTTTGAGCTGTCCCGCGCGGTGATTCGCGGGGACTTTGACCGGGCCATGGGAATTTTAAAGCAGCTCCTCTATCTGCGGGAGGAGCCGGTGGCCATTGTGGGGGCCCTGGCGGCGGGGTTCCTGGACATCTACCGGGCCAAGACGGCCTCTCTATCCGGGCGGGGGAACAACGATATTTTAAAGTCCTTTGAATACCGGGGGCGGGAATTCCGGGTGCGCAACGCCATGATGGAGGTCTCCCGCTGCTCCACCGGCTTTCTGCGGGGGGCGGTGGCCCTGCTCACCGAGGCGGACGCCCAGCTGAAGTCCTCCCGCCTGGAGGACCGGGTGATCCTGGAAAAGCTGCTGACCCAGCTTTTTATATTACGTAAATCCAGCGGACGGGTGGACTGACCGCCGCGGGCAAAGGAAGGGAAGGATTCGCCATTGACAAAGATATCCCTCAGCCAGGCGGTCATTGTAGAGGGCCGGTACGACAAAATACGCCTGTCCTCCCTGTTAGACGGACTGATTCTGGAGACAAACGGCTTCCGCATCTTTAAGGACCGGGAAAAGCTGGCCCTGATCCGTGCCCTGGCCCACCGGAGGGGAATCATCATTCTCACCGATTCCGATTCTGCGGGCTTCCGGATACGGCAGTATATCCGGTCCGCCATCTCCCCCCAGGACCGGGACAAGGTATATCAGGCGTACATCCCCGAAATCCTGGGCAAGGAAAAGCGGAAGGCTCAGCCCTCCAAGGCGGGAACCCTGGGGGTGGAGGGAATGCCCACCCAAGCGCTCCTGGACACGCTGAAGCGGGCGGGAATCCCTATGGACGGCGGCTCCGCCCCGCCCGCCGGGGACCTGACCAAGGCGGACCTTTTCCGGGATGGCCTGGCCGGGGGACCGGACAGCGCCGCCCTGCGCAGGGCGCTGATGGCCCGCCTGAGCCTGCCCCCCTATCTGAGCGCCAACGCCCTGCTGGAGGTGCTCAACGCCTCTGTATCCCGGCAGGAATATGAGGCCCTGATGGAAGCGCTGCACGCCGCCGGAACAGAGTCCGCAGAAAGGGAGGAAACACAATGAGCTTTGCCAGCCTGTTGTTTTTGTTTTTGTTCCTGCCCGCGGGGGTACTGCTGTACGCCGTAACGCCCCGGAGGTGGAAGCTGTACTCCCTATTTTTGCTGTCCCTGTTCTTCTATGGGCAGATGGGGATGTTCTACTTTGCCTTTATGCTGGCGTCGGTAACAGTGGACTATCTTCTCTCCCGCCTGATGCAGCTCTTTGACGACAACAACAGCCGCCGCCGGACCATTCTGGGGGTGGGACTGGTCAAAAACCTGGGAATCGCCATCATTGCGGGCACGGGATATGAGCTGACGGCCAACGTGGTCCCGGCAGGGCTTTATATCTACCTCTTTTCGGCCCTGGGGTACCTCATCGACGTCTATCGGGGGGACGCGATGTATGAGAAGAACTATATCCGCTTTGCCCTCTACTGTATCATGTTCCCCCGCATCCACGGCGGCCCGATGCTGGAATATAACGCCTATCTGGCCCAGCTGAAGGAAGCCTCCTTCAGCCTAGACCAGCTTTCGCGGGGATTTTCCCTGTTTATCCTGGGCTTTGCCAAGCAGATTTTGATTATGCCCGGCCTGCGGGAAATCACCCAGGCCCTGTACGCCCTGCCCACGGGGGAAATGTCGGTTCTTTCAGCCTGGCTAATGGTAGGCTGCACTGCCCTGAGCTACTATTACGCCTTCTCCTCCTGGGGAGATATGGCGGAGGGGTTGGGGATTATCTTCGGCTTCCGGTACCGATCCGGCTATAACTACCCCCTAATATCGGAGAGCGTTTCCTCTTTTCTAAAGCGCTTTAACGGCTCCGTCACCGCCTTTATCCGGCGCTTTGTCACCATCCAGCTTTCGGCGGACACCACTGGCGGTGTCACTCAGGCAACCCATCTCCTGGTGTCCACAGTGCTGGTGGGGATGTGGTACTCGGCCAATCTCAACGGCATTCTGTGGGGCCTTTTTCTGGGGGTTATCGTTGTTCTGGAGGAATGCATCCCCTCCCGGTTTCTCCAGTGGATTCCCTTGTTTTTCCGGCGTATTTTCACCCTTATCCTGCTGCTTCCCTCCTTCCTGCTGCTCACCTGCGGGAGCGGCGCGCAGTTTTTGGGATACCTGAAAATACTGGTCGGGATAGGTGTACCCTTTGGAGGACTGGAAAGCGGTTACATCACCGGCGCGTACTGGCTTTCCCTGGCCGAGGCGCTCCTCTTTGCCCTTCCGGTACTGCGGCCGGTCCGCCGTCTGCTGTTCCCTGCCGCCGGCCGGCGGGAGGCAAACGCCGCCGCCTCCCCCTCAACCCTGCTGCTGCGGACCCTTGCCCTGCTCCTGACGGCGGCGATACTCTTTTACTCGATTATTCTGATGCTGTAGGAGGTGTTCAGCAGCGGTATGGGAAATATACTAAAGAAGAGTCTTCTGTATTTAATCAACCTGCTGTCCCTGGCGGTATTTCTGGTCATACCGGTCTATTTGGTATGGCACGCCCCGGCGCTGCTGGGCAGTCTGGTTCCCTTTCAGGAAGAGGCGGAGGTCAATCCTGGCCCCTACGGCGCGGAGGAGGTCACGCCGGAGGAGGAAATCCGCCGGGTTCTGGGACAGGGGAAAAAGCTGGAGAAGCTGGAACAGCTTCAGGTACAACTCAAACGCTTTTCCGGCCAGCAGATTCAGGACAACATTTTCCTGACCAAGGACGCCATGTATGAAAACATCCCGGAGCCGGACCCAAAAACCGACACCTCCCTGAGCAACTCCAACGGGATGCTGGAATTTGTCTACCGGTACTATATTCCCACCTACATGATACTCGTCCCCACCGCCTGCGCCATCAAGCAGAACGACATTCCCCAAAACGCCCCGCTGTTTAACCAAAAAAACTACATTGACGGCATCTATCGGAACACATCCGGGGTCATCACCTCCATCGACGCCTACTCGCCGCTGTTCGCCTCCATGGATGAATACATCTACTACCGGACCATGCCGGAGCTCACCGGGCTGGGGGGATATTATCTTTACTCGGTGCTGGGGGAAAAGCTTTCCCTGCGGACCCGTTCCCTGGCCCAGTTTGAACAAATCTATCTCCGGCACGGCTGTTATGGCTCCCTGTACCAGCGGCTGCCCTACCCGGACGTTCAGCCGGATATCTACAGCTACTACCGGATGTCCCTGTTCCAGCGGGAATACGATATGACCCGCTATGAATCCAACGGCCGCGTCACCCGGCACAGCGACATCATCCTCCCCCGGATTGCGGAGGACTCCTCCAAGGAGATTACCGACGTGGTGCTGGGGGGACGCGCACCGCTGATTACCATTACGGTAGACGGCCCCTACAAGGACCGGCTGCTCATCTTCGGCGACCAGACGGTAAAGGCATACATCCCCTTCCTCGCGCCCCATTACAAGGAGATTTATATTGTGGACCTGGAGCTGGCGGACCATGCCGTTTTAGACAAGCTGGGGGTCAAGCACTTTGACCAGGTACTGTTCTCCTATTCGGTGGACACCCTGTTCCAGAGGAATTTCGGGGAGAAACTGCTGTATCTGGCAAAATGAGCTGAAAAACGAATACCCATAAAAGACAAAGGCAGCAGTCTCCCAAAAGGAGAATGCTGCCTTTGTGCCTTTTTGTCTGTAGTTTATCTGGGATCAGTTTAAGCCTTCTATCCGCAGTGTCTTAACCTCAAAGGGATGAAAATGAAGCGGCACGGCACCGTCCTCTATGGAAAGCGCCTCCTGGGTATTTTCAAGCATATCGCAGGCCCAGACCCTTTGGACGGGAAGCCCAATTTTAACCGTGCAGCAGGTATCCGCTTTCTTGGATTCATAGAGACGGACAATCCCATCCCCGCTCCCGTCCTCGGCGGGCTTTACCGTGTCAATCCACACGTTTTCCTTGTCTAACTGGAAGGCGCTGAAGGTCCGGCAGGAGCCGTCCGCAATCCCCATGGGAACATTGAGCCTGTATGCCTCCTCTACCACCGGACTGTCCCCAAAGCTCCCCTCCCATGCGGTAAAGGCATAGGTAAAGGTGTGCTCCCCATTGTCGGCGCGCATCTCCGGGGACGCGGCGGCGCGGAGCAGGGACAGCTGTAATTCGTTCCCATTCATGCTGACGCCGTATTTGCAGTCGTTGAGCACCGCCGCGCCATGGCTTTGGTCGCACAGGGCGCTGTAGCGCTGGTTGCAGACCTCAAACCGGTCCTTGTCATACTGGCGGGAGCGGTGGGTGGGACGGGTCACATAGCCAAACTGAATTTCGTTGATCCCCTCTTCCGCCTGTACGGCCACCGGAAAGCTGACCTTTAACAGGCGGTGCAGCTCCTTCCAGTTGACCTTTGTCACAAAATCCAGCCGACGGCTCCCCGCCTCCAATACAATGTCCTGGGAAAAATCGGAGTGGAGCAGCCTGCGCTCCAGATGCAGTACGGCGCGCAGTCCCCCGCTTTCCTTTAAGGTTAGTGAAACAGGTTCATCCGTTTCCACCGGCAGCTCCGCATAATTGGAATCAATATCCCAGGCGTCAAAGGTGCGCGGAATGTCCTTGTATGCCAGCAGACGGTTCATGGCGCTGGCCGCAAACTCCCGGCCTGTCTTTTTGTCCACAAAGGAGACAACCTCCCCGCGACGGTTCAGCACTGCGCGCACAGCCTCGTTTTCCATAACGGCCCCTGTTTCGGTGAGGCGAGCGCAGACGCTCCGGAGGGACACGGGAGCCTCCGATGGAACCAGGGAAACCATCCCGCAGGGTGGCGCTGTCACCAGCGCCAGGATGCCGTCATCTGTTTTCTGGGTGGGAATTTCCTCCCCGTCCAGCGTTCTTGCGCCGTTGGCAAACCGTTCCGGCAGAACCACCAGGCCCCTGCGGACCGCGGAAAGGGAATTGAAAACCGTAACCCCCTCCCCGGATGTCATTGCAGAAAAGGCCTCTTCCATTACAGCCTTTCCCTCGTTCTGTATCCACTGAAAATCCTCCCGCGCCCTTTCATAGACGCAGCCAATGGAGGAACCGGGCAGGATATCGTGAAACTGATTGAGCAGCAGGCGCTTCCAGGCGGCGTCCATGCGCTGCTGTGGATAATGATACCCCTTATCCGAAACCGCCGCCAGCGTTCCCCACATTTCGGCTTCCCGCAGGGCGAGCTCTGATTTGCGGTTGCCCCGTTTGACCGCCGCCTGGGAGGTATACACACCTCGATGCGCCGCAAAGTACAGCTCTCCCACATAGGTGTTTTTGGGGTCTCCCTCTTTTTCCATGTCCTCGAAGAATTGGACAGGGCCCTCGGACTTCATCCGTGGCATCCCTTCCAAATCCTTTTCCCGGCGGAGGTACTCAATATCGTCCCGGCAGGGGCCTCCGCCACCGTCGCCGTAGCCATAGGGGAGCAGAAACGCGTCTAAGCCGCGCTTCTGGACCCGTTTTCTCCAGGTTTCGCATACCATTTCCGGATGGGTGCGGTAGGTATAGCTGGTGGGCAGAAAGGTGTTGATTTGGGAGCCGTCCGCCCCCTGCCAGGTAAAGTAATGATAGGGAAACCGGTCAGCCTGGTTATAGGTCCAGAATATCTTCTGGGTCACCAGATATTTTACGCCGCACCCCTTTAAAAGCTGAGGGAGGGCCGCCGAATAGCCAAAGGTGTCCGGCAGCCACAGCACCACGGAATCTATCCCAAACTCTTCCCGGAAAAACCGCTTGCCGTGAATAAGCTGGCGGATTAGGGATTCCCCGCTGGTCATATTGGTGTCCGGCTCCACCCACATGGCCCCTTCAGGAATCCACTGGCCCTTTTTTGCGGCCTGCCGAATCCGCTGGTATAATTCGGGATAGTATTCGCGGCACATGGCATAGGCGGCGGGCTGGCTCTGCAAAAATTTATATTCCGGATATTCTTCTATTAGCCTCAGCTGGGCGGCAAAGGTGCGGGAGGTCTTGCGGAAGGTCTCCTCCATGGGCCACAGCCAGGCCAAGTCCAGGTGGGCGTTGCCCACCGCGTAGAACGCAGGCGACGTGGAACCATTGTGTGCCTCCAAGACCGGCTTCAGCGCCTTTCGGGCGGCCTGATAGCTTTGGAGCCGTCCTTCTTCCGGCTGCTCAAAGTCAATCAGGAGGGTGGCCTGCTCCAGGGCTTCGGCAATCCGATCGGCCCGCAGGCTTTCCGGGTCCGCCTGCCCTCCCAGCATACGCAGGGTGTCCATGTCTATAAAAAGCTGGTAGGCCTCCTCATTCCATATCCCATAGGTCAGCCTGCCCAGCACCGCCCGCTCCCCCTCTGTCTTGGGGTCGCGGTAGGAGCCGGGGAGCACCGGCCCTGTTGCGCAGGATGCCAGAGGGCTTTCAGGGAAATAGTGTCCGGCGTATGCCTCTATCATCAACTCAAAGCTCTGCCCCGCTTTTCCGCAGGCGGTCAGGGTGTTGTCCACCAGAAAATGATGGGGCATATTCACCCATTCGGCCCGGTAGGTGCCAAAGGACCGGCCGTCGATAAACAGGGCAGACTCGCCCCCGGCGGGCAGGTCCATCACAATGCGCTTTCCCTCCGCCCCGGCGGGCAGTGTGATTTTTCCCCGCATCCAGCAGTATTCATAGCTGCGACCCCACCTTGTCCCAAAGGGCATAGGGGCAAACTGCCCCTTGGAGGCCTCCTCCAGGGAAAGCTGTTCCATGGTGCGGAACGCCTCAACCGGGATATCCCCTAACAGGCGGTAGAAATCCTGCCGCAGGGTATAGAGCCAGTGCTCCAGACGCTTATTCCATTCAGGAGTCATGTATTTCATCTGCAATCCCCCTCTTTCGTCACCTTTGGTTCAGATTGATTGCCTTGACCCGCGCCACATCCATTTTCGGCCTGCGCTCTGGGGAGAGCAGGCCGTTGATCTCCTGCATGACATCGGTCAGCTGGGTGTAGCAGAAACCCTGGCAGTAGGGAATTTCATAGATCGCCTCGGTCACACCTTGAAAGCGCTTCATGAACGCCTCCTCATCTGTCACCTTTTCATGGTACCCCCATGTCTCCATTCCCCCCAGTTCCCCCTGGAGCCCGATGTTCTGGAAGGCAATCCCACCGTATTCCGTCACCATAAAGGCTTCCTTTCCGGTGGGGACCTCGGTATTGGCATAGGTGGGGCACTGGTCGCAGAAGGAGGCTTCCACCGTTTTCCGGTCGGCAAAGTGCTTTTTCATCAGGTCCTTTTCTGCCGTGTAGTCGTGGAGGGCGCAGATATCAGTCGTCACCTGCTCCCAGCCGTCGTTGCTGGAGCACAGCCGCGTTCCGTCGGCGGCCTTGGTCATGTGGTACAGCATACGCCCCGCCGCCTGCTGGCGGTGATCGGTGTAGATGTTGCGCACGCCCCAGCTCTCGTTGAGGGGAACCCAGGTGATAATGGACGGGTGGTTGAAATCCCGGTCAATAAATCCCAGCATGGTTTGGGCCAGATTGGATATGGTTTCACTGGTAAACTCATAGGGACTGGGCAGCTCTCCCCAAACCAGAACCCCCATTTTGTCCGCCCAGTAATAGTAGCGCGGGTCCTCCATCTTCTGGTGCTTGCGGGCCCCGTTGTACCCAAAATCCAGGGTGTACCGCAAATCCAGCCGGATGGCCTCGTCGCTGGGCGGGGTGATAAGGGAATCCGGCCAATACCCCTGGTCCAGGATCAGCCTTTGATACAGCGGCCGGTTGTTGAGGTAGACCCGGCCGTCCCGCACCTCCACCTTGCGCATCCCAAAGTAGGTATCGACGGCATCAACCACCTCCCCGTTTTTCAGGACCCGGACCTTCAGGTCATAAAGCGCCGGGTTTTGGGGGCTCCAGAAGCAGACGGAGTCCAGGTCGCCCCTTGACATATCCACCGGGACCCTGGCGCAGCGTTCCCTCATGCCCACCTTTACGGTCTTTTGCACCTTCCCCTCAAAGGAAAGGGTGAGCTCCAGCTCCAGCGGCTGCTCCGGGCGTTTATCCAGGGCAATTTCCGCGGTAAACATATATTTATCGATATCCGGTATCACATGGATTCTTTCCAGGCCGTATTCACCGACTGCTTCCAGATAAACCGTCTGCCAGATGCCGGAAACAGGGGTGTACCAGCACCCCATCAGCCCCCGGTTCCAATACTGCTTACCGCGGGGCTGGGTACAGTCCGGCTGATCCTCCACCCGCAGGCACAGGTCATTTTCTCCATTTATCAGCAGGGGAGTGATATCCAGGGCAAAGGGGGTATATCCCCCCTTGTGGGTACCGGCCATCTGTCCGTTGACGTATACGGAGCACTCATAATCCACCGCGCCGAAGCGGAGCAGCACCCGTTTCCCCTGCATTTCGCCGGGGACCGTGAAGCTGCGCCGGTACCAGATGACGGGGTGTATCTCATCCGTGGGGCCCAGGCCGCTCAGCTTGGTCTGGTAGGCAAAGGGCACCACAATTTCCAGCGGGAGTCGAAAACCCGGTTTCATCCACCCGGCTGTTAGTCCCTCGTCCCTGTCGTCATACGCAAACTGCCAGGTTCCGTTGAGATTATAGAAGGTTTCCCGGACAAAATCCGGACGGGGGTGTTCGGGGCGGGGAATCGAGCTTGTATGAGATAGTTCATGATTCATAGGGGTGCATTCCTTTCTTAGATTTTTTAGCTATTAAATGCAGTCTGGATGGGGCTTTTCGTCAGTTTTATATCTCTATTATACAAGTCCTGCTTGAAATTGCAATCGAATGCTCTAAATTACAATTTCAAACAGGACAAAGGCAGGGGAGAAACATCAGGCTTAGCCTTTCAAACCCTGAATGCTGATCCCCTCTACAAGGTTTTTCTGGAAAAAGAAGAACAGCGTAAGCACCGGAATCAGGGAGAGAGCGGACATTGCAAAGGTGGCGCCGTAATCCGCCTGGGAGCTGTCGTTAAACATCTTGAGGGCATAGGCGACAGTGTACATAGACGGCTTGTTCAGGTAGAGCAGCGCGCCCATAAAGTCCTCCCAGCTGCCGATAAAGGTCAGAACGCCGACTGTGACCAGCGGGGGAACAATCATCGGGAGGATAATCCTGCCAAACACCCCGTACCAACTGCACCCGTCTATCTTGGCGGCCTCATCCATGTCGCGGGGGATGCCGCGGATAAACTGCATAATCAGGAAGATGTTGAAGCCTCCCGCAAAAAAGGAGGGCACAATCATCGGCAGGAATGTGCCGACCCAGCCCATCTTGTCGAAGAGCACAAAGCGGGGGATCATCATAACCTGGCCGGGGAGCATCATGGTGATAATCATCAGCACAAACCAGAAATTCCTGCCCTTGAAATTGATGCGTGCCAGCCCAAAGGCCACTACCGCGGAGGAAAAGGACATTCCGGCAGAGGAGAGCAGCGCAACAACAAGGGAATTTTTGAAGAAGGTGGCAAAGGTGTGGCTGCTGAACCCATGCCAGCCGTCAACATAATGCTCCAACGTGAAATTATGGGGGATCAGAGAGGAGGCGGTGGCGAAGATATCCCCATTGGGCTTAAAGGACGAGGCCACAAGCCACAGCATGGGATAAAGCATCAAAAAGCTGAAGCCCAGCATCAAGATATGGTAAATGCTGAGGCTGACCCTGCGGCGGGCGGAAACGCTCTGGGTGATATTTTTAGCTTTCATAGGCTCACTTCCCTTCCGATTCATAGTAGACCCACGCGCTGGAGGAACGGAAAATCAGCGCCGTAAAGAACGCGATAATCAGCAGCATAAACCAGGCCATCGCGCAGCCGTACCCCATTCTGAACTGGTTAAACGCCTTATTGTACAGATGTACGCCGTAATAAAGGGTGGAATTCAGCGGCTTACCCTGGGTAATCAGGTAGCTGGAGTTGAAGGCCTGAAACGCGCCGATGACCTGATTGATCAGGTTAAAAAAGATAATCGGCGTAAGCATGGGCAGGGTGATGGAGAAAAAGCGGCGCACAGGGCCCGCGCCGTCCACAATGGCGGCTTCGTGGTAGCTGGCGGGGATGTTCTTGATAGAGGCGAGGAAGATCAGCATCGAGCTGCCGAACTGCCACACCCCCAAGGCAATCAGCGTGCCCAGTGCGGTTTTCGGGTTGCCCAGCCAGCTGGTATCACTGGGCAGGCCGAAGATTCCCAAAATCTGGTTAATCACGCCGTTGCGGGAGAACAGCTGCTTCCACAGCAGGGCGATGGCAACGCTGCCCCCCATCAGGGACGGGATGTAAAACGCCGCACGGTAAAAGCTGGTGAGCCTTGTCGCACGGGCAAGCACCAGCGCGACAAGGAGAGACACCGTCAGCTTGATAGGCACCTGGATAAACGCAAACTTAAAGGTAACTTTAAAAGAGGTCCAAAACAGCTTATCCTCAAAGAACATTTCCTTATAATTTTGTATGCCGATCCATTTGGCGGGGGAAAGCACATTGTATTCGGTGAAGGACAGGTACAGCGAGGTGAAAAACGGAATGGCCGTAAAGACAATCAGCCCAATGATAAAGGGGAATGTAAACACATAGCCCGCCACATTGTCCCGGTCCAGTAAGGAAAAGCACTTCTGGCGCAAGCCGGTCTTTTTCTTCATGACGATGGCTCCTTTCGTTGATATGGGATAAAAACCGCACCGGGGGTTTTCCCTCGGTGCGGCAAAGTATCATAATTCCATTGCGTAAAACCTGCCGTCGGGGAACACGGACAGCGCACAGTCCATCGGAAAAAGTTATTATTCGGCTTTTACGCCGTCGGCAATGATTTTGTTCGCTTCCTCCATGAACTGCTTGGCAGCCGCTTCCAGGTCAGTGAGTTCCCCGTAACGAACCTGCTCGGAGTACTGGCTCATTAGCTCGCCGATTGTCTGATGTACTTCCGGGTCGGCGTTCATCAGCGGAGAGCTCTTGTCGGGCTGGCTGACATAGTCGATGAACTGGACAACCTCTTTGCCCACCTCGTCCAGGGAAGGGGTAACGTATTCGCGCATCTTGGAAGAGATGGGAACAGCACGCTCAATACCCACGATATCAAAGCATTCGGGGCTGTTGGTAAAGAAATCGATAAAGCGAATCGCGGCATCCTTGACATTGCTGTCAGCGCCGACGCACCAGAACATGGCGGGCTTGAGGAATGTGGCAGGTGTGGTGCCATCGTCCATACTGGGCAGCATGACCATGCGGATATCCTTGCCGGTGGAGTCGCGATATGCCTGGAGCTCGTTGGAGTTCTGGAAACGGGACCACGCATCCATAACCATGGAGTCAAAGGCGCTGACGGCGGTTCCCTCGCCGGGCATCAATCCCCATCCCTCCTCCTGCGCCTGCAGGGCCAGCTTCCACATATTCACCAGATACTTGGGGTCGTCAAAGCCCAGGGCAGTGGCATCGTCGTTGTACAGGTTCAGGCCATAGTTGCGCAGGTGCTGACGGAAGATAACATCGGAGCAGTCAACGATGAAGGTATCACGCAGGCCGGTTGCCTCGTAAACCGCCTTAGAGACAGCGGTATATTCAGACATGGTGGGATTCATGGGGAGGCTCAGATTGAGCTCCTCCAGGATATCATTGCGGTAGAGCATAACGGGTGCGTTGGTTCCGGTGGAGATGGCGTAGACCTTGCCGTTTACGCTGCCGGATTTGATGATGTTTTCCGCTACATCGCTCATGTTCAGGCTGCCGTCAGCTATGTAGCTGTCCAGTTCGGCGAGGACCCCGTTGTTTGCGTACTGGGAGAGATAGGCGTAGTCCATCTGGAACACATCCGGCGTCTGTCCGCCCGCAACCTGTGCGGGCAGCTTGGTCCAGTAACCTCCCCAGTCGGAGTAATCCATCACAACCTCTATATCCGGGTTGAGTTCCTGGAATTTTTCCAGCATTTTGGTGGTCAGGTCGTGGCGGGTCTGGGAGCCCCACCAGAGGATATTAAGGGTCGTTTGTCCGTTGGAAGTCGCCGAAGCCTCCTTGCCGGCGCTGGAAGAATTGGCAGAAGGGGTGGAAGAGTTGGAAGGGGCGGCGGAACTGGAGGGAGTTCCTCCACACCCGGCCATCGTACAAAGGACAGCGGCACACAGAAGAGAAAGAAATCTTTTTTTCATAAGACTTACCTCCAAGTGATTTATTGTATCTAAATCATACAAAAAAATTCCCAAAATGTTAATTCAAAATTCAGATATTTTTGTTCGATTTTTCGTTGTAAGGGCTTCCAAAACCGGGTCCAAAATATAACAAAGGAGCCGGAGTTCAGGCGATTTCTCGCCCTATTCCGGCTCTGAAAGGCTGTTATGGAGCCCATCCTGAAGCTGACGGTGGAACTCCTTATAGGTTATCCCTGTGTATTTGCGGAAGAGCTGGCTGAAGTAATGGGGGTTTTTGCCCAGACCCACCCGTTCGGCAATTTCATAGCTGTGCAGGGAATCGTCGCCCCTCATCAGCAGCTTGGCGTGCTCCATGCGTGTTTCCAGCAGATAACTGCTGAACTTCCGGCCCACAGCGCGGGTGAATTCGCGGCCGATATAATCCGCGTTCATATAAACCACGTTGTCCGCAATGAATTGCAGGGAAAGGGATTCCTCCATATAATGGGCGTCAACATAGGCGGTCATCTGTTGCACAAAATCGTTGCTCCGAACCCCTGCCCCTTCCTCCCGCAGGCGAATCAGGCTGCGGGCGATCAGCTGCTCCAGCGGTTCACAGGACTGCATGGCGTCTGTAATCATATTCATACCCCATTCCGCCTGGCCGCTGCCCATGTCCCCTGTGACAATGGAGATCAGCGTCTCCCGCAAAATGCTGGGGTCCTCAACGGTTTTGCTCAGCTCGTACACCTGTTTTTCCAGCTGTCCGGCGTCAAGGCCGCTTTCCCGTAGGGCGTTATAGCTGTCCACCAGCGTTTTAACGCGCTTGCGGCGCTCGCCGTAAAGGTAGAGCACGTGCCTGCGCTGCCTG
This sequence comes from Oscillospiraceae bacterium, assembly GCA_022800935.1. GTDB lineage: Bacteria > Bacillota > Clostridia > Oscillospirales > Ruminococcaceae > UBA1405. Next base: position 52,452 of record JAAWRH010000010.1, read on the forward strand.
TCAACCGCATCGCAGGCACGTTTCAGCGCGCTTCCCAGCTCCTCCCGCGAACAGGGCTTGAGCAGATATTCCATCACTCCATTTTTGATAGCCTGCTGCGCGTACTGAAAGGTATCGTAACCGGAAAGAACAATGGTTTGAAGCATGGGATGCAGCGAAACAGCCCGGCTGACCAGCTCCAAACCGCTCATCCCCGGCAGGCGGATATCCGTCAGCAGAATATCAGGCATATCGTCCATCATACTGTCCAGCGCCGCGATGGCGTTGCTGCATGAGGCTGTCAGCGCAAGGCCCAGTTCCTCCCAGTCGATCATCCCCTCCAGGCCCTCGCGGATGATCTGCTCATCGTCTACTAACAGCAGCTTATACATAGCATCCCCCTTCTCTGCTCGGAAGCGTAAATGGGTTATGAACGTGTATCGGGCAGATGGATGATAACCTGTGTCCTCCCATCCCCACACTTGACCCGCAGGCCATACTGATCAGAAAAGGCGTACTGGATGCGTTTATGGATGTTGCGCATCCCTATCCCCAATCCCTCCGGCCTGACCTCTCCGGTTTCCAGCTTTGCCAAAATATCCTCGTCCATGCCCGAACCGTTGTCCTCCACCACAATATCGACGCCGCCGGCCACGGCTCCCCCTCGGATAGCTATGACGCAGGTTTCCAGCATCTCCTCGGCGGCGTAATGGACGGCGTTTTCCACCAGGGGCTGGATGGTCATCGCCGGAATGCGGCAGGACATAACGCTTTCCTCTACATTGTATTCCACACGCAGCCGGTCGCCGTAGCGGATAAGCTGAATCCGCAAATATTCATGCGCAACCTGTAAATCCTCGGCAACGGTAATGACGTCCCGTTTGTCGTTCAGGGAGGCCCGAAGCATCTTGCCCAGAGCGTCGGTCATCACGGCAATGCGCTGATCGGCGGCATTCTGGGACAGGCAGTAGATGGATTCCAGGGTATTATACAAAAAGTGGGGACGAACCTGCGCCCGGAGCTGCTGAATCTGCTTTTCCTGCAAAAGGCGCTGCTGCTTCTCCTTATCCCGGAGCATCTTGTCCCATGCGCGGGTCATCCGGTCAAAATGCCGGTGCAGCCGCCCAATCTCATCCTGCCGGTTTTGATAGGGGTCGTTGGTCTCAGAGACCGGCCTTCCATCGGCGGCAAAATCGTCAAGCTTTTTGAGCAGGACCTGAAGATGGTTGAGTATGCTGTCCATCAGCAGCATGCTGATAATCAGCGCCAGCATTGTGGATAAAATGATGACAACGATGGTAATGCCCGTGGAGGCTACTGTGGTCGAATAAATCTGGTCGTAGTTGACCAGGGTCACATATTTCATGCCGTTTGCCGCTGTGTACCTGACACAGAGCACATTCTGGCCGTCCAGCTTCATACGGGTATAGCCGTCCTCACCCGCGCCCAGGGTGCGGATGGCGTCATTGCTGGCATAGAGGCACACATTATCTTTGTATATGCCGCACAGCAGCGGCGAACCCATCTGCGTCATGCCGCGGCAGTACTGCTCCACCAGCGCCGGAAGGTCTACCTCAATGAGCATAACGGCCAGCGTATCGAAGGTAAGGCCCTCGATCTCCCGAATCTCACGCAGGAGCAGCAGCCGGGGCTCAGTTCCATCCTCTGTCAGCCAGACCAGCCGCCCTCCCCGGCCCAAAGCGCGTTCCATGTACTCTGGCGTCAGTTTATCTGAATTGACGGACGCCCCAAAGAATTGATTGTAAGAGGTTCCCTTGGTTGTTTTCAGCTGAAATCTTACCGTATTTGAGAACCACAGGCTGAAATAAGCCACGCGTTTGGATACCTCAGCGTTGGCGTTGACCCATTTTACTGTGCCGGGCAGGGAATGCTGCATGATGGACAGGTTCTTTTGCAGTGCGTTATCCGTTAAAATCTGGTAGCTGATTGCCTCAAAGCCCTGCAGCTCACTTTGAATCTGCTCTGCAAACAGCGTAATCGTCTGGGAGCTGCTGCGATAAAGCTGTTCGTCGTAGGCGCGTAAAGGAATGCGGATGGTCGCTATCGAGACAGTACTGACCGATGCGATTGCCAGCAGCAAAATCAGCAGAAACTTTGTCCGCACACGGAGATTGCGCCAAAACTCAACTGCTCTTTGCATGACATCCTTCCTTCCCGGTTTGGGCTGCGCGCTCAGCTTCGTCTATCAGATTTACCTATATAGAGTATATCATAAAAAATTTTCTCCGGCATATCAATCCATTTTTCAGGTATAATGGTTCAAATTTCCTACATTTTTCCGTGTTTACTGCACCCTGATTAAAACTGCAATGAAAATGGGGCGAAAAGCCCTTTTTTGATAGGCTTTCCGCCCCGCTTGGACGAAACAAAAGAGATGGACTGGCGGTCAGGGCCTACATACGCTCGGAAGCGTACAGCGAGGCATACTCGGCGGCAATATCGTCTCCGCCCTGCTTGCGCCACTGTTCCAAACGGTTATTATACTCATTTTTGTCTATTTCCCCCATAATATACAGGGTTTTGGCATCGCTGAGCAGGGTATCCAGTTCAGCGCCAATATCATTGTATAGCTCGGAAATCAGCCCCATGGAGTCGTCAGCTACGGCATAGGGGGCGTTTTCTTCAATGATTTCCAGGTTGCGCTGCGCGCCGTAGGCCAGTTCCACAGGCATGGTGCGCAGGTTGGGCCAGCGTACAGCCAGGGGAATGGTATAAGGATTGTATATCTTATCGGTATAGTAGACGCCGTTGGAGCCGTCATCCTCCAACATTTTAGCCACGCCGTCCACAACCTGATAGTTTACTCCCTCAATCCCCAGTGCCAACAGGTTACACATCTCCTCATCGGCCAGACGGTCAAAAATGTTGATGACCTTATCCAGGGTTGCCTGATCGGGAATGGCTTTTTTACTGAAAAGCAGCACGCCGTTGTTTCCGCGGCCCGCCGAGGTATAAATTTTTCCCTCCGCATTTGTATAAATGTTGCTGGAGTGAAGTACGGCCTCCTTCTGGACCATTTGATTTTGGAACGCTGTAATATCTGTGCTTGTGTTAAGGTAAATGCCGCCCCGTCCTTCAATGAAATCGCCTTCATAATCGGCGCGTTCGCGGATGGCAAATTCCGGGTGAATCGCGCCCATGGCATACAGCTCACGGCAAATATCCAGTGCTTTGGCATATTCTTCGGTCAGCTCGGCTTTGATCATCTGACCATCCTGGTACCGCCAGTTGTTGGGAGCTCCTAACGCCACGGCAATCCGCCCCAGCGGATTGGTGACAGTGCCATAGGTGTCGTTTGCGCCGTTGCCGTCCGGGTCTCCGGTGGTAAAGAGCTTCATCATGTCAATCAGCTCGTCAACTGTTTTCGGGTCATCCAAACCTAGCTTCTGAAGCCAGTCATAGCGATAGGTGACGGAATCGCGGGAAATGCCGCGCTCCAGCGGAAGGCCATAGATCCGTCCTGCAATGGCGTAATTGCTGATAGCAGCCGGATTGATATCCTTAAAGTTATCTATATTATTGATGTAATCGGTCACATCCCAGAACTCGCCGCCGCGCATGGCGTCTATCATGTAGCTTTTGCTCAGCTGGCTTCCGCCCACATTGGCCACCATAGGCATATCGCCGCTGGCAATCAGGGTGGGCATCATCTCATGGAGCACGGTGCCGGAATAGGCGCTGATCTTAAAGTCCACGCCTCCCACATATTCCTCAATCATCGTTTCAATCTCGTTGCCGTCCGGCGGAAACTCAACGACGGAGCAGCCCAGATACATGGTTACAACCAGAGGGGCTTCGTCCCCGGCAGGGGACGGACTTTCGGCGGAGGACGAGGCGCTCTGCCCTCCGTCCGGAGCAGAGGATGACGAGGATGTGGATGATGGGGAGGATGTGGACGAGCATCCGGCCAGCAAACACGCTGCCAGCGACAGGGACAAAAGCTTGGTGAATGGTTTTTGGTTCATAAATGACTCTCCTTTTCTGTTCAATAGAAACTTATTTTTTGCCTGCCTTTTATTGAAAGTCTGTATCATGTCAGCCCTTAACGGCCCCTACCATGATGCCCTTGGCAAAATGCTTTTGCAGGAATGGATACAAACAGACAATAGGAATTGTAGCTACCAGGATTACCGCCATCTTGATATTGGTGGCCAGCAACGCCACCTCGCCTTCCACGGCGGCTTCATCGCCGATGCTGGAGGAAACATACACGATCTGGCGCAGCAGCACCTGAATCGGCCACTTATTGCTCTCCGGTATGTAGAGCAGCGCGGACATATAAGTATTCCATAGTCCCACCGCGTAGAATAGGCCGAAGGTGGCCAGCGTCGCGGTGGAAAGCGGCATGACAATCCGGAACAGCAGCGTCAGTTCGGGACAGCCGTCAACGCGGGCGCTCTCTTTGATTTCAGAGGGGATATTCTGATAAAAGTTCTTCATGATGATCAGGTTAAAGGGACTGATCAGCCCCGGAATCACCAGGGACCAGAGAGAATTCATAAGCCCGGTCCCTTTGACGACAAAATAGGTTGGGATCATGCCGCCGCTGAACAGCATGGTGAAGATAACCATGTTCAGAATCAGCCTGCGGCCCGGCACCCATTCCTCCGACAGGCCATAGGCCATCATACTGGTAAAAAACAGCTTGACAAGGGTTCCCACGATGGTGATATAAAACGAGTTTATCAGGCTTCGGCCAAGGGTGCTGGTGGAAAAGATATAGCGGTAGCCGTCCAACGTAAAATCCGAGATCAAAAATCCGGGACGAACAGAAAGCGAGGAGGCGACCACATACCAAAAGGGAAGCAGACACGCCAGTGAAAACAAGCCAATAACTCCATAAATAACCACATCGCCTATGGAAAAACGTGCGCGGCGCTTGTGGAAAACCGCCTGCATATGACCTCCTCCTTTCAATAAATTGCCTCGTCCGTGAATTTTTTACTCAGCCAGTTAGCAGTGACGACCAAGATCAGACCGACCACCGATTTAAACATACCCACCGCGGCGGAAAAGCTGTACTTGCCGTTGAGCACGCCACGCTGGTAAACATAGGAATCGAATACCTCGGATACATTGCGGTTGGCGGCGTTGCTCAAAAGCAGCGTTTTTTCCAGCCCCACATCCAGCAGATCGCCAAGGCGGAGGACCAATGTGGTCATGATAATCGGCAGGATAGAGGGAATGGTAATATACCACATCTGCTTCCAGCGCCCCGCTCCCTCCAACATGGCCGCCTCATACATCTGCGTATCTATATTGGAGAGCGCGGCCAGATAGATGATTGTGCCCCAGCCAGTCCCCTGCCATACGCCAAGGCCGACGAACAGAGGACGATAAGCGGCTTCATTCATTAAAATATTTACGGACTCCAATCCTATCGCTTTGAGAAAAACGTTCAATATCCCGGTATCCACCGAAAACAACTGATAGGCAATGGAGCAAACCACAACGGTAGAAAGAAAGTGGGGCAGGTACATCACCGTTTGCGTAATGCGTTTATAGGCGTTATGGCGCACCTCATTTAAAAACAGGGCAAGGAGAATCGGCGCGGGAAAAGACCAGAGGAGACTTTGCAGGGAGATAATAAGGGTATTGAAGAACAGCTTTTCAAAAGAACCATAACTGAAAAATTGCCTGAAGTGCTTCAGCCCAACCCAGGGACTTCCCAGAAAACCGGCGCTGGGCGAATACTCCTGAAACGCCATGGCTAAGCCGAACATAGGAACGTACTTATAAATGATAAAATAGACAATACCGGGAAACATCAGCAGGTAGAACCATCGGGCTTTCCACATTCGCTTGTGCAGAGGTTTGACAGCGGGTGCTGCTGTACGGGCCATGGCTTTCACTCCTCGATAGAAATTTGATGTTTTTCACTCAATCAAAGTATATAGTGAAAACTTTTTATGCAAAAGGCCAAAAACCCGAAAAAGGGGACAAATGATAGGAACCGGGAGAGACAAATTTCCGCGGAGGGGACAAATCGTAATGTTTTCTTGTGTTTTCCTGTCCCGATATGCTATACTGGAGACGGACACGCCATAACGAATCGAGGAGGGCGGTATGAAATGAAGAGAAAATGGCATTTCTTTGGCATGCCGGTGATTCCGTTCTTGTTGTTATTGGTCCTGTCCATATCTATGGTGTTGTTCAATCACCATAGAGTTATGACAGCCATGAGGAACGATGTGGAAAAAAGCCGCCTTCGGCTGACAGGCAACGTGGCCAACGGCATTGGCACGCTGCTGGAACAGGTCAGTATGAATGCCACCGGCCTTGCCCTTCAACTGGATAAGGCGGTTTCCTTTAAAAGCCAGTCGCTGGCAATGTATAACAACACCATTGAGCAGCTGGTCAATATGCAGGTCAACAACGAGTCTATGCTCAATCCCATTATCAGCAGGGGATATGTTTTCCTTTTTGACGAAAACAGGGCGTTTAATACCGGAAGTACCGTATACAAGGGCGACGAATTCTATGAAAAGTATCTGCGCATCAGCAACGGAACCTACGAGGAGTTCCGAAGCTATTACACCCAAAATTATTTCGGCGGCGATCTGATTCCGGACGTGGAAATCGGCTACCTGGACGAGATTCATCAGGGATGGCTGGTGGCCCAGAGCGTACCGGCCGATCCCGGCAAAAAAGCCCGCGGCGTCATTCTGTTTTTGGTCAACACCTATGATCTACAGCAAAGGCTGATGGCCGGGGTGGCGGATGACGAATCGCTGTGTATGCTGGCAGATGAAAGCGGCGCGATCTATTTGGCGCAGGGGGATCGGGGCTTATGGACAAAGGAGAGGGCTTCGTCCCTGTTAGAGCAGCTTCCGGAGCATCCCCAAGGCAGTTTTCATCTGCGCACTGCCAACGGCGAGGAACATTTGGTCACGGCCGCTGAAAACAACAACAATCTGTTTATCATCGCACAGCCTGTAAAAAACGCGGAGCGACAACTGACATACTATAATCTCAGCGTTCTTTTGACCTGTTTCAGCATACTTTTAATCGCGGCCGCGGCTGTGGCGCGTTCGACGCACCGCAGCGTGCAGTCGGCGCAAACGGCCATGGACAGCATTCTTCCGGAAAACCAGCCGGAAAACGCCGCCAACATATTTGAATATATGCGCAAGGCCATTTTATCCGCCCAGGAAAAGGAAGCGCTGCTGTCCGCCCATGCCAACCAACAGCAGGAATTGCTGCGTACAATCTTTCTCAAGCGGCTTCTGCGGGGAGAATTTTTGCTGGAATCTGATCTGCTGCGGGAACAGCATCTGGCCGGTTTCTCCTTGAACGGAACGTACTATGTTGTGCTCATCATCCATTTCTGGCAGCCGGATGCCCTCTCTGCGGAAAGCTGCCTGGAGATTGAACGCATATTGACCGCCGAATTCGGGAGGGAAAACATCCGGATAGCGAAAATGCCAGCGGATGATTTGGTCTGTCTGCTTGTCTCGGAGGAGCCGGACCTGCGGGAAAGCATCGAACCGGCGGCGGAGACGTTTTCGGCCCATTGGAATGTCACCTGCTTTGTAGGCAGCACCGTGACACAGTGCATCGACATCCCTCGTTCCTACCGTGAGGCGTACATGATGATTCGTATGTACAGTGAAGGAAGCGGCGCGGTCATATGGTACTGTGATCTCTTTCAGGACGACGCCATGTATAATTTTGAATACAGCCAATATGTCGAAACCAAGCTGCGCAACACCATCACTGTGGGCAACGCCCACGACGCCGAACAAATCCTGGATGATTTGTACCAGAACAACGTAAAGAACGGCGCGCGCTCCGCACATGTGCTGCGCTTTTTCGCCTATGACCTATACCGGATGATCAATCACATTGGAGGCAGTGCGGAGGACGGCAAAGAGAAAAATGCCTACCGGCTCCACTTACAGGAAATGATGGACTCGGTGATTGACCATCCGCAGAATTTTGACAATTTTTTCGCGGAAATCAAGCAGTTCTGCCTGAAGATGTGCCGGCAAAACCACCAGCGGCAGCAGAAAAGCCGGAACGAAGTGATTACACAGGTGCAGGAATACATAAACTCCGCCTTTTCCAACCCGCTTCTGAGCGTCGGCAGTATTGCGGAGCAATTTAAATTATCCGATAAATATTTGTCGCAGCTTTTTCGCGAGCAAACGGGCGAAACGATCAGCAGCTATATTGAGTCCAAGCGTCTCGGTCACGCCTGCAAGCTGCTGGACAGCACAAGCATGACAGTCAACGAGGTTGCCTTGGCCGCAGGCTATGCGCTGACCCACACCTTTCGGGTAGCTTTTAAAAAGAAGACAGGCATCACACCACTGCAATGGAAAAACCGCACAGATAAACCCACTGTTTAAAACTTTTTTAGAATAATCGTGAAACAAACGTCACAACAGGTATCAGGTATGCCGGTTAAGGTCTTCCCCTGAAAGGAATATGCTTCCAGCGGAGGGTTCCTCGCCGTCCCTTTTGTGCCCTTAGCGGATGCCCCTTTCCTGGCCGAACTCATTCAAGTAAAAACATCAAGGGAGCCGCTTCGCAAAAAAACGGCTCCCTTGATATTTTATTCAGGGACAGGCCCCTGAAAGGGAAAACGACAGGTCCAGAGCCTCCGGCTGGACCGAAACGCCGTCCCATTTCCGGTCGGGGATTCCGGCCTCCTCCGGCGTGATATGCCGGTAATCGCTTTTGGCTCCCATTATTTTCACCTTTCCGTCTGTAATGTCCACTATGCAGTAAAGTGGATTCTGATACAAAATCATGTGGTCCAGATGGGCATATTTTCGATAGAGCTCCTCTGGATAAGGGCGCAGTTCCGTTTTCCTATGCCACAGATAGGACATGGAATTCAGGGTGTAGTAGAAGGTACCCTGGATGTTCCGGCAATCTGCGCCGTGGTCGTGGCCGTTCATACACAGGATTGTTTTCCGCCGGGAGAGGATTTACCGGATTTCCGCCCGGTTTGACACGCCCCGGTTGCCATAATCGTTTATCAGGCTGTGGTGGGAGAAGACGATGTAATACAGGTCCTCGCGGAGCATCTCCTCCTCCAGCCACCGGACCTCAAAGTCCGGGATGAGGGGATAATGGTCGGTCTCTCGTTTATGTTCCTTTTGGTGATAAGGGCGGATTTCTTCCTCCGCCTTCATGTAGCAGGCGTTGAGGATGATAAACTTGATATTTTCACAGCAAAAGGAATGGTACAGGGAAGTTATCTCCAGGAAGTCCATCAGTTGCTCCGGGATATTGCACGCCAGATCGTGGTTTCCCGCCGCGAAGTATACCGGAATCCCTGTCCCTTTTAGCAGCCCGGCAATCCAGCGGTTCTGCTCAATGGGCCTGCAAAGGTCCCCTAGGGAGACGATAAAGGAGATGTTCTCCTTTTTAACAGCCACAAGAAATTCTCGAAGGCGCTCCTCTCCGTCAAAGATATCGTCATAGTGCAGGTCGGTGAAGACGGCAAATTTCATGACGCGGGTCTCCTTTATGCTATAAACAACTGTGCCTATGACAGCTGCTTCTTTTCCTTTTCCACTACCGTTTTGACTTGATCCAGAGGGGTATCGATCAGCTCTGCAATCTGTTCCAAGGGCAGGCCTTTTTTGTGCATATTTAAGACGATACGGGCCTCCTCCTGATCCCTGCCCCGGTTCTCAATCCTGTCTAATACTTCACACATATTCCAAACTCTCCTTTGAGAACAAAAAAATACCATGCAACATTACATGGTATCTTTTTCTGGAGGCGCCACCCGGAATCGGACCGGGGATGAAGGTTTTGCAGACCTCTGCCTTACCGCTTGGCTATGGCGCCGTATACATATTTTAAAAAGCTGCGGCGAAAAAAGTCAGTCCCGCAAGCGTGAAACGGTATTTAAGGGAAACATTGGATGCCTGCTTTCACAAGCATCCAATTCCCTGCTGGAGCGGGTTACGAGGCTCGAACTCGCTACCTCCACCTTGGCAAGGTGGCGCTCTACCAGATGAGCTAAACCCGCAAAAGGTGCCTTCGGTCGGAATCGAACCAACGACACGAGGATTTTCAGTCCTCTGCTCTACCGACTGAGCTACAAAGGCAAATGGCGACCCGGATGGGGCTCGAACCCACGACCTCTAGCGTGACAGGCTAGCGTTCTAACCAGCTGAACTACCGGGCCAAAACTGGTGGAAACTACAGGGCTCGAACCTGTGACCCTCTGCTTGTAAGGCAGATGCTCTCCCAGCTGAGCTAAGCTTCCGTTTTTCCAGTGCGTGTTATATTATATCGTCCTCCGGGCAATTTGTCAACCGTTTTTCCAAATTTTTTTGAAAAACAATTTCAGGGGCGCGGGGTATCCGGGGATTCAGCCGTCCGGATACCCTATCATATGCGTAACTGTACTTTAAGGTTACTTTCCGGTGTAGACCACCGCTTCAATTTCCACCAGCGCGCCCTTGGGCAGGTCCGCCACGGCAAAGGCGGCGCGGGCGGGGCAGTCCCCTGTGAAGAAGGTGGCGTACACCTCGTTCATGGCCGCGAAGTCAGAGATGTTCTTCAGCAGGACGGTAGTCTTCACCACGTCAGCCATGGACCCTCCGGCAGCCTCTACAATGGCCTTGACGTTGGTCAGGGACTGACGGCTCTGGGCCTGGATGCCGCCCTCTACAATGTTCCCGGTGGCCGGGTCAATGGGAATCTGTCCGGAGACATACAGGAAATCCCCCGCGGCAATGGCCTGGGAATAGGGCCCGATGGCCGAGGGAGCGTTGGAGGTTGCGATAACTTTTTTCATGGGAATCAAACCGTCCTTTCGTTTTTTGGGAGGGGTTTTGCTCTGTTCACTTGATAAGTTACCATAGAATGGCAGATGTGTCAAGCGGGGGACGGAAAGATTATAGAACTTCATTTTTCCCGATGCTGCCCTGTGATATAGTACTCTGTCCTTCTATCCCCCGGCATGCAGAACAGCTCCTTGGTCTTCCCACATTCGATTAATTCCCCATCCAAAAAAAACGCCGTCCTGTCGGAAATTCGCCGGGCCTGCCCCATGTTGTGGGTGACCGCCACTACCGTATACCTCGTCTTCAGCTCCCCCATCAGTTCCTCAATCTTCCCAGTGGATAAAGGGTCCAGCGCACTGGTGGGCTCATCCATCAGCAGAACCTCCGGCCCCACCGCCAGCGCCCTGGCAATACAGAGCCGCTGCTGCTGCCCGCCGGACAAACCCGACGCCGGCTTTTTCAGCCTGCTGGAAACCTCCCCCCACAGGGCGGCGGCCCGCAGAGACGCTTCCACAATGCCGTCCAGCTCCTGCCGCGACCGTACCCCCTGGAGCCTTGGCCCATAGGCTATATTGTCGTAAATGCTCATGGGGAAGGGGGTGGGCTTCTGGAATACCATCCCCACCCGCTTCCGTAGGAAGGGCAGGTCTGTCCCCGGCGCATAGATATCCGCCCCGTCCAGCAGAATGCTCCCGGTGTGCTTTACCCCAGGCGTGCGCTCGTTCATGCGGTTGAGGGATCGGAGAAAGGAGGATTTTCCGCACCCGGAGGGTCCGATCAGCGCCAGGAGCTGTTTTGGGGGGATATCCAGGGAGATATCCCTGAGGGCGTGAGTTCCGCCCCGGTCCGTCGAGTACCACAGATTGAAATGGTCCGCCGTCAGATGTCCGCTCACAGGCTGTCCTCCCCTCTGTCGCGGCGCTCCGCCGTCAATGCGCCGGTTAAAAAATACAGCGCCGTCAGAATCCCCGCCAGGACCAGGGCAATCCCAAAGGCTTCGTCAATATATCTCCCGTTGGAAATCCCCAGGTACATCTGCACGGTCAGCGACGCGCCGGAGGACAGGGGATGGGTCAGCCAGTTCCGGGGAAGATTGGAGGCCGCCCCCGCCGTAAAGAGAAGCGCGGCGGATTCCCCGGTAATTCTTCCCACTGCCAGCAGAACCGACGCTGCCAGTCCCCTTTTGGCGCAGGGCAGCACGACGGTCCGGAGCATCTGCCATTGGGTTGCCCCGCACCCCAGCGCGCTTTCCCGAAGGGCGGCGGGGACCGCCTCCAGGGTGTCCTGGCCGGAGCGGATGATGATGGGCAGGACCATCAGGGACAGGGTCAGGGAGCCGGTCAGGATAGAGTATCCCAGGCGCAGGGTTTCCCCAAAAAATACCGCGCCAAACAGTCCGTACACAACAGAAGGAATTCCCGCCAAGGTTCCGACGGTAAACTCCACCAGGCGGGTCAGTTTTCCCGGCCTGGCGTACTCGCTGAGATAGACGGCTGCCCCGATTCCAACGGGAGCCGCCGCCAGCAGGGTGAGGAGAATGATATACAGGGTGTTGATCAGTCCGGGCAGTATCCCGTATTCCCCCTTCAAAGGGCTGGGGGAGCGGACAAAAATTTCCCATCGGAGCTGCCCCGCACCCCGCAGGAGAATGTAAAAGAGAACGGAGGCTATCGCGGTCATGGCCAAGGCGGCGCTGAGACAGACCAGGAGCTTTAAAATCCGGTCAAACCGTCGGCGATTCCAGAATCGATGCGCTTTAAATATGTTTGCCGCCTCCCTTCGGTTTCAGGAACATCTCCGGCAGCAGACCAACCAGCAGAAGCAGCACAAACAGGATCAGCCCCACAGAAAAGAGGGCCTTCCGGTGGAGGCCTTCGGAGTAGCTCATTTCAGTGGCGATCCCCCCTGCCAGCAGGCGGACGCTGTTAAAGGGAAGGGGAAGGTTGACTGCGTTGCCGGAGACCATCATAACCGCCATTGCCTCCCCCATGGCACGGCCGATGCCCAGGACGGCCCCGGAGAGGATTCCCTGAAGGGCGGCGGGGATAACCGTATGAAACATCGTTTCCGGTTCCGTGGCCCCCAGAGCCACGGAAGCCTCTCTAAGTTCCTGCGGCACTGCCCCCAGGGAGAGCTCGCTGGTGTGGATGATGGTGGGGAGGATCATCACGGCCAGTATTACCGAGGCGGAGAGGAGATTTGCGCCGCCTGTAAAGATATGGGATTTGTTTCCCCGAAAGAGAAGGTTTTCCAGCCGCCCTACCGCCGGGACCAGGAGGAAGGAGCCCACCATTCCATAGATGACCGAAGGGATTCCCGCCATAAGCTCCACGAGGGGGCGCAGGATTTGGCAGACTGGCGGCGGGGATTCCAGCATAAAGACAGCGGTCAGTACGCCGAGGGGGAGGGCGATGGAGATGGAAAGGGCGGTGCCTGTCAGGGAGGAGAGGATCATGGGCAGGATGCCGAAGGAGGGTTCAGGGCCGGTGGGCCTCCACGAGGTTCCGAACAGGAAATGTGTGAGTCCGATTTCCCGTATGGCAGGGATACCGGCCCAAATCAGGTATCCGGCGATGCCCAGCACGGAGGCGACAGCGGAGATACCGCAGAAGGTAAAGAGCCAGTACATCAAGGAATCGGACAGGCGGTAACGTTTAGCAGAAAGCGATGAAGACTTGTGCATCATTCCACCGCCCCCAGCTTCTGAGACCTCACCACATCCTGTCCCTCCTCACTGTGTACATAGTCCAAAAACTCCCGCACATCGTCCCGCAGTGCCTTTCCCCTGGGCACTGCCATAAAAAACAGCCTGGACAGCGTGACCTCCCCATCCTCCCCGTTCAGGGGAAGCCGTTTGATTTTCCCGCCTTCCTCCGCCGCCTCCAGGGAAACGTATCCAATGGCCCCCGGCGTTGTCTCCACTGCAATCCGGATTCCCCCGGCGGAATCCTTTTCCTGGGCGTAAAGGCACTGGCCAGAGACGCCCAGCAGCTCCTCAAAGGCGGCCCGTGTTCCGGAGGCGGCGTCCCTTCCTATGGCGACGACGGGGGAATCTGTTCCGCCCACCTCTGCCCAGTTCCTAATCTCCCCTGTGTAGAGGCCGGAAAGCTGGCGGAGGGTCAGGGACGGAACCGGGTTATCTGGGTGGACGATGGGGATGATATAATCGGAGGCAACGGGGATGGCCTCCAGTATCTCCTGCTCCTGGGCGGTGAGGGCGCGGGAGGTACAGCCGATATCCGCCTTTCCCTCCGCTGCGTCCCGGATGCCCTGGCTGGAGCCGCCGAACTGGGCCTCGACGGAGATGCCCGTCCGGGCGGTGAAGTCCTCGCCCAGGGCGCGAAGTACCTGTTCCATGGAGGCGGAGCCGGAGAGGGAAATAGTACGACGGGAGGATGCTGGGGGGAGGCAGCCCGAAAAGAGAAGTACAGCGGATACCGCCAGAAGCGCTGCTTTCTTTGGAAGAATCATTTTAATCACTCCCGGTTTGGTGATTTCGGGGCTGTTTTATTTTTATGTGGAGGGATAGGATTTCAGCACTGGAATAAATCTGCCGCAGTCTTTCATAACGGCGATTCGGTGCTATGTTCTGCCAAAAAAGAAAACAATCTTTTATTTGTCAAACCGCTCATATAGAATCTGTAAAATTTATTTTAATCGTTCTATAATTAGATAATTCGTTCTGTTAGGAGGAGTTAGGCTGTTAGATTTTAAGCCGGTGGGACAAAAAATAAAGGTAGCAAGAGAAGCAAAAGATTTGACACAGGAAGAATTGGGAAAAATAACGGGTCTGGCAGAACAGCATATCAGTGTAATAGAGCGAGGTATAAAAACACCAACGCTGAAAACCTTCGTAAATATTGCGAATGCGCTGCATATAAATGCCGATGCCCTTCTTGTGGATGTTTTGGATACATCTGTGGAGGTTGAATCAAACTGGTTATCCCAGGAGATTAAGGAACTGCCCGTTGAGGAACAGAAGAAGGTTTTAAAAGTAATTCATGTTCTAACAAGCGGAAAGATGGATATGTAATATTTATAACGATATCAGGAGAAGCAAATGAATTTGAAACCAATAGGCACCAGAATCCAGGAGATTAGGAAAGCTAAAAAACTGACTCAAGAGCAGTTGGCAGAGATGGTCGATTTGAGCCCCTCCTACATCAGCGCCGTGGAACGGGGTGCAAAAACACCAAAGCTGGAAACGTTGATTGAGCTTGCGAATACTCTGGGTGCCAGCGCAGATGATCTGCTTGGGGACGTTGTAAACGCTTCTATAAAGTCATCTGCAAGTGAGTTATCGGAGCGGATTGAAAATCTGCCAAAGGAGAGGCAACGTGTCATTTTAGAGATTGTTCGCATTTTAACAGAGGATTGAACCCTTTTTTGGAGAGAGAACCGTTTGCGGGCGGTTCTCTTTTTTATTTATGAAAATTGGATAACTGTCAATTTTCGACATACTTTTGCGCTTCTAATGTGTTAGAATGGTTCTAATAGAATTAGTTTAAATCTATTAGAGCTAGGAGGAGCATTATGAATTTCCACAAAAAAGTAATAAAAGAACTGGCCCGAAAGGAGGGCGTCACCAAAAAGGAAATACGCCGCAGAATACAGGAGGCCATTGCCATCGCCCAGCAGAATCCTGACCCCCAGATACAGAATGAGTGGAAAAAGATACATCCCGGCCAGGGTACGCCGACACCGGAGGAGGTGATTGATTACTGTGTGCGGGCTATTAAAATAAATCACTAATAGATTAAAAATATTCTCTATTCCACGCCGTCATCCCCTTCGGGGGCCCGAACGGCTGGTAGAGTGCATCATTGGTTTGTCCGGCGTGCGCGCCGGACGAAGAGGAAGAATCCCGCCTTGTGTGGTCGCGTTACTTAGGTTAGTTAAGTGGTTAGAAATACCCTTTACGAAAAAAGCAACAGGCGGGATTTGATTTGTTGTTTTGGTGCGGCGGTTGAGTTTTCGGTTTTTAGGGTTACAGGGTGCTGCCGTTTGGTGGGTGCAGGGGTGTTTCGCGCCTGCGGGCGCGACCAGAGACTCTGTCTCTGGACTCTGCCGCCTTTGAAAAGGCGGGCGAAACTTTTGAATCGTGGTTTGAGATTCCGCAGCCGGGTCAGCGCTCGGCTGCGTTGCTTTTTTTGACTTCTTTCACCGGATGTGCTATACTCAAACCATTGTCAACAAAGGAGCGTGATTTTCCCGTGTCTGCCACAGCGCAGCCCCATAATAACACCGGCGAAGCCATGGACCGCAGGGCTTTCCTGAAAATGACCTTCTCCCTCGTTCTCCCTATGGCCGTCCAGAACCTCATCAATACCGCCATCACCTCCGCCGACGTGATGATGCTGGGCAAGGTGGGCGAAACCGCCCTCTCCGCCTCCTCCCTGGCCGGTCAGGTCCAGTTTATCATGAACCTTATCTTCTTCGGCCTCACCTCCGGCGCGGCGGTCCTCACCGCCCAGTATTGGGGAAAGCAGGATATCCGCACCATCGAAAAGGTGCTGGGTATCTCCCTGCGCTTCTCCTTCCTGGTGGCCTCCGTCTTCACCGCCGCCGCCCTCCTCTTCCCCCGCTATTTAATGATGATGTTCTCCTCCGAGGAACCGGTCATCGCCGAGGGGGTCAAATATCTGCGCATTATCGCCGTCTCCTACATACCCGTTTCCTTTTCTATGGTCTTCCTCAACCTGATGCGCAGCGTGGAGCGTGTCGTTATCTCCACCATGGTCTACCTGTTCGGGCTGTTCTGCAATGTGGGCCTCAACGCGGTGTTTATCTTCGGCCTGCTGGGCTTCCCGGCTATGGGGGTTTCCGGCGCGGCGCTGGCAACCCTTATCACCCGCCTGCTAGAGCTGGTCATTGTGCTGGTGTATTCCCAGAAAAACCCCGTGGTCCGCTTCCGGATTAAGGACATCTTCGTCCGGGACAAGCTGCTGTTTAAGGATTTTCTCCAGTTTTCCATCCCCGTCACCATCAACGAGATGATGTGGGGCCTGGGTACCTCCGTCAACGCCATGATTATCGGGCACATGGGCAGCACTGTCGTGGCCGCCAACTCCGTTGCCCAGGTAATCCGCCAGCTCGCCATGGTGGTGGCCTTTGGGCTGGCAAACGCCACGGCAATCGTCATCGGCAAGGCCATCGGGGAAAACAAATACGAGGCCGCCAAGATATACGCCCGCAGGTTTTTAAAGCTCACCCTCCTCTTTGGCGCATGCGGCTCGGCGCTGATTCTGGCCATCGGGCCGGTGGTGGGCAGCTTCCTCACCCTATCCGGCGATGCCCAGGGATATTTGAACATGATGATGCTGGTCATGTCCTATTTCAGCCTGGCCCAGGGGTATAACACGACCATGATTGTCGGCATCTTCCGGGCGGGCGGGGACACCAAGTTCGGCCTGTTCTGCGATGTGGGCTCCCTGTGGTGCTGTTCCATCCTGTTCGGCTACCTCTGCGCCTTTGTGTTCCGGCTGCCGGTGACAGTGGTGTACATGGTGCTAATGTCGGACGAAATCATTAAAATTCCCCTCACCACCTGGAGATATAAAAGCAAGCTGTGGCTGAGGAATGTGACAAGATAAAACCGGGAGGGATAAGTATGCCCTGGAAAATAGAAAAGGCCGTCCGTGAAAACCCCGCCCTTCGGGAAAGCTTTATGGACCTGGCAATCAAAACCTTTCACCTTGATTTCCATAATTGGCATCAAAACGGCTTTTGGGGGGACCGGTACATCCCCTATGTAATGACCGACGGAAAGACCGTCGCGGCCAATGTTTCAGTAAATGTCATAGATATGCTGTGGGACGGAACGAAAAGGCGGTATATCCAGCTTGGCACGGTCATGACCGCCCCGGAATACCGGGGGCAAGGCTTTTCCCGGAGGCTGATGGAGACGGTTCTCTCCGACTGGAGGGATTGCTCCGACGGAATATACCTGTTTGCCAACGACAGCGTTCTGGATTTCTACCCCAAATTCGGGTTCTGTCCGATGGGGGAGTACCAGGTTTCCGTAAATGTCACCCCTAAAAAAGGGAATATCTGCAGGCTGGATATGTCTGACCCGCGGGATTTGCGGACGCTGTTTTCCTATTATAAGAAGGGAAATCCCCATTCCCGCTTTGCCATGGTGGACAACGAGGGGCTGCTGGCCTTTTACTGCACCGGCTTTTTAAAGGAGAACGTCTATTATCTCCCGGAAGCCGGGGCGGTGGCGGTTGCCGAACCGAACGGGGACGGCTTCCTCTGTTACGATGTCTTTTCGGACGGACAGACAGAGCTGAAGGGTATTCTGGAGACACTGGCGGGAGCGGTAAATCCCCAGGCCTCAAAGGCAATGTTAGGCTTTGCCCCAAAGGGGTCCGTCGGGGAGTCCGCGCCCCTGAAGGAGGAGGATACCACCCTCTTTCTGCTGGAAGGATTTGTACCGTTGTACAAGGAGAACCGGATCATGTTTCCGCTCCTTTCCCGCGCATAAGCATTTTGACAGTAAAAACAGACATCCCCTGCGGAATCGTAACCACAGGGGATGCTTTACGTTATAAGACATTTTCAAAGATATCCGTCAAAGGGATGAAAAAGTCCTGGTACAGGGAAACCTTTACCTCGTCCTTATATTCCTCCCGCTCGCCGGGCTCAAACACCACATAATCGGGGAAAATCTTGTAACCTATCAATATATTTCAATACATTTTAAATATCTTCCCTCCCCTTGCCGTAATAACGGGGAGGAAACAATCCCTCGGACCATAAGTTCTTCGTTGACAGAGCCGAACAGAATATGATACAGCTCGTT
Source organism: Oscillospiraceae bacterium (assembly GCA_022800935.1). Taxonomy (GTDB): domain Bacteria; phylum Bacillota; class Clostridia; order Oscillospirales; family Ruminococcaceae; genus UBA1405. Next base: position 71,010 of record JAAWRH010000010.1, read on the forward strand.
TGCAATTTCATTGAATGGCACGCCATGGCTTACAGCAGTTATGTTTAAATGTTGTCCCATATCCATTAAGATATCTCCTACTGCCCTGCCAATAGATTCTTCAACAACCGCTTTCATCTCTTCTATTGTTTTTCGATGCTCTGCCATGTAGACGGGAACACAGATTTTTCCGTTTTCGGCATATCCGAATAATTCCAGTAATTCTAAAACAGCGGGCTGACAGCGACCTGTTTGACAGAAAATCGCCGTTTCCCTCAACAGGCTGTTTTTATTGAGCCTGAGCCCTCCGACAGAATAATCCAACAGTCTTTTTGCTTCCAACAGCTCGGGAGATGTATCCCCATGCTCCAGCTGACGGAAAACCCGATAGAAATCAAAACGGCTGCCCTGTGCGTCTCCAAAGGACTGTAAAGAACAGATATTGTTGGCCAGACGGTTATAGGAACACAGCAGCCCGTTGGATAGTGACCGGAGTTCTGCACAGTCCTCATAGATAACAGCCAGATAATCCAATCCAGAGCAATGACGGCGAGACGTAGCCAGAGCCTTATTCTGGTTCAAATAGTCAAAAAAGGAACCGTCGAATATCATTCCGCAGAGAATGTGGTACATATTTTCCTCAACAGATGTACCGTTTTGAATCTGCCGGCAAAGAGATTGAAGCCGGGGAAGGTTTTTTTCTAGCATGGCTGCAAGTTCAAAAGCCCGCGCCCTCACCTGGCTGTATAAAACGGAGGCATCTTCCCGGAGGAAAACAGGGCTGTCAAACAGCAGGACATCCTCCTCCCGCCGCAAAGCGCCGGCTTCTATCAACTGTAAAAGGATTGATTCCCCAAAACGCTGGCGGCACAGAAAATAGGAGCAGGAGAAAGCGGGAATGCCAGCAACATATGATAAAACCATATCCGTTTGTTTTCCAAGAATCCTTCTTGGATTATATAGATTTTCCTTCTCAAGGTCGGGATCAAAATTTTCATAAAGAAAATACGAGAATTTACGCACAGGAAACAACCCTTTTCACACGCAAAGATTGTAAGGCATTTTGTCGGAAAACAGATACCCGCCGCCGGCTGCGCAAAAATAAAAAATATCTGCATGAAATCTGGAAAAATTGTGAAAAATAAAGGGCGGAAAGTCACCTTTCCCCCTTGACAGCGGAACATATCCAGAGTATAATATTATAATGTATCAAAATGGGTTATTGTGCCTTGTATACATTCTAGTATACCACAATATCCACCGGATTTCAATATCGAAACAGCTCGGATTCCATAAAAATGATGAAAAAAATGGGAATCCGCGCCGCATCGATGGGAACATAGATGAATGGAGTGAGCAAAAGCCTATGGTGAATGTCAAGCCAGTGCGTCAGGGCAAAACCGTCCGAATGAGTTTCTCACGCATCAACGAAGTGCTGGAAATGCCGAACCTGATCGAAATCCAGAAGAGCTCGTACCAGTGGTTTCTGGATGAAGGGCTCAAGGAAGTGTTCAAGGACGTCTCCGCCATCACCGACTACACCGGAAACCTAGTGCTGGACTTTGTGGATTACCGCCTGGACGATAAGCCCAAGTACAGCGTGGAAGAGTGCAAGGCCCGCGAAACCACCTATGCCGCCGCGCTGAAGGTCCGCGCCCGTCTGCTCAACAAGGAGAGCGGCGAAATGATCATGCAGGAGGACATCTATATGGGCGACCTCCCCCTCATGACCGACAGCGGCACCTTCGTCATCAACGGCGCGGAACGCGCTGTCGTTTCCCAGCTGGTCCGTTCCCCTGGTGTATATTATGCCAAAACCCACGACGAAAAATCCGGCAAACGCCTTTTTTCCACCACCGTTATCCCCAACCGGGGCGCGTGGCTGGAATACGAAACCGACAACAACGACGTGGTTTACGTCCGCATCGATAAAAACCGCAAGATTCCCATCACCACCTTTATCCGCGCTTTGGGTCTGGGGACCGACGAGCAGATCAAGGCCTTCTTCACCCCCGATGTAAAGATTCTGGCCACCATTGAAAAGGAAAAGCCGGAAAACCGCAACACCCAGGACGCCCTCATGGAGGTCTGCCGCAAGCTCCGTCCCGGTGAGCCGCCCACGGTGGAATCCGCCCAGACCCATCTGGACGGGCTGTTCTTTGACCCCAAGCGCTATGATCTTTCCAGAGTAGGACGCTATAAATACAACAAAAAGCTGGCCATTGCCGACCGTCTGGTGGGCCATATTCTTTCCCAGCCGGTCATCAACCCCCTGACCGGCGAGCTGATGTTCGACGCAGGGGCTAAAATGCGCCGGGAGGATGCCGAGGCCGTGGAGCGCGCGGGCGTGGACACCGTCTATGTCACCGTGGAGGACGCGGAGAGAAAGATCATCTCCAACGGCATGGTGGATATCACCGACTTTATCCCCCTGGCCAAGGACGAGCTGGCGTCCCTGGGCGTCAACGAAAAGGTCCGCTTTGTGGTGCTCAAGGAAATCCTGGAGACCAGCGCCGACGAGGACGCGGTCCGGGAGGCCATCCGGGACCGCATCAACGAGCTTATCCCCAAGCACATCACCATTGACGATATTTTCGCCACCATCAACTACCTGCTCAACCTCAATTACGATATCGGCGATGTGGACGACATCGACCATCTGGGCAACCGGCGCATCCGTTCGGTGGGCGAGCTGCTCCAGAACCAGTACCGCATCGGCTTCACCCGCATGGAGAAGGTCATCCGGGACCGCATGATGCTCCAGAACCAGGACAACAAGGAAGAAAAGATCATCCCCCAGACACTGATCAATATCCGCCCTGTGGTGGCGGCGGTCAAGGAGTTTTTCGGCTCCTCCCCCCTCTCCCAGTTTATGGACCAGACCAACCCCTTGGCGGAGCTGACCCACAAGCGCCGTCTGTCCGCCCTGGGTCCCGGCGGTCTTTCCCGTGACCGTGCAGGGTTTGAAGTCCGGGATGTTCACTACAGCCACTATGGGCGCATGTGCCCCATCGAGACCCCTGAAGGCCCCAACATCGGCCTTATCTCCTACCTGGCCTCCTTTGCCCGCATCAACCAGTACGGCTTTATCGAGGCCCCCTACCGCCGGGTTGACAAGGAAACCGGCAAAATCACCGACGAGGTGGTCTACATGACCGCCGACATGGAGGACAAGTATATCGTCGCCCAGGCCAACGAGCCCATCGACGAAAACGGCCGCTTCGCCCGGCCCAGGGTCAACGTCCGCTACCGCGGCGCAATCCTGGAGGTCGAGCGGGAGAGGGCCGACTATATGGACGTTTCCCCCAAGATGGTTGTATCCGTGGCCACGGCCATGATCCCCTTCCTGGAAAACGACGACGCCAACCGCGCCCTCATGGGGGCGAACATGCAGCGCCAGGCCGTGCCGCTGCTTAAGACCCAGTCGCCCATTGTGGGTACTGGCATGGAGTACAAGGCGGCCGTTGACTCCGGCGTTGTGGTGGTCGCCAAGAATTCCGGCATTGTGGAGCGGGTCAGCGCCGACGAGGTGGCCATCCGCACCGAGGACGGCGCGCTGGAGCTGCACCATCTGGTCAAGTTCCAGGGCTCCAACCAGGGGACCTGCGTCAACCAGCGGCCCATTGTCGCCAAGGGCGAACGGGTGGAAAAGGGCCAGGTCATTGCCGACGGCCCCGCCACCTGCAACGGCGAAATCAGCCTGGGCAAGAATATGCTGATTGGCTTTACCACCTGGGAGGGGTATAACTACGAGGACGCGGTCCTCATCAACGAGAGAATTGTCCGTGAGGACGCTTACACGTCCATTCACATTGAAAAATACGAGCTGGAATCCCGCAACACCAAGCTGGGCCCGGAGGAGATTACCAGGGATATCCCCAACGTCTCCGAGGACGCCCTGGTCAACCTGGACGAAAACGGCATTATCCGCATAGGCGCGGAGGTGCGCCCCGGCGATATCCTGGTGGGCAAGGTCTCCCCCAAGGGCGAGACCGAGCTTATCCCGGAGGAACGCCTGCTGCGGGCCATCTTCGGCGAAAAGGCCAGAGAGGTGCGGGACACCTCCCTGAAGGTTCCCCACGGCGAATACGGCATTATTGTGGATGTCAAGGTATTCACCCGTGAAAATTCCGACGAGCTTTCGGCGGACGTCAACAAGGTGGTCCGGGTCTACATCGCCCAGAAGCGGAAGATCTCCGTGGGCGACAAGATGGCCGGACGCCACGGAAACAAGGGCGTTGTCTCCCGTATTCTGCCGGAGGAGGATATGCCCTTCCTGCCGGACGGCACTCCCCTGGACATTGTGCTCAACCCCCTGGGCGTTCCCTCCCGTATGAACATCGGGCAGGTGCTGGAGGTTCACCTGGGCATGGCGGCCCGCGCCCTGGGCTGGAAGGTCATGACCCCTGTCTTTGACGGCGCCCACGAGCAGGACATCCGGGAATGCTTCCGCGATGCCGGCCTGCGGGAGGACGGCAAAACCGTCCTGTACGACGGACGCACCGGCGAACCCTTTGACAGCCCCGTCACGGTGGGCGTCATGTACTTCCTGAAGCTGCACCATCTGGTTGACGATAAGATTCACGCCCGTTCCACCGGTCCCTATTCGTTGGTGACCCAGCAGCCTCTGGGCGGCAAGGCCCAGTTCGGCGGCCAGCGCTTCGGCGAGATGGAGGTTTGGGCGCTGGAGGCTTACGGCGCGGCCTATACCCTCCAGGAGATTATGACGGTTAAATCCGACGACATCAACGGACGCGTCAAGACCTTTGAGGCCATTGTCAAGGGCCACAACGTTCCCCAGGCCGGTACGCCGGAATCCTTTAAGGTGCTCATCAAGGAGCTCCAGTCCCTGGGGCTGGACGTCAAGGTACTGGACGCCAACGACAACGAGGTAGATCTCCAGCAGTCCTTCCAGAATGAAATTGAGGTGGGGCTGGAGAGCGAGGGCTACGTTGACAACAGCGTTACCCCGCCTGATCCGGAGGACCCCCTGGACGATGAGGACGGCGAAGACGGGGATGACCGCAAGGGAGCGGACTTCCTGGATATGCTGTTTGAGGAGTCCCTGCGGGAGAGCGGTGTGAATCCGCCCAAAGCCAGAGAGGAAGAATCCCCCAGGGAACAGGGCGTCCTGATAGACCCCGATGAGGATATGGAGGAGCTGATGGGAAGCAAGTTCCAGAATTCCGATATGGGCGGCGGACTGTTCGACGAGGAGAACGAGGACGACGACAACCCTGAGAAGTTTGAATAAAGGAGTGGGCGCTGCATGGAGTTCAACGCATTCGAGTCAATTAAAATTGGCCTGGCATCTCCGGAGCAGATCTTAAAGTGGTCCTTCGGCGAGGTCAAAAAGCCTGAAACCATCAACTACCGCACCCAGAAGCCGGAACGGGACGGCCTGTTCTGCGAACGGATTTTTGGGCCCCAGAAGGACTGGGAATGCTACTGCGGCAAGTATAAACGCCTGCGCTACAAGGATAAGGTGTGCGAACGCTGCGGCGTGGCGGTGACCACCTCCAAGGTGCGCCGGGAGCGGATGGGCCACATCAAGCTGGCGGCTCCGGTCTCCCACATCTGGTATTTCAAGGGAATCCCCTCCCGCATGGGGTTGATTCTGGATATGTCCCCCAGGGTGCTGGAGAAGATACTGTACTTTGCCTCCTATGTGGTCATCGACCCCGGCCACGTCCCCACCCTGAAGAAAAAGCAGGAGCTGTCCGAGCAGGATTACCGAAAATACGTAGAGGATTACGGCGACGCCTTCAAGGCCGGGATGGGCGCGGAGGCCATTCAGGAGCTGCTGGCCGAGATTGACCTGGACGAAATGTCCAAGCAGTTAAAGGCGGAGCTGGCAGGGGCCACCGGTCAGAGCCAGAAATCCAGCCGCATCCACAAAAAGCTGGAGGTGGTGGAATCCTTCCGGGCCAGCGGCAACCGCCCCGAATGGATGATCCTCACCGTGCTGCCGGTGATTCCGCCGGATATCCGGCCTATGGTCCGCCTGGACGGCGGCCGGTACGCCGCCAGCGACCTGAACGACCTTTACCGCCGGGTGATCAGCCGCAACAACCGTCTGCAAAGGCTGCTGGACCTGGGCGCGCCGGACATCATTGTCCGCAACGAAAAGAGAATGCTCCAGGAAGCCGTTGACGCCCTGATCGACAACGGCCGCCGGGGCAAGCCTGTCACCGGACCCAACAACCGCCCCTATAAGTCCCTGACCGATATGCTCAAGGGCAAGCAGGGACGGTTCCGCCAGAACCTTCTGGGCAAGCGCGTGGACTACTCCGGCCGTTCGGTTATCGTGGTGGGCCCGGAGCTCCAGATGTATCAGTGCGGCCTGCCCAAGGAGATGGCCATCGAGCTGTTCAAACCCTTTGTGATGAAGCGGCTGGTGGACGAGGGCAAGGCCAACAACATCAAGAACGCCCGCAAAAAGGTGGAGCGAGCCGATTCCGAGGTGTGGGACGCACTGGCGGTGGTCATCAAGGACCACCCGGTGCTGCTCAACCGCGCCCCGACCCTGCACCGCCTGGGCATTCAGGCCTTCGAGCCGGTGCTGGTGGAGGGCCGCGCCCTAAAGCTCCATCCCCTGGCCTGTACTGCCTACAACGCCGACTTTGACGGCGACCAGATGGCGGTTCACGTTCCCCTTTCCGCCGAGGCACAGGCGGAGGCCCGCTTCCTGATGCTGGCCACCAACAACCTGCTCAAGCCCTCCGACGGCAAGCCGGTTACGGTGCCCACCCAGGATATGGTGCTGGGCTCCTACTACCTGACCATGATTAAGGAGGACGAACCCGGCAGAGGCAAGATATTCCGCAACACCGCCGAGGCCCTTATGGCCTATCAGGAGGGCTGCGTAGGGCTTCACGCGCCCATCAAGGTCCGGGTGGAGAAGGAGATTGGCGGGGAGCTGAGGTCCCGCATCATCGACGCCACCGTAGGACAGATTATCTTCAACGACCCCATTCCCCAGGATCTGGGCTATGTAGACCGCACCGACCCTGAAAAGGTCTTTGACCTGGAGATCACCACCACTGTGGGCAAGAGCATGCTGGGCAAGATTGTCAGCCGCTGCATCGAGGTCCACGGGACCGGCGTGACCGCCGAGGTTCTGGACCGAATCAAGGCCCAGGGATTTAAATATTCCACCCGCAGCGGCATCACCGTGGCGGTTATCGACGCAGTCATCCCGCCCCAAAAAGCGGAGCTGCTGAAAGAGGCGGATGAAAAGATACTGGAGATTACCGACCAGTACAATATGGGCGTTCTCTCCGACAATGAACGCTATAAGCTGGTTATCGACACCTGGAACACCACCACGGACAAGGTCGGTAAGGCGTTGCAGAACAATATGGACCGGTACAACCCCATCTTTATGATGGCGGATTCCGGGGCCCGCGGTTCCATGAACCAGATACGCCAGCTGGCGGGTATGCGCGGCCTTATCGCCAACACCTCTGGCCGGGCCATTGAAATCCCCATCAAGGCCAACTACCGGGAGGGGCTTAACATTCTGGAATACTTCATCTCCTCCCGCGGCGCGCGGAAGGGCCTGGCCGACACCGCTCTGCGCACCGCCGACTCCGGATACCTGACCCGCCGCCTGGTGGACGTTTCCCAGGAGGTTATCACCACCGAGCTGGACTGCGGCGCCAAGGACGGCATTATCCTCAAGGATATCAAGGAGGGCAACCAGGTTCTGGAATCCCTGGCCACCCGTCTCCACGGCCGGTATCTGGTGGAGGACATCCTCGATCCCGAAACCGGGGAGGTATTGGTCTCCAAAGACAAGATGATGGACACCGCCGACGCGGATAAAATTGTCAAAAAGGGCTTTAAGGAGGTCTTGGTCCGTTCTCCCCTCAAGTGCGAATGCAAGCGGGGAGTCTGCTGCAAGTGCTATGGCATGAACCTTGCCAAGGGCAAACCCATGGGCATCGGGGAAGCGGTGGGAATCATCGCAGCCCAGTCTATCGGTGAACCGGGCACCCAGCTCACCATGCGTACCTTCCACACCGGCGGCATTGCCAGCGCCGAGGATATCACACAGGGTCTTCCCCGTGTTGAGGAGCTGTTTGAGGCCCGCAGGCCCAAGAGAAGCGCCATTATCGCCAAGATAAGCGGTATGGTTTCCATTGAGATATCCGAAAAGCAGCGGGACGACAAGGAAATCCGTAAGGTCCGCATTACCCCCGCCTCCGGCGACGTGGTGGAGGAAACCATTCCCTACGGCTACCGCCTGAAGGTAAACAACGGGGAATTTGTGGAGGCCGGTACGCTGATGACCGAGGGCTCCGCAGTTCCCAAGGACATTCTGCAAATCCGCGGGGTAAGCGCCGTACAGGACTACCTGATTGAGGAAGTACAGAAGACCTATCAGATGCAGGGCGTTGACATTAACGACAAGCACATTGAGGTTATTGTCCGGCAGATGCTGAAAAAGGTCCGCCTGGTGGATGCGGGAGACACCGGCCTGATTGCCGGGGGACTTGTGGAAAAGGCGGAGGTTCTGGACGCCAACAAGGTGGTTGAGGAGCGGATTGCCAGGGGCGAAAAGCGCTCCACGCCGAGGCTGGACGCCAACAGCAAGCCCATGCTGGATGAAGAGGGCAACCCGATTATGGAGCAGACTGACCTGCGCAAGGCGTCCTGGATACCGGAAATTCTGGGTATCTCCAAGGCGGCCAGCAACTCGGAGTCCTTTCTGTCCGCTGCATCCTTCCAGGAAACCCCCAAGATTCTTACCGATGCGGCAATCAAGGGCAAAACCGACCCGCTGGCGGGAATCAAGGAAAATGTCATTATCGGCAAGCTGATTCCTGCGGGAACGGGCATGAATTGTCTGAACCATGTGGATGTTGTCAACTACGATGGTCAGCCCGCGCTGTAATTATCCTGATAAAAGCAATAAATTGCAAACTGAAAACGGCAGGTCTGGAATGGACCTGCCGTTTTTGTTTCTCAAAATAATGATTTTATCTAAATACAACATTATATTTCGGCCATTAAAAAATTGCCCAAAAATCTGGTAATATTTTTGTAAATCCCGAAATGTCATTAATTTGGTCAAAAAAGTCATTAATAAACGGTCGAAAAATGTGTTTTCCACGTTTTTCGACCGTTCTTTTATCCCATCTTTTTGGCTTAATTAAGCCGTTTTTCTTTTTTTTCAAAAAATAATAGGGTTACAAAAAGGTATACGTTTTTGTAATTTCAGGAATGATTCGCATTTATCTAATTTATTGTTACGAGAAAAAGGAGGCACGAGGCCATGTTATTACTGGGAAGGAACCTAGGAGAAAGCATCGTCATAGGCGACAACATCTACATCACATTCGTGGAGAGCGACAAGAGCGGCCACAAGTTCAAGCTGGCTATCGACGCGCCAAGGAAGGAAATTCTTGGATTGCCTGCGCAGGGTGATCTGAGTATTCACACTGTACTTCATAAAGACCCCTCCAGCAACACCAAGGGTACAACCTTTAGTGTAGACCTGCATAATACTGTGTTTGGTAATAACTCTACCGGTAAGGATATGACGCTTACTATTGATGGTGAGGAAATCGCCAAATTGACAGGTGACGATGGCGGCGCATTGAGCGGTAAAGAGCTTGTCGATGCTGTGATAGACCAGATTAAAGCAAGCAGCGCAGATGGCCAGACCGCTGAGATCGAGATCAGGTGACACCGATGATGATTTCAACAAGATGACTGTCTCCATCAAGGATATGAGCTCCAAGGGCTTGGGTCTGGAGAAGCTGGACATCACCACCGAAGAAAATGCCGGTGCGTCCCTTGATAAGATCAATGCCGCAATTAACACTGTCTCCTCTGCCCGTGCCTCTATGGGCGCTCTCCAGAACCGTTTAGAGCACACCATTAACAACCTGGACGTCTATGTTGAGAACCTCTCCGCCGCCAACAGCCGTATCCGCGATACCGATATGGCCAAAGAGATGATGAACTACACCAAGATGAACGTTCTGGTGCAGTCCGCTCAGGCGATGCTGGCCCAGGCCAATCAGCAGCCCCAGTCCGTTCTCCAGCTGCTGCAATAAACCTTGTGCTAGCTGATAGCTTTGAGGACATTCGCAAACTAAATAAACTGTCCGCCGCTTAATCGCGGTGGGCGGAACCGGGGAGGGTATGCGCCAGCGCGCATACCCTCTTTTTGCCCTTTAAAGCCATACCGTTTTCCCGGAAAAATATCCCTGAAAATTTTACTGAACTATGGAATATTTGGTGAAAAACTGGTATACTGAACAGTATATGGCAATTTGACAAAACGAAAGGGGCGTTCCGGCGAATGGTCTTCAGCAGTATCCTGTTTTTATTCCGGTTTTTCCCGGCGGCTATATTGATTTATTTTGTGGTCCCCAGAAAAATGAAAAATCTGGCAATCTTCTTGCTCAGCCTGTTCTTCTATTCCTGGGGGGAACCGAAATACTTCCCCATTATGATTGCCTCCGTTCTGGTGGATTACTTTGTGGGGCAGGGCATCCAACGGTTCGGTCACAATCGGGCCATCTGCAAATGGCTGCTGGTGGTCTCCATGGTCTTTAACCTGGGAATGCTGGGCTTTTTTAAATATACCGGCTTCTTTGTGGAGAACCTCAACGCCCTGCTGGGCCTCTCTCTGCGGGCACCTAATATCACCCTGCCCATTGGCATCAGCTTCTATACCTTCCAGACCATGTCCTATTCCATCGACGTCTACCGGGGCAAGGTCAAGGCGGAACGGAATATCATTGACTTCGCCGCCTTTGTCACCCTCTTCCCACAACTAATCGCCGGACCCATTGTCCGGTACGCCGATATCTCCAAGGAGCTGAAGGAGCGCACCATCGATCTGGGACAGATATCCGAGGGGGTCGCTGTGTTTATCATGGGCCTGGGGAAAAAGGTGCTGATTGCCAACAACATCGGCGCGCTGTGGACCGAGATTTCCGAAACCCTGGGCTTTGGCGGTATCTCCGCGCCCCTGGCCTGGATGGGAGCGGCGGCCTATACCCTCCAGATTTACTTTGACTTTTCCGGCTATTCCCAGATGGCCATCGGCCTGGGCAAGATGATGGGCTTTAACTTCCCCCAGAACTTCAACTTCCCCTATATCTCCAAGAGCTTTACCGAGTTCTGGCGGCGGTGGCATATGACTCTTGGCTCGTGGTTCCGGGAATACCTCTACTTCCCCCTGGGGGGGAGCCGGGTGGACTCCAAGATAAGGCTCTACTTTAACCTGTTTGTGGTGTGGTTCTGCACCGGCTTCTGGCACGGGGCGAACTGGAACTTCATCCTCTGGGGATTGTTTTTCCTGGTGTTTTTGATTATCGAAAAGAGCTTTCTGCTCCCCTACCTGGACAAGGGGAAGGTGTGGCCCCATGTCTATGTGCTGTTCTTCCTGCTAATCAGCTGGGTGATCTTCGCCGTCACCGACCTGTCCCAGCTGGGGATAATACTGGGGAGGATGTTCTCCTTCTCCGCCGGAACCGACTGGGTTTATTATCTGCGCAACTACGCCGTCACCTTTGCGGTCGCCATTCTGTTCTCCACGCCGCTGCCCTGGAAGCTGTACTGTAAGGTAAAGGACTGTACGGCGGTAAATCTTGTGCTGATGGGCGGGGTGCTGGTCCTGTCTGTGGCCTATCTGGTGGACGCCACCTATAACCCGTTTTTGTATTTCCGGTTTTAAGGGGAGGAAAAGGCTATGGAAAAATGGAAAAAAATCCTGAAATACCCGCTGATATGGCTGTTTGCCCTGTTCATCTTTGGCTTTGCCCTGTGGGATATCCTGACCCCATCCAGGGAATTTTCCGAGATGGAAAACAGAATGCTTCAGCAAAGTCCCCCCTTTTCCCTGAAAAGCCTGATGGCAAAGGGGGAGCAGGCCTATACCAGAAAATACGAAAAGTATATCAACGACCAGTTTGTGCTGCGGGACGGGTGGATTACCCTGAAGTCTTACGGGGAATCGGCGCTGGGCAAGATTGAGAACAACAACGTCGCCTTTGGCAAAGACGGCTACCTGTTTGAAAAGGTCTTTTCGGTGGACGAGGAAAACCTGAGCGCCAACCTCAAATACATGGAGGAGTTTCTGGACAAATACCCCGACCTCCCTGTGACCTTTTCGGTGATCCCAAACGCCTACACCGTCCTCACCGAAAAGCTTCCCGCTGGGTTTGCCGCCGTCTCGGTGGACCAAAACCAGCGCATCGGGGAGCTGTACAGCCGTTTGGAGGGGAAATCGTCCCATCTGAAGCTGTTGGAGCTTTCGCCGGTCCTCTTAGAGCACCAGGAGGAATACATCTACTACCGCACCGATCACCACTGGACCACCTACGGAGCCTATCTAGCCTATGGGGAATATGTCCGTTCCCTGGGACTGGAGCCGGTTCCCTGGGGGGAGCTTGAGCCCCACGAGGTGGAGGGCTTCTACGGAAGCTTCGACGCCAAGGCGAAAAAGGCGGGAACTTTACCAGATGTAATTACATGGTTCGACATTCCTTGCCGGGTAGAGGTCAACCAACAGCCGGTGGACTTTCTTCATGACCTGAGCCGCTTTGAGGTGAGGGACAAATACTCCGGTCTGATGCACGGCAACCAGGCGCTGACCGTCCTGTACAGCCAGTGCAATCAAAACCAGCAGGAGGGGAAGACCAGCCGGGTGCTGGTGGTCAAGGATTCCTACGGCAACTCCTTTGCCCCCTACCTCTGCTACAACTTTGACGAGGTGTATGTGGTGGACCTGCGGTATCTGGGGAAGATGAGCGCGGTTTTGACCGATATGGACCTGGCGTTCGACGATGTGCTGATTCTCTATAACTTTATGAATTTCACCACCGATACCAATATTCCCAAGCTGCGGTATTGAGGACCTGCCAAATTTCAAATTTCAGGGTTGTAAAATTTTTGGAAAGAAAATCGCCAAATTCTTTGTACAACTCTCCATTTTCTCCTTTTTCAGACAATTTCTATGAAAAAAACCCCCGATATTCAAGGAAATCAGCGGGAAAAGATGCTTCCCGCTGATTTTTGTGTGCTTCATTGTTATTTTATCGCATATTACTGCTGATTTTGTCAAAAATAATCCTATTTTATCTGGTGGAAGAATCAGCGAGTTTGTGTTATACTAATTGCAATCCTATTTTTATTGTGGGACGCGGTGAATTCTGTGCCGTCGCGTTTTACAAAACGACATTTTATTCCCGGCGCCGCCCCTGTGGCGGAGGCTGGATTGGACAAAAGGGGTTGTTATATTTGCGGGCTGTAAGATTCTTTCAATGGATGGGCATCGTCCTGCTGCTGGGCGTGGTCATTGCTCTGTTTGGACTGAATTTCCCACTGTTCCGCCGGGGAACCGAAGCCGCCGTTTCCGTTGGCGGTAAGGTGTGTTCCCAGGGGATATACTACCAGGGAACGCTTCCCTACGGCGTGTTTATCGTGGGGGACGTGGGGGAAGACCAGTACGCCCTGAAATCCCTGGCCCAGGATTATTACGGCAGCGGTGCCTCGGTGATGACCATGGACCTGAGCGGCCACGGCTCCTCGGTGCGGGAGCTGGACCAGGAGAACGTCTCCGAACAGCTGCTCCAGGAGGTTCAGGCCGGACTGGAGGCTTTCCGCAAAAAATCCGAACTGGAGGACAGCGCCGTCCTGCTGGTGGGTCACGGTTATGGGGCAAGGGCAATTTTGCAGATACTGTCCGCTGGAAACACGGAATTCCGGGGGGCCAGTCTCATCTCACCCTATATTCTGCTGGACGGCGGGGATGGGCTTAAAGGTGGCTCCGTTTTCCTCTCCGGCAAGGCGGACGACAGCAAAACAGGGTGGGTCTCCGCCCTAAACACCGGCTCAGTTTCTGTTCCGGTGCAGCTCATTGCCTCGGAAAAAGACGACGTGGTTCCCTATACCTCGGTGCAGGAGCTTTACCGCAGGATGTCCGGCTCCTCCGTCTTCCCCGTCACCCAAAGGGAACGGGAAGAGCAGGAGAAAAAGGAAAAAGAAAAGGACGCGTCTTCCAAAGCCGCGTCCAAGGAAGATGGCGGGGAGGAAGAGGAGGAGAAGCTCACCACCAGGATTTACAATGTCCTGATCAACGGCAGCTCCTCCAAGTCAGAGGGGACCTCTGTAACCTCCGGCAGCGTCACCCTCACTCTGGTTCCCTCCGCCTATCATTCCTATCAGGTGTTTTCCAATGGGGTGATTTCCGCCTCGAAAATCTGGGCCCACTCCAAGGCGGGGATGCGCACCGTCTCCAGCACCTCCATGTTCCCGCTGCTACGGATGATCTGCTGGTGCATGGCTGCCGCCGGCCTGGTGCTGGTGGCCTGCTGCTCCATGGCGCTGGCCTGGAGCAGATATCCCGGCGTCAGCCAGGACAGGTGCGGTGTTGCCCTGTATCCCTGGCGCTCCCTGATTATCCGGCTGCTGATATGGGCCGCGGGGGGGCTGATTGGCCTGCTGCTTTGGCTGGTATTCCTGCTGCTGCCCTATGGGGAACCGGCAGGACGGTTGATGCCCGCGGCCTTTGCGGCCGGATACGGCGTTTCCCTGCTGCTCCTTTACGTCATCCGCCGTATGCCGGGGGCCTCCGGCTCGATACAAACCTTTACTGGAACTCTGTCCATCTGGAGGACCTGCACCTCCATTGTTATGCTGACTGCATTGTGCGCGCTGATATGGTTCCTGGGGGAAAGCGGCCTGTATCAGACCGTTTTCAACGGTGCCCGTATGTTCTGGACCATTGTCCTCACCGCTGTGATGGCGATTGGCTTTTACGGCATTGAACTGGACGCGGACGTCTTCTCCGACAACGACGGCGGGCTGCTGCTGGGCTTTCTCCACCGGCTGGTGATTCTTCTGCCCTTCCTGCTGGTATTTCTGGTGCAGTGGATGACCGGCTCCTACTCCCAAGCCCTTCAGTTCCTCCATTCCCTTCTGGCGCTGACGGTATGCCTGTCCCTTTCCGCCGCCTTCCACCGCCATTCCGGTGCGAGGATGCTCCCCGCCGCCGGAACCGCCTTCCTGTACAGCATGATGGTGATTCCGTCCGCTGTGCTGGTGGTTTGAATGGGAGAACCACCATGCCGCGAGGAAATGCGAATTCACGCTTCCAGATGCGAAGCGTCAACCTGGAGGCAGGCCGCCCTGCCGCCGCCCAGGCGGTGGCCCGGATGAATCAGGCGGTTGCCTCTGCCCGTGCCTCCGGCGCGAAGGCCCTCAAGCTCATCCACGGCTACGGCTCCAGCGGAAAGGGCGGGGCCATCCGCCTGGAGGTGCGCCGGGAGCTCCAGCGCAAAAGAACCGCCGGGCAGATACGGGATTTTATCCCCGGTGAGGAGTTTTCCCCCTTTTCCCCTGCGGGGCGCAGGGCCCTGGGGGCGCTGCCGGAGCTCTCCCGCGATCCGGACTACTCCCGGTCCAATATGGGCATCACCATTGTCCTGTTCTGATACTTTTTCTTGAAAGAAAAAGTATCAAAAAGAACTTTAATTTGCATTCAACAACTTCTAAAACCCAGCTTTTCGCCCGGTGACGAAAGGAAGATTTTAATCGGAGAATAGTATCAAGGCGGGAGATACCCACTGTACAACATCCAAGGAGCGTGAACAATATGCCTTTCTCCCCCGCACGAACCCATAGCCCTCCCCAGCCCGGCAGGGTTCCCAGCCGCCTGGAAAAGCCCTTGGCCATCAAGCGGCGGCTTTACCCCAAGCCCCGGAACGGCTCCGGAATGTTTCCGGGCCCTCCCCCGTCCTTTGGCGTCCGCGAATATCTCTTTAAGAGGCAGTGGCTGATTCTTCTTACCCCCCTGGCTATAGTCCTCTCCTTTTTTGCCAGAAGTCATCCCCAATGGGTCGAGACGGTCTATTCTACCAAAATTTATCCTGTCCTTTCCCAGTCTATTGGCTCTGTCTCCGCCCTTGTCCCCTTTTCCCTGGCGGAATGTATCATTGTGGGATTGGTGATACTGGGATTTTATCTGGTAATCTCCCTGATATACCGGCTGACGCGGCAGGACGCTGAGCACACCAAAGCCTGGTTTGTGGCACGCTTTCTCTCCACCGTCCTTTCCATCGGCTCGGTGATTTACTTCCTGTTTGTGCTGGACTGCGGGCTCAACTACAGCCGTTATCCCTTTACATATTACAGCGGCCTTAACATCAGGGATTCCTCCGCCCAGGAGCTTTCCAGTCTCTGCGCCGAGCTGATTGAGGAGGCAAACAACCTGAGCGGACAGGTGGAGCGGGATGAAAACGGCATTACCCGCCTTTCCGGCGGGATGTATCAGACAGCCGCTGACGCGAAGGCCGCCTTTGACACCCTCTCCCAGGGCTATCCGGTGCTTGCGGGGCAGTACGCCCAGCCCAAACCGGTGTTCTTTTCCCGGATGATGTCCCGCGCCCAGATTACCGGCGTATTCTTCCCCCTCACCTTTGAGGC
Organism: Oscillospiraceae bacterium; assembly: GCA_022800935.1. Classification (GTDB taxonomy): domain Bacteria; phylum Bacillota; class Clostridia; order Oscillospirales; family Ruminococcaceae; genus UBA1405. The sequence goes on from JAAWRH010000010.1 coordinate 87,438, forward strand.
CAACGTCAACCGGGAGGCCCCAGAATACACCATCCCTGCCACCATGTGCCACGAGCTTTCCCATCTGCGGGGATTTATGCGGGAGGATGAGGCCAACTTCATCGGTTATCTGGCCTGCCGCCAGTCGGAGAGCGCAGAATTCCAATATTCCGGCGTCATGCTGGCGCTGGTCCATTCTATGAACAGCCTGTATTCTGTGGACCAGGATGCCTTCTTTGCCCTAGCGCAGCAGTATTCCCCAGGGGTGGCAATGGATTTTCAGTATAACAACCTGTACTGGCAGCAGTTTGAAGGGGCTGTCGCGGAGGTTTCCAGCAAAGTCAACGACTCTTACCTGAAGGCCAACTTCCAGTCCGACGGGGTGCAGAGCTATGGGCGGATGGTAGACCTGCTGCTGGCGGATTACCGCAGCCGCCACGGGCTGGAATGACGGAAGTGCCTGTCAATGGACTCCCAGAGAGGAGAGCTGAAAAAATGAAACACCGGTTTTTCACGGCGCTGCTGGCAGGATGTCTTTTGCTGGCCGCCGGATGTACCAGAGAAATTCCCGAAGACGTTCAAAGGTCGCTGGAGGCCAAGTTTTCCTCCTCCAGGCCGGAGTCCTCCTCCGCGCCGGAAGGGACCGGAGGGAATTTGGACCCCGACGAGGAGGTTCCCCCGGAGGATTCTGCTTCGGATATTTTCCATGAACCTGTGATTTCCACTGCGGTTTTCAAGGCGGTTGGGGACAACCTGATACACAACACCATCTATTTACAGGCCCAGAGCCGGGCAACAGGCGAACAGAAATATGATTTTTACCCCGCCTATGAAAAAATCGCCCCCCTGTTGGAGGGGGCGGACTTTGCCTTTATCAACCAGGAGACCCTGCTGGCCTCGGCGGTGTTCGAGCCATCCAACTATCCGAAGTTCAATTCCCCCACAGAGGTGGGGGACACCATGCGGGAGCTGGGCTTCAATCTGTTTGCCCATGCCAACAACCACGCTCTGGACATGGGGGTAAAGGGCATCAACGCCACCCTGGATTACTGGGACAACAAGGAGGGACTGGGGGAGGACTTCCTGGTCACCGGGCTGTTCCGGGACGAGGCCGACATGAACCGCGTCCGGGTGATGGAGAAAAACGGCATCTCTCTTGCCCTAGTGGCCTTTACCGAGCACACCAACGGGCTGAAGCTGCCCGACACGGTTGACAATAAAATCATCTACACCAAGGACATCGAAACCATAAAACGGCAGATAGAGACTGCCAGAGAGGCGGCGGATGTGGTGGTGGTTTCGGTCCATTGGGGGATTGAGAACAGCCATGAGGTGGTGGACGCCCAAAAGGAGCTGGCCCAGCAGATGTTTGACTGGGGGGCGGATATCATCCTGGGGACCCATCCTCACGTCCTCCAGCCCATCGAACCGATGACCTCCAGCGACGGGACCCGGAAGGGGTATATCATCTACAGCCTGGGCAACTTTATCTCCGCCCAGAACGTTCCGGATAACCTGGTGGGGGGAATCCTGGAATTTGCCATTGAAAAAAACATGGACACCGGTGAAATCTCCATCGGAAAGCCCTCTCTGACCCCCATCGTCACCCACTATGAGACTGCCTGGCAGAAAAACCTGACCCTTTACCCCCTGGCCGACTACACCGACGAGCTGGCGGACGTCCACGGGATAAAGACCATGAGAAATGGATACCCCAGCTTTTCGGTGGAGTACATCTGGAATATGCTGGATGACACCATCGGGGAGGAATACCTGCAAAGGGAGCTCTCGGCCCCTCCGGAGGGGGAAGAAGACGAAGGCGAGGAAAACGGCGGGTCCGAAGGAGAGCCCCAGGCCTCCGCCTGACGGCAGGCGTTTGGAAAGACTGCGGGGCTGAAAACCGCAATCGCAAGTTTTCAGCCCCGCTTTCGGCAGGCGTTATTTTTGCTGGTTCAGCTCAAACCGTTCAAAATAGCCAATGAGCTCCCCCTTTTCGTTGCGGACAGGGTTGATATATTTGCGCTCGTTGCGGACGCTGACGCCCAGGTAAATTTCGTTGCCATGGTTTTTCAGCTTTTCCACAGCGGCAATGAGGGCATCTTTGGATTTGTCGCTGTGGCATTCAAAGATAGAACGGCCAATGAGGTTGCTGTAGCCGCGGACCTGGTAATAGTGGTATTTGGCCTCCCGGTTCATATAGCGTATGACGTGGCCTGTATCCGCGAAGACCACCCGATAGGGCAGGCTGTCCAGCAGATAACTGAGGATTTGTTCTTTGCTCAGTTCCATAGTTCTCGACTCCTTTTTTATTCTACTCTGAAAGATTTGAAAAAACCCCCTGCCGGACAAACTCGCGGCGAAGATTGCCGGGATCAGTAAATACAATACCCTCCATCCCCACCGCCTGCGCCCCTGCGACGTTTTCGGGACGGTCATCGATAAACAGGCATTCCGACGGCTCCAGCCGGTATTTGTCCGTCAGCGCCCGGTAGATGGCCGGTTCCGGCTTGAGCAGCTTGTAATCGGAGGACACCAGCAGGCCGTCGAAGCAGCTCCAGGCCGGTACGGTATCCTGATATTGATGAAACTGGAAATTGGCGTTGGTCAGCAGATAGATGCCATAGCCCGCCGCCTTCAGCTCCCGGACCAGGGAGTCCATTCCCTCCACCGGAGGGACATATTGGAACCACTCCCCCAGGGCCTTGTCCAGGTTGGGCAGAAGGCGCTCCGGAAGGGTCCGGCGCATGATTTCTCTGGCCTGGGGCAGGGTGATGGTCCCCCGGTCCAGACTATCCCAGCAGGCGCTGCCGAACACCTTTTTGGCGAACTCCCCAGCGTCTTCCGGGGGGACAAAATGGCCGGAAATGAACAGGGGGTCAAATTGCAGCATGACCCGGCCCATATCGAATACCATGTTATGTACCATCATTTTCACCTCTTTGTTTTTTCAGTTTCTTCTATTTTACCTTATCTTTCCCGGTAAATCCACCTTTTTACCAGGTTTTTATTCACTGCGTATGCGGAAGGGATCGGTCTGAATGATTTATGTGACAGGGGACGTCCACGGTGATCTTGGGCGTTTTAAAGGCAAAGCCGTTGCCAGAAAGCTAAAAAAAGGAGACTACCTGATTGTCTGCGGAGACCTGGGTTTTTTCTGGAACGACTCCAGGGAGGAGCGAAAGGCCCGGAAATGGCTGTCCAGGCGGAAATACACCATTCTGTTTGTGGAGGGGACCCACGACAATCTGGACATGCTGGAAAAGGTATCCCCAGAGGATTGGTGCGGGGGAAAGGCGAGAAAGCTTGCCAACAATCTGTTTCAGCTCTGCCGGGGTCATATTTTCAAGGTTGAGGACCGGTTTATCTTCGCTGTAGGCGGCGGAGAGAGCACAGACATGGAGGAGCGGGACGCCCTGGGCTCCTGGTGGAAGCAGGAGCTTCCCTCCATGCAGGAGCTGGAGGAAGCGCGGGCGCGGCTGAAGGAATACCGAGATGTGGTGGATTATGTGATCACCCACGACTGCCCCGCCTCCCTGATGAAGAATGTGGAGCGGGAGGATACCTTTGACCATGTCAGCCATCTGAACGTGTTTTTTGACCAGGTGGGAAAGGAATGCAGGTTCAAGCAGTGGTTTTTCGGGTGCTATCATCTGGACAAAAAATTCCCGCCGAACCACACGGCGGTATTTCAGAATGTGATTCCATTAGGCCCAGGAAAATAGAAAAAAGATAAAAAAGAAATAGCCGCCACACTTCACCGGTCGGCTATTTCTTTTTAGCTAAAGGGGAAGCAACCGTCTTTCAGGTTCCTCATCTGCTTTTATTATCGCTTTTTCACTATTTGTCAAGAGAAGAAAAACAGCGAAAATTGACAAGCCTTCCCACCTATGCTATCATAGAAACCAAGATGAGGAATCTGAAGACAAAGGCGGCTGCTTCCCTAACATAAGGAAAGGGGAGTCAGTGTTTCTTTTGAAAGGCGATTTCCCTTTCCATCCCAGCGGCGCAGTCCGCGCCCGGAGGGGAGGGGACGCCATGGAGAACGCGGTAACCTGGGATATGTTGTTCCAGTTTATCCAGATACTGATCGAGCTAACCACGCTCATCATTCTGGTTTTCCATAATAACAAAAAGAAATAGCCGCCCCACTTCCTAACGGTCGGCTATTTCTTTTGACCTAAAGGGAAGCAACCGTCTTTCAGGTTCCTCATCTGCTTTTATTATACCGATTTTTTGCCGTTTGTCAAGGGAAGAAAAACGGAGAAATCAGATCATCGCCAGCGCCGTAACACACACGACTCCCGGCAATCCCAGCAGTACGGCAACCGCAGCGGTAAAAAAGTTGACCGCCACCGTCACCCCTGTCACCGGAGACAAAATGCTGGCCGCCGCCAGCCCCGCAAACCCCAGGGCGGAGGAAACCAGCCCTGTCCGCACAGGCTTTTTCCCCGACGAGCACCGGCGCAGCAGTGGGTACGCAGCCAGCAAAAGAAGCACCCAGCACAGTATTTCCCGCATCAATGGACATTCCCTCCTTGCTGTCAAACATTTACTTCCGAAGTCTTTTCAACATTTGGTTCCACCAGCCGTGGATACTCCATCTCCCCCTCCCGTTCTACCCGGAGAAGATAACGCAGCCGTGCCGTCAGCGCAGCGTGCTCGTAGATGTATGAATCAATCATATCGGGGTCTGTGGCCAGGTCGAAACGATCCTCTATCCCCTCCAGCTCCTTGGTCAGTTCCCTGGCCAGCTGCCCTGGCGTGTATTCCAGTACCGCCCGTATGTCCTTTGTGTCGTCCACAGTCCGTTCCCGTTTGTGTAAAAACATCCTTTGCTTCGCCCCTTTCCCAATTACAGATTCCATTTTTTGGAATTCCTCTGTAAAGAGTATGCCCCCATTCCAACCTTTAGACATACCGGCGGAAAGATTTTACGGAGACCGGCAAAAGGAAGCGGACAGCTCCCAAAGGGAACTGTCCGCTTTTGTCTGCGACCAAGCATATAAGCCGAGTTCTGTATTTGACAACAATCTATCTAGGCCGGCCGTTGCCAGCCGGCTCAAGCCACCATCCCGAAAACCCGACGGGCCGCCGCATTGTTTTCTGACAGGTGTTGCTTCGGATAGGGTTTACATAGCCGCCTGGTCTCCCAGGCGCTGGTGAGCTCTTACCTCGCCTTTCCATCCTTACCGGCCCGAAAGGGACCGGCGGTTTCTTTCTGTTGCACTTTCCCTGGAGTCGCCTCCGGCTGCCGTTAGCAGTTATCCCGCCCTGTGAAGCTCGGACTTTCCTCATGTGCCGCCTTTCGGCTGGCCGCGTTTTGCGGCCTGCACCCGCTGCTGTCTTGCTTACTCGCATCTTCAACATTATATACGGTTTTGGGGAAAAGGTCAACCGGATTCTTTTCCAAGATGACATACAAAGGGACAGTGTCAAAAAGTGGTGTTAGTATATAAGTGTGGACAGAAAAAGTTGAACAACTATCCATGTGCTGAAAGAAGGATGGACCTATCTGGCTTCCGTAATGGACCTGTGCAGCCGCAAGATTATCGGATATGCCTATGGGACATCCATGACAGC
>JAAWRH010000011.1 GCA_022800935.1 Oscillospiraceae bacterium
CCCTGGCCGCGGCCAGGGGATATTTCATTTGGGGACAATATTCCAGCAACCAGATTTGGGAATCAATCATCAAAACCCAATCAGAGCGCCGCCGTCTACCGGGAGACAGACACCGTTAATATACCGGGCGGCGTCGCTGGACAGGTATACCGCCGCCAGGCCGATATCCATCGGATCCCCCACGCTCTTCATCGGAATGCGCCCCAGTATTTTGGCCAGGCGCTCCGGATCGGCGTCCGTGGCCTTGTGGAACATGGGCGTGTCGATCCAGCCCGGCGCAATAGCGTTGACGCGGACCCCCTCCGGTCCGCACTCCACGGCCAGGGTGTGCATCAGCCCAAGATATCCAGACTTTGCGGTGGCGTATCCGGCCACCATCGGCATTCCAATATAGCTGGTCATGCTGGCCTGGAACAAGATACTGCCCTTCTTCTGCGCCTTCATATGGGGTACAAACGCCTTGGTCAGCGCAAACGCCCCCACCAGATGAACATTGAGCACACTCTGGTACTCCTCCACGCTCATCTCCTCAATGGGCTTTTTGCAGTGATTGCCCGCATTGTTGACCAGCACCGTCACCGGCCCCTGCTCCGCAATGATACGGTCCGCCATGGCCTGGGCACGGTCCACATCGGTGATGTCAAACTGATAGAATACAGCGCGGCCCTCAAACTCCGCCAGAATCTCCTCTGCCCGCTCCTGCTTCTCCCGGCTTAAGACCACTGCCTTCGCCCCCGCGCCCACCATGCACTTTGTAATCGCAAAGCCCAGGCCAGTCAGGCCGCCAGTAATGACCGCTGTCCTTCCCTTTAAAGAAAACAGTTCCTCTGTCTGAAACATATTATGAATTCCTCCTACAAGTTTCCTCCTGAAATTTATACGGAATGAAATACTCCCGATGGCCCAGCTCCTCAGCATTGGTAAGGGCCCCCGCGGCGGTTCGTACCACCAAGGCCGAAAGCTCCGCTGTCAGCTCGTCCATGGTGCGCTCCCCGGAAAGCACCCTGCCTGCGTCAAAATCCATATCCTCCCTCATACGGGCATAGGTTTTGCTGTTGCCGGTGATCTTCAGCACTGGGGCAACAGCGCTGCCTACTACATTCCCCCGCCCCGTCACCAGGAGGGTAAGCTGGCAGCCGCAGCTGATCAAGTCCATCAAGCCCTCATTGTCGTTGGGATTGGTGATGCCGAACTGCATCCAGTGGGGGTCCGGCGTGGAATCCAGCAGCCAAAGCCCGTTCCGCGGCGGCGGTTCACTGACCTTAATCACACCCTGGATCGGGCGGCTGCCGCTCTTAATCACCGCGCCCATGCTCTTTTCCTCAATGGTGGAGAGTCCCCCCACAAAATTCCCCGGACTGATGGAGTATTGACGCACATCCTTACAGTATTTCATCGCCTTGTCATAGGTTTCCCGGAGCTGGCGGGCCGCTTCTCTGTCCACAGCGCGGGATACCAGGTAATCCCCCAGGCCCACCGCCTCCACGATCTCCTCAAAAATCGCGGTGCCGCCCAGGTCTGTCAGCCGGTCAAAGAACCGTCCCACAACCACATTGCCCGCCAATCCGCTGGTGTAATCGCTGCCGCCGCACTCCGCGCCGATGACCAGGTCCGCCAGCCTCATGGGCGTCCGGGGTGTTTGCTTGAGGTTCTCCAGCGTGTTCAACACCCAGGCGGTTCCCTTTTCCACGCTGGGCCGGGTGCCGCCCTCGTTCTGGATAAACATCCAGGAGGCTGCCTTGCCCGCCTTTGCGGCGATATTCGCCAGCCACTCCGGCTGTGTATATTCACATCCCAGCCCCACCGCCAGCACCGCTCCTACATTGGGATGGCGGATCAGCGCGATCAGCATACGCACCGCGTATTCGTTGTCCGTACAGCCAGAAAAGCCGATTGCCTCCACATCCGGATGGTTTACATGGCGGACAATCTCCTTTGCCACAAAGGAGGCGCACTCCACGGTGTATATCACAAGCACCCGGTTTCGTATTCCCTTGCGCCCGTCCGCGCGCAGATATCCGATCCAATTCTGTTGTTCCATCAATGGCACCTCACTCATATTTGGTGTCCAACGGCACCCCCGTCTTTAGATCCAGATGGGAGGACCGCTCGTCATACAGGCTCCTCATGCAGTGCAGATGAACCCAGGCTCCGGGCGCAATCTCCGCAGTCGCCTCTCCGATGACCACGCCGTATTTTATGATAGACTCCCCCGGCTGAATCCGGTATAGGGCAAGCTTATGCCCGTCTGGAATCTCCTGGGCCACCGTGACAGTGGTCTGCTCCCCGTCTCCCAGCAGCTCCGCTTCGCCGGGAACCAGGGAGCAGAGCGCTGTCGCCACATTGTCCCGGCGGTCAATCTGAAATGCACGCTGCATCATAGAATTCCCCCTCTCACAGAATCCCGAACTTGGCAAAGGCGTCTGTGGCAGTCATGCCGCCTTCAATGGCCTTTCGCACCTGCTTCTCTCCGGAGGCCTTCTCCAGCGACTTCTCCAGCACTTCCTCCGCCCGGTCCCTGGGAATCACCAGAACGCCGTCCACATCGCCGAAGATCAAATCGCCGTCATGTACCGTCACCTGCCCAATCTCAATAGGGCAGCGGAAATCCACCACCTGGGTCCGCACAGAGGAATCCTGGGCATAGCAGCCGCAGCTGAACACCGGCCAGTTCTGGGAGAGAACCTGGGGCGTATCCCGGTGCCAGCCGTCCAGCACAGCGCCCACCGCGCCGCGGGCCCGGGCCGTTGCTGTCAGCAGCTCTCCCCAGTAGGCGCAGCGCTTGGTTCCTCCGGCCGCAATATAAATCTCATTTTTTTGCAGCTGGTCCAGCGCCTCTGTCAAAAGCCCAAAGGGTTTCTTCTGCGGACCGTATACATCAATCATCAATACCGTCATAGCCTTGCCCGCCAGCTTCATATCATCCCGAAGGGGCCGGATGTTCTGGGGCAGGAACTGGTGATAGTACCCCATTCCGTCCAGAATATCGCCCACCACCGGGGTGTAGAGCTTCTCCTTCATCAACGCGAACATTTCATCCTCGTTCTGCCATCGCATATGCCTTAACCTCCTATGATTATTTCCGCCTGTCTCCAGCAGCGCCGGAGCATGGAGCCAAATCCTAAATATGGAGAAAATGGGCTGTCGAAACAGCCCATTTTCATTATGCTATTGGCAACCGCCTTACTGGTTTGTTATTTTGAACGGTTGTAAGCGTCGGTGCGAATTTTGGAGGCCTCCTCCAGACCGGCGTTGTTCATGGCCGCCAGGTAAGCATTCCAGTCGTTATCGTCGGCGGGGTTCAGGGTGCCCATGATAAACTTATTGATATACTCGTCCGCCACGTCGTCAATCTGGGTGTCCAGGGTATTCAGACGGCTCTCCTCCTCGGTCGTAAAGGTCAAAGCCACAGGGTTGGTGTAATGGGCGTTGGAATCCTCGTTAAAATACTTGGAAATAGTCACATTGGTGTCCTTGCCCACTTCGCGGGTGTAGTCCTCGGACTGACGGGTAATGCCCATATAAAGGCCGTATTCCCACTCATGCTTGCCCTCCGGATTCCGGGTGGCATGGTACATATCGGGCATGAACTGGAGGGTGCCGTCTGCGTTCTTCTCGTAGGTCTTTCCCTCTTCACCCATGCAGAAGAAGGTGGAGCCTTCGTCGGTGCTGATCCAGTCAATCCAGCCGAGCATTGCCTCAAGGCCGCCCTCAACATCGTTGATCTTATCGCTGAAGCTGTAGCCGTATTCAAACCAGGAGTTCTCACGCTCATAGACATATCCCTTGGAGGGGTCCGCGGAGATGTTGAAGCTGGTGAAATCATAGTCGGCATTGGGGTCAAAGGAGGCGATATTGGTCTCCGCGTACTGGGCGCGCTCTACATACTGATATTCAATGTAGTCTCTCCCGTTGGAGATATCAGCGGTCCACTCGGTATCGGTATAGGTCATATAATCGGTGGGAATCAGGTTTTCGGCATAGAAGATGTTGCCCCATTTAATGGCTTCGCGCATACCGTCCACCACATAGCCATAGGGGACGAACTCATTGGTGTAGGGGTCTACATAGGACTTCTTGTTGGTCACGCCATAGGCAACCCGCAAACCGCCGATGGCATTGGACCACTTGCCGCGCCCGGACATGGGAACCGCTTCGGGGTTGGCCGCCTTGATGGTCTTCAGCAGCTCATAGAGTCCCTGCACATCCTTGGGAACCTCCCAGCCATTCTTATCAAACTCGGACTTGTAGTACACCCAGCTCATGGAAGCGGTTCTATAGTTCTGGGTGGGTGTGAAGTACAGGTTGCCGTCGGAGGAGCTGCATGAGGCCAGCATGGCCTGAAAGTCAGCTTCGCTCCACAGGGCCTTGTAATTGGGCATACTGTCAAGATACGGGTTCAGCGCCACCAGATAACCCTCCAGCCCCATGTTCTTGACCGAGGCGGGATGGTTCAGGTTCCAAAATACCTCCGGGTAATCGTCGCTGGCCAGCAGGGTGTTGATCTTCTCGTTGTATACAGAGGTATCCTGATCAATCCAGTTCAGTTCTACGTTAAACATCTCTTTCAGCTTCTCGTCCACCAGGGAAGGCCGGTTGGGGATGCGGTTCTTGGAAACCTCATACAGCGCGTCCATCTTGATGGGCTCCGCAGGCTTGGAGGGGGCGGACTCAGAAGAAGATTCCGCCTGAGAGGAGGCTTGCTGGGAGGAGGAACTTTGCTGAGAGGAATTCTGCCCACCGCTGCACGCGGTCATTGATGCCAGCATGCCGGCGACAAGCAACAGACTTAAAAACTTTTTCATCTTTTTTCTCCTTTTCTGATAAAAGATTTTATAGAGGATCAGCCCTTGATAGAGCCGATCATGACGCCCTTGACAAAATACTTCTGCACAAAGGGGTAAACCACCATCATTGGCACCATAGATATCACCAAGGTGGAATACTTGATGCCCTCCGCCGAGACCGGGTTGGCTATCTCATCCATCTGTATCTCCTCTGACATCTGGTTTTCGATGACGATGGAGCGCAGAATGGTCTGCAGCGGATAGGAGCTGCTGTTCTTAAAGTAGATCATCGCATTGAACCAGGAATTCCAGTGGCCCACCGCATAAAACAGCGTGATGGTTGCCAGGGAGGCCATGGACAGCGGAAGGATAATCTTCCTAAAGATGGTGAATTCATTGGCCCCGTCCAGCTGGGCCGATTCCTCCAGTTCTATCGGCAGGCTCATGAAGAAGGTCCGCATGATAATCAGGTTCCAAGAGGAAATCGCGCCGGGCAGGACAATCGCCCAGACGGTGTCGTACATGCCCAGGTCCCTGATATTCAGGAAGGTGGGAATCAAACCGCCCCCAAAGAACATGGGGATGAGAATCAATACATTGTAGAACTTACGGAAGGTCAGGTAGGTTCTGGACAGAGGATAGGCCATCATGGTGGTCAGCAGCATATTGATCGCCGTGCCCAGCACCGTATAGTATACGGAATTTCCAAAGGCCCGCACCACCCGGCCGGTCTCAAAGATGGCATTGTAGGCGTTCAGGCTGAACTCCACGGGCCACAAGCTCACCAGGCCGCGGTTAATGGCGTCGGAGCTGGAGAAGGAGATGGAAATAACATGGATGACCGGCACAAGGGTGGCGATCAAAACCACAATCATTGTGACATGAACCACAACGGTGAATACCTTAGCGGATAACGACTCGTCTTTTACCATTAATTCTCACTCTCCCTTCTTACCACAGCGAGCTTTCGCCGAACCGCCTGGAAATCGAGTTGCCCACCACCAGGAACAGGACATTGATGATGGAGTTAAAGAAGCCGACCGCGGTGGAATAGCTGTACTGGGCCTGCTTGATACCCAAACGGTATACGTAAGTACCGATGATATCGGATACATCATAGGTCATGGGGTTCTGCATCAACAGGACTTTATCGGTGTTGCTGCTCATCATACTTCCCATCCGCATGATAAGCATGATGATAATCGTCGGGCGGATACCCGGAAGGGAAACGTGCCAAATCTGCTTCACCCGGCTTGCGCCGTCGATCACAGCCGCCTCATAGAGCTGTTGGTCCACATTGGCAAGGGCTGCGATGTAGATAATGGCGTCCCAGCCGATATTCTGCCAAATTTCGGAGAACACATAAATTGGCCTGAACCAGGAGGTCTCCGCCATAAAATAGATCGGCGAACCGCCCAGTGCTTTGATGATATTGTTGACAATTCCATTGTTAGGAGAGAGCAGCATGTGCAGCATACCCACAATGGAAACCGTGGAGATAAAGTGGGGCAGATAGCTGACCGTCTGCACAAATTTTTTGTAATGCAGGTTATGCAACTCATTGAGCAGCACCGCAAAGATGATGGGCATCGGGAAAGCAAATATCAGGGTGTATACATTGAGGATGATGGTATTGACGAACACCCGCTGGAACTCTATATAGCTGAAAAAATCCCGGAAATGCTTCAGCCCCACCCACGGGCTGCCCATAATTCCCTTTTTGATGGAAAAGTCTTTAAACGCAATGATGATGCCGTACATGGGCTTGTAATGGAAAATGATATAATAGATTAAACCCGGCAAAAGCAGCATCTGTAGATATTTGGTGCGGTTCAGGCTTTTAAGGGTGCGGGTCAAGACATTGTCCTTTTTCCCCACTGTGGCAGGTACATTTGCCATTTTTCATCCTTCCCCTTTCAAAATATTGTGTAAATAGTGACGATATGATATACTATTTTCATAGTATATTGTTCTAAGGAGGTTTCTGAAGGGCTATGGAAATTTACTCCCAGCGCATTTTCTGCTATGACACTCCCGACCTGTTCCTGGACTGCAAGTGCAGCATCCCGGAAAGCTTTGACCAATACGATATGCACGTCCACAATCTGTACGAGCTGGATTATATCATCTCCGGGCATGGCTGCTACCACATTGAAGGAAAGCGCTATCCCATCTTCCCCGGCTGCTTCCTGCTCATCCACCCTATCGACGCACACATGACCCAGGTGGAAAACGACACGACCTATGAGAGAATCACCTTCCACTTCAGCAGGGAGCTGCTCAACGAGATCGATCCCAGCCGGATCTTGGAGGAATTCATCGCCGGACTGCCCAGCCCTCAGCTCACCCTGTCCGCCTCCGCGGAGGGGTTCTTCAAGCAGCTGTTCCAGGGGCTGTACACCCTAACGGCAACGCCGAAGGAGTTTCAAGGCCGGATGATTCTTTCCACCCTGACCGTCTGCCTGTTTACCCTGCGCAATCTCCAGCGCAATTCGTCGGAGGTCACTGTCTCCACCGGCGTCAACATCTCCCAGACCATCCGCAAGGTTCTGCTCTATATCCACCAGCACCTGTCGGAGGACCTGTCCCTGGACGATTTATGCAAACAGTTCAGCATCAGCAAATCCTATCTGAACAAACGGTTTAAGGAAATCACCGGCACCACCCTTTGGGACTATGTGCTGGCCAAGCGCCTTATCATTGCCCGCCAGAATATTCAAAACGGTGTTCCCATCCAAACGGTTTACCAGAACAGCGGCTTTCGCGATTACTCCAACTTCTACCGCTGCTACATCAAGCGGTTCGGCGTCTCCCCCAAAAAGGATTCCGCCAACAGGTCAAACCTACCACGGCAATCTAACTAAAATGTGTATCCAACTAACGCATATTCTTATTCATATTATAATATATATTTTCTCCATTACCATTGCAAAACCAACGAGAAATATTGCATATATGCTTTTTTACAGTTTTTTTGGGTCATATTTTACTTTCTTTAAATAATCCGGCACTTTGCCTAAAACCTTTTTGGGATGTATTCTGTCCTTTGCCACTTTCTTAAAACACAGTTTGCCATAAAAATGAAGAAATATGGATTTTTTGGCAATCTGCTCCCGGAAATCTACACATTGGCGCAGATTTGCAATCCTAAAAAAGGGAACGGTTCCCCCTGTCCCCCCAGATTTCTCTGTGGGGACAGGTTTTTCCTTATTTTCAGGCGGCGCCGGAAATTATTCGTACATCCAGTCCAGCGTCTCCAGGGTTTCGTCGGCCATATCCGCGTTGCGCGGGGTCACCGGCTCGTCTGCGGCAATAACCCCCGCAAAGACAAACCCGCCGTTGTCAAAGCTAATCTCGTGTACCCCCTTTTCATAGCGGAACATGTGGAAGTTCACGTTCGGGCATCCCTGCACCTTCATGGCGTTTTTATACACCGGGGTGAGGCCGCCCCTGTCGTCGGCGTGGGTATTGGTCTCCAAATCCGGCACCTGGAGCCACTGTATCGCCTTGGCGTTCATGTAGCCGATAATCACCTTGGAATCCTGGGGCAGCTCCACCCGTATCCTGATGTTGCCGCCAATGGCCATGTTGTGAGAAAATCGCACGCCGGTCAATCCCTGCACTTCGGGAATCAGCTGCTCGATTTTGACGCCGGAATCGGTAAAGACAACCTGGCCCTTCTCCAGGGGATAGGTCTCGTATTCCTCGGAAAGGAGGGTGTAGGGCGCGGGGCGCAGGGGCTTGATATCCGCATCCTCCTCCGTCTTAATTTGGGGATAATTCCCGGCCTTCATCTCCGCCAGGTGGCGGCTGAAGTTGGCGTATTCCCTTTCATACTCCGGCAGGCACTGACGCCAATGGCCAAAGGTGTCGCCATTTTCAAAGGGGATCTTCCGCTGGGGGGTCTGCATACTGGGGGCAAAGAGATAGGTTTCGCCGGTCAGCGCCGCCAGCTTCCGGTAAGCGTCCAGGCTTGCGGCCAGCTTCTTCTCCGCCGCCTCCAGCAGGGAAAGGTCGCCATGGAGCGCCTCGTCCATGGTGTATTTGTATTCCAGAATCAGCAGGGCCGCCTCCAGCTTGCGGTTGTAGGAGTCGGTCAGCAGCGAAAGGGCCTCGATATCCGTCTTCCAGCGCCCATACTCTTCAAGGTTGCTGCCCATGCCCTGGGCAGCCTCTTTCACACAGCGCATCGCCTTTGCCGCAAAATGGTCTGTGTCCGCAATCATATCCACCGGCGTCTCGCCCACATGGGGGAGGCCCGCAATCTTGTTCCTGACGTACTCATCCGGCTGCTCGCCCTTGCCGCCCACCGAATGCCACAGCTCCAGGTTGGGACGGTAGCGCACAACATTGGTCATTTCGCTGGCGGTCATCCCCAGGCTCCAGGTCTGGCGGTTGCCCTCGGTGATGCCGATGCGCCGCAGGCTCCGGGGAGCAAGCTGCCCGGCGGCCTCAATAGCCTCCAGCATCATCTCCGCCGATTTGCTTCCGCAGCCGTAATGCTCCGCCAGCCGCTCCCGCCAATAGAGCTTTTCCGTCTTCTCGTCCCGGTCCGGGTTCCAGGCATAGCGGAACCAGGCCTCATACCACATCCAGTCCCTCTCCAACTGGAGGGTGCGCTTTTCCCCCTTATCGGCGGAATAGGGCCAATCCCAGTAGAACAGGGGATAGAGGTGCAGTCCGTTGCTCCCCAGACGATACTTTCCCGCCTGCATACACTTCTGGATAAAGCTGGGCGCGCCATAGCGGAAGGGCTCCAGGTCAGCCACAATATGTACGTTGATGATGTGGGTGCTGCCCAAGGCGGACAGCTCCTGATGTTCCTTCTGCCAATTTCCCCGCGGCTGATAGGTGGTCAGGCCCTCGCCGTTATACTTCCACATGGTGTACAGGTTGGAGTACAGCGGCATTGCCTGCTTCATGGCGTCCACCGGATCGCAGTCGTGGCCCCGCAGGATGATGGGCGGTTCCTCGGTGAGGCCCGCCGCCTCGATGCCGTCCTTGACGCCGGGGATGATGGTCTTGACAAACCACTCGGTCTTTGCCGCCAGGCCCCGCAGCGCCTCTCCCAGGCAGACCATCAGCCCGATATGGGGGTAGGACTTGATAAACTCCGCAATGGATTTGCGGGTGTAATCCGCCACCAGCGGATGGATGCTGCTCTGGTGGGGGTCCAGTCCATGGTGGACGGCAAATTCATAGGGGATGTGGATGTTGTAGAACTTCAGCACCACCCAGATGCCCCGGCGGTCGCACTCCTCGGTCAGCCACATAAAGGTATCATGGTTGAGCTGAAGCTCCTCCTCCGTCACCTCCAGCGCCTCCGGATAATCCGGTACCTTCACCAGGGAAGCGAAGGGATGTCCGCTCCAGATATAAAGGGCGTTGCAGCGGTTTCTCACCATCATCTCCAAGTATTCTTCCCACTGGGCCTTATCATAAAACCAGGGGAAGCGGCCGGGGGTGATGGGGTATTCATAGGTGCGGCGGGGCGGCTCCAGCTTGGTCTTCTGGAGCCCCAGCACCGGGCCCCGCAGCTTATAGACCGGTCCGTCGCCAAAGGCCAGCTCATAGGGAAGCTCCCCTTCCCTGTCGATGCGCTCGGAAAGCTCCAGGCATCCATAGAGCGCTCCGGTGTCGCTGCCGCCGGAAACCACCGTCAGTCCCCCCGCCACGGTGCTCAGGTAGAATCCCTCGTCCCCCGGCGCGGGCTGATGGTACAGCAGCAGGTCTTCCTCCTCCAAATGCTTTAAAAACCGGCTTGTATTCCGGTCGCCCACATAGATTTTCGCTCCGGGCAACTCCCGGTAAGCGTCAACCTTATCCTCTTCATAAAGGGCGATCTCATATCCCGCCGCCTCCAGGCTCCTGCAAACGTACTCCAGGCCCAAGGCAATGCGCTTGTTGGCGGACGCCTCCCGAATCAGGCTTACCCTTTTCATCCTTGTTCATTCCTCCCTGCCTCTTTAAGTAAAATCAAAAATCCATCCGTGGGAATCAAAGCGCCGTCCTGATGCTTCTCTCCCGTCAGATAATCCACCAGTGTCCCCTTCCAGTCCACCTGGTGGGGTTCCTTGTCAAAGTTAAAGAGATAGTACAGCTTCCCGCCTTCATACTCCCGGCAGACCGCTTCACAGTATTGTGCCGGAACGGTGATCTCAGGCTTGGTCAGCCCCGCCTCCTCACAGATGTGGGAAAGGAGCTTGGCAAAGGCATCCTCCTCCGGCATAGTGCCCATATACCAAGCTGTGCCCTTGCCGTAGGGATTGCGGGCAATCACGCCCTGCCCCGCCTTGTAGTCCTCGGTATAGCGCCCCACTATCTCGGCCTCTCCCGCCAGCAGCTCCGACCAATGCCGGTCTTTTGTATATACCGTACCGCCAGGAAGCTCCATTTTAAGGATAGAAGAGGTTCTCTCATCCGCCGGCTCCACCTCCTGCACTGTCACTCCAAAGAGGTCTGTCAGTCCGGCGGGCAGGCTTTCAATCCAGCCTGTGTTGTACTCGTCCTTTACGCTGGTGAGGAAGGTTGCCAGCAGTGTCCCGCCACCCCTCACATATTCCTTGATTTTCTCCCTGTATTCCCTGCGCAGCACAAAGAGGGCGGGCAGCACCAGCAGCTTATACCCTGACCAATCCGCGTCCAGGCTGACCACGTCGCTGACATGACCCTGACGGTTGAGGGTGTCGCTGATCATCCTGCAGAAGGACAGATACTGAAAGCTCTCGTTCACCGGCTTGATGGCAAGGGCCCACAGGGCATCATAGTCCACCACAATGGCGGCCTCGGTTGTAAGGGCGGCGTTTTCCAGGGGGGCCAGCCGCTTTAAGAGGGATGCCGTCTCCTGCATCTCGTAATACCGCCTGCGTGGCACACCGTCGATGTCCACAATAGCGTAATTGAGCTGCTCCGCCCCATAGGGGAAGGTTCGGAACTGGAAGTGCAGCAGCATCTGCGCCCCGTGGGCCATGGCGTGGACCACCGCCTGCTTCAGGCTGCCAGGGGGAGTCTGAGCCCGGCCGTGGCCCCGCAGTCCATGGCCGCCGCCGGACATGAACTCCGGAATCCAAAAAGGAGTCCCCGGCTTTACACCGCGGGCAAAGCCGTAGGCAAAGGTTCCGATCTTGGTGTGGCGCATGGGCGGATAATAGTCGAAAGCATACCGGTCCAGCGACTTGAAGCTCTCATAATAGTTGATGCTGTTGGTAGCCAGACCGGTCCCGTTCACCGTAATTGGCTTGTCTGTATATTTTTTCAGCGCCTGGTTCTGGATTTCCTGGTACTCTATCTGCTGAGCGCTGGCAAAGCGCTCAAATTCCAGCCGGATGGAGGGATTCTCAAAATGTACCGGAACAGCGGAAATCCCGTGGGGCTCAATGGCGGTCACTGGTGTGTATATCTGGGAAAAGGACGTCAGTTCCTGGGACCAGGATATCCCGCCGGTGCGGCGGTTCCACTCCTCTACCGTGTGGTAACGCTTTTCCACCCATCTGCGAAAGGCGGCCTGGCAATCCGCGCACTGGCAGCGCCCAGTGGCCTCCTGGGCTGGTTCATTGTCGATCTGGAAGCCCATCACATAGGGGTTGCTCCCGTAATGCTCGCCGATTTTCTCCGCTATCCTGCGGGAGAATTTCCGATATGTCTCGTTGGTATAACAGTAATGACGGCGGCCGCCAAAGCCGCGGCGCACTCCCCGGTTGTCCACATAGAGGATTTCCGGGTATTTCTCGCACATCCAGGCGGGGGGACAGGCTGTGGGCGTACACATCATTGTCTGGATACCGGCCTTGCCCAGCCTCTCCACCACCGGGTCCAGCCATTCAAAATGGAATTCGCCCTCCTGGGGTTCAAACCGGCACCAGGCGAATTCCCCCATCCGCACGGTATTGATCCCGGAGGCGATCAGCAGTTCGATATCACGCTCCAAATCCTGAGGATTTTTCTGCTCCGGATAGTATGCGACTCCATAATACATGCTTGCTTACTCACTTTCCTGTAAAATAAATCTCCGCGTCCTCCGCAATCTGCACTGGTCTGCCGGTTTCTAACCGGATGATCGTATCCGGCTCCCCTTTGATTCCTTCCGGCAGCCTGACGCGGAGGCCCTGGGCGTCCTGGGTATAGTCTACCTTCTGTCCGCGATAGGTACAGCCGGTGACGGTATACTCCGTCAAAGGCACGGTGAGTCCCGCAAAGGCATTCCTGTCCTGTATGTGTAGATAAATCCGATTGTCCCGGAAGGTGGTCCCATAGACCTTATCCACCGGCTCTACCGGGCCGCCCCTGGTTCCGTAGATGCTCTCGGCGTTTTCCCGGACCCAGCTGCCCAGCTCCCGGACCCTTGTCTTTACCTTTTCCGGAATTGCCCCCTGTCCGTCGGGTGCCACATTGAGCAGAAGGTTGCCGTCCCGTGTGATCACATCCGCCAGCATACGGATCAGCCAGTCCAGGTCGGAGACCGGGTCGTCGGCCATCCAGCCCCAGGATGTACCGGAACAGAGGCACATGTCTTTTTCCCATGGTACCGGGATGATTTTTCCGCTGATCTCATGGGAGCCCTCGTCGCAGTAGAAATCCCCCTCCCAGCCGGACCTGGGATTGATCAGCAGCTCCGGGTTGTACTTCCGCGCCATCTTGTTAAGGGCTACCGGTTCCCAAAGCCAGGCCGCCGTGGTATCGCTGCCGCTGTGGTTGAGCCAGGAGCCGTCGTACCATAGGATATCCACCTTGCCATACCTGCTCATCAGCTCCTCTACCTGGTTGTAAGCCTGCCGCTTCATCGCCTGGGCGCTCTCCGGCTTTCCCTTGGGGTCAAAATACCCCGGAAAGCGCCAGTCCATATTGGAATAGTAAATGCCTACCCTCAGGTTTTTTCTGCGGCAGGCCTCGGTATACTCCTTGATAAAATCCCGGTGCGCCCCGGTATTGGCGGTGGTAAACCCCTGGTAGCTTCCGGGGCTGTCCCACAGGGAAAAGCCGTCGTGGTGTCTGGCCACCATCACCATATATTTCGCGCCCATATCCACCGCCAGCTGGGTCCACTCATCCATATCGCACTTTTTGCCGGTGAACTGCTCCGCCAGTCTGGTGTACTCCTCATCCGGGATTTTTTCGTTGAACCGTACCCACTCGCCCCTCCCCAGGATAGAATACAGGCCCCAGTGGACAAACATCCCAATCTTTGCGTCCCGCCACCATTGTTTTTTCTCCGTGGGCAGTGTCAGCTCCGGGCTCTTCATGCCGCCCAGGCTCTTAAAATCAATACTGCTCTTCAGCATGGACTTTAGCTCCGCCCCTGTCATTTCGCGGGGCATCTTCTTTGTCTCCATTTTGCCGCCTCCTCAAAATTCCTTGATCTTTATTCTATCATAATATATTCCCTCAAAAAAAGCAAGCTCTTTTTACAATATTTCGCAGATATTTACTAAAATTATTGCAAATTAAAGATAAAAGCGGGAAATCAGGCCAAAAAAGGGGCCTGAAAAGCCACAAATAAAAGCTTTTCAGGCCGGATTTTTTGTGCGGTTTTCCTTTTAAAATTCCAGAACCTTCTGGTAATCGTACCCTCTGTTGGGCTTTAACGGCGCGCGGCTTACCTCAAAATATACCACGCCGTTTTTCTTTGCTGCCAGCTCTATGGTCAGCTGCTGTCCCTGGGCCGCGGTTCTCTCGGTCCTCAGCAGCGGCGTGGCCGCCTCCTGCAGCAGCGCCCGCTGCTCCTCCTTCAGGTTCGCCGGTTCCCCCATGTCGTGCCAAGCCTTCAGCGGATTGCAGACCTCCTCGTCCACCGTCCGGGTCATGACACAGTACTCCCCTTCGCAGCCGGGCAGAACCAGCTCAAACCGCCGCTGCTCCACTGCCGCGCTCTGCTCCGAGGCGTTCCACACAACGCCCTGCCAGCCGCCGTCCGCTTTCTTCATCACCACCATGTCGTTGTCCCGGTAAACGCATTGTCCGTCCCCCTCCTTCAGCTTTTTGTAAAAGACAAAGGTCCAGAAGGTGGGCTTTGGGATGCACCCCTCCGCCACCAGGCCAAAGCCGCCGTGAAAGGGGGTAAAGGGAACCCCCGCCTCCTCAAATACGTCCCCGAAGGTCCAGTAGGAGTAGGATTCGTTCACATCCCCCAGCCGGGAAAGCTGCCGCGCAATCAGCGCCGCGTTGCGGTTGGTGTCGTGAATCACCCCCCTGGGGGTATAGGAGGTGTTGAACTCGGTGACATGGATGGGCAGTCCCTTGTATTCAGGGAAACTGTCGATGATGTCGCGGGTGGTTTGCAGGTTGGCAAAGCCCGACTCCGCGTCCATCACCTTGGAATAATCGCAGTGGCCCTGGTTCTCCGGGGTTTCGATGGTGTAGTGATGTCTGGTTACAAAGTCGATGGGCAGCTTTTTCTCCCGGCAGAATTCCATGAACTTCTGAATCCACAGCTCGTCCGTACCGCCGCACACCGCGGGGCCGCCCACCAGCAGGCCGCCGTCCACCTCCTTGACGGCGCGGAAGGTCTCCTCAAACAGCTTAAAATACTCCGCCATATCCGCGTTTTCCCAGAAGATGTTCAGGTTCGGCTCGTTCCACACCTCAATGGGCCATTGCAAAATCTCGTCTCTGCCATACCGCTCTATCAGGTGGCGCAGAAAGGCCTGCACCATAGCGGTCCAGTCCCTGTAATCCTTGGGCGGGGTGACATTTCCCTTCCAGTAAAAGACAGTCTGGGTCCCCCTGGCCATCTTTTGGGGCATAAAGCCCAGCTCCAGGAAGGGCCGCAGCCCCACCCGCAGATAGCTGTCCACCACCCGGTCCAGATAGGTGAAATTATACTCCGCCCTTTTGACGCCGTTTTCCTCGTATTCCTGGTAGATGGCCATGGCGTCGCAGAACAGCCCATGCCCCCGGATATACCGGAAGCCGATCTCCTTCTGCACCAGCCGCAGCTCCTTCTGGTATTCCTCCGCCAGGGCAAGGGACATCCGCCCCGTTCCCACGCAATAATCAACCTGGTTGTGGAAAGGAATTTCCGTCCCTTGTTGGACAATGATTTTCTCCTGCTTCATCTCTTCGCTTCCTCCCAAAAAATAAGCGGCAGACATCGTTTCATCCGATTCGATCCCTGCCGCTCTTAAGAATACGTGTTTTTTACTTATAATTCCCCAGTGTGATCCGCTCGTCGGCAAAATTTTCCACCGACGACGTTTTCTCATAAAAATGTATGGCGTTTTTCAAGACCTCGTCAAAGGTATACCCCTCGTCGGTCTCCCGGATGGGCAGTTGGACCGCCTTTTTGCCAAAGCCGGACATATAGATGGCGGTGATGACCTCTACTGTCCGCCGCCCGTCGATGCCGGTAATCATGGGGCGGCCACCGGTTTCCAGCGCCGTCAGCACATTATCAATCTCCCCGGTGTGGGCCTCATAGGGCAGGTCGGGCAGGCCCTGATAAAACGCCTCCAGCTTCTGGATAAGCTCCTGATTGCCCTCCGGCTTGGGGAAGCCGTTCTGCTGGGTGATCTCCGCCTTCACCGACCAGGGGGCGGAGATTCTCGCGTCCGCACATTGCAGCACCACGCCCTGTTCCTCCCCGTGGTGGACCACCGAGCTGGTGATCTGAGCCAGACTTCCGTCGTCATAGTGGAGGCAGGCCAGGGAAAGGTCCTCCACCTCGGCGTTGTCGTGCATGACGTTGGTGAGCATGGCCATCACCGTGTCGGGCAGCCGTCCCTCCAGCCAGTTGAGCATGTCGATGTGGTGTACCGCGTGGTTCAGGGTGGGGCCGCCGCCCTCCTTTTCCCAGGTGCCCCGCCACCACAGGTCATAGTAGCAATGTCCCCTCCACCAGGCGGAATCCACCTGGGCCAGGCAGATTTTCCCCGCCAGGCCGCTGTCCGCCGTCTTTTTCAGCTTGTAGATGGAGTTGCGGAACCGGTTCTGGGCAATACAGCCCATGGTCACGCCGTTTCTCTTTTCCGCCTCCAGCATTTTATCGCATTCCGCCAGACAGGTAGCCATAGGTTTTTCCACCAGCACATTGCAGCCCGCATTCATGCTGTTGACTGCTATCTCACAGTGGACATAGGGCGGGGTGCAGACATGGACCAGGTCAATCCTGATGCCGGAGCTCAGCATCTTTTGATGGTCGTCGAACACCTCACAGTCCAGGTGGTATTTTTCCTTCATGGCCTGGGCCTTTTCCGGGTAGATGTCGCAGAGGGCAACAATTTTGCACCGCTCCGGGAAGGTGAGCAGCCCCTGGACGTGGGCGTGGGAGATGTTGCCTGTCCCGACGATTGCCGCATTAATCATATCAAACGCCTCCTATTTCACCTTGACCGCCTGCATTTCAGCCCTGACGCACAGCTCCGCCGCTTTGAAGGCGTGGTCCTGGGTCATGGCGTTTTCTGTGCGGTTGATGCAGTCCAGTATCAGCTGGCCAAAGAAGGGATATCCCACCTTCCCGGTCACTTCAAAGTGCCGCTCCCCATCCTGGTTGACCAGGAAGACATGGTTGGAGCTCCCGTCGTTGGTTCCCACATTGACGTATTTTCTCAGCTCAATATATCCCTTGGTCCCCAGAATAAAGGTTCTGCCGTCCCCCCAGGTGGAAAGGCCGTCCGGGGTAAACCAGTCAACCCGGAAATGCTGGGTGGCTCCGTTGTCCCCCACCAGCACCGCGTCGCCGAAGTCCTCCAGCTCCGGGAATTCGGGGTGGCCGTAGTTGCCCACCTCGCTGTACTTGACCTCCGCGTCCTTCACGCCGCAGTAAAAGAGGAACTGCTCAATCTGGTGGCTGCCGATATCGCAGAGAATGCCGCCGTATTTCTCCTTCTTGAAGAACCAATCGGGACGCCCTGCAGGGTTGCCGATCCGGTGGGGTCCAAAGCCGTCGATGTGGATGGGTGTGCCGATGGCCCCCTCCGCTATCAGCTGTCCGGCGTACACCGCCGCTTCCACATGGAGGCGTTCACTATAATACACCATGTATTTCCTGCCTGTCTTGTTGACCGTTTCCTTGGCCGCAGCCAGCTGCTCCAGGGTGGTCAGGGGTGCCTTGTCGGTAAAGTAATCCTTCCCGGCGTTCATCACTCTAATGCCCAAGGCGCAACGCTCGCTGGTGACGGCCGCGCCGCATACCAGCTTCACCTCCGGATCGCCAAGGACCTGCTCCTCGCTCTCCGCAGCCTTTACCTGGGGGAAGGACTTCACAAAACTCTTTACCTTTTCGGGATCTGGGTCATACACCCATTTCAGCGTTGCCCCGGCCTCGGTCAGCCCGTTGCACATCCCGTAGATATGTCCGTGGTCCAGACCCACCGCCGCAATGACGAATTCCTCAGGTTTTACCACCGGGGAGGGCTTGCCCTTGGGGGCGTAATTCATACCGTCTTTTTTCTGTTCCATCATTCAAATCCTCCTATTATGTGAATAGGCTGTCCTATGCTTTAAGGATAGCACCCACCCGCAGCCCTTGTCAAACAAATCTTTGGTATTAGTCAGCGTTTTCCCCTTCATATCAACAGGCCCCCGCTCAGCGAAGGCCTGCCTTTTTCATTTCAGCAGCACAGCACTGATCGACTGTACAAAATCCTTTTCAGTTATGGAGATTGGATTATTTGCTGAAATATTCGGTGCGTTCATCAATAATCTTCTGAATGCCAATCTGCTCCAGCTCTTTCTTGTATTCGTCATATGTCTTGTCGAAATCCGCTGTCGGGCAGGTGACGCAGGAGACCGAATACTCGTCGCGGATCAGTTTGAGGTCCGCAATCAGCTCCGTTGTGGAGGGAGAGGTGTAGGTGGTGTCGTGAATCAGGGTGCCGATCAGGGCGTTTTCATAGTTGTCAATAACGTGGTCTTCATAGCCGGGGGCCTCTTTGGAGGTGCAGATGTTGAAATCATCAACAGTTGCAAAGTAGCCCTGGTTGCCGGTTGCGAATAGGTCGGTACGGATCCAGTCCTTGTCCTTGGAGTTATATTCCGCATCCTTGACCACCGGTACGCCGTTTATGTCGTCGTAGTGTTCACCCTCAAAGCCGTGGTAAATCACATGACCGCCTTCCTTGGTGCACATCCAGTCCAGATAGGTCATAGCCGCTTCTACTTTCTTCTCGTCCGCAGACTTGGGGCAGAAAGCAATCAGGCCGCCAGCAGCGTAGGCCGCGCTGTACTGCTTGCCGTCGTTGACGTTTTTCAGCGGAGGAATGGAGATAATGTCCGCGCCGGGAACATTTTCCTGAAGGGTCTTCAGCAGGGAGCCGCGGAGAACATCCACACTGCCGTTTACACTGTACTCAAAGAAGCCCAGGGCGCCTGTTACAATATAGCTTTTGAAGTTATCCTCCGCCCAGGTGTAGTATTCCTGGTTCATAAGGCCTTCATTGTAAAGCTTATTCATGTAGCGGTAGCATTCCCGTACGCCTTCGTCATAGTATTCCTGGATTACGTCTTCGCCCAGGCTGATGTTCACCTGCGTGGGGTCAGCAACCAGCTTGGAGAATGCCAGCTTGGTGTTCCACGCATTCCAGAAGTGGGCGCCAATGACATCTGAACGGTTATCGGGATTTTTATGAACCATCTGGTCGATCACGGTATATAGCTCGTCCGGGGTGGTGGGAACCGAAAGGCCCAGCTTATCCATCCAGTCCTTGCGCAGGAACAGGTTGCTCTTGGCGGTGGTGGCGCGCTTTGCGACAATGCCGTAAAGCTGGTTGTTGGCGTTGCGGCCGATATTGATAACGTCCTCGCCCAGGTAAGCCTTCATGTTCTGGGCCTGGTCCGCGCCGTCGATAAACTCGGTCAGGTCCCAGGTGCCGCCCTGGTTGAAGTAGTCCTCGGCGTAGGCGTAGGTATAGGTCAAAGTCAGGTCAGGGGCGGTCTGGGAGGCCACCATAACCTGCATCTTGGTTACCTCGTCCCAGCGGGGAACGGGAACGTATTCCACATTGATGCCAACCTTGTTCATCTGCTCGTTGCAGTAGTTGGTCCACTTGTTATCGGTAATGGTGGAGCCGTCCGGAGCGTTGCTGCGGTCAAACAGCTCGACGGTGACAGTCACATTGTCGAATTGTTTTGCGCCATAGGTGGTCTGGTACTTGCTGGCCGTCTCAGCCGGCGCCGCCTGAGAGGTGGAATTCTGGGCCTGAGAGCCGCTGGGCGCGGGAGAGCTTCCGGAGGGAGCAGCCGAGCTGGACTGTCCGCTGCATCCGCCCAAAACCGAAGTCATCATTGCTGCCGCCAACAAGCATGTAATTATTTTTTTCTTCATGGTTTTCTTTCCTTTCTGTGTTAGGATATAAGGATAGGGATATGTAAATCGCCATTTAAAAATCAGCCCTTCACCGAACCGACCATAACGCCCTTGACAAAGTATTTTTGCAGCCAGGGGTATACAATCAGGATTGGGATAGTGGAAACGGCGACGGTTGCCATCTTCAGAGACTGGGTCATAACCTGGGTGCCGATGCCCTCCAGGTTAGCGCCGGAGTTGTTCAGCTCCTCCCCGAACAGCAGGCTTCTCAGCCTCAGCTGGAGGGTGTACTTGTCGGGGTCCTGGATATACAGCAGGGCGTCGAAATAGGTGTTCCAATAGCCCACCGCGTAGAACAACCCGATGGTCGCGATGATGGACAGGGACAGGGGAAGCACAATCTTAATCAGCACCTTCATATAGGACGCCCCGTCGATTCTGGCGGCCTCCTCCAGGCTCTCCGGAAGGTTGAGGAAGAAGGTCCTCATGACGATAAAGTTGAAGACGTTAACCGCCTGGGGAATAAACAGCGCGCCGATGGTGTCGTACAGGCCGGTGGCCTTTACCACCAGAAAGGTGGGTATCATGCCGCCGCCGAAATACATGGTAAAGAGGATCATCCCGGTGAGGAACTTCCGTCCCGGCAGGTCCCTGCGGGAAAGGCCGTAGGCGGCAAAAATGGTCAACAGCAGGCTCAGAGCCGTTCCCACAAGGGTGACGATTACGGTGGTGCGCATAGCGTTCCATATTTGGGTTTTCCCCAGGATTTGACTGTACGCCTCCAAATTGAAGTCAATGGGGAAAAAGGTGACCCGGTTGGAGAGCACAGCGTTGTATCCGCTCAGGGAGTAGGCGATAACGTTCAGAAACGGATACAGACAGATAAAGGCCAGCAGCGTAAGCAGGGCATAGTTTACAATCTGCCCCACGGGGAACCTTTTCTTTTGCACAATAGCCATTTTTCCGCCCTCCTTATATAATCCCGTCTTCGCCGATGGCCTTGGCGAACTTGTCGGCGGCGAGGAGGATAATGATGTTGATAACCGACTGGAACAGACCGATGGCGGTGGAATCGCTGTACTTGGCGCTTTCAATACCTAACCGGTAGGTATAGGTGCTGATAACCTCGGACACGCCGATTACCTTTTTGTTGCCCAGCAGAAGGGGTGCGTCCAGGCCGATGGTCATCATCTTGGAAATCTGGAGAATCAGCATGGTGACAATGACCGACTTGATGGACGGGAGGGTTATGTAAATCAGCCGCTGCATTTTGGTTGCGCCGTCCAGGTAGGAGGCCTCATAGAGGCTTTCGTCAACGCCGGTTAGGGCGGCCAAATAGATGATGGTGCCCCATCCGATTTCCTTCCAGACGTTGCAGACGACGTAGGTGAAAATCCACCACTTGTTGTCGCTGAGGAAGGGCACGGCGGAAACGCCAAAAGCACCCAGTATGTTGTTCACCGTTCCTCCCTGCTGGGAGAAAAGGTTGGTGGCGATGCCGGCCACAACCACCCAGGAAATAAAGTGGGGCAGGTACAGCACCGACTGTGTGACCTTTTTAAACCCCGCGCCGACAATTTCATTGAGCATCAGGGAGACGATAATTGTCAGGGGGAAGCTGGTCAGCAGCGTCAGGAAGTTGAGCACCAGAGTGTTTTTGATGGCCAGCCAGAAGTTCTTGTTGGTCAGAATCTTTTTGAACACATCCAGGCCGCACCAGGGGCTGCCCATAACCCCCTTGAACACATTATAATTCTTAAAGGCAATGGTCACGCCGTACATAGGGACATACCTGTATACGATATAGAAGGCCATGACCGGCAGAAGCATCAGATAGATCCATCTGTAATTCCACGCCTTTGTCAGTGTGCGGTTCAGTTCGCTTTTGGGCTTGCTGGGGGTTGTGCTTACACTCATTCCGCTCCTCCTCCTGTCCGGATTTTTTGTGAAGAAATTGCCGTTTTGCATGCCGGTTTGTCCGGCCTGTTGTTACTGTTATTATAGCATGAAGCTTTTGGAGCGTCTTATCAGCCGTTGCTATTGCATGTTCACTTTTTGCTATTTTCTCTGGACGTTTCACAAAATTTATTGTATACTATAGACAGCATGATGATATCGGTCAGTTGAAAGGAGGAGAAACTATGCAGATTGCCGACAATCCTGTTGCGTTTAATCTGATCAATGACGATTGGCCGGGAAACCTTTATGAGGATGAGCACGAGCTGGTTACTTATAAAAATAACGCTTCCATGCGTATCTGGTATAACCACCAGACCCACGGCTACAGCGCCCATTGGCACACGGCGCTGGAGATTATCCTCCCTGTGGAAAACTACTACGATGTGAGTACGGACCAGGCCGATTTCCATATTCAGCCGGGGGAGATACTGGTAATTCCTCCCGGAGAGATGCACACCCTGATTGCGCCGGAAAGCGGAAACCGGTTTGTATTTCTCTTTGACCTCTCCTTGCTCAACGGCATCAAAGGCTTTTCCGGAATCCGCGCCATGATGCACGGCCCAATCTACATCACCCCGGAGACCTTTCCCAAAACCCATTCCATCCTCCACAGCATCCTGCTCCAGATGAAGGATGAATATTTCAACGAAAGCGAATTTACCGAGCTCCTCATCACCTCGCTGCTGCTGAACTTTTTTGTCCGCCTGGGAAACCATTATCGTTCCGCGAGAAATCCCTTTCCCGAAGTACAGGCCCCCAAGCATAAGGTATATATCCAAAAGTTCAGCAACCTGCTGGGATATATTGACCAGCACTACATGGAGAACCTGACCCTGGAGGATATGGCCTCCTACGCCGGGTTCAGCAAATTCCATTTTTCACGGCTGTTTAAGCAGTACACCAAGGACACCTTTACTGATTATCTCAACCAGCGGCGCATCCGGGCGGCAGAGGAATTGTTAGCTGCACCCCCCCCCGACACATCAATCACGGAAATTGCCATGCGGTGCGGGTTTTCCAGCATATCCACCTTCAACCGGCTGTTCAAGCAGCTAAAAAACTGCACGCCGGGGGAATTCAGGGCGCTGAACCAGGTGGAGGTCTGGCATGGATAGGCAGTCCACCGATATCAGCCAAAAACCCGGTCTGAAAAAGCCAAAGATGCTTTTTCAGACCGGGTTTTGTACCATTCAAAACAGGGGCGCTACACCTGAAGCGCCTGCTCTAGGTCCGCCAGAATATCCTCAATGTGCTCGGTGCCGATGGAAAGGCGGATGGTGCTGGGGCGGATTCCCTGCTCCAGCAGCTCCTCCGCCGTCAGCTGGGAGTGGGTGGTGGTGGCGGGATGAATCACCAGGGACTTGACGTCCGCCACATTGGCAAGCAGGGAGAAAATCTCCAGATGGTCGATAAAGCAGTGGGCCTCCTCCTGTCCCCCCTTGATGTCAAAGGTAAAGATGGAGCCGCCGCCGTTGGGGAAATACCTCTCATACAGCCTGTGGTCGGGGTGGTCCGGCAGGCTGGGATGGTTTACCCGCTCCACCCTGGGGTGTTTGGCAAGATATTCCACCACCCTTTTGGTGTTCTCGGCGTGGCGGTCCAGCCGCAGGGAGAGGGTCTCCACCCCCTGGAGCAGCAGAAAGGCGTTAAAGGGCGATATAGCCGCCCCCATATCCCGCAGCAGAATCGCCCGGACATAGGTGGCAAAGGCCGCGGGCCCGGCGGCATCCACAAAGCTGACGCCGTGGTAGCTGGGGTTGGGGTCGGCGATGACGGGGAACCTGCCGCTGGACCTCCAATCGAATTTGCCGGAATCCACAATCACGCCGCCCAGGGTGGTGCCGTGGCCGCCGATGAACTTGGTGGCGGAGTGGACCACAATGTCCGCGCCATGCTCAATGGGCCGGATGAGGTAGGGAGTGCCGAAAGTATTATCAATGACCAGGGGGATTCCATGCCTGTGGGCGATTTCAGCTACAGCGTCGATATCGGGGATATCGCTGTTGGGGTTGCCCAGGGTTTCGATGAAAATTGCTTTGGTGTTGGGAAGGATGGCATTCTCTGTCTCCTCCAGGTCGTGGATATTGACAAAGGTGGTCTTTACCCCAAACTGGGGCAGGGTGTGGGCCAGCAGATTGTAGCTGCCGCCGTAGATGGTTTTCTGGGCGACAATGTGCCCGCCAGCCTGGGCCAGGGCCTGGAAGGTATATGTAATGGCCGCAGCCCCTGACGCCAGGGCCAGCGCCGCAGTTCCGCCTTCCAATGCCGCCAGCCGCTTTTCCAGAACCTCCTGGGTAGAGTTGGTCAGCCGCCCATAGATATTGCCAGGGTCGGTAAGGCCGAAGCGGGCAGCGGCATGGGCGGAGTTGTGAAACACATAGGAGGTGGTCTGATAAATCGGCACCGCGCGGGAACCGGTGGCGGGGTCGGCCTGTTCCTGGCCGGCGTGGATCTGAAGGGTTTCAAAATGATATTTTTTATCTGCCATGGTAAATACGCTCCTTGTTGTTTTTCATTTAGATACCGTGTGTTTGCCAGAGCACATTCGTCCGTTGCGGAAGTTGTGCCGGTCCATCCGGATAAGCAGCTTTCCCATGGAGAAACACGTCCCTTCCTTAAAATCTATAATTCATATCGATTTGCTATGATTATAACATTCCACCTTCTGGATGTCAATCGCTTTTAAAAATTTTTTATTATTTTACAAAACCGTGGACAGTTCCCCCTATCTTTTCGTCTTAATGGATGTAAAGACAAAATATAGCGGCGATCCTGAAGCTGGATTGCCCCAATCAGGAAAGAGAGGTTTTTTGAAATGGCAAATTATGTGAGCATGAGCGTATGTGACCTGCGGTCGGTCCGCACAGTGGAAGATGCGAGGAAAATCAGCTCCATCGTCGATGTAAGGCTACTAGTTCTCCCCAACGATGTGCCAGAGGAGGTTTCGGCGGCACTGACCGGCATCCCCAAGACATCGGTGGGGCAAATCATCTATTTGGGGAAGGAGGAGGAGCTGGATGCCTCCAAATACCTGAGAAAGCAGGTGGTATACAAGGACATCCGGGTGCTGGACCTGCGGACCATCACCACGGTGGAGACGGCGGAGGCCATTGAGGAGATCAAGCGGGTCAACGTCCTGATCGTCCCCTCCGACGGGCAGATGGACGTGTGCAATGCCATTATGAGCATCCCCAAAAAGGGGATAGGCAGGGTAATCCGCGCCTCCCTGGAGGAGGAAATCGACTATGCCCAGCTGGAGGCGGAGATTGACAAAGCCGTCAAGTACAGCGGCATGGATATCCTGGACCTGCGGGAGGTCAAAAGCGTGGAGGCCCTCCAAAAGATACAGAAAATCAACGATATCTCTGTCCTGGTGCTCCCCACAGACGCCAGCCCGGAGGTGCAGTTCGCCATTGCCGCCATCCCCAGGAGCAATATCGGAAAGACCATCTACCTGAAGGACGGGGAGCCGGTGCCCTATAAGGTTCAGCGGGCCAACGGCGTATTCATCATGGAACAGGTCCCCAAAACCTCTGTAATCATAAAGGTCAACGGGGTCTGCATCATACCGGAGCTGCCGGGGGTGAAGGAAGATGTCTCCATTGTGCTCCACGCCAACGGGGTGTGCCTGCTCCACTCCAGCCTGCGCCATATGGGCAACCTTGAACTGAGCATCAACGGCACGCTGTTCTATGAGGAGTTTGACAGCAGCAAGCTGAAAATGGTCCAAAATCTGGATATCGACGCCGCCACCCTCTCCTACATGCCGGAGGGAACGGTGATACTGGGCGAAGAGCTGAGCTTTGCAGAGGACGTCACCCCGGAGATGATGATGGAGAAAAAACTGAAGATACTGGCGGCGGAAACGCTCCGCGCATACAAGGGGCTGCTCCCCTACCTCAAGGCCACCACATCGATGGTAAATGAGCTGGTGGAAATCAAGTCCGAGGATTGATGTCTCCGACGGGAAAGGATAGAAGCAAAAATGCTCTATGGGAATTCTGCGGAAGAGCTGTTCCGCTCCTTATATGAGGAAAACCAGAAAATTGTATACGCCTACTTTATGTCCTGCTTCCGCGATCCCTTTACGGCGGAGGAGCTGAGCCAGGAGACCTTTGAAAAGGTGTGGAGGTATCTCAGGGAAAACCCGTATTTCATCCCGGTGCAGCGGAAGGCGTGGATTTTCAGCATTGTGGCCAATGTGAAAAACGACTGGCTGCGGAAAAAGCAGCGGGGCCTCCCCTATGGGGGCACGCTGGAGGATTGCAGAAGCGTCATTTCGGACCCTTCCCCCTACGGGAACCCGGAGGACTGTGTGGAGGCAATTCCCATACAGCAGGCGTTCCAGATGCTGGACCAGGCGGAGCAGGAGCTGCTGACCTACAAGTGGCAGGGGCTGACCAGCCTGCAGATGGAGCTGATACTGGCGGTGCCCGCCTCCACTCTGCGCTCCCGTATGGCGACGGTGAAAAAGAAATTCCGCAAGGCGCTGGAGAACTGCGGTGTAAATTGGGAGTAGCAGCGGCCCGCGGTCGGCTGAAATAACAAGAGGGCGGTCTCAAATCAGGAATCGTTTTCCGATTTGAGGCCGCCCTCTTGCTTCGCACAGCATAATAAATATTACGCGCAGTATTTCTTTGCCCAGAAATCCACAAATGTCTTTCCGATTTCGGAGATATACCCATCCTTTTTGTATACCGCAGCGGTCCTCGTCACCAGCTCCTTACAGGCGATGTCGCGGGTGACCAGGTTGTCCTGCTCCACCAGCATGCTGATGGACTTGGGCACCACCGCCACGCCGAGTCCGGACTTTGCCCACATCAAGGGGGTGCGGGCGTCGTCGCTCTTGCAGAAAAAGTTAGGCTCCGCCCCGTTGTCCTGGAAAACGGGGATGAGGATATGCTCAAACCTGCGGTAAAAGTCAATGGGCAGCGCAGCCAGCTGGGGGATGGTGATGGGACTCCCCGATGTCCCCAGGTATTGGCTGCTTCCCACCGCCACCAGCGGTTCCTCCTGTCCGTACATACATTCCAGCCCCTCTGTGTGGAAGGGGGTGCGGACTACCGCCGCCTCCAGCATTCCCCTGTCCAGCATTTCCAGAAGGGTATAGGTGTTGGATTCAGATATTTCAAAGCGGACATGGGGATGGAGGCGGCAGAACTCTACCATACAATCCTGTGTCACCGAACGGCTGCAGGAGGAAATGACCCCCAGCCGGAGCAGATGGGGGCGCTCCGTCTCAAAGGCCGC
Organism: Oscillospiraceae bacterium; assembly: GCA_022800935.1. GTDB lineage: Bacteria > Bacillota > Clostridia > Oscillospirales > Ruminococcaceae > UBA1405. The sequence goes on from JAAWRH010000011.1 coordinate 27,235, forward strand.
CATTTCCTCGGTGGTGCTCTCCATCATAGAGACGATATTTTTGGCGCGCTGATAGAGGAGATATCCGGCGTCTGTCAGGGAAATCTTTCGCGAGCTGCGTTCCATCAGCTTAACGCCAAGCTCCTCCTCCAGCAGCATGATTTGTTTGCTGAGGGGAGGCTGTGAAAGGTTCAGCTTTTTGGCGGCCGCGGAGATGTTTCCCGCTTCCACAATAGAGACAAAGTAAAACAATTGCTTATAGCTCATAGTAACACCAACCTTTCCCCTGATAAAAATTTTATTTGTTACTTTTATTCTACAATGTTTTTGAAAAAAGTCAATGGTAAAAACACTGTTTTCAATGAATTTATGGGAGATTTTAAGATTTTATTCTAATACGCCGTTATTTCTGTCTGCGAAATTCCATTTAATCTGACTCAATGTGACGCCTGCTGAATGTTATACTGATTGTCAATAGGTGGCAGATTTCAATTGCTTCCGCGCAGGAAAACATAAAAGCAGGGCAACCAAGTATAAACCCCAGAAATTAGAACGTTTGTAACGCTCAATTTCTGGGGCTTTGCCGGACTTATATTTCCGAAAGAAGCTTGGCTACATTACCTCCGGAGCAGTTATTTTCAGCAGACGCAGGGCGTTGCGCAGGGTGATCCGCGCCGCCAGGCACAGCGCCAGCCGGGCCTGCATCAGACCTTCCTCCTCGCCCTTGACCCGGCAGGAGTTGTAGAACTTGTGGAACAGCGTCGCCAGGTCCAGGGTGTACCGGGTAATCCGCGCCGGATCATATCCCCTCGCCGCCTCTATAATTTCCTGGGGATACCTGGCCAGCAACCGGATCAGCTCCCGCTCCTCAACGGTGCGCAGAAGCTCCAGCTTCGCCTTGTTCCGGTTAAAGGCTATCCCCTCCGCCGCCAGGTTTTTCAGAATGCTGCATATCCTGGCGTGGGCGTACTGCACATAGTAAACCGGATTGGAGGAGGACTGCTCCACCGCCAGGTCCAGGTCAAAGTCCAGGGTGGAGTTGGGTTCCCGCATGTTGAAGAAGAAGCGCGCCGCGTCCACCGGCACCTCGTCGATGAGGTTGGTCAGGGTGATGGCCTTGCCGGAGCGCTTGGACATCCGGACCGCCTCCCCGCCGCGCATCAGCCGGACCATCTGCATCAAAAGAATGTCCAGCTTGCTCCCGTCCAGGCCGATGGCGTCCATCGCCCCCTTGAGCCGGGCCACATGGCCATGGTGGTCCGCCCCCCAGACGTTGATGACCCTGTCAAAGCCCCGGACGGCAAATTTGTTGTAGTGGTAGGCGATATCCGCCGCAAAGTAGGTGGGTATCCCGTTGCTGCGGACCAGAACCTCGTCCTTTTCCGCGCCGAAGCTGCTGGCCTTGTACCAGATTGTCCCGTCCTTCTCGTAGGTCATGCCCTTTTGGGAAAGGGCGTCGATGGCGGCCTGGACCGCCCCGCTTTCGTGCAGGGTGCTTTCCAGAAACCACACGTCGTAGACAATGCGGTATTTGCCCAGGTCGTCCTTCATCTTTTTGATATTTTTAGGCAGGGCGTAGTCCACCAGCGCCTTTTGCCTCTCCTCCGGGCTGGCCTTGACATAGGCGTCGCCGTGTATCTGTGTAAACTCCTGGGCCCGCTCCCGGATATCGTCGCCATGGTAGCCGTCCTCCGGGAACTCCACCGCGTCCTCCCCCAGATGCAGCTGCAAATACCTGGACTCCAGGGATTTGCCGAACTTGGCCACCTGGTTGCCCGCGTCATTGACGTAAAATTCCTTTGTTACCTTGTACCCGGCACAGCTCATGGCGTCGGCCAGGCAGTCGCCCAGGGCCCCTCCCCTGGCGTTGCCCATGTGCATGGGGCCGGTGGGGTTGGCGGAGACGAACTCGATCATCACCTTTTCCCCATTGCCGTAGTTGGAGCTGCCGTAAGCTTCCCGCTCCTCCAGGACGAAGTCTATCGTTTGGGTAAACCACAGATCCTTCAGGAACAGGTTGATGAAGCCCGGCCCGGCAATTTCCCAGCGGTCAAAAAAGGTGGCCGACAGGTCCAGGCTTTCGCAAACCGCCTCGGCAATCTTACGTGGGGCGCTTTTAAAGGCCCGCGCGGATACCATGGCCGCGTTGGAGGCAAAGTCCCCGTGGGAAGTGTCCGCCGGAATCTCTATGGTGAATGGGGGCACCTCCCCTTGGGGAAGCAGCCCCTTTTGTATGGCGGCATGGAAAGCGGTCGTTAAAAGCTGTCTCGCCTGTGATTCGGCGACGGCAATCAGGTTTGCCATGTTTGATATTCCTCCTCTTTGGGAAAGCGGCGTCCAGCCGGAAGGGTATCCGGTCAATTACGCTTTCAGCTCATTTTCATAGGTTTTTACCGTTACATATATGTCGTGAATACTGGTAAGAATGGTGTTGATGTCAAGGGAGTACTGGAAATGGACGCATCCGCCATCGTCGGTGATGTCGTTCTCGATGCTCCTCCCCGATACGCCGATGAGCATGGAGCCGTATCCGGTATCGTAGCAGCACTGGTGCCGCACCCCCTGCTCCACAACCAAGGAGGAGTCCCCTCCCCCGTGACGGAGCAGGGAAATTCGTCGTTCCTGCTCCAGCTTCAGGGTGGTCTTATGCCCCTCAAAGCTGCTGGGCGCGGTCTCCAGATAGCTGAGATAATAGGTGTCGTTTTTTCGATAAAAGCTGCCGGTGGTGGTCAGCTCCACCGTATCCTGGTCCCCCTCTATAGTCTGCACCCCTTTTATGGTGATGAGAACGTCTTTTTTCATGCCCTTTGCCCCTCCTGTCCTTTTCTTTGTGTTCATCCGCGCTGCTTCTGTTTAGCCGACAGATACTTGCCTTACCTCTCCGCGGATGGTTTCTCCCAGAAAAATCTCCGCCACCTCGCTGAATCCCTCTATCGAATCACTGACAAAAAACCGGTTTTCGCCCGGTCCCTTATCCGGCGCGGCAAGCATCCCCTGCTCGGTCAGGAACTGCCGGGCATATTCCGCCGCCGCCTTACCGGAGTCGATCAGCGTGACCTCCGGCCCCATGAACTCCCCGATGATATCCGCTAGCAGCGGGTAGTGGGTACATCCCAGAATCAGTACATCCACGCCGCTGGACCGCATGGGGGCCAGATAACGTTCCACCGTCAGGCGGGTGATGGGGTCGTCCCTCTGGATAAAGCCGTTTTCCACCAGCGGCACAAATAGCCCGCAGGGAATGGAGGATACCTTTATCTGGGGGGACAGGGCCTTCAGCTCCTTTTCATAGGCGGCGCTGCGGATAGTAGCCGGGGTGGCCGCCACCCCTATATGGCCGCGCCGGGTGGCGGCGCAGGCTGCGGCACAGGCGTGGCCGACAACGCCGGTAAAGGGCACCGGTATGGAACCGGCAAAGTCCGGAGAAATATTGGCGCTCACCGTCCCGCAGGCGGCAATCACCATTTTCACCTGATGCTGGAGCAGAAATTCCACATCCTGCCGGGCATACCTCCGGATAATCTCCCGGCTCTTGGTGCCGTAGGGCACCCGGCCCGTGTCCCCAAAGTAGACAATATCCTCCCTAGGGAACAGACGGCGCAGCTCCTTAAAGGTTGTCAGGCCGCCCAGACCGGAATCAAAAACACCAATCGGGCGGTTATCATGGCTGCTGTGGCACGGGAAAGAGGGCTTTTTTTGCTGCATAGGGGGTTCCTCCTCTTCCTGCTGATGTAGTGGTTTGCGTTCCTAATCCCTGGAACCGGTCAGGTTCCAGCACACGCCGAACCGGTCGATAAAGCTGGTGTAGAGCTGGTTATCGGGGCGGGGGCCCAGGGGAATGTTGGCCACAGCCTTATCCTGCATAAAGGAGGAATAGATGTGCTGGATTTCCTCCGAGGACAAATCCGACACCTCAAAGACCACGTTGTCCTTGTTGCCGCAGGCGTTTTCGCCGTCCTTATAAATCATGGCCAGGGAGTCCTTAAAGGTCACAACTGTGCCGCATTGGAAGCGAATGGTCGCGGAATGAACCAGGTTTTCATTCTGGGGGTTGATCCAGCCGGAAAATGGTCCGTTCAGATCCCGGAAAAAGAGCACGGTTTTGGATTTCACGGGGAAAACCCGGCTGTAAAATTCTACTGCCTCCAGGCAGCATCCATAAAAGGTAACACACGGGGCGATTGTCATTTTCTACTTCCTCCTCAGCTCTCTGCACACAGATACTCACTTAGTGACAATACGTCTCTACTGCCGCGGCCGCGGCGGTTATTTGGACAGGGGGATTTCGTTTTTCCCGCGCTCAAAGGCCAGCTGGATCAGCCGGTGAATCAGCTCCGGATAAGGCAGTCCGGCGTACTGCCACAGCTTGGGATACATGCTGATGGAGGTAAAGCCGGGAATGGTATTGGGCTCATTGAGGAGTATCTCCCCAGTGTCCCGCCGGATAAAGAAGTCCACACGGGCCATTCCGGCGCACCCCAGGGCCCGGTAAGCCCGAACGGCCATTTCCCGGATGGCCTCCGTCTGCTCCGGAGTGATGCGGGCGGGGATATACAGGTCGGTGCTCTCGTCCGAATATTTGGCGGAATAGCTGTAAAATTCCTGGGTTGGGACGATTTCTCCCACAGCGGCGGCCTGGGGGTTGTCGTTGCCCAGGACGGCTGTCTCCACCTCAATGCCGTCTACCCCCTCCTCGATGATAGCCTTCCGGTCAATGGTAAAGGCCAGCTCCAGGGCGGCCCGCAGCTCCTGCGGCTGTTTGACCTTGGTCACCCCCACGGAGGAACCAGCGTTGGCAGGCTTTACAAACATGGGGTAGCCCAGCTCCCGGCCCCACTGGGGCTCCAGCTCTTCCAGACGCTCCAGGTCCGCGGGGACGGCGCTGCGCCATTTGACTCCCGGAATCCCCGCTAAATCCAGCATGGTGTGGGTGACCACCTTATCCATGCAGACGGCGCTGGCCTGCACGCCGCAGCCCACATAGGGGATGCCGGACATCTCCAGAAGCCCCTGGATGGTCCCATCCTCACCGTTTTTGCCGTGGAGGACAGGGAAAACACAGTCGATATTCAGCAGCTCGCAGTGTTCAAAGCTGTTTCGGCCGGTAAAGTGGAGGATGCCGGGGGACTTTCGGTCCGGCGAGAGAACGGCCGGGGTGAGGTAGCGGTTGGTCTGCCAGGCGTTCTGCTCAATCAGGTGGAGAGGGCCGCTGTAAAGGTACCAGGCGCCCTCCTTGGTAATCCCGATTTTAATGACGTCGTAGCGGTCCTCCGGGATATTTCGCAGCACCGACGCGGCTGACATCAAGGATACCTCGTATTCCGTGGACGCGCCGCCGAACAGCACTGCAATCCTCAATTTCGACATGATAATCACCCTCCAAATCAATTCGTCAATACTGCGCGGAAAGCGCAGTATATTATATGCACAGGATATCCTTGCCTGACAGGGCAGGGACGAGAAAATTTGAAAAAACAGAATTTGCCTCCACCGATGAAAGCATACGGTACAGTCCGTCCCCTCATTCTATCATATTCACCCAACCGGCGCAACTGGTTTTGGGCGAATCCCTCGGTAAATTCCCCTTTTATGGAAAATTTTCCCTCCGGAAGCAGGGCGGAAAAGGGCATAAAGAGACGCCGTCAGCGGCGGCGTCTCCCTGTGTACTATTTTTCCACCTCGTCCTGAAGGGCGTCGAAGCCCTCCTCGCCGGTGCGGACCTTTATGACATTTTCCACGTCGTAGACAAAAATCTTGCCGTCGCCGATGTGACCGGAATAGAGGACCTTTTTCGCCGTTTTGATTACCGTCTCCAGCGGGACCTTGCAGATGACAATGTCAACCTTGACCTTTGGCAGCAGCGTCATATCCAGGGGAACGCCCCGGTAGAACTCGTCGGTATTGCCCCTCTGCACGCCGCAGCCCATGACCTGGGTCACCGTCATGCCAGTAATGCCGATCTTGTCCATGGCGGACTTCAGGGACTCGAATTTGCTCTCCTTGGTGATGATGGAAACCAGGGTCATCTTCAGGCCGTCCTTGTCGGCGGCAGGCTTCTTCTGGGGAATATGGGCGACCGGAACCGCCTCATCCACGGGAATTGGCTTGGCAAAGGTGATAAACTGGTCGTTGGGGTTGGCAATGGGGGCCTGGGGGGTATCCAGCGCACCTGTGACCGAAAGGTCCTCTTCGCTGATCAGGGTGCCGTATTCCTCGGTGTTCAGTCCCTTGACCTCCTCCTGCTTGTCAATCCGCAGGCCAACCGTGTTGTTGATCCCCTGAAGCACCAGGTAGGAGATGAACATAATCCACACGCCCACGGCAGCAATGCCCAACAGCTGAACCCCCAGCAGGCGGATTCCCTTTCCGTAAAGGAGTCCCTCGGAGGTGGAGAGCAGTCCGGTCATTAAGACACCCAACATCCCGCAGACGCCGTGAACGCTGGAAGCGCCCACAGGGTCGTCCACCTGGGCCTTGCGCTCAATAAACTCAATACTGAAAACCGCCACGGCGGCAGCGGCAGCTCCAATGAGGATGGAGCCCAGAGGGGAGACCACGTCCGCTCCGGAGGAAACGGCCACAAGACCGGCCAGGGAGCAGTTCATGATAACGGAGATGTCCGGCTTTTTGTACCGCAGCTTGGTGACAGCCGCGCCGGTCAGGGTGGCGGCAGCGGCGGCCAGGTTGGTGTTGAGGATGGCGGTGGAAGCCGCGTCCACCGCTTCAATGCCGTTCTGGAAGATTTCCGCGGCGGCGGTCAAGCCAAACCAGCAGAACCAGAGAATCAGGATGCCCAGCGCGCCCTGAGTGAGGTTGTGGCCGGGGATGGCGCGGGGCTGTCCCTCTTTGTTGTATTTGCCGATGCGGGGGCCCACCAGCTTGGCCCCGAAGAAGGCCGCGCCTCCTCCCACCATATGTACCACCGCCGCGCCGGTGTAATCGTGGAAGCCCATGGAGGAAAGCCAGCCTCCTCCCCAAATCCAATGGCCGGAGACAGGGAAGATAAGCAGCGCGATGACCGCGCCGTAGAGGATAAAGGCCAACAGCTTGGTCCGCTCAGCCATAGCCCCCAGAACGATGGTGACAGCGGCGGCGCAGTATACGGTCTGGAACAGGACAAAGGCGGAGGTGGCAAAGGAGCCGCCCATGGAATAGTCGCCCCGTGTAAAAAAGTCAAGTCCGCCCACCATCGGTCCGGTGCCGTTAAACATCAGGGAAAAGCCCAGGAACCAGAACACCAGAATGGAAACGGACACGCTGAGAAAGCTTTTCAGTACGATATTACTGGCGTTTTTGGCGCGGGTATAGCCTGTCTCCATCATGGAGAAGCCCGCCTGCATAAAGAATATCAGCATCGCTCCCATGAGCAGCCACAGGGTGTTGGTCATAGCCATCATCATAACGGATACCTCCTCAAAAAATCGGATTTCAGAGGGAAAACGGGAAAGCGCCCTCTTCCAGCGGAAAGAAGGCGCTGAACAGCAGATAAGAAGGGGACAACAGCGTTTCCCTTGTTTCCACCCGTATTATAACATAAAACGAGGAAAATGAAAAGTTTTTATGAAGAAAAAATTACAAAATGAGAAACACGGACAATTTCTCTATCTCCTGCTCCATCCGTTTACTGGATGCTGAACAGCATCTCCCCATAGGAGGGGAAGGGCCAGTATTTTTTGGCTGTGAGGGTCTCCAGCTCGTCGGCCACCTCCCGCAGCCCCGCCATGGCGTACAGTACGGAGGTGCTGTAGTATTTGGCACAGTCCGCCCGGTCGGGGTGCTCGCCTACCCCCAGCAGAGCGGCGTCCAGCTCCTCCACCTTGCGGTAAAGGGAGGCGGTGAGGCCGGATATCTTCCGCAGCAGAATTTCCTCCGCGTCAGCTGGCAGGTCCAGGGCAATCTGCTTTTTGCTGAGGATGGTATCGCTCAGCTCCCTGCTGTAGGCGATGACGGCGGGGAGAATATCCTTCTTCACCATATCCAGCATGGTGAGGGCCTCGATGTTGATGACCTTGCAGTAGTTTTCCAGCAGAATTTCGTACCGGGAGTACACCTCTGTGCGGGTGAACACCTTGTGGCGGGCAAACAGCTGGATGTTCTTTTCCGCAATGTAGTAAGGGAGAGCGTCGGCGGTGGTCTTCAGGTTGAGGAGTCCCCGGCGCTCCGCCTCCTTTACCCATTCTTCGGAGTAGTTGTTGCCGTTGAAAATAATGCGCTGGTGCTCGGTCAGGGTCCGCTTGATCAGCTGGGAAACGGCGGCGTTAAAGTCCTCCTTCGGGGCCTTTTCCAGCTCGTCGGCAAACTGGCGGAGGGATTCGGCCACGATGGTGTTCAGGAAGATGTTGGGGCAGGAGATGGAGGAGGAGGAGCCCAGCATCCTGAATTCAAATTTGTTGCCAGTAAAGGCAAAGGGAGAGGTACGGTTGCGGTCGGTGGTGTCCCTGGGGATATCCGGCAGGGTGTCCACTCCAATCTGAATCGTGGACTCCTCCGCGCCCTTATAGGGGGCGCCGGAGATGATGGAATCCACAATGCCCCCCAGCTCGTCGCCCAAAAATACCGAGACAATGGCTGGCGGAGCCTCGTTAGCGCCCAGGCGGTGGTCATTGCCGGCGCTGGCCACTGTCAGGCGGAGCAGGTCCTGATAATCGTCCACCGCCTTGATGACAGCGGTGAGGAACAGCATGAACTGTGCGTTCTGGGAGGGGGTGTTGCCGGGGTCCAGGAGATTCGCGCCGCTGTCGGTGGAGATAGACCAGTTGTTGTGCTTGCCGCTGCCGTTGACCCCCGCGAAGGGCTTTTCATGGAGCAGGCAGACCATATGATGGTGGGCGGCCACCTTTTTCATCATCTCCATGGTGAGCTGGTTGTGGTCGGTGGCTACGTTGGTGCTGGTGTAGATGGGGGCCAGCTCATGCTGGGCCGGGGCCACCTCGTTGTGCTTGGTCTTGGCAAGCACCCCCAGCTTCCACAGCTCCTGGTCCAGCTCCTCCATATAGGCGCTGACGCGGGGCTTGATGGAGCCGAAATAATGGTCCTCCAGCTCCTGGCCCTTGGGGGCCCGCGCCCCGAACAGGGTGCGCCCGGTAAAGAGCAGGTCCCGCCGCTGGCGGTACACATCCTCGTCAATCAGGAAATACTCCTGTTCCGGACCCACGGTGCTCAAAACGCTCTTGGTTTCCACGCCGAACAGCTTCAGCACCCGGATGGCCTGCTCGCTGAGGGCCTTCATGGAGCGGAGCAGAGGGGTTTTCTTGTCCAGAACCTCTCCCCCGTAGGAGCAGAAGGCGGTGGGGATGCACAGGATGCCGTCCTTGATAAAGGCGTAGGAGGTGGGATCCCAGGCGGTGTAGCCCCTGGCCTCAAAGGTAGCCCGCAGTCCGCCGGAGGGGAAGCTGGAAGCATCCGGCTCCCCCTTGATAAGCTCCTTGCCGGAGAACTCCATGATGACCTGGCCATTATCGGTGGGGGAAATAAAGCTGTCGTGCTTTTCGGCGGTTACACCGGTCATGGGCTGGAACCAGTGGGTGTAATGGGTGATGCCCTTTTCGATGGCCCAGTCCTTCATGGCGTTGGCCACAACGTCGGCCACCTCCAGGTCCAGGGGAGCGCCGTTTTTGATGGTGCGCTGGAGCGCCTTATAGGTTGCCTTGGGAAGACGCTCCTTCATAACAGCGTCGTTAAAAACCAGACTTCCAAACATTTCCGGTAAATTGTTCATGGTGGAAAACCTCCTGTTTTTCTGTCGTAAATTGCGAATACGGTCTGTTCCAAGCCTCACCGGCAAATAGAAAAGGAGCCGCGGACCCTGTCAGATGTCCGCAGCTCCCTTGCTGCTACGTCATAGTATAATCGCCTTGCCCTTGGTTGTCAATGGGGTTTATAAACCAATCTATTAAAGAATCCGCAAAGAATTTCAGGGAAAATTCCCTTTTCAATTCCATTGACAGTACAAATAAAAGATGTCCGGCTTTTCTAAATACCGTTGTGAATCCACCTTGTGTTTCCGGACGGTTGGTATTATGATAAAGTACAAAGGGATTCCCGCATCTTCCATAACATACAGAAAGGCAGTGAACCATGTGAGCAAAAAGGCCCTTTTCATCGGCGCGCACAACGACGACTGCGAATGCGCCGCCGGAGCTACCGCCGCCCTCCTGGCGGACAAAGGCTATGAGACCGTCTTCCTGAACCCCGCCGTGCGCCACCGCACCCCTCTTTCCGGAGAAACCTTCTGGGAGGCCCTGAGGCAGCAGGATGAAGCCGCCCGCCTTCTGGGCGCAAGAAAGATTGTCATGGGCCCCCATGGGGAGCCGCCCTACCAGTACGACGACGTCATCTATACCAATGACAGGGAAAATATGCTGGCAATCCGCAGGGTGCTCCAGGAGGAGAAGCCGGACCTGATCTTCATCCACTGGCCCAAGGACAACCATGTAGACCATGCGGCGGTTTCCCGCTGCTCCATGGACGCCATCTGCCTTGCCCCCTGCGGCGGGTGGTCCCCCAGGGAGGTATACGCCTTTGAGGCGGGGCCCTATCAGACGATGGTATACTTCCAGCCGGACCTGTACATCACGGCGGACAGCGTGATGGACCGGGTCAAGGAGAGCCTGCTGGCCTTTGACCAGCCCGGCGCAGGCGGAAAGTGGCTCTGGAAGGAAAAGGAGGTCAGCGCCGCCTTCCGGGGGCACGTGGCGGGGGTCCGGTACGCCGAGGCCTTTAAGATTCTCAAATTCCCGGTGGGGGACCAGGGCAGCGAGCTTTGGCTGAGAAAGGACCTGGAGGAATATTTCTCCTGGGCCGGGTTTAACGCCTACCCCTGGGGGAGAAAGTATTTTTTGTGATATCGGCAATCACTTCTTAAAAGTGAAAATGATGTCAGGATAGGGCCCCAAAACGTTAAAATACGTTTTGGGGCCCTATTTTTATCTGTCATTCAACCAAAAGAAAAAACGGCATCCACTTTTTATATTGACATGCAAAGGCATACATGTTATATTATACTTGTACAATAAGTACAATATAGGCAAAAAGGACAGTGAACAGATGGAAATCATTATCAGCAACAATGTCAACAAGCCCATATATGAACAGATAACGTCACAGATTAAAGCCATGATTATGAGCGGGGAATTGCGGTCCGGGGACCCGATCCCCTCCATGCGCGCACTGGCAAAGTCAATTCATGTGAGCGTCATTACCGTTCAAAAGGCCTATGAGGATTTGCAGCGGGATGGTTTCATCAATATCGCGGTTGGCCGGGGAAGCTTTGTATCGGCGCAGAACAAGGAGTTTTATCAGGAGGAGCAGCAGCGCATTGCGGAGGAGCATTTGCAGGCAGCCGCGGAGATTGGGCGGACAAACAACATTTCCCTTGAGAAATTGACAGAGCTACTGACCTTATTTTATCAGGAGGATGAATAACATGGAGAATATTTTAGAATTACAGCAGGTTTCCAAAGCCTTTCCCAGCTCCGACTTCGCATTGGACCAGGTGACGTTTTCACTGCCCTATGGGGCAATTTTAGGCGTTGTGGGTGAAAACGGCGCGGGAAAAACCACGACAATCGACTGCATTCTGAACACAATCCCCAAAAGCGGCGGAACAATCAGGATATTTGGAAGGGAAATGTCGGATGCGGACACGGATATACGGGAGAAAATCGGAGTCGTCTACGATGGGGATAATTTTCCCCTTTATTGGACCGCCAACCAATTATCAGAGGTTATGGAGGGACTTTATGCCCAGTGGGACCGCGCCTTGTTCCGGAAATATCTGGAGGAATTCCGCCTGCCTGCCGGACAGAAAATCAAACGCTACTCCAAGGGAATGTCCATGAAGCTGGCAATCGCCGCCGCCCTATCCCACCATCCCCAACTGCTGATTCTGGACGAGGCCACCAGCGGTCTGGACCCGATTATGCGGGATGAAATGCTGGATGTTTTCCTGGAATTTGTCCAGGAGGAGGAGCATTCTATCCTATTGTCCTCCCACATCACAAGCGACCTGGAAAAGGTTGCGGATTATATCGCCTTTATCCACAACGGAAAGGTCATAATGACAGCGTCCAAGGACGATCTGGTATATCGCTACGCCGTGATGCGCTGCAAGGAAAGCCAATTCCTCGCACTGGACCCCGGCGACATTCTCGCCTACCGGAGGAGGGACCTTCAGACGGACGTGCTGGTTCCCGATATCAGGAATGCCCAGAGAAAGTACAGAGACGTTGTGATAGATCACGCCTCCATAGAAGAAATTATGCTGCTGCTGGTAAAGGGGGAGTGAGTATGAGGGGACTATTGAAAAACAACTTTTACGCGGCCCTTTCAAATATGAAAGCCTTTTCAGTTGTCATGCTGTTTTTCGGCGTTTTTGTGGCGGCCATGGACAATGAGGTTCCGTCGCTGCTCATCGGCTATATGCTGTTGGGGATGGTCGGCTTTTCCCTCAATTCCATTGCAAGCCTGCGGATAGAAAGCGCCGGTAAATGGAGTAAATATAAGCTGACGGCCCCGGTAAAAAGGGCCGCCATTGTAAAAAGCCATTTTTTGAGCCTGCTGCTGTGGCTGGCTGTGGGCATAGCCTTTGCGGGCATCGGAACTGCTTTATCCATTGCGCTGCACGGCTTTCCCTTTGACAGGAATACCGATGTTTTTATGCTGTTCGTCGTGGGAATCGGGATAAGCCTGTTTACGGGCGCTATCTTCTTTCCGCTGTTCTACCTGGGCGGAGAAGAACGGAACGAGGCGTTTATCGTGGTCAGCCTGCTCTGCGGCATCGGAACCGTTATGGGACTTACCACTTTGCTGAACGCCCTGTTTCCGTCCCCTATGAATACGGCTCAGATTATCCTAGCGGGCATTATCATTCTTGGCTGCGCCCTCTCTGCCTTTGCCCTGTCCTATCCGCTGACTGCCAGTATCTACCACAAAAGGGAACGCTGATTGCTGCTATCCATTCCTTCTCCCATGGCAGAACCAAAACAGAAAACCGGTCAATACTCCCCCGATGATGTTCCCCGCCGTCACCGGGAGCAGGTTATTCAGGAGGAACCCCGTCCAGGTCAGCGCCGTTAGATCAATGCCCATCTCCGCCGCCAGCGCGGCGTAGGCCGGGACGGTTTTGGCCAACAGCCCCGCCGGTATGTAGTACATATTGGCGACACAGTGCTCAAAGCCGCAGATGACAAAAAAGGCCACCGGCAGATAAGCGCCCATCACCCGGCCGGGCAGGTCCTTGGCGGAGAGGGCCAGCAGGACCCCTGTAGTCACCAGGACATTGCACAGCACCCCCAGAATGACGGCGCTGCCGGTACCAAGGGAGCATTTGCCAGCCGCCAGCCGCATGGTGAACACCGCCAGCTCACCGCCGGAGTAGTTTAGCTGCCCGCCATAGACGCATCCCGCCGCCGCCAAAATTGACCCGGCGGCGTTGCCCAGGTAGACGATAAGCCAGTTTTTCAGCATCCCCCCGATCCCCGCCTGCCTGTCCAGGACCGAGATGACAATCAGGGTGTTGCCGGTAAAGAGCTCGGCCCCGGTGAGCACCACCATTGCCAGCCCGAAGGGAAACAGCAGTCCGCATATCAGCCGGGCCATCCCCACGTTGGAGACGGAATGGGCCGCAGTATTGGTTGCGGCGCAGGCCATGGCGATAAAGAAGCCCGCCAGCACAGCCAGAAGAAACAGTTTGACCAGCGGCATACGAGTTTTGGCACGGCCTGCTGCGGCGTAATTCACGGTGTATTCCTGCGGGGTAAAAAGATTCATATTCTGTTTCCTCCCGATGTCTTGATTTTTCTATGGGGATTGGCTTGCTGCTTTCTCTATATATTATACGGGTATTCCCTTAAAACGCAATACCTTTGTACAGCGGGGAGCCCTTTGATAGAAGAAGAAAAATTCTCTACTTTTCCATGAGGATATTCTATTCCCTTTGGAAGGTTTTGTGCTATAATGTGCTTATCAGAACCGTAACAAACGGAACAGAAGGAGGATTCAGAATGTCAAAGGCAATCATCAACGCCAACCGCTCCATCGGCACCATCAACCCCAATATCTATGGCCACTTCTCCGAACACCTGGGCCGCTGCGTCTACGACGGGCTCTATGTAGGGGAAAGCTCCCCCATTCCCAACGTAAACGGGATGCGCTCCGATGTGGTTGGCGCCCTCAAGCAGATGAAAATTCCGGTGCTCCGCTGGCCGGGTGGCTGCTTTGCAGATACCTACCACTGGCAGGACGGCATCGGGCCAAAAATTTCCCGGAAAAAGATCGTCAACACCCACTGGGGCGGCGTCACCGAGGACAATTCCTTCGGCACCCATGAGTTTATGGAGCTGTGCAGACAACTGGGTTGTGAAGCCTATATTTCCGGCAATGTGGGCAGCGGCACAGTACAGGAATTTTCCGACTGGGTGGAATACTGCAACATGGGCGGCCTCTCCCCCATGTCGGAACAGCGCCGCGTCAACGGCCGGGAGGAGCCCTGGAACGTAAAGTACTGGGGAATCGGCAACGAGGCCTGGGGCTGCGGCGGCAATATGACGGCGGAATTTTACGCCAACCTCTGCCGCCAGTACGCCACCTACCTGAGAACCTATGACAGGGAGCATCCTGTCTATAAAATTGCCTCCGGCGCGAATGTGGCGGATTACCACTGGACCAAGGTGGTGATGGAGCAGGCCGGAAGGTTCATCGACGCGGTCAGCCTCCATTACTATACACTGCCCCGCTCCGGGAACTGGCAGGATAAGGGCAGCGCGCTGAACTTCCCCCGCGGCGAATACTACTCCACCCTGTTCCGGACCCTGAGAATGGACGAGCTGGTAGAAAACCATTCCCGCATTATCCGTCAGTATGAAAAGGACAAAAAGATTGGCCTGGTGGTGGACGAATGGGGAACCTGGTACGACGTGGAACCGGGCACCAACCCCGGCTTCCTCTATCAGCAGAACACCATGCGGGACGCGCTGGTAGCCGCAGTCAACCTGAACATCTTCAACAACCATTGCGACACAGTGACGATGGCCAACATCGCCCAGACGGTCAACGTGCTCCAGGCGGTGATTCTGACTGAGGGGGACAAGATGGTTCTGACCCCGACCTATCATGTCTTTGAGATGTACAAGGGGCATCAGAACGCCCGGCAGCTGGAAAGCTATGTGGAGACCTCGCTGACCGGCGAAGGGGAGTTCCAGGTCCCCAATCTGCATATCTCCGCCAGCCAGGCGGAGGACGGCAAAGTGCTGATCACCGCCGCCAACCTGGACGATGCAAAGCCCGTGGAGCTGGACTGCATCCTGACGGGACTTGGCAAACGCGGAAAGGTATCGGGAAGGCTTTTGACCGGAGCGGCTGGGGCCCACAACACCTTTGACGCACCGGAGACGGTCAGGCCGGAGACCATGGAGAGAATTGAGCCCACGGCGGAAGGCTTCCGGGTTCAGCTTCCCGCGTGCAGCGTGGCGGCGTTTGAGGTAGAAATCTGATCTGTTTTTTCATAAACCGCTGAAAAGCCGCGGGTTTTAGGGGGTTTTGGGGCCTCCTGAAACCCGCGGTTTTATATGAGGAACGGAGGACGCCTTTATGAATAAAAACAGCTTTGCCCCCACCCCTCCCATGGGATGGAACAGCTATGATTACTACGACACCACTGTAAACGAGCAGCAGGTCCGCGCCAACGCCGGGGTGATGGCGAAAAAGCTGAAAGAATACGGCTGGGAGTACATTGTGGTGGATATCCAGTGGTACGCCCACAAACCCGGCACCATGCGGGACCGTTTTCAGTACATCCCCTTTGCCCCGGTAGAGATAGACGAATACTCCCGCCTGCTGCCAGACCCGGAGCGGTTCCCCTCCTCGGCGGGGGGCAGGGGGTTTGCCCCGCTGGCGGAGTACATCCACGGGCTGGGGCTGAAGTTCGGCATACACATCATGCGGGGCATCCCCCGGATTGCCGCCCACCAACATATGAAAATCAAGGGCTGCGGTGTCACCGCTGATATGGCCGCCAACCCCTCCTCGGTCTGCCGGTGGAACCCGGACATGTACGGTGTCAGGGACTGCGCCGCAGGCCAGGCGTATTATGATTCTCTCATAGAGCTGTACGCCTCCTGGGGCGTGGACTTTATCAAATGCGACGATATCTGCAACACCAACAATATCAGCGCCTCCGGGGAACCGGCGTATGAGGGAAAGCACGAGATCGAGATGCTGGCCCGCGCCATCCAGAAGCAGAACCGGCCTATTGTGCTCTCCCTCTCTCCAGGCCCGGCCCTGATTGATAAGGCGTGGCACTACAAAAAACACGCCAACATGTGGCGGATCGCCGGCGACTTCTGGGATAATTGGCCGCAGCTGAAGGACATGTTCTGCCGCTGTGAGCTGTGGCAGGACCATATGGAGGCGGGCTGCTATCCCGACTGCGACATGCTCCCCCTGGGATATCTGGGAAAGGGGTTTGAGGAGGGGGAGCGGACCACCCGCTTTACCAGGGAGGAGCAGCGGACCATGATGACCCTGTGGTGTCTGTTCGGTTCGCCGCTGATGGTGGGGGCGGAGCTCACCAAGCTGGACGAGTGGACCCTCTCCCTGCTGACCAACCGGGAGATTCTGGCCATGCTCACCCCCTACTGCCGACCCAGGCAGCTTGCGCGGGATGACAACAGGGCCGTGTGGACCTGCGAAAACGAAAAGACCGGCGAAAGGTACGCGGCCCTGTTTAACCTGTCCGATGAGGAAGGGATCGTCTCCGCGGCGCTGGAGGAGCTGGGGCTGCCGGAGGAAATATCCGACCGGGAGCTGTGGACCGGGAACCCGGCAAAAACAGAGGGCGGAAGGCTTTCTGTCTGCCTGCCGCCCCACGGATGCGCCGTGTATCGGGTGTTTTCACGATAAGCCCAGCGCCGCCTTTACGAATGCCAAAAAGATGGGATGCGCCCGGTTGGGCCTGCTCTTAAACTCCGGATGGAACTGGACACCGATAAAGAAGCGGTTCTGCGGAATCTCCACCGCCTCCGCCAGCCGCCCGTCCGGGGAGGTTCCGGTTATCCTCAGGCCCTTTTCGGTCAGATCCTCCCGGAAGCGGTTGTTGAACTCATAGCGGTGGCGGTGCCGCTCCCGCACCTCTGGCTTTCCGTATGTCCTTTCCATGATGGAATCGGGGTAAATCTTACAGGGATACGCCCCCAGCCGCATGGTACCGCCCTTGGGGAGGTTCCCCTGCTGGTCCGGCATCAGGTCGATGACGGGATGGGGAGAGTGGGGATTGAATTCACTGGAGTTGGCCTCCCTCCAGCCCAGGACGTGCCTGGCGTATTCGATCACCGCCACCTGCATCCCCAGGCAGATGCCCAGATAGGGGACGTTGTGTTCCCTGGCGTATTTGGCGGCGAGTATCTTCCCCTCGATTCCCCTGTCCCCAAAGCCGCCGGGGACCAGTATCCCGTCGGCGGAGGAGAGCAGACCCCCTGCGGTCTCCTCGGTCACGTCCTCCGCCTCAATCCAGTGGATATTGATGTTGGCCCCCGTCTCGTACCCGGCGTGGCGCAGGGCCTCCGCCACCGATAGATACGCATCGTGGAGCTTGACATACTTGCCCACCAGGGCAATCCGCACCCGCCTGCTGCGGGACTCGATGCGGGAGAGCATCTCCTTCCATTCACCCATGTTGCAGGGGGGAAGCTGTAAATTCAGCTCCCTGCACACGATGTCGGAAAAATGGTGCTGCTCCAGCATCACCGGGGCCTGGTACAGCACCGGCAGGGTGATATTTTCAATCACACAGTCGGGGCGGACGTTGCAGAACATGGCGATTTTGTCCCGGATGGACTGGTCGATGGGCTCGTCGCACCGGGCGACGATGATATCCGGGCTGATGCCGATGGAGCGAAGCTCCTTCACCGAGTGCTGGGTCGGCTTGGATTTGTGCTCGCCGGAGCTCTTGATGTACGGCACCAGGGTCACATGGATGAACAGGCAGTTCCCCTTTCCCACCTCCAGGGAAACCTGGCGGATGGCCTCCAGAAAGGGTTGGCTTTCAATGTCGCCGGTGGTGCCGCCTATCTCGGTGATAACCACGTCGGCGGAGGTAGTGTTTCCCACCGTGTAGATGAACTTCTTAATCTCGTTGGTGACATGGGGAATCACCTGCACCGTCTCCCCCAGGTACTCCCCCTTCCGCTCCTTGTTCAGCACGTTCCAGTAAACCTTGCCGGTGGTCAGGTTGGAGTACTGGTTCAGGTCCTCGTCGATGAACCGCTCGTAATGTCCCAGGTCCAGGTCGGTTTCCGCCCCGTCCTCGGTAACGAAAACCTCCCCGTGCTGGTAGGGGCTCATGGTGCCGGGGTCGATGTTGATGTAGGGGTCCAGCTTCTGGGCCGCCACCCGCAGGCCCCGCATCTTCAGCAGCCGCCCTAGGGAGGCCGCTGTGATCCCCTTCCCCAGGCCGGAGACCACGCCGCCGGTCACAAAGATGTATTTACACGGTTTGTTTTTCACTTGGTCCATCCTTATCCGTCCTTTCCCTAACTGACGCGGGAAATCTCCCTGCGCCGCATCCTTTAGAATTCCACAATGCCCTCGTAGACCTTTTCCGCGTTGCCGGTCAGGTACACCATATCCTCTGTGTACCGGATGGAAAGCTCCCCGCCGGGCAGCAGCACCGTGATTTCTTTATCCTTGTCGCAGAACCCGTTCTCCACCGCGGCGGCAACGGCCGCGCAGGCCCCGGTTCCGCAGGCAAAGGTCTCCCCGCTGCCCCGTTCCCATACCCGCATCCGCAGCATCCGGCGGGAAAGTACCTGGACAAACTCCACGTTCGCCCGGTCGGGGAAGATGTCCCCGTGTTCAATCTCCGGCCCGATGCCGTCCAGCCTCATCAAATCCACATTGCGGTGGAAGATGACGCAGTGGGGATTCCCCATGGAGACACAGGTGACGCGGTATTCCTTTCCTTCTATCGTCACCGGGCGGTCAATGACCCTTTCCCCTTCCAGCCGGACGGGAACCGCTGCCGGGGAAAAGTCCGCCTTTCCCATCTCCACCCTGGCGTCCTTCACCTCTCCGTTGCGCTTGAGCAGCTCAACCCGTTTAATTCCGCTGGCGGTTTCAATCTCCATGACCTTTTTGGGGACAATTCCGTTGTCGTACAGGTATTTGCAGACGCAGCGAATGGCGTTGCCGCACATCATCCCCTCGCTGCCATCCAGGTTGAACATCCTCATCCTGGCATCCGCCTTGTCAGAGGGACAGATGAGAACCGCTCCGTCCCCGCCTATCCCAAAGTGGCGGTCTGCCAGGCGGACGCTCAGCCCCTCCGGGTTGTTGATGGACTCCTCCAGGCAGTTGAAGTAGATGTAATCGTTGCCGCAGCCCACCATTTTGGTAAAGTGAAGCTTCACCTTTTCGGCGCGCAGGTGGTTGATGTCCACCAGCTCGGTGTTTTCCTGGGTGTACCGGCTCCGCAGGCAGTTCACCAGGGCGGAGGCGGTGTCCAGCGCCGTCAGGCAGGGGATGTTCCGCTCAATGGCCTTGCGGCGGATGCGCACGTCGTCCCGCGTGGGAATCCGCCCCTTGGAGGAGGTGGAGATCACATAGTTGATCTTCCCGCTCTCAATGAGGGAGAGGGTATTTTCCTCGCCGGGGAGGGCCTTGTGTATCTTCTTGACCGTCTCCACCGGCATCCCCGCCTCCCCCAGGACGGCGGCGGTTCCCTCGGTGGCGTAAAGGCGGAAGCCCAGCTCTACGAACTTCTTGGCGATGTCTGCGATTTCCGGCTTATCCGGGTCCCGGACGGTAATGAACACCCCACCCTTTTTATACAGCTTGTAGCCCGCCGCCACAAGGCCCTTGAACAGCGCCTCCTCCATGGTGTTGGCGATACCCAGAACCTCCCCGGTAGATTTCATCTCCGGACCAAGCTGGGTGTCCAGGTCCGCCAGCTTTTCAAAGGAGAAGACCGGGACCTTTACCGCGTAGTAGGGGGGCACTTTGTACAGCCCGGTCCCGTATCCCATGTCAGAGAGCTTTTCCCCCAGCATAGCCCGCGTCGCCAGGTCCACCATGGGCACCCCCGTCACCTTGCTGATATAGGGGATGGTCCGGGAGGATCGGGGGTTGACCTCAATGACATACAGCTCCCCGTCGTAGATTAGGTACTGGATGTTGACCAGCCCTTTTGTTTCCAGGGAGACCGCCAGGTTCCGGGAGGCGGAGATAATCCTTTCGGTCATCTCCTCGCTGACGTTCCAGGCGGGGTAAACTGCGATGGAGTCCCCGGAGTGTATCCCCGTCCGCTCGATGTGCTCCATGATACCGGGAATCAGGATGTCCTCCCCGTCGCAGATGGCGTCCACCTCCAGCTCGGTCCCCATCAGGTACTTGTCGATGAGGATGGGATTCTCAATCCCCTGCCCCAGGATGATCTCCATGTATTCCCGGATATCGTCCTCCCCAAAGGCGATGATCATGTTCTGCCCGCCCAGGACATAGGAGGGGCGCATCAAAACCGGGTATCCCACCTCCTCCGCGGCTTTCAGGGCCTCTTCTGTTGTCATGACGGTGAAGCCGCGGGGGCGCTTGATATGGTGCTGTTCCAGGAGTTCGTCGAACCGCTCCCGGTCCTCCGCCCGGTCGATGCTGTCGGCTGAGGTGCCCAGGATATTGACCCCCATCCGGGAGAGGAATTTGGTCAGCTTGATGGCCGTCTGTCCCCCAAAGGCCACCACCACCCCAAAGGGCTTTTCCGTTTCGATGATGCCCATCACATCCTCCGGGGTCAGGGGCTCAAAGTACAGCCGGTCCCCGGTGTCAAAGTCGGTGGACACCGTTTCCGGATTGTTGTTGACAATCACCACCTCATACCCCGCCTGTTTCAGCGACCACACGCAGTGGACCGAGGCATAGTCGAACTCGATGCCCTGGCCGATGCGGATGGGACCGGAGCCGAAGACAATCACCTTTTTCTTTCCGGAGGGATTGCGGCGGATAAACTCGGCGGCCTCGTTTTCATCGTCATAGGTGGAGTAGAAATAGGGGGTCTGGGCGGCGAACTCCGCGGCGCAGGTGTCCACCATCTTGTAGACCGGCAGACGGGGATGTTGGATTTTTTGTTGGGACAGCCTTTCGATCACCTTGTCTAAAAAGCCCATCCTCTTGGCCTCAAGATACAGCCGGTCGGTGAGGGGGCCCTGTTCCAAAGCCCTTTCCATGCGGATGACATTCTCCAGCTTCGCCAGGAACCAGTTGTCTATTTTGGTAATCTCATGGATGTGCTCCCTGGACACGCCCCGGCGCAGGGCTTCACAGATGACAAACAGCCGCTCGTCATCGCAGTCGCGGAGCTTTTTCTCCAGGGCGTCATCGGAGAGGGGAGTGAATTTGGGGTCGATCAGGCAGTCCAGGCGTATCTCCGCCCCCCGCACCGACTTCATGATGGCCTGCTCAAAGGAGGAGCCGATGGACATCACCTCCCCGGTGGCCTTCATCTGGGTACCCAGGGTCCGCTTGGCATAGACGAATTTGTCAAAGGGCCATTTGGGGAACTTGACCACCACATAGTCCAGGGCCGGCTCAAAGCAGGCATAGGTGATGCCGGTGACGGCGTTTTTGATCTCCCCCAGCGTGTAGCCAATGGCAATCTTGGCGGCAACCTTGGCGATGGGGTACCCGGTAGCCTTGGAGGCCAGGGCAGAGGAACGGGAGACACGGGGATTTACCTCAATGACCGCGTATTCAAAGGAATCGGGGTTCAGGGCAAACTGGCAGTTGCAGCCCCCCTCCACCTCCAGCTCCTGGATGATGTTCAGGGCAGCGGAGCGGAGCATCTGGTACTCCTTATCCGCCAGGGTCACCGCCGGGGCGATTACGATGGAATCCCCTGTGTGTACCCCCACCGGGTCAAAGTTTTCCATGGAGCAGACGGTGATCACGTTGCCGGTGCTGTCCCGCATGACCTCAAACTCAATCTCCTTCCATCCGGCGATGCACCGCTCTACCAGCACCTGGCCGATGGGGGAAAGGCTGAGACCCCCCGCGCAGATTTCCCGCAGCTCCTCCGGATTGTTGACAATGCCGCCGCCGGTTCCCCCCAGAGTGAAGGCGGGGCGCAGAATCACCGGATATCCTATCTCCTCCGCGAACCGTTCTGCGTCTTCCACCGTTGTCACCACCTGGGAGGGAACCACCGGCTGGCCGATTTTCAGCATGGCCTCCTTAAAGAGCTGACGGTCCTCGGCCCGGTCAATGGTCTGGGGCTTCGCCCCCAAAAGGGCGACATGGTGGGAATCCAGGAAGCCCTCCTTGGCCAGCTGCATGGAAAGGGTCAGCCCGGTCTGTCCCCCCAGAGTGGAGAGCAGGCTGTCCGGCCTCTCCTTCTCGATAATCCGCTTGATGGTGGGCAGGGTAAGGGGCTCAATGTAGATTTTGTCGGCAATCATTTTGTCGGTCATGATGGTGGCGGGGTTGGAGTTGACCAGCACCACCTCCAGGCCGTCCTCCTTCAGGGCGCGGCATGCCTGGGTACCGGCGTAGTCGAATTCGGCGGCCTGGCCGATGACGATGGGCCCCGAACCGATGACCATGACCTTTTTTAACGCTTTGTTCAGCGGCATGTTATTTTCCCTCCTTGTTGTCAATCATCCGGATAAACCGGTCGAACAGGAAGCCTGTGTCCAGCGGTCCGGCGGCGGCTTCCGGGTGGAACTGCACCGAAAAGGCGGGCATATTCCGGTACTCTATTCCCTCACAGGTGCCGTCGTTGCCGTTGACAAAGCTCACCTTGGCGGACGGGGGCAGGGATTCGCTGACCACGGCGTATCCGTGGTTCTGGCTGGTGATGTAGATTCTGCCGGTTTCCAGGCAGACGGCGGGCTGGTTGGCCCCCCGGTGGCCGTATTTCAGCTTTTCGGTTCTCCCTCCCTGGGAAAGGGCCAGCAGCTGATGCCCCAGGCAGATACCAAAGGTGGGTAGCTGGGCCTTTTCCAGCTTTTTCAGCTCGTTTACAATGGAAAGGTTATCGACAGGATCGCCGGGGCCGTTGGAGAGCATCAGGCCGTCAGGGGCCAAGGCAAGGATTCCCTCCGCAGTGGTGTGGGCGGGAACCACGGTGACGCGGCAGCCCCTTTTGCACAGCTCCCGGCGAATGTTCCGTTTCGCTCCAAAATCCATCAGCACCACATGGCGCTTTTCCCCCTCAGGACCTTCCGCGGGATATACCTCCTTTTCCTTACAGGTGGTGCTTTCCACCGAGTCTGTCACCCGATAGCTTCGTATCTCCTCCATCAGCTCCGGGGTGATATTGGGTTCAGTGACAATCTTCCCGTTCATGACCCCGTGCTCCCGGACGATGCGGGTCAGCGCCCTGGTATCGATACCGTACAGCCCCACAACGCCCTTGTCCCGCAAAAAGGTGTCAAGAATTCCTCCGCAACGAAAGTTGGAAGGGGCTTGACACCATTCTCTCACAATATAGGCTTTCAGATAGGGATGTTTGCTTTCAAAATCAGAGGGGATGACTCCGTAGTTCCCGATGAGCGGGAAGGTCTGTACGACAATCTGTCCATAGTAGCTGGGGTCGGTGAGCGTCTCCAAATACCCGGTCATCGATGTGGTGAAGACAACCTCTCCCGTCGATTCTCCCCGGTATCCGAAAGCTTTTCCCTCAAAGACCATGGCGTTTTCCAAAATCAAAAATCCTTTCTGTTCCAAACGGAATTCCTCCTGTCTTTTTTGTTTCCGCTGACTCTGTAATCCTTATGTATCATAGGTTTGCAGAATGCCCTGTGCCACCTCCATTTTTGTAACGCGCAGGTCCATGGCCTGTTTTTCGATATACCGGTGGGCCTGGGGCTCTGTCATTCTCAGATACTGGATCAGGGCGCATTTTGCCCTGTCCACCATCCGGATTTCCTCAATTTTCCGCTGGAGCCTCCGGTTTTCACTTTGCAGGGTATGCACCCGGCTGACCGAGGCCTGGAGCAGCTTCAGCGCCTGGAAGAAGGAGGCCCGGTTCACCGGCTTGGGGACCACCATGACCCCGGAGCGCTCCACCCGCTGGGCAATCTCCCCGGCAGCATCGGTTTTCACCAGAAGCATGACGCCGGAGAGGAACCGGTTTGCCGCAAGCAGAGCCAGCTCATGGCCGAACTCATCCTCCAGGGGCGCGTTGACAATCACCAGCGCAAACTCCCTCTGGGCGAGAAGCCCGCGGGCCTGGTTTCCGTTGGCCGCCGTGGTAATGCTCACCGCTCCCTCGGACTGCAGCAGCCCAGAGAGGGCGCCGGCAACGCTGGCGGAACCGGACACCACCAGGACATGGGACGGATTGACGTCCGCCGGATATGTCCTTTCGCTCATAAAATTTCACCCCCGTTTCCATATTATAAAAAACCGGCGCGTCTTATTCCTGACACAGAAAAAATTTTTTGTGAAAGTTAAAATGCGCTTTCCTTCACAGAAACAGGAGGGCTGGGAACGGAGGAATGGGGATAAACACTTTGAAATTCCTGTTTCCATGAAAAAAGGGGAAGCTTCGCTCCCCCTGCCTTTGCATGACAGGTTCTCTTTTATTGCAGATACCTTGTCTTTGCTTAACCTTATTTAGTTTAACAGACAGAGAATGATTTGTCAATACCGGACGACAAAAAATTACCCCCACAGCGCCGAAAGCATTGGGATTATCTGCATCTTCCGGGACATAACATGGGGCAGAAACGCCTCGTGCTCCTTCAGCTCAGTGTTGAAGGCCTTGCGGAAGGTGTCCTCGCTCCCCACGCAGAGTATTTTGCTTCCCTCCAGCAGGACGTCCGTCAGCATCAGCAGAACCATGCTGTATCCACGCTCTCCACGGGTTTTCTCCATCAGGCGCAGGAACTCCTCCTTCCGCTGGAGATGCCGGTCCGAATCGGTGCAGGTGATCTGGCTGACCCCAAAGTTGTGCCCCGCAATGTGGAATTCCTTGAAGTCGGTGCGGAACAGCTCCTCCACCGGCTTATCCTCCGGCGTGGAGGCGGAGAATATCTCCTGCCCCAGCTCGGTCAGGGACAGATCGGCGATGTGGGCCATGCGCTCAGCCATCCTCCGGTCCCTGGCCGTGGAGGTGGGGGACTTGAACAGCACCGTGTCCGAAATAATGGCCGCCGCCATCAGTCCAGCCAGCTTGGGGGAGGGCATCAGTCCCCTCTCCTGATACATCCCCGCCACAATGGTACAGGTGCTGCCCACCGGCTCGTTGCGGACATAGATGGGGTTCTTGGTCTGGATATCCGCCAGGCGGTGGTGGTCGATAATGGCCATGACATCCGTCTGCTCCAGGCCGGGGACCGATTGGGCGGCTTCATTGTGGTCCACCAGCACCACCTTTTTCCGCCGGGGCTTGATCAGGTGGTAGCGGGACAGGGTCCCCACCACCTTTTCCTGGCTGTCCAGAATGGGGTAGCTGCGGTAGCGGCTTTGGAGGACCACCTCCCTGACGTCGTCGATATAGTCCTCCAGGTGGAAGGCGGTGACATTCTCCTGACAGGCCAGGCGGCCGACAGGAATGGCCTGGAAAATCCTGCGGACCGCCCGATAGCCGTCATAGGGGGTGGAGATGATGCAGGTGCTTCTGGCCTGGCTGCGTATCTCCTCCGGAAGCTCGGTCTGGCACAGCACGATACAGGCAACCCCGAACTCCACGGCGCGCCGGAGCATCTCCGGCTGGTTGCCGCAGATTAAAATGGTTTCCCTCCGGCGGAAGGGGGGCAGCTCCCCAGACTGGGGGAGGGCCAGCACAACCTCTCCGGAAAGGGTGTTGACCACGTCTTCCGTTTCATTGAGCAGCTGGCCCTCCAGCACGCTGAGGATGTTGAACAGGGGGATGTCCCGCAGGTCCGGGGCCTCGATGGTGCGCATATCGAAGGCGGCGATATCCCCGGCGGTGAGCATCCCCAAAAGGTGCCCCTCGTCGTCGGTGACGGGGATGGCGGAGATCTGCTCGTCCTCCTGCATGGCAGACCAGGCCCGGCTGACCGTCACCGCCTCGTTGAGGATGGGCGGCACATCGAAGTCCAGGTCCTGGACCTGGGTCCGCATGTTTTTGACAAAGAGGGGCGGCTCAAAGCCGAAGCGGCTGAGGATCAGCCTGGTTTCGTCGCTGAGGTGGCCCAGCCGGGCGGCGGTGTACTGCCGGTTCCCCAGGGCGTTTTGCAGGGCGGCATAGGCCATGGCGGAGACAACGGAATCGGTATCCGGGTTGCGGTGGCCGGTGACGTAGATTTTTTCCATATTGTCCTGACTCCTTTCCTGTGGAGCGGTTTTCTGTATAGATGAATTGTAGCACCGGTTTTTTGGCGTGTCAACGACTTTCTTGGCAAAGGGGCGGGAGAGGTCGGCTGTTTTTTGGGTACATCCTATAAACCAAGTAAAAATCGGCGGATTTCACATAAAACGCAATACAAAAATAAAGTTAAACATCCTTTTTAATATAAATAAAATTAAATATTGACTTTAATAAAATTAAATTGTATAATAGGGATCGAGAAAGGAGGCTGTCTATGGCAATAGAACTGCTCCCTGATTGGATGGCAGGCTTGGAGGAAGAAGACGTGGCTTTTATTAAAAAATTTATCCTTGCCTCCGGGTCGCTAAAGGAAGTGGCCGCTCAATATGGAGTAACTTATCCTACTGTCCGCTTGCGTCTGGATCGGCTTATCCAAAAGATACGTTTGGTGGAAGACGTGGCTACTGACCCTTATATCGCTATGGTAAAACGCTTGGCAGTAAATGAAAAAATTGACTTGGATACCGCTAAACTACTGATTGCGGAATACAAAAAAAATCGGGGTCGTCCAACCCCTTAAAGGAAAGGAACGATTGTTTATGTCTATGTTTACAGTGTTACTTGTACTGCCTATACCATTATTTTTATTCGTCATTACGCTATTGGTAGTTTTGCAAGTTCGGCTATGTAAAAAGAGCACAAAACTGGGATTGATTTTGCCCGCTATCTCTTTTGTTTTTTCTCTGCTAATGACAATTTCTGTTGTGTTCAATATGGTTGGTGCGGGCCCCGCAAATATCATTCTTATTGTGATTACTTTCTTGGCAGTCAACATTCCCACAATCATTTTCGGCTGTATCTGGCTGCGTTATAAAAGCCGCAAGGATACATTGAATGACTTGAAGCGTATGCAAATTGAGGATTTAGAGTAAAAACCTTTTGGACAAAATGTCCCAAAACTGGGGCGGCGCTTTTTACACTGCCGCCCCCTTTTCATGCCCAGCTTCCTCCCTGCTGATACCGCTAAAAGGAGTTATAATATACCTGTAATGTGATAGAATAAAGGATTGTCAAACATACGTTTTAGATGTATAATAATAGAGCTTTGCAAGACAAAACCATGTGGTTTATTTCAATAGAAAGAAAGCGGTGAAA
Organism: Oscillospiraceae bacterium; assembly: GCA_022800935.1. Classification (GTDB taxonomy): domain Bacteria; phylum Bacillota; class Clostridia; order Oscillospirales; family Ruminococcaceae; genus UBA1405. Next base: position 54,629 of record JAAWRH010000011.1, read on the forward strand.
GCATGGCAAAAGCCCCACTGGCAGACCGTCTGCGCCCCAAAAACCTGGATGAGGTTGTGGGCCAACGGCATCTTCTGTCCCCCGGAAAGGTCCTGCGACGGATTGTGGATTCAGGGAACATCCCCAATCTAATCTTCTACGGCCCCTCTGGCGTGGGCAAAACGACGGTAGCCCGCATTATCGCGGAGAGGGCGGGGAAGGAGCTCTGCCGCCTTAACGGGACCACAGCCTCTACGGCGGACATCAAGGAGGTAATGGAGCGCACCGAAACCATCTCCGGCATGAACGGGGTTATCCTGTACCTGGACGAGATTCAGTATCTCAATAAGAAGCAGCAGCAGACCCTGCTGGAGTACATTGAAAACGGGCGCATTACCCTGATCGCCTCTACCACGGAAAACCCCTATTTTTATGTTTATAACGCGATTTTGAGCCGCTCAACTGTGTTCGAATTCAAGAGCGTAGAGCCGGAGGCGGCGGAACAGGCGGTAAAGCGCGCCTTTGCCGCCGCCTCTGAAGAATACGATGTGTCCTTTGACCTGGAGGAGGGTGTCACCCGGCACATCGCCCTGAGCTGCGGCGGGGACGTGCGAAAATCTGTCAACGCGGTGGAGATGCTGACCATTGCCGCCATGAGCGGCGGCATCCAGGACGAATATGACGGAGGTCATTGCTGGGTCACGCTGGCGGACGCCCAGGAGGTATCTCAACGGAGCGCCATGAAATACGACAGGGACGGGGATCAGCACTATGACCTTCTCTCCGCCCTCCAGAAGTCCATCCGGGGTTCGGACGAAAACGCCGCCCTCCATTACCTGGCCCGCCTGCTGGAGGCCGGGGACCTGCTCTCCCCCTGCCGCAGGCTTTTGGTCATCGCCTGTGAGGATATCGGCATGGCCTATCCCCAGGCAATCACCATTGTCAAGGCCTGCGTCGATGCCGCCGTACAGCTGGGCTTGCCAGAGGCGCGTATCCCCCTGGCGGAGGCGGCGGTGCTTTTGGCTACCGCGCCCAAATCCAACAGCTCCTATCTAGCCATGGACGCGGCCCTGGCGGATGTCCGGGCGGGAAAGGGCTCCGGCTTTCCCCGCCAGCTCCAGAACAAGCACTATGACGGCGCGGACGCGGCGGTCAAGGGACAGTTTTACCAATATCCCCACGACTTCCCCTGCCACTATGTGGAGCAGCAGTATCTCCCCGATGATATCAAAGACACGGTCTATTATCAGTTCGGCGACAATAAGAATGAACAGGCAGCCCTGCAATACCGCCGGAAGATGCTGGAGGAGCATCGCCGGTTGACAGAGCAGTTGAAAAATAAGTGAATTCGCTTATTCACGAATAATAAGTATTGTTTCAGGAGGAAGCAGAATGCAGTACAAAATTGAAGGCGGGACCCTTCCGGTGGTAATCTGTACCCTGGAGAACGGAGAGAGCATGATAACAGAGCGGGGCTCCATGAGCTGGATGTCCCCCAACATGAGGATGGAAACGGTTTCCAACGGCGGCATTTCCAAGGTGATCGGAAGGATGTTTTCCGGAGAGGGGATGTTCCAGAACCGGTATACCGCGGAAAACGGCGGCGGGATGATTGCCTTTGCCTCCAGCTTTCCCGGCTCCATCATTGCCTTTGACATCGGACCCGGCAGGGGGATGATTGTGCAGAAGAGCGGTTTTCTGGCCTCGGAGGAAGGGGTTGAGCTGTCCGTTGCTTTCCAGAAAAAGCTGGGAAAGGGATTATTCGGCGGAGAGGGCTTTATCATGCAGCGGCTTTCCGGCTTTGGGACAGCTTTTGTTGAAATCGATGGACATGTGGTTCATTATACCCTGGGAGCCGGAGAATCCATTGTGGTGGATACCGGATACCTGGCCGCCATGTCCGAAAGCTGTCAGATGGATATCGTCTCGGTTCCCGGCGTGAAGAATATGCTCTTCGGCGGAGAGGGGCTGTTTAACACCGTCGTCACAGGCCCCGGCGAGGTTTACCTCCAGACCATGCCAGTCAGCGCGGTAGCGGGGGCGCTGCGGCCCTTTATGCCCACATCGTCCAACTGAGGGACTGTCGCTGTCAAAGGCATACAATGATGGGGCCACTTTTTAAGCAGTATCAACCTTGACGCGGCTTTTTTGATATGGTATTCTTAATATATTGAAACCGACAGGAGGAGCGCGTTATGGACAACAACGAGCTGCTCAGCCAAGTTGCCTCTCTCATAAACGCCCAGACGGAGGTACTGGACGCCCGCTTCCTACAGATAGACAATCGTCTGGACAAACTGGAGGAACATATAAAGGAGGTAGAAAAACAAAACCGGCTGCTACAGCGTCAGATCGACGACCTCCAGGTCCGCCTTGCCGCGGAAGAGGCCAAACTCGTCGGATAATCTGACTGCCGTATCATTTTCATGAACCCAAGCAGGCCGAAAACCCATGGAGGTTTTCGGCCTGCTTTTTACAAATAAATCAGATAAACGGCCGGCGGTCCAACACCAGCTTCAGGGGCTTCTCTGACCTGATCTCCCCCGGCAGGGCCGCCTGAAGCTCCGCCAGGGCGCATGTGGAACCAAACAGCGTATGAAGATCGTTCAGGCCGTCGTCCGTCTGCGGGTCCAGGGAGCACAGCCAGCCGATATACCCTTCCGCAAATTCCCGCAGGGCCCGACGGATATCGTCAAACCGGTAATGACACTGACGGCCCGCCCTGGTCAGGCAGTAAACCCAGTCGATTTCCGCGAAGGAAACGCTCCTCCCCAGGCGCTCCCACTGGCGGCTGTAGAAGATATCCAGGCAGGTGTCGATCATCCTCTCCGGAAACCGGATGGGCATGTGGGCATACTCGTGGTTGAACAGGTAGTGGAAGGAGCCCGCTAAAAAGGGAAACACAGACGGCTTTAAGTCTGTGCCGGAGAAGGAATCCCCCTGGGTGATGGGTTTCACGCAGCCCTTCCGCCAGAACCCGGTTTCAGGGTCCTGTTCCTCCCAGAACCACTGAAAATACCAGTCCCGCCATCTGCTGTCCGCATCCCCCTGGAGCACCAGGGCGGCAAATACCCCCGCCCCCTGGTGGGAGGCAGTCCAGGGATTCCCCGCCCAGTCCAGGCCGTCCAGCAGCGCATACAGGTTTTCCCGCTCCAGATAAGGGCGCAGCTCCTTGAGAGGGTACTTTGCCTTCTGCTCAAAAAGCTCAAGGGCAGCGATGCAGTGGGCGGTGGTATGGATGGGATGATGAGTGGCCTCCACAAACAGCCCCGTTTCAGGGTCTTGAAGGCCCTGGAGGGCGGCGATCCACTCCCCGCGCTCCACCGGTTCGGACGGGAAGCGGCCAATCATATATAAAATATTCGCCACGTCCGCGCACCCGTACTCGTTGATGTCCAGGTTACGGGTTCCCCCCTTGTCCTGCCAGAGCCAGCGCCGGTATTGGCCGGTTCCAATTTGATGAGAGGCAATGATTTTTTCCACACTTTCAATGTGCCGGGTAATATCCAACCGCATTTTTTCAGCCTTCCTTCCCAAAGCAGAATGAGGAATTGTTTTTGCTTCGTCTATTTTATCACAGAAAAAGAAAGATGTGAACCGTGTTTTATAAGAGAAATTTTACTTTTAGCACAGAAAGCCTATTCAGAATCCTACGATTTTTCTGCTAAAATAGACAAAAAGTATATCTGAATTTTATTCATTTGACAAAATTAATGTTATTGAATTGCATTAACGGTTTTATAATGTTATACTATAGCTCAGAAAATATTTCCAATTCGACATAATCTTACAAAAGCCGAGGAGTGATCCCATTGACAGTAGCGCCCCTCGTTTCGGTCATCACCCCGTCCTTTCAGGCCCAACATTACATAGAGAAAACCATTGAGACAGTCCAAAGACAGACCTATCAGAACTGGGAAATGCTGATAGCGGACGACGGCTCCACGGATAACACCCGTTCCCTCATCATCTGCGCGGCGGAAAGGGATGAACGGATTCACCCCATTTTTCTGTCTGAAAACGGCGGAGCCTATCGGGCGAGAAACGCGGCCCTCCACCAGGCGAAGGGAAGGTATGTCGCCTATCTGGACGCGGACGACCTTTGGGCGCCGGATAAGCTGGAAAAACAGGTCCGGTTTATGATGGAAAAGGGATACGCGTTTAGCTGCGTCTCCTATCAGGTGATTTCCGACGAGGGAAAACCGCTGAATAAAATTGTGCGTATGAAGCCCTGCCTGGATTATCAGGGCTTTCTGCTCAACAACCTGATACAGACCGTAGGCGTTATGACGGACCGGGAGCTGATCCCCGCCAGACTGCTGGAAATGCCCAGTCTGCGCCGCAGGCAGGATGCGGCAACCTGGATGCAGATATTAAAGGGCGGCTTCCCCTGCTATGGAATGGAGGAGCCGCTGGCTTTTTACCGCCGCGCCAAGGCTTCCCTGTCCAGCAACAAGTGGGGGTCGGTGACAGGAACATGGAAGCTTTATCGCTCGGTGGAAGGGCTGCCGTTTTATTATGCCTGCCGGTGTTTTATCAGGTATTCCGTTTTGGCGGTGTGGAAGCGGATATATCTCCCCGATTGGATATACCGCAGCCGACGGTGATGACTTTTTTCATTCCACTATGCTATATGTACCATTAACAGGGTGGCTGTTACGGCCATCCTTGTGTTTTTTATGTTATCTGCTCACAGTTCCGAAATAGCTCTCCAATCTAAAAGGGGGAACCGCAGTATGCTGTTTTATCTATGCTTTGGCCTTTCCTTCCTGCTCTTCTTCACAGCTGTCCAAACCGAGGCGGACGAGCCAAGCCGTGTCCTTGCCGCCAAGCTGTTCTTCTTCGCCGTTTTTCTTTTTACAGCCCTTCGTTCCCCTGAGGTCGGCAATGATACCATACAGTTTTATAATGCCTATTCGCGGATTCGGGAGATTCCCTGGACGGAACGCGGCTCCGAGCGCTATGAAGCTGGGTTTTTCGCCCTGTGTAAGCTGCTGGGAATGATTTCCCCTCATCCCCAGACACTCCTCTTCTTTACCGCATGGATGATTTCCTTCTCCGTATCGCGTTTCCTGCGCCTGTATTCCCGCAATGTCTCCCTGGGCTGTCTGCTCTTCCTGTTCCTCAATCTCTGGGCCGTTTACATGAATCTAATGAGACAGGTACTGGCGATGTGTATTATCCTCTTTTTTCTGGAATCCCTGTTGAAGGGAAGAAAAATGCGTTTTTTCTTCGGCGTATTCCTTGCCTCCCTGTTCCACCGCTCCGCCTGGATATGCCTGATTATGCTGGTTATGTATGGGCGGCGGTTTACTTATATGACCGCTGTATTTTTTGTCCCCTTTACACTCCTCTGCTTTTGGCAGTATGACAAAATTTTTATTCTGGCCACCCTTCTCCTCAACCGTTACAGCGGGTACATCTCTTCGGAACGGTTTGGCGGCTCCAACTATTTCGGGATGCTCCTCAATGTATGCGTCTGTCTGGCGATTCTTCTGTATGGAATATTCCTGCGGCGCAGGGATGCCAAGTCATCGCGGCAGGTACAGGAGGCGCTCCCGGCGGATTTCCAGCTTTATATGCTGCTGTGCTGTCTATTCTGTTATATCCTGGGGACGAGAATGTATATCCTGAGCAGAGTTTCCCCGTATTTTACAATTTTTTACCTCCCGTGGCTGGGAATGGAGAAGCCCCTGGTGCAGATGGAGGAGATGCCCCTGAGGTCCCTTGACGGAAAAATATCAGGTAAGGCTTTAAAGCGGTGCTATCCGTTGGGGCCGTTTGCGGTTGTTTTCATTTCGATGATCTATTTCTGTGTGATTCATTTTTTCCGGCCTGAATGGCAGGGGGTTGTGCCTTATCGGTTTTTCTGGTGAAAATGCAGTACGGCAAGGATATATCACCTTCTGTAAACGGGGAAATTGCCGAAAATATTTGACATAAAGATGGTTTGACGATAAAATTTAAGGAGACAGATGAAACCCACATGATTTGTCTTACTCCCTGACGGTTGCCAGTGGATGGGAGAACCAAACCCGCCCGAAAATGGAGGAATCACCATGAAATTCACCCTTGGCGAATGGCGCAGAAAACCCGGCGTAACTGTCTATCACTGCGAGCAGATACGGCAGACAAGGCTGTCCGCGGACGGGACCGAGCTTTACCTCTTCACCGTCCCCTACCGGGAGGACAGGCGGAGTATGGACGGCCCCGCATTGGAGCTGACCATTACCTCCCCCGGTGAGGATATGCTCCGGCTCCGGTCGGTCCACTTTAAGGGGGACCGCAGAAAAATGCCCCGCTTTAAGCTGAATGACGCCCGGCTCCCCCTGGAGCTGACCGAGACAGCGGAGCTGCTGACTGTGGCCTCCGGCAAGCTGCGCCTGGTCATCGGCAAAAAGGCGCCCTGCTCCTTTACCTGGTATTACGGAGAAAGAAAGCTAACCAATATCGGGTCCCGGTTCGGCTCCCCTATGCTCGGCTATGTCACCACCCCGGAAGGACCCTTCATGCGGTGCCAGCTCCAGGTGGATGTGGGAGAAAAAATTTACGGACTGGGCGAGCGTTTTACTCCCTTTGTCCGTAACGGACAGGTTGTGGATATGTGGAACGAGGACGGGGGCACCTCCAGCGAGCTGTCCTATAAGAACATTCCCTTTTACCTCTCCAACCGGAATTATGGCGTGCTGGTCAACGATTCCGGGCCTGTCTCCTTTGAGGTCTGCTCAGAGGCTGTCACCAAGGTGCAGTTCAGCGTGCCGGGACAGCGGCTGGACTTTGTGGTCATCGGCGGGGAGGACCGGAAGGATGTGCTGACCCATTATACCGCCCTCTCCGGCAGGCCCGCCCTTCCCCCCGCCTGGAGCTTTGGCCTGTGGCTGACCTCCTCCTTCACCACCTCCTATGATGAGAAAACGGTCAGCAGCTTTGTGGACGGCATGGCGGAGCGGGACATTCCTTTGAGTGTCTTCCACTTTGACTGCTTCTGGATGAAGGAGAACGAATGGTGCGGCTTTGAATGGGACAAGGATATGTTCCCGGATGTTGAGGGGATGCTGGAGCGGATGCACCAAAAGGGGCTGAAAATCTGTGTCTGGATCAACCCCTACCTGGCCCAGCACAGCGCCGCCTTTGACGAGGCGGCGGACAAGGGATACCTGCTGAAAAAGCCCAACGGCGATATCTGGCAGTGGGACCTGTGGCAGGCCGGGCTTGCGGTGGTGGACTTCACCAATCCGGAGGCGGTGGAGTGGTATCAGGGAAAGCTGAGGGAACTGCTGCGCCAGGGGGTGGACTGCTTTAAAACCGACTTTGGCGAAAGAATCCCCACAGATGTGGTGTACCACGACGGCAGCGACCCGGAACGGATGCACAACTACTATACCTATCTCTATAACAAGGCGGTTTACCAGGTGCTTGCGGAGGAAAGAGGAAAAGAGGAAGCGGTGCTGTTCGCCCGCAGCGCGACGGTTGGCGGGCACAAGTTCCCAGTCCACTGGGGCGGTGACTGCAACTCCACCTATGTTTCCATGGCCGAATCCCTCCGGGGCGGGCTGGGGCTGTGCCTCTCCGGGTTCGGATACTGGAGCCACGATATCGGCGGCTTTGAGGGGACGGCCTCTCCGGACCTTTACAAGCGGTGGCTGGCCTTCGGCCTGCTCAGCTCCCATTCCCGGCTCCACGGGTCCGGCTCCTACCGGGTACCCTGGCTGTTTGGAGAAGAAGCGGTGGAGGTTTGCCGGTACTTTGCCAAGCTGAAAAACCGCCTGATGCCCTACCTCTACAGCCTGGCGGCGGAAAACGCCCGGACCGGCGTGCCGGTGATGCGGGCCATGCTGCTGGAATTTGACGACCTGGGCTGCGAGGACTGCGACCGGCAGTATATGCTGGGGGATTCCCTTCTGGCCGCCCCGGTGATGCGGGAGGACGGAACTGTCGATTACTACCTGCCCGCGGGAACCTGGACCCATCTTCTCTCCGGAGAAACGGAGGAAAGCGCGGGGAGCTGGAAGCGGGGTAGGTATGATTATTTCTCCCTGCCGTTATTTGTGCGGGAAAACACCATACTGCCCATAGGCGGGCGGGACGACCGGCCTGACTATGCCTACTCCGAGGGGCTAACCCTGTGGATTTACAATCTGGCCGACGGCGCGGAGGCCCGGCGGGAGATAGTCAATATAAGAGGAGAGACTGTTTTTACCGTCCAAGCCCGGCGGGAAGGAGAGGTTATTCGGATAGCGGGTGTGGGGCCTGATGTGGAGCTGCGGCAGGTGGGAAGTAAATGCCGCATTGAATATCTTTGATTTCTGTGTATTCCCCCCCAAAGACTCCATTGACAACACCGCCAAAATCCGTTACTATGGAATAGGATATTTTGCGTCGGAGAGCCGGCGAGCTTGTATTGACAGGAAGGAGCTGTTACGATGCTGCAAGCGATTACCAACAAAATTGAGCAAATAAAAAAGTTTGTCCCCTATTTCTGGGTTGTGGTTTCCCTGGTTTTCACCATTGCGACGCTGGTTTGTTCGGCGGGATACCTGGTCTACCGGATGACCCTGGAGAAGGAGCACCGGGAAAAGTGGAAGGATTATAACGACTGTGGGCTGGCGTAGCCGTATGAACGAGCTGCCGTTTTTGGGACGGCAGCTTTTTATATAACGACGAGACAATATATATATAGAAAAAACAGCTTCCCGGAGTATAACCCAGGCGCTGGCGCTTTCGCCCGCCCTGACAGAAAGGATGCGACGCTATGAATGTCAGAAAAAAAATCCTCATTGTGGATGATTCGGAGATGAACCGCTCCCTGCTTGAAGACATGCTCTCCGGCGACTTTGATATCATCGAAGCGGAAAACGGAATGGAGGCCGCGGGCATCCTCCACAACCAGTCCCATGAGATATGCCTGATGCTGCTGGATATCGTCATGCCGGTGATGGACGGCTTCGGGCTGCTGGACCTGATGAATAAAAACGGCTGGATCAAGCACGTCCCCGTAATTATGATTTCGGCAGAGACTGTCCCCACCTATGTGGAACGGGCCTACGACCTGGGGGTGCTGGATTTCATCAACCGGCCCTTTGACGTGCGCATTGTTCAGCGGCGGGTGGCCAGCGCCATTATGCTGGTGGCCAAGCGCAACGAGCTGGCCCAGATGGTGGTCAATCAGGTCTATGAAAAGGAAAAGGACAGCCGCCTGATGATTGAAATTCTCTCCAACCTGGTGGAGTTCCGCAACGGGGACAGCGGCCTGCACGTCCTGCATATCCAGGTGTTCACCGAACAGCTTTTAAAGCGGCTGCTGGTGAAAACCGACCGTTACCCCATGAACCACCGGGATATCTCCTTTATCTGCAACGCCGCGGCCCTCCACGATATCGGCAAGATAGCGGTGCCGCCGGAAATACTCAACAAGCCGGGCCGCCTGACCCCGGAGGAATTTGAAATCATGAAGACCCATTCGGCGGAGGGGGCAAAAATTTTAAGCAGTGTTCCCGTGCGGGAGACCGAGCCGCTTATCCAGTACGGCTATCAGATCTGCCGCTGGCACCATGAACGGTACGACGGCAGAGGCTATCCCGACGGATTAAAGGGAGAGGATATTCCCATCGCGGCCCAGGTGGTGGCCCTGGCGGACGTTTACGACGCTTTGACCAGCAACCGGGTCTATAAGCCCGCCTTCTCCCACGAGGAAGCGGTCCAAATGATTTTGGAGGGGCAGTGCGGAACCTTCAATCCCCTTCTACTGGAATGTTTGACCGATATCTCCGACCAGCTGAAAAAGGAATCCAGCGACCTGTCCCTGGGCCGCCACTCCGAAAAGGACCTGCTCAACTCGGTGGAGCAGATGATGGAAATGAGCAAGATGGACGTTTCGGAAAAGTCCCTGCGTCTTTTGGAGCACGAGCGGATGAAGTACCAGTTCTTTGCCGACCTTTCCAAGGAAATCCAGTTCGAGTATATGGCAGCCATTCCGGAGCTGCTCATTCTTTCCGAGTGGGGGGCCAAATACCTGGGAATGCCGGAATCCATCCTCAACCCCAGGAACGAGGACTTTGGGACCAAGGTATTTTCCAAGGAGGATTTCAGCGATCTGCTGGAAAGCCTGAAGCATACCACGCCGGAAAGCCCAGTCATCGAGAAAAAATATCTGCTCAATATCAACGGCTCCCACCGGTGGAGCAAGGTCATCTGCCGGTCCACCTGGGTGGAAAAGGAGACGCCGGAGTACACAGGGGCCATTGGAAAAATCGTGGACATCCACGACGATGTGGAGCAGGTAAAGGAGCTACGGGAACAGTCTGACCGCGATTCCCTCACCGGGCTTTTGAACCACCAGGCGGCCAAACGGAAGATTACGCCGATTCTGGAAAGCGGCCAGAAGGGGGAATATGCTCTGCTGATGTTTGATGTGGACGACTTTAAGCACATCAACGACCACTACGGGCATCTGTTTGGGGACGAGATACTCAGGGCAGTGGCGGAGCGGATGAAAAACAGCATCCGGAGCAGCGACATCGCGGCGCGGATGGGCGGCGATGAGTTTGTCATCTTCGCCGCCTACAAGAAGACGGTGGAGCCGCTGGTGGAGCGGGTATTCAGCCATGTGACTGAGCTGTATAAGGATTACCCTGTCAGCATCAGCATGGGGGTTGCCTGCCTGGGGGCCGACACCGACGTGAAGGACTATGACGCCCTCTTTAAAATGGCTGATGAGACGATGTATGAGGTAAAGCGCGGCGGCGGCAAGGGCTACCGGTATTACGGCGGCAAGGTCATCTGAGCGCTTGATTCAATAGAGAAAATTAGCCGGATATTTTACCCCGGACAAGGACAGAGAACGGCCCTTGTCCGGGGCTTTCTCACTTGTGCCGGTTTCTCCATTCCCTGGGGGAAATGCCGTAAACGGTTTTGAAGGCCCGTGAAAAATGCAGCTGATTTTCATACCCCACCGCTTCCCCGATCTCCGCGACGGACAGAGTGGTGAGCTTTAACAGCTCGGTGGCCCGCGCCATCCGGTAGCTCATCAGGAACTCCTGGGGAGATTTCCCAATGGCGTTTTTGAATATCTTTCCAAAATAGCTCCGGTTGATCCCGCAGACGTGGGCGATATCCTCAATGGAGATGCCGTTTTGGAAGTTCTGTTCGATAAAATTGATGGCTTCTTTAATGTAAAAGTCTCTCATCCTCCCGCTCTGCACCGGAATGGCGGAGCGCATGGACTGGGAAAGATAGTCCAGAAACAGATAAAGGTGGCCTATCAGGTGATAGGGCGTTTCGCCGGGGTGGCGGACGATGTACAGCATTTCGTTCATCATCTGCTCCCGAAGCTCCTTGTACCGGGCGTGATAGACCGGGGCGTTGGCGGAAAGGCTGGTTAGTTCCAGGGCCTCCTTTACCCGCAGCCCGTCGAATTCAATCCAGGTGTACTCCCAAGGGAGATTCTGGTCGGCGATATAGGTATTGATCTGGCCGGGAAAGATTAGAAAGCCCTGCCCGCTTTTGATGTGGTAGGTCCTTGAGACCCCCTTGGCGTCGTTGGCCATCAGGGTTCCCATGCCGGAAATGACATAGTGGAACAGATAGTGGTTCCTGGCGGCGGGGCCAAAGGAATGTCCGGGGCTGCACTGCTCATAGCCATACTGATACATACTTAGGTCGATGAAGCTTTCAATGGGGAAAATTTGAAAAATATTGTTGTCCATGTTGTCCTCCTCTCAGGGAAATATAGCTAAATGCGTTGTCATTATCCAATATACCACAAAAAGCTGCATTGTGGTATAAAAACCCAAAATAAAGGTATTTATTAGCGGCATATTGGTATGTTAAAATGACCTTACCTGGATAACAGCACCATAAAACAGTTGAGAGGAGAGAAAAAGTATGTCAAAAAGGAAGATAACCGGAAGGCGAGCGGCTGCGCTCGGAATTGCGGTGGGCCTTCTGGCTCTGACAGGCTGCCAGCAGGACGGACAGGATCACCGCGTTCAGGTAGAGCTGGTGTCCTACAAGCCGGAAGCGGTAGCTGCTTTCGAGAAAATCGCGGAACGGTTCAACGAAACTCACACAGACATTTACCTCAAGGTCGATTCACCCAACGAGGCAATGACCATCCTGAAAACCCGGTTTATCCGGGAGGACTATCCGGATATCGTGGGAATCGGCGGCGACATCAACTATTCCAACTTCCTGGACGCGGACCTGTTCATGGACATTTCGGACCTGGAGGAGCTCGGACAGGTGAAGCAGTCCTACCTGGATATCGACAAAGAGCTGGAGTTCATCCCCCAGGACGGCTTCTATGCCCTGCCCTACGCGGCAAACGCCGCGGGCGTCCTGTACAACCGGGATATGTTTGAGCAAAACGGCTGGGAAATTCCCAACACCTGGGAGGAGTTCATTTCCCTCTGCGAGCAGATTCAGGCCAAGGGCATTCTACCATTGTACCTGGGCTATAAGGACACCTGGACCTGTCTGTCTCCCTGGAACGCCCTGGCGGTGGGATTGTCCGATTCGGACACCTGCGCCCAGGTCAACCGAGGGGAAAACACCTTCTCGGCCTCCTACCGGGAGGTTGCCGAAAAGATACGGACCCTGCTGGACTACGCGGAGCCCAATCCCTATGCCTACAGCTACAACGACGCCTGCACCGCCTTTGCCAGGGGACAGTCGGCCATGTACCCCATCGGCAGCTATGCCATCCCCCAGATTAAATCCGTCAACCCGGATATGAATCTCGATTCCTTTACCTTCCCGGCAAACTCCGACGCCCAGGACAACGTCCTCAACTCCGGCGTGGACCTGCAGTTCTGCGTGATGAAAAACACCCCCAATAAGGAAGCGGTCTACGAGGTGCTCCGCTTCCTGTACCAGGACGAAACCATCCAGATTTACCTGGACGACCAGGGGGGCCTGTCCTGCAAGGACAGCGACTTTGCCCTGCCGGCCGAGCTGGAGGGAATGCGGCCCTACATCGAAAGCGACCGCATGGCGGACTACCAGGACCACCACTACCCCAGTGAGATGAGCGTTGACGCCATGATACAGACCTATATGCTGGACACCAGCGACGGCGCGCTGGACACCTTCCTGACGCGCTTTGATACGGACTGGGCGCGGTACAACCGGGACCTGATCCAAAAGGTGCAGCAATATCAGAAGGAGGCTTCGGGGAAATGAAAACAAAGATGTCAAGCCGTGACAAAACGTTCTGGGCAATCACCATTCCGGTGCTGGTTCTGTTCTTTACCTTCAACACCCTGCCCATGATCAAGGGCTTTATCTACAGCTTTACCAACTACCGGGGCTACGGCTCCTACGACTATGTGGGCCTGCGCAACTACATCGACCTTTTTACCGACGCCAGGGTGGGAAAAAGCTATCTGTTCACCTTTAAATACGCCCTGTCCGGCACGGTGCTGGTCAATGTGCTGGCGCTGATTATGGCCCTGGGGCTCAACAGCAAAATCCGCTTTAAAAGCGCCCTTAGGGGCATCTACTTTGTACCCAACATTCTGGGCGGCCTGGTGATCGGCTATATCTTCAGCTTCTTCTTTACCTACATCCTCCCTGCCCTGGGCAATGCCCTGGACATCGAGTTTTTGAAAAACAGCATCCTTGCCAGCGAAAAATACGCCTGGATTGGCGTGCTGATTGTCGGCGTGTGGCAGGCAGTGGCCATGAACACCATCATTTACATCTCCGGCCTCCAGACGGTCCCCCGCGAGGTGTACGAGGCCAGTATGCTGGACGGCGCCAGCAAGTGGAGAGAGTTCTGGGCCATCACCTTCCCCCTGGTCATGCCCTTTGTCACCATCAACCTGGTGCTGAGCACCAAGAACTTCCTGATGGTCTTCGACCAGATTATGTCCCTGACCAGAGGCGGCCCCGCCCAGAGCACCGAGTCCATCTCCTACCTCATCTACCGCAACGGCATGGACGGCGGACAGTTCGGCTTCCAGAGCGCAAACGCGGTGCTCTTCTTCATTGTGATTGTGGCCATCTCCGTGTTCCAGATGACGGTTATGAATAAGAAGGAGGAGCAGCTCTGATGAAGACAAAAAACAAATTTGAGGATTTTAAGCCCAACTGGGTGCTGACCATTGTGCTGATACTTGGAACCATCACCGTATTTTTCCCGCTGTATATGGCAATCATCATCGCCTTTAAGCAGCCCAGCGAGATGACCAACGACGTGGCGGGGGCCCTGGCCTTCCCCGCTAAGTGGAGCCTGGATAACTTTAAGCAGGCCATGGAGGTGACAGACTTCTGGAACTCCCTGGGCAACAGCCTGCTGATAACCATTTCCACCATTGTGCTTTCGGTGCTTATCCATTCCACCGCCGGTTATGCCATCGGCAGGGCCATGGCCCGCAAGAAGATTTTCCGCATCTTTTACTTATACATCGTCAGCGGTATGTTCGTTCCCTTCTCCATCCTGATGATGCCCCTGGTCAAGCAGACGGCACAGATGGGGCTGGGCAACCGTCTGGGTGTCATCCTGCTGTATGTGGTGTTTTATATGCCGATGAACGTACTGCTGTATACAGGATACTTAAAAAATCTCCCCCTTGCCCTGGAGGAGGCGGCGGACATCGACGGGGCCACCACCTGGTCGGCCTACTGGAAAATCCTGTTCCCCCTGATGATGCCCATGCACGCCACCGTGGCAATCCTCACCGCCCTGGGAACCTGGAACGACGTGATGACCCCCCTGGTAATCATGTCCGGCACCGGCCAGAACACCCTGCCCCTGGCACAGCTCAACTTCCAGACCCAGTTCGGCACCAACTACAACCTGGCGTTTTCATCGTATATTCTGGCGCTGGTCCCGATACTGATTTTCTATGTGATCTGCCAGAAGCAAATTTTGGACGGCGTCGCCAACGGGGCCGTGAAAGGATAGAAATCAATGGCTATTTCAGTGGAAAAAGGCGTATTCAACCTGGAAACCTCCAACACCCTGTACCAGATGAAGGTGGACGGCTTCGGTGTTTTGAACCACCTGTGGTACGGCGCAAAGACGGACTGTGTCATGGACTACCTGCTGGATTATCCAGGCGTCGGTTTTTCCGGCAGCCCATATGAAGCGGACAATCAACGGACCTACTCCCTGGATACGCTCCCGCTGGAATACGCGGCGGAGGGGGAGGGCGGGTTCCGCGTCCCCGCCCTTTCGGCGGAGAATGTCGGCGGCAGCCGCGCCCTGGCGCTGCGGTTCCGGGAGTACCGCATCCAAAAGGGCAAGTACCGCATTGAGGGCCTGCCCTCGGTTTACACCGGGGAGGATGAGGCGGAGACCCTGGAGATTGTCCTCCAAGACTCTGTTTCCCAGATAGAGGTTTTGTTGCGCTACGGCGTACTCCCCCAAAAGGACATCATCACCCGGAGCGTGACGGTGAAGAACGGCGGGGACAGAAGAATCATGCTCCGCCGTGTACACAGCCTCTGCCTGGATATCCCCTACGGGGAGTGGGAATGGGTACACTTCCATGGCAGGCACACCATGGAACGGCAGGCGGAACGGCTGCCGGTGATGCATGGCGTCCAGCAGAGCGGCAGCGGCAGAGGCCTCTCCAGCCATCAGCAGAACCCTTCCGTCCTGCTCTGTGAAAAGGGCTGCACCGAGGACAGCGGCTTCTGCATCGGGGCGGCGCTGATGTACAGCGGCGGCTTCCAGACCCAGATAGAGCGGGATCAGCTGGACCAGGTGCGGCTGGTGATGGGCATCGACCCCGGAACCTTCTGCTGGGCCCTGGAGCCGGGGGAGAGCTTCCACGCGCCGGAGGTGATTCTCTCCTGCTCTGACCGGGGCATGGGGGAGCTCTCCCGCCGGTTCCACCGGGTGATACGGGAAAACGTGTGCCGGGGAAAATTCCAGTTCTCCGGCAGGCCGGTGCTCATCAACAACTGGGAGGCCACCTACTTCGATTTCAACGAGGAAAAAATCGCAAAAATTGCCAAACAGGCGGCGGAGCTTGGCATCGACATGATGGTGCTGGACGACGGATGGTTCGGCAAGCGGGACTCGGACATCTCCGGCCTGGGGGACTGGGTGGTCAACGAGAGTAAAATCCGCGGCGGCCTGGGGCAGCTGATTGAGCGGCTCAACGGCATGGGAATGAAATTCGGCCTCTGGTTTGAGCCGGAAAGCGTCTCCGAGGACAGCGACCTGTTCCGCAATCACCCGGAATGGGTCATCCGTGTCCCCGGAAGGGACCCGGTGCGCAGCCGGTATCAGTTGGTGCTGGACCTTTCCAATCCGGAGGTGGTGGAGCACCTGTACCGCACCGTGGGCGGCATTCTGCGCAGATACCACATCGAATATGTAAAGTGGGATATGAACCGGGCCATCTGCGATTGGCATTCCTCTGCCCTCCCCCCGGACCGCCAGATGGAAATGCCCCACAGATATGTTCTGGGCCTCTACAGCCTGCTGGAGCGTCTCACCGGTGAGTTCCCCGACGTCCTCTTTGAGGGCTGCTGCGGGGGCGGCGGCCGGTTTGACGCGGGGATGCTCCACTACTGCCCACAGATTTGGTGCAGCGACAACACCGACGCCCACGACCGCACCCTGATTCAATACGGTACCAGCTTTTTCTATCCCATCTCCGCCGTGGGTTCCCATGTGTCGGCGGTTCCCAACCACCAGACCGGGCGGACGGCTTCTCTGAAGGCCCGCGGAACAGTGGCAATGGCGGGCAGCTTCGGCTACGAGCTGGACCTGAACCGGCTGATCGGGGAGGAAAAGGCGGAGGTCGCCCAACAGGTAAAGGAGTACAAGGGATATCAGAAGCTGATACACGGCGGGCGGTACTACCGCCTGACCAATCCCTTTGAGGGCAATATGGCGGCGTGGGCCTTTATCTCCCCGGACGGGAGGGAGGCGCTGGTCCAGGGCATTGTATACCGGGCCGCCTCCAACGTTCTGCGGGGAAGGCTCCGCCTGGCGGGGCTGGAGCGGGAGGCCCGGTACCGGGTGGGCGGGAAGGTCTACACCGGACAGGCGCTGATGACCGGGGGCCTGCTGCTGCCCTGGACCTGGGGGGACGATATGGGATTTACGTTCTTCCTGGAGAGAATTGATTGCCAATAACATAGAAAGGTCCAGCCGGAAAGCCGCGGGAGGGTTTTCCGGCTGGATTTTTTCTGCCATTTAGTGAAAAATAGATTGACAGATATCCGAAAAAGCTATATGATTAATTTAATGCAGATGGCAACTAAAATTTTATAGTCTGAGGTGATTTTTTATGGATATCAAAGGCTGTCTCTGTAAAACGTTGGCGCTTTGCCTGCTTATCCTGTCCGGCTGTACTCACTCTGAGGAACCGCCGTATGTCAGCAGCCCCATCCCGGAAAGCACAAGCTCCTCCGTCAGCAGCAAGGCTTCGGAAAGTTCATCCTCCAGCGTTTCGTCAAAAGAATCCTCCGAAAGTTCCTCTGAAACATCCTCTTCCGAAATTCCATCGGCTTCTTCGGAAAGCCAGGAACCGCCGCAGGTAGAAGACGTGCCCCCGCCTGAACCGCTGGAGTTTGAGGGACTGGACTTCACGGCCATGACAGAGGAGGAGTTAAAGGAAGCTTTGAAAAAGGTGCTGGACGCGGCGGCGGACTTCTGCAATTACGGGCTTGCGGCCGGATACGAAAGAATGAATCCCAACGTGAAGGTTGGTGAACCAGTAAAAATTAACAACGATACATGGTGGCCAATCTATGGGCTTCCATATAAAACATTGGACGACCTAAAACAAGCTATGCTCACGGTATTCACAACGGATGTTGTGGAAGACAGGCTTTTCCTAATCTTTCCTTATGTAACTGACCGGGGATACCAAGGAGGACGCTTTTTTGAGTATGAAGGGAAAATATACACTAGGGGCGATGGATATACGCTGGCAAGGGAATGGGACGTAGATCATATGGAAATTCAAAGTATTGCTCCCGATGAATTAACTGTTGAAATGCCTGTTGTATTTAACACCTATTACAAACCAGTGACAGGTACTGAAACACTTACTTTCCATTATGACGGCTTGCATATATTGGTAGGACAAGACTATTTTTCTCCTTAACACAACTAAAGCTCTGGATGGAATTAAGCCATCCAGAGCTTTTTTCCCTGATTTTGTATAAATTTTAATCAGGGGCTACTTAATGTTAGTCTTCTACTAATTGCAAATACTGGTATCCGGCTCCACCGGCACAGGAATCAAGAACCTGCTGTAAATCCGAAAATTGAGGGTAAGCGGGGTCAATCACAAGAATTTGTTCCGGTACAATTCTTCCAACAGGTCCTTTGGGTCTGTAACCATATGCAGTAACAAAATGATCGGTTAGGCGATTACGAACCTTTACCACAACCGGATTCCCCAATATAATCTGGTTAATTATTTGCTCACATGCTCCATCCAGATCATTTACGTAGGTTGGTGTTGTGGATATACCATAGGTTGGCCAATTTGCACTTACATTTCCATACACAAAGCCTCCATCATCCCGGCATACGGCAGGTGTAAGATAGTTATCACTCTTTATAATAGCCCCGCAAGTAGTGAGCACACACACAGCACAACCTAAGGTGCTAAAATCGTCGTTAGTAGTAAGGTATGCCCATGTGGGGTCATGCTGCATATATGCCTGCGCACAGGGAAGGATTGTATCATCAGGAGTTACAGTTGGCGCTGCAATTGTCCACTTTTGTCGTTTGCCAAGCGATGAATTCTTTGCCGCCCAGTAAACATTGTCCGTCACATTTAAATCTGATGTAACAGAACCTACCCCCAAATTGTCAACCTTGCTTGCACATGTAAGAACAAGGTCTTTCTTTCCACCATTGTAAAGGTAAATGGTGTAATAACCATCTGTGCCTCTATCGAATTGTATCTGTTGGTCACGAAGATCAGCACTCAAACTCCCGTTTGCTTCGGACGCGCCGGAGGTAAACATATCGCAGTTGTTTACAGGCGATGTTCTAAGGCGGTCTAAAACGATTGTGTCGCTGTATGGGTATGCCGTGGAAATTTTGTATACATTTTTCCCCTGTGCCTGCGGTGCCCACTGCTGGAGCAAATCTGTTGAGCTATAAGGGAATAAGCAGACATTCATTCCGCTTGTTACGCCGTTGTTGCTGTAAACGTTCAGCGCATACTTGGGGAACTGCGCGCTCTTGATGACGAATGTTCCGTTCATTGTTTTTACTGCCATAACACATTCTCCTTTAACATCATTCACAAAGTTGTTTTTTACATCTTGAGGTCATAATTCTAAAACATATGACATCACCCCCTTAATAAAGTCATCTACGGGTTACTTTTGTTAAATGATATATAAAAATTTAAGACAACTAAATTTTTATAGTCTTATTTTAAAATAGAATTCAAAAAACTGTAACGACTAAATTTTTATAGTCGTTTGGTTTTTCCGTCAGTCCTCAAAGGGACTGACGGAAAACCTTCCATATTGCAGGAGGAATCAGGAATCAGGAATAAACTATTCAATGAGCTTTTTCAGTTCTTCCGCTTCTTCCTTGGTAAGCTTTGCACCGCCGGTAAAAGCGCGGACAAAATTAAAGATGGAATTGTCGAATGCGCTGCTTACCAAATTTTTGGTCCACTGATGAATATACTCTTCTTTGGAGCAGCTGGGGTAATAAATATAGTTTCTGCCGCTTGTATCAACCTTCAGCAATCCGCTTCTCTGTAAGTTGCTCAGATAGGTTCCCAAAGTTTGGTACTTCCACTCTTTCCCCAGAACAGTGCGGGTGTAGTCTGTCAGTTCCTTAAAGGTGAACCGTGGGTCCTTTGCATCCCAAAAGATATTCATGAGATCCATTTCTGTGTTTGTAAGGCCGTAGTTCTTTTTCATAAAATTCTCCCTGTTCTTCAACACCTCTGAATAACCAATTAGTTAAAAATCATGAGGACATTTCTTATATGTTGTTTCATGGCTATATTCTTTTGCTTTAACATAACCACATTTTGTACAGCGTTGGGCATCGTAATAAACAGTGGTGCATCCGCCGTCTGCATGGAGTGTATGCTCACCTAGACAGGTATCTACCATCTTGTGGAAACAAAGCGCCCGCTCCGCGGGTGAGGTTTCGTACACATTTCCTTCTTTATCTTCAAATGTATTGTCCGTCTCAGAATAAATTTTTAAGCATTCACTATTGTCGCAAAATCCATATGTACTGTTAGAATTAGGGGTAGAAGACAATTCAATCTCCGTTGCAGGGTCATACGCGAAGACAGACACACTTCCTGCGGCCACTACCGCCAGCGACGCCAAAACGGACAAAATTCTTTTTTTCTTCTTTACAGTTTTCATCTCCAAAAGTCTCCTTTTTGTCATATGATGATTTAATTTTCTTCCAATTAAACCAATTGCTCCGGGCATGGAATTCTCTTTTGACTTAGTGACAGTGTCAATCAAGTATTCCATATACCCTTTTCTTTGGGCTGGGCTGTAGTTTTTGATGGTTTTGCTGTCGCAGTGTATTTCGCATAGATTGGACATTTCATAATAAAGCAGGTGGGCAAAGGGATTAAAGCAATGAAGCAGTATAACAATCAGACTAAAAAATCCAACCAGGGAGTCTCTGCTTTTAATATGGTTCAGCTCGTGCCTTATTACAAAGTCCCATTCCTGCCTGCCGCAATCTTTCATATTCTCTGGACATACAATGATTGGAGAAACAAGTTCAGTCGTGAAGGGACTACTGCAATATTCTGAAAAACCAATGCGGATTGCTTTCTTTAAACCCAATTCTCTTTTGATGGTTTCAAAGGTTTCCATTTGTTCCGGCTTGTCCAGATTAACAAAACTTGATCTCACAATGTTTTTCGCGCGAATACATTTGAATACATACCAGAAAACATATAAAACCGTGATAGCTGTAATTGCTATCATACATATCCAGGAAGTCAAAACAGAAGAGTCCGCTATAAAAGTTTCCCGATTATGTATGATGAAATTCTCCTTATACGGAATAAGATCCGTATTGATTCCAGAGCCTGCCTCCCCTATTTTCCGGTCAGGAAGGGGAAACAGGTACTTAAAGAAGGGGAAAGGCATGATATAAAATATCACTGCCGTTTTCAGCAAATTGTAACGAATTCTTATGGGAAGTGTTCTGTGGGTCAACAGGTTGATGATATAGTATATCATCAAGATAAGGCTGCCGGACAATGACATCGACAAAAGAATATTATTCAGCTTATCGCCTCCCTCGCCGTCTTGCGACTATCATTTTTTAGTCGCCTCCTGCTTTGTGGCTTTAATGATATACATTTTCAATGCCATTGTCAATATGTTTTTTTTAAATTTATCCACTTTTGCAGCAAACAGCCGGGGGCGCATCCACACCTCCGGCTTGTGTTGTCTTATTCCGCTCCTCACAGCTTACAGACCAAATTGAGGGCATCCGGCACCTCCGGGTCCACATATCCTGAATCCGTGAACCCTGCCTTCTCGTAAATCCGCAGAGCCGGAGCATCCGCCATTTTGACGCATACCTCCACCGTGGGCCAGCGGCCCTCGTCCCGCAGGCGGTCCAGTACCAGGGCTAGGGCCGCGGAGCCCACGCCCCTGCCCTGCTCCCGCCGGTCAATCAGCAGCTGCTGGAGCTCATAGCCCAGGGGCTCATCGTCAAACTCCCGGACCATAGCCAGGCCCACAATCCGGCAGTCCTCCTCTACCGTCCACACCCGCGCCCGGCAGTCCCGGTAGACATACCCCCGCGCCAGAATACCCACAGGTCCGGCCACAAAGGCCGACTGGCCCTCCCCCAGCTCCAGCCGGGCCGCTTCCAGCCAGTTCTCCTGGGTTATCTCCCCCAGGCAAATCAGGGGTCCTTTCATACGCATCACCTCATCTGCTTAGTGGCTCCATTATATCAGCTTTTCCGCCGGATGACAAGAAATGCTTTACGGCAAAAACACCAGTTGACAAAAAAACCGGCGCCCTGTAATATATTAAGTAATCAAGGCCCTTTCTATCGAAAACCCTTTTCCCCTTTATGTACTTTATTTCAAAATCCATATACAAAACTGCACAAGGAGGCGGAACGGTGGCCAGCAGAAAAGACGCAGTGAGCCAGTATACCAAGGCCCTGAAACAGGGGCGGAAAACCTATAAGGACTGTATTCTACACGGAAGGTATCCGTATCCCCAGGTTTTGGATGAAATATTAAGCGATTCCTTGACCGCCGGTCAGGTGGACCTGGGGGTGCTGGAAATCCCCATGGACCAGATTACCGGAACCAAGACAGAGGGACGGCGTTCCGCCTTTTCGGAGGACTTCATGCCCCTGCTGGAGGAGGACACCGAGTTTGCGGGCAAGTGGATTGATCTGTGCCTTGCCCATCTGGGGGAGGAGGGAATCCGGGACCCCATCCGCTGCTATGAATATATGGGCCGCTTTTATGTTCAGGAGGGGAACAAGCGGGTCAGCGTGCTGAAGAGCTTCGGCGCGCCCACCATCCCGGCCTATGTCATCCGGGTGGTCCCGATGTGGTCAGAGGACCCGGAAATTATGGCCTACTACGATTTTTTAAATGCCTATCAGCTCACCGGGCTTTACCGGGTTCGTTTTTCCAAGGCGGGCAGCTTTCAGAAGCTCCAGGCCGCCATGGGGTATGAGCCGGACCACGTCTGGACAGAGGAGGAGCGGCGGGATTTTTCGGCGGGATATCTGTATTTTCAGGAGGTATTTTACAAGCTGGGGGGAAAATCGCTGCCCATTACGGTGGCAGATGCCCTTCTGGTTTGGCTGAAGGTATATTCCTTTGAAACGCTGCTGGACGCAACCACAGCTGACCGGCTGAAAAAATTGGAGGCGCTCTGGCCGGACGTCAAGGGTCTGTCCCTGCCGGACCCCATTGCGGTCAGCGTGGAGACACAGGAGCAGAGCCGTGAGGACACCGAACCGGGGTTCTGGGGAAAACTGATGCAGGCGATGCAGCCTAGCCGGCTGCGGGTGGCCTTTTTCCACAAATATCTCCCCAGTGAGAGCGGATGGATACGCGACCATGACCTAGGCCGGGAGTACCTGGAGGCGGTTATGGGGGACCAGGTAGAGGTGGAGGTGTTCAGCGGGATACGCTCCGATCAGGAGGCGGTGGAAAGGATGGAAGCTGCCGCAGAGGATGGAGTGCAGGTTATCTTTGCCACTACCCCCAGTCTGATCGGTCCCTGCCGGACCGTCGCGGCCAAGTACCCCAAGGTGAAGATACATAATTGCTCCATCTTCATGCCCTATGCGGGGGTGCGGACCTATTACAGCAGAATATACGAGGGCAAATTCATTATGGGAGCCATTGCAGGGGCCATGTGCCGCAGCGGGCGCATCGGCTATATTGCGGACAGCCCAATTTTCGGGATACCGGCCAGCATCAACGCCTTTACCCTTGGTGTTCAGATGACCAATCCCACTGCCACCGTGGAGCTGCAATGGTCCTGTGTAAATGAAAATGCCCTAGAGGATATGGCGGAAAGGGGCATTGAGATGGTTTCCAACCGGGAGATTCCCACTCCCGACCGGATGAAGGAGCCCTGGGGTCTTTGCCGGCTGGGGGAGGATGGGCAGTACACCTCCATGGCGTCCCCTTATTGGCACTGGGGGAACTTTTATGTCAAGCTGGTGAGGAGCATTTTCAGCGGCGGCTGGGACGCTCTCAGCAACCAGCAGGGCAAGTCGGTCAACTACTGGTGGGGAATGCACAGCCAGACAGTGGGTATCCTTTTAGGAGAGAAGATTCCCGACGGGGTGCGGCAGCTGGCGGAATTCCTGCGGCGGGGGATTGCCGATGGGGTGTTCCTGCCCTTCCAGCGGCCGATACGCTCTCAGGACGGCCAGCTCCGCAACGACGGACAACACTGGTTTGCGCCGGAGGAAATCCTGTATATGGATTGGCTCTGTGACGGCGTAAAGGGCCAGATTCCAGAATACGACCAGATTCTGCCCATGGCGCAGAACATGGTGCGCCTTCAGGGAGTTTACCGGGAAGGACTTGTCCCGGAAAAGGAGGATACCATCCTGTGAAACTGCTGCTGATTTCTGACCGGGAAAGTAAATTTTTATGGGACTACTTCCAGCCGGGGATGCTGGATGAGATCGACCTGATCCTCTCCTGCGGGGACCTGAATCCCCACTATCTTTCCTTTTTGGTGACCATGGGCAGGATGCCGCTGCTGTATGTCCACGGAAATCACGACAAGGTTTATGAAAAGGTGCCGCCGGAGGGCTGCGAGTGCATTGAAGACAAGCTGGTGACGGTGAACGGACTGCGCATTCTGGGCCTTGGAGGAAGCATCTGGTACGGCGGAACGGTTCACCAATACACGGAGGAACAGATGGCCAAGCGGATTCAGAAGCTTCGGTTCCAGCTTTGGCGGGCCGGAGGGGTGGACATTGTGCTGACCCATTCTCCCGTAAAGGGGTATGGGGACGGAAAGGACCGGGCCCATCAGGGCTTTCAGTGCCTGCTGGACCTGATTGACAAATATCAGCCCAGCTACCTGATACACGGGCACGTCCACGCGGAATACGTTCCCGCTCTGACCAGGGTGCGGCAGAGGGGCAGCACCTCCATTATCAACGCCTCGGAGCGGTATCTGCTGGAGATACCGGATGAGGGGCTGGGGCGGTAAATGACAGGGACCGCTGTCATATGTACTGCCTGCCCATTGCGTTGACGGTCCAAAAATAACAGAGATAAAAAAACAGAATACACAGAAAAAATTCACCAGAGAATCTGAAAAGGGCGTTGTGCAGTGCGTCCGGCAGAAACAGGTTTAATTTTCGGTTCAGCGGCAGCGTACAAAATAAGAATATCAAAAGGGCCATCAGCATGGGAAGGGCCATTTTAATGGCTGTCAGCCGTTTTACAAGGGTTTTCATCTCTTTGCCGCCAACCCCTATAAAGCGCAGTATCCGGTGGTTCCTGGATGCCTGTCTCAGCTCCATTATCTGGTGCAGCGCCAGTATCGAAAAATAGATGACCGCAAATACAATACACATACTTATCTGTACCGCCCCCATCCATTCCTGTATATTCTCTTTAAAGAGTGTAAATTCTGACTGGAGCATCAGCTTCCCGGTGATAAAGGAGCCTGCGGAAAACAGAAAACAGATACAAAACACGGCATTGACCACCGCCGGGGTTTTAAAGTCTGCCGTCAGGCAGGATACCGTATACAGCCTTGTTTTGTGATAGACAGAAGCGGTCCTGTTTCGCCTGTATCTATACAGAAAGTCGAAAAGCCATTGGTAAAAGGCAAAAACAGATATGACCAATGGGACCGATACAAGGGCCGTCAGACAGATGGCCGCATTCTCCGGCAAAAGGGCAATTCCGTACACAAAGCCAATCAGGCACACAAAGCTGACAAGGAATACAATCCCCCAGGCCATACAGCGCCCTTGCCGGCTGACGGTCTGGTTTCGGCAGCTTTCATTCATCAGCTCCCGTATTTGCAGCCGGTTCAGCCGCTGCTTCATGCGAAGACAGCATACCGCCTCCACCAGGCAAAAGCAGATAAAGGTATTCCATGTGCTTTTGCAATAAAGCAGTCCATAGGATATTTCCTCATGCAGGTCCATTCCCAGGAAGCGGTACGCGGCAAAGCCCGCCGTGGCCCCGGTCAGAAAACAGAAAAACCCAATCAGCAGAATTTCACATAAAAACAGAGGAATCAGCTTCTTCTTTTTCATTCCCAGCAGCAAATAGCTTGCCAGCTCCTTCGCCCGCTGCCTCAGCATAAAAGAATCAATGTGTCCCATCAGGATTATCAGAACGATTGCTGTCAAAAGGGGGAGGGAAACTGTCTGCATCCCTACGGTATTCCCGACAACGGAAATACAGTTGGACACCTCGGTAACGGCCAAAAGAATGGTTGTGGTCAGGATGTATAAAAGATAATTGGCAAACGACCGCTTGGCGTTGCGGACGGACAGCTTAAAATAAATCACGATTTTCTCCCTCCGTCTGTTGGAGCTTTTTTAATATATCCGCAAAAAAGACCTGTTTGTCCTCCCCGTTCCTATCCAGTGCGGCCTTTATCTCACCGTCCTGCATAAACAATATCCTGTCGCAGCAGCTTGCGGCCATCACGTCGTGGGTTACCATCAGAATTGTCGCGCCGTCCTCCCGGCACAGAGTGGAAAAGGTGTCCAGCAGCTGCCTGGCGGCGTGGGAGTCCAACGCCCCGGTGGGCTCGTCCGCAAGGATGATATCTGGATTTACCGCAATGGCGCGGGCACAGGCGCAGCGCTGCCGCTGTCCCCCCGATACCTCATAGGGAAATTGATCCAGTATTGATGAGATATTCAGTCTTTCCGCTGTATCCAAAACAATTTTCTCAACCGTTTCCCTGGGGATTTCCTTGATGGTCAGGGCCAGGGCAATATTTTCATAAATTGTCAAGGTGTCCAGCAGATTGTACTCCTGAAAGACAAAGCCCAAATGCCCGCGGCGAAAATCCGCCCTGTCCTCTTCGGGGATATCCGCGATGTTTTTTCCGTTGAGCCATATCGCCCCTACGGACGGCTTGTCGATTGTGGCAATCAGGTTGAGCAGCGTCGTTTTCCCGGAGCCGGAGGCCCCCATAATCCCCACAAAGCTGCCGCGGTGGATTTGAAAGCTCACATCGTTTAATGCCGGGACAGGGCCAGAGTCGGATTGATATACCTTGGAGATGTTTTGGACCTCCAGAACCGGGACTGGCACAGATGGAGCTCCTCCTTCTTCCCTTTTGCCGCATCTGTCAACGCCTAACCAGTTTGTAATGACCTCCATGAGAATTTCATCCGCCTTTTTCTTCAGGAACGGTTCCGGGATGCGCTCACCGGCGAACAGCTCGTTCAGGGTAATTTCCAGCAGGGTACACAGGGGTGACAGCAGGGACAAATCCGGCATGGAACGGCCTGTCTCCCATTTTGATACTGCCTTATCCGTGATTCCCAGCTCCTCTGCCAGCCGGGTTTGGGTCCAGCCCTTTTCCTTGCGGCGCTGGGAGATAAAAGCGCCTATTTTGATTTGGTCCATTGCAGCTTTCGTTTCCTCCTTGGTATTTGGCGTTGTGAATTGCGTTGTTGCTGTATTGTATTATACCTGCCCGGCCCCAAAATGTACACCTACCGCCGGTAGAGTTACGCGTTCCCCCGTAAAATTCTGATTAAAAAGCTTTAAAAATCCCCAAACTATTCCATTATGCAAAATTTCAACAAAAGCAGGTGAACCGTATGAGAAAATCCGGAATTCTGATGCCCATTTTTTCCCTTCCCTCCCCCTATGGCATCGGAACGCTGGGGGAAGAGGCGCGGCGCTTCGCGGACTTTTTGTCGGAGGCGGGCCAGGCGTGCTGGCAGATTCTGCCTGTCGGCCCCACCAGTTACGGGGATTCCCCCTATCAGTCCTTCTCCTCCTTTGCCGGGAACCCCTACTTTATCGACCTGGACGAGTTGGAAAGGGAAGGGCTGCTGGAACGGGAGGAATATCAAAGCATCCACTGGGGAAGCAGTCCGGAAAGGGTTGACTACAGCCTGATGTATTCCTCCCGCTACCCCGTCCTGCGCAAAGCGTGCAGCAGGCTTCTGTCCCACCGTCCCCCGGACTTTGAGGACTTCTGCCGGGAACAGGGGTACTGGCTGGAGGATTACGCCCTGTTTATGGCCCTGAAGGACTGTCACGGCGGCGCGCCCTGGTTCCAATGGCCGGAGGAGCTGCGCCTGCGCAGACCGGAGGTCCTGTCCGCCGTCGGAGAGGAGCTGAAGGGGGAAACGGATTTCTGGAAGGGGATCCAGTACCTCTTTTTCCGCCAGTGGCGGGCGTTCAAGGGGTATGTCAACCGCCTGGGAATCTCTGTGATTGGCGATCTGCCCATTTATGCCGCAGGGGACAGCGCCGACGTATGGGCCTCCCCGGAGCAGTTCCAACTGGACC
The DNA here is from genome assembly GCA_022800935.1 of Oscillospiraceae bacterium. GTDB lineage: Bacteria > Bacillota > Clostridia > Oscillospirales > Ruminococcaceae > UBA1405. The sequence goes on from JAAWRH010000011.1 coordinate 82,549, forward strand.
AGAACGGACTGCCCACCGAGGTGGCAGGCTGTCCGCCGGACGGGTTTTCCGCCAGTGGACAGCTTTGGGGCAACCCCCTCTTTAACTGGGAGCGGATGGAGCGGGAAGGGTTCTCCTGGTGGATTCGGCGGCTTGCCTTTCAACTCCGGCTCTACGATGTTCTGCGCATCGACCACTTCCGGGGCTTTGATTCCTATTACGCCATCCCCTACGGCGACCGGGACGCCCGCCGGGGCCGGTGGAGGCCAGGGCCGGGCATCGCCTTTTTCCAGGCGGTAAAAAGGGAGCTGAGAAATCCGGAGCTAATCGCGGAGGACCTAGGCTTTCTCACCCCCTCGGTCCACAGGCTGCTGGAGGAGTCCGGCTTTCCGGGGATGAAGGTGCTGGAATTCGCCTTTGACAGCCGGGACGAGAACAGCAGGTATCTGCCGTACACCTATCCGGCCAGCTGCACGGCCTATGTCGGCACCCACGACAACGACACCGCCCAGGGCTGGATGAGGACCGCGCCGGAAAAGGATGTGGAATGGGCCAAGGCATATCTGCGGCTCAATGAGGCGGAGGGATATCACTGGGGGATGATGCGGTCCCTGTGGGCCTCCGCCGCCGGTTTGACGGTGGTGCAGCTCCAGGACCTGCTGGGCCTGGGCAGCGAGGCGCGGATCAACACCCCCTCCACCCTGGGGGGCAACTGGCAGTGGAGGACCCTGCCGGGGAGCTTTGACAGCCGCCTTGCCCAAAGGGTGCGGCGGGAGATGGAGGTTTATCAGAGGCTTTAATACGCGCCAAACCATCAATCATTTAGACTTTTCGCCCGGTAACGAAAGTAAGGTTTTTATTCGGAAATAGTACTAAGAGACTAAGACAGTGAACAAGGAGGGTGGAGGGTTCGGATGGAAATTCAAAGCTGTCTTCCCATATGGGATAAATTGTCGGAGGCCCAGCAGAATCGCATCCTTGGCAGCGCGGCCTGCCGTCAGATAAAAAAGGGGACCGTAATCCATAACGGCGGCATGGACTGCACCGGTCTGCTGCTGGTGCGGTGCGGCCAGCTCAGGGCCTATATTCTCTCGGACGAGGGGCGGGAGGTCACGATTTACCGCCTGTTTGACCGGGACATCTGCCTTTTTTCCGCCTCCTGTATGCTGCGGAGCATACAGTTTGATATCACGATTGAGGCGGAAAAGGACACGGACCTGTGGGTGATTCCGGCGGAAACTTACCGGGAAATCATGGAGGAGTCCGCCCCGCTGGCCAACTACACCAACGAGATTATGGCCTCCCGGTTTACGGAGGTCATGTGGCTGGTGGAGCAGATCATGTGGAAGAGCATGGACAGACGGATTGCCGCTTTTCTGTTGGAAGAGGTATCCATTGAGAAAACGAAGCGGCTGGCCATTACCCATGAGACCATTGCCAGGCACCTGGGTACCCACCGGGAGGTAATCACCCGAATGCTCCGCTATTTCCAAGGCGAGGGGATGGTCAGGTTGTCCCGCGGCATTGTGGAAATTACCGCCGCGGAGAAGCTGGAGGCCCTGAAAAATGCGTGAGGAACAGCCCCTCCCCATGGCGAAACCGCTATGGAGAGGGGCCGCTGTCATCTCTTATCCATGCCGCAGGCAGTGGCAGACTCTATCAGACGGCGGTCATTGACCACCGCGCTGTAGAACCGGAACCCGCCTGAAAAGTTGTACGCTTCATACCCATGTCCGGCCAGAATGCGGCAGGCGATATAGCTGCGCAAACCGCTCTGACAAATGACATACACCGGTTTACCGGCCTCAATCTCGTTCAGCCGCTCCCGGAGCTCGTCTACGGGGATGCTGCAAAAGCCCTCAATATGGCCGTTTGCGTATTCCTGGGGCGTCCGGACGTCCAGCAGCGTCACACTGCCGTCACGGGGCAGGGCCTTCACGTCCTCCACGTGGAACTGCTTCACAATGCCCTTGGAGAGATTTTCAACCATAAATCCCGCCATATTCACCGGGTCCTTGGCGGAGGAATAGGGCGGCGCATAGGCCAGATCCAAATCCTTCAGCTGGATTGCGGTCATACCAGCATGAATGGCAGCGGCAAGCACATCAATCCGCTTGTCAACCCCTTCATAGCCCACAATCTGCGCCCCCAAGAGGCGGAATGTCCCCTTTTCAAAGACCACCTTCATGGTCATCAGCTTTCCGCCGGGGTAGTATCCCGCATGGCTCATGGGGGACAGGACCACGGTATCCACATCCAGCCCCGCCTTTTTGGCGCCGGTCTCGTTGATGCCGGTGGCGGCGGCAGTCAAGTCAAAGACCTTGATGACAGAGCTACCCTGGCTGCCCAGATACCTGCTGTCCCCGCCGCAGATGTTGTCCGCCGCGATGCGCCCCTGCTTGTTGGCGGGACCTGCCAGGGAGATCACCGCGTCGTTTCCGGTAACATAGTGTTTTACCTGGACCGCGTCCCCCACGGCGTAGATATCGGGAACCGAGGTCTCCATCCGGTCATTTACTACAATGCTGCCCTTGAGGCCCAGCTCCAGACCGGCCTCCCTGGCCAAGGCGGTGTCCGGGGTAACGCCGATGGCCAGCACCACCATGTCGGCGTGGAGCGGCGCTTCTCCCGCCAGCAGTACATCCACGCCGTTGTCCTTCTCCTCAAAGCCCTCCACGGTGTGCCCCAGGGCCAGGCGGACACCATGTTTCCGCACTTCGCTGTGGATGAAAGCCGCCATATCGGGGTCAAAGGGATTCATCAGCTGCTTGGGCCGCTGGACAATGGTGACATCCATCCCCAGCTCACACAGGTTTTCCGCCAGCTCAAGCCCGATGAATCCGCCGCCGGCCAGCACAGCGGACCTGGGATGATTGCTTTGAATGTACTCCCTGATGCGGAGGGTGTCCTCCACCGTCCGCAGGGTGAAGAGCTTTTCCAGCCCCACACCGGGCAGCCGGGGCCGGGTGGGCTTTGCGCCGGGGGAAAGGAGCAGCTTGTCATAGGGCTCGTCAAACTCTTCCCCTGTCTTCAGGTTTTTGACGGTGACGGTTTTGCGCTCCGGGTGAATGGCCGTCACCTCGTGCAGCACCCGCATATCCACCCGGAAGCGGGCGAAGAAGCTCTCCGGCGTCTGGAGGGTCAGGTCCTCGGAATCCTCAATGACACCTCCGATGTAATAGGGCAGTCCGCAGTTGGCATAGGAAATATATCCTGACCTTTCAAAGACGACGATCTCCGCCTGTTCGTCCAGACGGCGGAGCCTGGCCGCCGCGGAAGCGCCGCCCGCGACGCCGCCGATGATGACAACTTTCATGTTACCGTTCCACCTTTCCCGTGTAGGCGGCAATTCCGCCGATATTCTTTACGCTGGTATAGCCCATCCGGACCAGCAGTTCCGCTGCCTGGCGGCCTCTCGCGCCGCTGTGGCAGTAGATGAACAGCGGAGTGGCCCTTCCGGCGGGGAGGTCTCCCGACCCGCCAAGGTCCTGCAAAGGCACATTGACGCTGCCGGGAATATGCCCCTCCTGATATTCCTGAGGTGTGCGGACATCCAGCAGGACCGCATTAGGGGCGGCACTGTATTCCTGGATGCCCTGATTGATGTCCGGGCCTTTTAAAAAATCAAAAAATCCCATAGTTCTCCTCCTTATAAAAGGGATAGGCTCTTAGTTCTTTGCTTCCGCTTCCTTGGTCTGGCTTCAATAATTTTATTATAACCGAAATTTTCTTTCATGTCAGTGATTTTGTCACATAAAACCAAAGTAAATAATTTTGCCTAAAAAAGGGATGAATTTCCGGAATATATGTGGTAAAATAATGTAAGAGTTTCTATCCCAAGGGATTCGATACAGAAATCCCGACGGCTACATCGTATTTATGGCAAAGCGCCGCGCTGTAAGGCGCTCTGCCTTTTCAGAAAGGAGACATTTCTATGCTGTACCAAATGGAACCCATCCCCGGCACCGACAAGGCCCTCCGCAAACAGCTGACAGCCCAGGCTCTGGAGCGGCTTTCCGCCCAGCAGCTTCCCATCCGGGAAAACAAGCTCCCCGTCATCGTACTCATTGAGGGCTGGAGCGCGGCGGGAAAGGGAAGCCTGATCAGCAAGCTGATCCGCGACCTGGACCCCCGCTTTTACAACGTCATCTCCTTTGACAACCCCACCGAAACCGAAAGCCGCCGCCCCTGGCTGTGGCGGTATTTTACCCACATCCCCGAATATGGCAAGCTGGAGTTCCTGGATTCCGGCTGGGTGGAACAGACCATGCGGGACCGGGTCAGCGGCAGGCTGGATAAAAACCAGTTCCAGAAGCGCCTGGACAGCATCAAGCGGTTTGAGCGCCAGCTCTGCGACGACGGCTATCTGGTGGTCCGCTTTTTCCTGAACATCTCCCGCAAGGAACAGAAGCGCAGGATCAACCGCCTGCTGGACAACAAGGACACCATGTGGCGGGTGTCGGAGTTCGACCGCTGGCAGAACGAGCACTACAAGGAGTGCGAGGCGGTTTATGACGAGATTCTGGAGGCCACCCAGTCCTCCTACCACCCCTGGCACCTCATCGACGCTACTGACACCAAGGAGGCCCTTCCGGTCGTCTCCCATATCCTCAGTGAGGCCATTGACGGGGCCATGAAGCAGAAGCCCGTCTCCGGCCAGCCGGGCGGGGTGTTTTCCCTTCTGCCCTCTCCCCCTATCTCCACGGTGGACCTCTCCCCCTCCATCAGTGAGGACGAGTACAAAACCCAGCTGAAGGCCTGCCAAAAGCGCCTCAAGGAGCTACACAACAAGATTTACCGCAAGCGGATACCGGTTATCATCGCCTATGAGGGATGGGATGCCGCCGGTAAGGGCGGGAACATCCGCCGCATCGCCAACTCCCTGGACGCCAGGGGCTTTGAGGTGCTGCCCATTGCCAGCCCCACCCCGGATGAGCTGCGGCACCAGTATCTGTGGCGGTTCTGGAACCGGCTGCCCAAGGACGGGCACGTGGCCATCTTTGACCGGACCTGGTATGGCCGGGTGATGGTGGAGCGGATTGAGGGCTTCTGCACCGACGAGCAGTGGCAGCGGGCCTACACCGAAATCAACGAGTTCGAGCAGGAACTGATGGACTGGGGCGCGGTAGTGGTCAAGTACTGGATTCACATCGATTCCGATACCCAGCTGGAGCGGTTCCAGAACCGTCAGAATACCCCGGAAAAGCGCTGGAAAATCACCGACGAGGATTGGAGAAACCGGGAAAAATGGAGCCAATACGAGGTCGCGGTAAATGATATGCTCCAGAAGACCAGCACAGCGGCGGCCCCGTGGTATATCATTGAGTCAAAGGATAAGCGGTACGCCAGAATCAAGGCTATGAAGATTCTGATTGAGGCCATCGAAAAGGCGCTGGTGGATTGACCGGACATAAAATATAAAAATGTATTGTGTTTATTGCTGAAAAGCGGTAAAATGGAAAAGTAAAGGCGTATAAAAGCGCTCAAATTGACAGAAACAGGAGATGATACCAATGATCGCATTAAAGGGCGGCAAGGTAGTCACCGTCACCAACGGGACAATTGAAAACGGCGTTGTGCTGGTAGAGGACGGAAAAATCAAGGCAGTGGGAGCCGCAGATAAGGTTTCCATCCCCGCAGATGCCCAGGTGGTGGACGTGACCGGCAAATGGGTGACACCCGGCCTGATTGACTGCCACACCCATATCTCCACCTTCAGTGAACCGACCCCCCGGCCCAATATAGGCGACGGAAACGAGATTACCGACCCCATCACGGCGCACCTCCGGGCGATTGATTCCATCAATCCCTATGATATCGCCATTGCGGCGGCGCGGGAGGCGGGCTTTACCACCTGCTACACCGGCCCCGGCTCCGCCAACGTCATTGGAGGCACGGGCATCAGCTTCAAGTGCAAGAAGGGAGAATCCCTGTTTGACATTGTAATCCCTGGCTCCGCGCAGATGAAGATGGCCCTGGGCGAAAATCCCAAGAACTGCTATGGCGGCAATAAAAAGGTGTTCCCACAGACCCGCATGGGCGTTGCGGCAATCCTGAGAGAGACGCTCTACAATGCCAAGGTGTATTCCGACAAGCTCAAGGAGGCGGAAAGCGACCCCTCCAAGGCACCCCAGCCCAACTTTAAGCTGGAGGCCCTGGTTCCCGTGGTGCGCGGGGAGATGCGGGTCCGCATCCACTGCCATCGGGCGGACGACATCACTACCGCCATCCGCGTGGCGGAGGAGTTCCACCTGGACTACACCATTGAGCACGGAACCGAGGGATACAAGATTCTGAAGGTGTTGAAGGAGAAGAACGTCACCTGTGTGGTCGGTCCCCTGCTGATGGACCCCATGAAGATGGAAATCTGGGGCGCGCGGCAGGACACCCCGGCGGTGATGGAGCGGGAGGGCATCAACTTCTGCCTGACCCAGGATACCTCCTCCGGGACCAGATGGCTGCCGGTCTTTATCGGCATCTGCATGGCCAGGGGCCTGTCCGAGAAGACCGCCTTTGAGGCCGTTACCATCCGTCCAGCCCGGCTGCTGAAGCTGGAGGACCGCATCGGCTCCCTGGAGGCCGGGAAGGACGCGGATATCGCCATCTTTGACGGGCATCCCTTCTCCAACTTTACAAGGTGCCAAGCCACCATGATCGACGGACAGTTTGAGTACAACACACTGTAAAGCAACGGAACAGGCTGCCCGGCCGGACAGCCTGTTTTTCTGCGAAAGGAGAAACGAATGGAGATACGTGTAACCGAAAACGGCCTGTGGTACCACGGCTCCAACAAACGGTTTGAGCTGCTGCGGGAGGGGAGCACTGTCACCCAGTGGAAGGAGCTGGCAGAGGCCTTTTCCCACAAGCCGTCTCTCCTCTGTTATGAAGACGACGGCAGCATCACCCACAACGGAACAGAAAAGGGATATCTGTATGTGGTTGACGGGCCTGTCAAAATCGGTGCGGATGTTTATCAGCATCCACGCAGTTCCATGGACCCAAACGCCGAATTCCTCACCCGCAGGCCGCTGAAGGTGAAAATACTTTCAGCATCTGATTGCGGACAGAACGGCGGCGGAGCAGAAAAGCCCTGATGAAATCAGCCAGCCGGATTACACGGAACGATTTTCCCCATCACAGCCTTTTTTCTTGGCTTCATACACCTTTCCTCTCTTCATCTGACAAACTTCCGCGGCCAAAAGAAGCCACAAATGCCATAAACGTTCCAAAATCTGCAAAAAAGCGAAAAGCGCTCTTGACAAAAAGAAGAGGAAAGTATAATATAAAAGACATAGGGGTAGCCTTAGGAAAGTATAGTACAAAAGGCGGATTTGGGAGGGATGCTTATACAAAGCAATATCATTCTATTGATGTCATTGTCGGGCGGGTCGGTCATCATACTCTATGGGATGCTTTGTCTGTTCACCCAAAGGACGCTCTCAACCAGATTAAGATATAATCTGTTAAAGACGGGTTTGGCGTTTTTCCTGTTCCCGTTTCCGGAATTAAAGTATCTGTTTTGGGACATTTGGAAGGAACTGCCAGGCATTGCTTCAGGGATAAACGCTGCCGAAGGTTTGGCGGCGGAAGCGTCCCAGACAGTTCTCCAATACGAGCGCGCCGCTTTACCCCTGACGCTTTTCAGCTGGATACATATGGTTGTTTGCGGAATCATTATCCTGGTTTCTCTTGTGCGGCAGACGAAAAAGCATTTCAGGATAAGGCATATTTACACAAAGAGCTCTGTCAGCTTTGATATTCACAGCTATATCTCCGATTTTGAGAAAATCAAGGAACAAATTGGCATTCGGAGGAAGATTCAGTTCGCGTTTTCAGGGGTCTGCGATGCTCCCCTCACAGTAGGCTTTCTTTCTCCCGTGATTGTGTTTCCAGATGAAATGAAGAAAAAGTCCCCTGAAGACTGGGACATTCTCCTCAGGCACGAGTTAAATCATATTAAGGCTAACGATCTGCCCATCAGATTTGCTGCCCGGATTGCAATGGCGGTTCACTGGTTTAATCCTGCGGTCTATCTGCTGTAT
>JAAWRH010000012.1 GCA_022800935.1 Oscillospiraceae bacterium
AGTAGAGTTCTGGATCAATCATCTTCCTAGAAAAATCTTCCATTATTCCTCCGCTTCTGATCTCTTTTCTCGTGTCCTATTTGATATTGCAATTTAGAATTTCAAATAAACTTTTGGGGATAGCTGTCCGGTGTCTTGACAATCTCTGGAAAGAGATGCTATAATACTAAATTGAGATAACATCGCAGATTTGTGCGAATTTCTGACAAACCGCCTCCGGCGGAAGGGAATGATCACAACGTGATAATGAGTATGACCGGTTATGGCCGCGCCCAGCAGGTGATAGAGGGACACGATGTCACCGTCGAGCTCAGGTCGGTCAACCACAGGTATTTTGAATGCTCGGTTCGCACCCCCCGTGCCTATGGCTATCTGGAGGAGAAGTTGAAAAGCTGTCTCCAGTCCAGAATGTCCAGGGGGAAGATTGAAGCCGGGATTTACATCCAGACCGTCGAGGGCCCTTCTGCCCAGGTGGAGATTAACCATGCCCTGGCGGGGGAGTATCTTCAGGCGCTGCGGAATATGGGGAGCAGTCTGGGGATTCGGGACGATATCACCGTTTCCGCCATGGCGCGTTTCTCCGATATCTTCACTGTCCTGAAGGTGCAGGAGGATGAGGATTATATCTGGAAGCTGGTTTCCCCGGTGGCCGACGAGGCTGTCGGGCGCTTTCTGGAAATGCGCCGTGCCGAGGGGGAACGGATGCAGCGGGATATTCTGGACCGGGCGGAGCAGGTCCGAAGGATGGTGGAGCGAGTTAAAGAGCGTTCCCCCGAAACGGTCCGCCTCTACCGGGAGCGGCTGTACCAGAAGCTCCAGGAGGTCCTGGGGGACCGCCAGATCGATGAGCAGCGGGTCCTCACCGAAGCCGCCGTCTTTGCCGACCGGGTGGCGGTGGACGAGGAGACGGTCCGCCTGGAAAGCCATCTGTCCGCCTTGGAGGAGATTCTTCGCTCCCAGGGAGCCGTGGGGCGCAAGCTGGATTTCCTGGTCCAGGAGATGAACCGGGAGGCCAACACCATCGGTTCCAAGGCCCAGGACATCGAAATTGCCCGCGTGGTAGTGGACATCAAGGCGGAGATTGAAAAGATTCGCGAGCAGATTCAGAATATAGAGTAACGCCCCAGAGGATTAAAACCGCTTTTGTACGTGGATAACAGCACCGCAGCGGGGAAGGGCCGCGCCTGTCCGGCTGCTGCCGTGGAAAGGATGTAAAGGACAGTATGAAACTGATCAATATCGGCTTTGGAAACATGGTGTCCGCCAACCGGCTGGTCGCCATCGTCAGCCCGGAGTCGGCTCCCATCAAGCGTATCATTCAGGACGCAAAGGAAAAGGGAATGCTCATTGACGCAACCTATGGGCGGCGCACCCGCGCCGTCATCATAACCGACAGCGACCATGTCATCCTTTCGGCGGTTCAGCCGGAAACTGTGGCCAACCGCCTGGTGGACGACGATGACGATGAGGATATGGAGGAGGATGAGTCATGACCGCTTCTGTTGGTTCCCCCAAAAATAAGGGGCGGATTGTGATTGTCTCCGGACCCTCCGGCGTGGGGAAGGGAACGGTTCTCAAGGAGCTGCTGGCCCGCAATCCCAGGATATTTCCCTCGGTTTCCGCCACCACCCGTTCCCCAAGGGAGGGGGAGAAGGAGGGCATCAACTATTATTTTCTTTCCAAAGGGGAATTTGAAGCCAAGATTGCCAGGGGCGAGATGCTGGAATACGCCAGCTACAGCGGCAATTACTATGGGACTCCCGCCGATAAGGTTCAGGAAAAGCTGGACCTGGGGATAGACGTTCTGCTGGAGATTGAGGTCCAGGGGGCCAAAAAGGTGATGGATGCCCGTAAGGATGTAATCTCTATCTTCCTTCTCCCGCCCAGCCGGGAGGAGCTGGAACGCCGTCTGGTGGGCCGGGGAACCGAGGACGCTGAAACCATCCGCAGGCGGCTGGAGGCGTCGGGGTATGAAATGGGTATGGCCGGACTGTATCAGCATCAGGTGGTCAACCACACCGTGGAGCAGGCGGCAGAGGAGATTGAAAAAATTCTTCATGCTGGCTGCGGTCAAATGGATTAATATGTTTGTATGGAGGGTCTGTTATGGTTAAGATAGAGGTAGACAAGTATTTAAAATCGGACGAAAGCTATTATTCCTTTGTCATCGGCGTGGCGAAGCGGGCCAGGGAGATCACCGAGGAGCAGCTCCACAAGATGAAGGACCTTTCCGAGCAGGAAAAAACCAAAAATACCGTCATTGACCGGACCAAGCAGCTCCCGGAGGAGCTCTCCACCAAGCCGGTACGTCTGGCCATTGAGGACATCAAGGCGGGCAGGTGCAGGCTGAATATCGAAAGCGTCGAGGAGGTTCTGGAACGGGAGGAGCAGGAGCGCATCCTGAAGCTGATGGAGCATCAGCGGGCCCTGGAGGGCGTTTCGGAGGAAGACCTGTCCGAAGAGGAGGGGCAGCCGGAAGAAAAACTCCAGGAGGGGGCTTCCCTGGAGGAGCCCCGGACATCCGGGGAAGCCGGGGAGCCGGATGAATCTGCTGAAGACGCCGGAGAAACCGGTAAGCAGGATGAAGAAGACGTGTTTTAAAAGACAATAGCTCAATGGATTAAGGCACGCCCTCCGGTAGTGCCTTAATTGCGTTTTAGATTCCGAAATTCTCTCCGGCCGGACAGACAGGGGGGGCGGCGGGGCTGTCCGCCGTATTTCATTGCAAAGGGGGCGTTTCTTTATGCCAGAGTCAAATGCCGGCGCGCCGGTCTGCGCGGCCAAGGTTGCCGTGGATAAATCGGCTTACCACTTTGACAAACCCTTTGATTATTTGATTCCCCCGGAGCTGCGGGAAAAGGTGCGGGTGGGGTGTCGCGTTCTTGTCCCCTTTGGCGGGGGGGACCGCCAGCGCCAAGGGGTAGTGCTGGGCGTTTCCACTGAAACGGGCGGACAGAACCTAAAGGAAATTACCGCCCTCCTGGACGAATCCCCTTCCCTCACCCCCCAGATGCTGGAGCTGATGAAATATCTCCGGGCCAACACCTTTTGTACCTGGTATGACGCCGTTCATGTGCTTCTGCCCCTCGGCGCACAGGTGCGGGTGAAATGGCGGTATACAGCACAGCCGCAGCTCCCCGAAGCACTGGAGGCGTTTGGTTTGACAGAGGAGGAAGCGGCCCTCTATTCCCTGGCGCTCTCCCGTTCCAAGGGAATTGCCGGGAAGGAGCTGACCCGGCTTTCCGGGCTGGAGGAAAACAGCCGCGCTGTCAGGCGGCTGCTCACCTTGGGCTTGCTCCAAAGGGCGGAGGAGGCCAAGCGCCGGGTGGCCGGTGAAACGGAGACTATGCTCCGCCTCACCGAGCAGTGCCTTTCCAGAGAGGGCTTTTCCGCCGACGGACTTCCCACCAAGCAGAAGGCAGTGACGGAGCTGCTCCTCCGCTCCGGGGAGGTCCCGCTGAAGGAGGCGCTCTACCTCTGCGCCTCCACCAAGGCGGTGGTCAAGGGGCTGGAGAAAAAGGGGATAGTCGAGCTGTTTGAGCAGCCGGTCCGCTGGAAGCCCAAAGGGCCCTCCGCCCCCGCCGGGGAGGAGCCCGCCCTGCTGACGCCGGAGCAGCAGACTGCCCTGGACGCCCTCTGGGCCAGATACGAAGAGGGAAAGGCCTGCGTCTCCCTGCTCCACGGGGTGACGGGAAGCGGGAAGACACAGGTGTATCTGGCGATGATTCAGCGGGTGCTGGAGCAGGGAAAAAACGCCATTGTGCTGGTGCCGGAAATCTCCCTGACCCCCCAGGCGGTCTCCCGCTTTCAAAAGCGGTTCGGCGGGCTGGTGGCAGTGCTCCACAGCGGGCTCACCCCCAAGGAGCGGATGGAGGCCTGGGAACGCCTGCGGGAGGGGGAGGCCCGCATTGCGGTGGGGACCCGCTCGGCGGTGTTCGCCCCCCTGGAGAACATCGGGCTGATTGTCATCGACGAGGAGCAGGAATCCACCTACAAATCCGAGCAGTCCCCCCGGTACCACGCCAGGGATGTGGCTAAATTCCGCTGTTGGCAGAATGGGGCCATGCTCCTTTTGGCCTCTGCCACGCCCAGCATTGAAAGCTATTATCACGCGGTACACGGGAAGTACCAGCTTGTCACCTTAAGCGCCCGGTTTGCCGGGAATCCCCTGCCCGGTGTGCGGGTGGTGGATATGAACGACCAGCCCTATCAGGTGCAGGAGTGGGGAATCAGCGTACAGCTTGCCGAGGAGATTGGCCGCAACCTGGAGGAGGGCAAGCAGACCATCCTCCTCCTCAACCGCCGGGGGTACAACACCATCGTCCGGTGCAGCCAGTGCGGAGCAGTGGCCGTCTGTCCCAACTGCTCCATCTCCCTGACCTACCATGCCAGCAACCGGCAGCTTATCTGCCACTACTGCGGCTTTACCAGGGAGGCCATCTCCGCCTGCGATGTGTGCCACAGCAAGTATGTGCAGTATTCCGGCCTCGGCACCCAAAGGGCGGAGCAGCGCCTTCAGGAGCTGTTCCCCCAGGCCCGCATCCTGCGCATGGACGCGGACACCACCATGGCCAAGTTCTCCCATGAAAAGCTGTTCTCCGCCTTTGCGGAAAAGAAGTACGACATCATGATCGGCACCCAGATGGTGGCCAAGGGGCTGGACTTCCCCGACGTGACCCTGGTGGGGGTGCTCACCGCCGATATGTACCTCTATCACGAGGACTACAAGAGCGCCGAGCGGACCTTCAATCTCCTGACCCAGGTGGTGGGGAGAAGCGGCAGGGGAGAAGACCTGGGCAGGGCCTGCGTCCAGACCTTTTCCCCCAACAACGATGTCATTATGCTTGCGGCCAAGCAGGATTACCTGGGTTTTTACCAGGAGGAGATTGCCGCCAGAAAGATGCTGCTCTACCCGCCCTTCTGCGACCTGTGCGCCGTGGGCTTTTCCGGGGCGGACCAAAACAAGACCCTGGCCGCCGCGGAATACTTCTGGAATCTGCTCAAGCAGTCCCTGACCGCTGAGTTCCCGGACCTTCCCATAAGGGTGATGGGACCGGTGGAGAGCACTGTCCTCAAGGTGAATAACCAGTTCCGGTATAAGATCATTTTAAAGTGCCGCAACAGCAAAAGATTCCGGGAGATGATGTCAGGGCTGCTGAGGGAGTTCGGGACATCCAAGGCCGCGGCCGGGATTCGCTATTACGCCGATATGGGGTTTGACGGGATGGTGTGACCGTCAGAAGGCCTGTCCCTTTGAAACCCGGTTCACAAGATTCTTGCGGGAGGTGCGAAGCTGCTGTGAATTATCTCTTCATCCAAAATATGGCCATCCAATGGGACCAGATCAGCCGTTCCAGCTATATCCGGCGGATTGAGGCGCTCCGCAGCCTTGATGCCCTGCACTTCACCAAACCCGTCACTTTCTTTGTGGGCGAAAACGGAAGCGGCAAATCCACCCTTCTGGAGGCCATCGCCGTCGCCGCCGGCTTTAACCCGGAGGGAGGAACCAGAAATTACGTCTTCTCTACATTTGATTCCCATTCGGAGCTGTGCGGCGCCATCCGGCTGACCAAGGGCTTCCACCGGCCCCGCTGGGGATACTTTCTCCGCGCCGAAAGCTTTTATAACGTGGCTACCAAGGAAATGGATTATACCGACCCCGACCATCCCTCCGCCAGGCTCCATGAAAAATCCCATGGGGAAAGCTTCCTCGCCATCGCCCAGGAAAATTTCCAGGGGGACGGCATCTACCTCCTGGACGAGCCGGAGGCCGCCCTCTCCCCCCAGAGACAGCTCACCCTTTTGGCGGAAATCTATCAGTGCGCCAGCGAGGGAGCCCAGTTTATCATCGCAACCCATTCACCCATCCTCCTGGGAATGCCGGACGCGGAAATTCTCTCCTTCGACAGCGGCAAGGTCCACCCCTGCCGCTATGAGGATACCGACAGCTACCAGGTGACGGAGATGTTCATCAACCACCGGCGTTCCATGCTGAAGGGCCTTTTAAGCGAAGAATAAAACGTCTTCTTTCAAAGAGGTCTGTCTATATCAATGAGGAAAAAAGACGTCCGGTCAAGCAGAAAACCGGACAAACGGGAGGTTTTGGTTTTATGGCAATCCGCAATATTGTAAAAGAGGGAGACGAAATTCTCCGCAAGCAGAGCCGGGAAGTGACCGCCTTTGACCGGAAGCTGTGGGACCTTCTGGACGATATGGCCCAGACCATGTACAAGGCCAACGGCGTGGGCTTGGCCGCGGTGCAGGTGGGGGTTCTCCGGCAGGCTGTAGTCATCGATGTGGGAAAGGGACTCATTGAGCTGGTAAACCCGGTCGTCACCAAGAAGAAGGGCGGCGAGGTTATGGATGTGGAGGGCTGCCTTTCCTCTCCGGGGGAGTATGGGATGGTTCCCCGGCCCAAAAAGGTGGAGGTCAAGGCGTTCAACCGCTACGGCAAGCCCATCACCGTAAAGGGGGACGACCTGCTGGCCAGGGCCCTCTGCCATGAAATCGACCACCTGAGCGGGCGGATTTTTAAGGACCTGGTCTACCGGATGCTCACCAAAGAGGAGATTGAAAAGCTCTGAATCAAAAGAGAAGGGGAATGAAAAGAGGATGAAGGTTGTTTTTTTCGGCACGCCGGACTTTGCGGCGGCAAGCTTGAAGCGTTTGATAGAGGACGGTTATGAGGTTTTGGCGGCCTTTACCCGCCCGGATATGCCTAAGGGGCGGGGGTACCGCCTGGTTCCGCCGCCGGTCAAGGAGCTTGCTGTGGCCCACGGGATTCCGGTGTACCAGCCCACCAAGCTGAAAAACGGCGCGGTGGCCCGCCAGCTCCGGGAGCTGGGGCCGGATATCATTGTGGTGGTGGCTTATGGGAGGATTCTGCCCAAGGACATTCTCGACGTTCCGCCTTTGGGGTGTATCAATGTTCACGGCTCCCTGCTTCCCGCCTACCGGGGGTCCGCGCCCATCCAGTGGACGGTGCTCAACGGGGAAAGGGAGGGGGGCGTCACCACCATGTATATGGCGGAGGGGCTGGACTGCGGGGATATCATTCTCAAATCCTCCGTCCCGGTGGGGGAAAACGAGACCTCCGAGGAATTGTATGACCGGCTGGAGGCTTTGGGGGCCCAGTGCCTCTCCGATACTATGAAGCTGTTTGATGGCGGAAAGAAAGCCCCCGCCGTCCCCCAGGACGACAGCAAAAGCAGCCTTGCTCCCATGCTGGAGAAGGCCATGGGCAGGCTGGATTTTTCCAGGACAGCCCAGGAGGTCCACAACTGGATACGGGGAATGAATTCCTGGCCTTCCGCCTTCACAAGCTATAACGGCAAGCTGCTGAAGGTCTACCGCTCGGTTGTTGCGGAGCGGGAGGGTGTTTTGGGCAGGCCGGGAGAGGTCATTGACCCGGAAAACTTTGTGGTTGCCTGCGGGAAGGGCTCGGTCTGCTTTACCGAGGTACAGCTGGAAGGGGCAAAGCGGATGGCGGCGGAGGTGTTCCTGCGGGGGAAATCCCTGAAAAAGGGTGAAGTACTGGGATAAGCCGATCACTTAGCAAAGGAGGTTTTGCACTGTGGCAGATAATTTGGCTTATCAGGAGGAAGACTGGGAGGAGCTGCTGGACGGAGAGGTCGTTTTGATGTCCCCGCGCCCACGGATAGACCACAATAGAATCGCGCTGAATATTGCGAATTCCCTAAAGAATCAAATCGAGGGAACGGGCAAGCCCTGCGAAACCTTTGTGGACGGGACAGATGTGTATCTGGGGGAAAAGGACCGGGTGATACCGGATGTGATGATTATCTGCAAAAAGGAGATCATCCGGGAGGACGGGATTCACGGCGCTCCCAGCCTGATTGTGGAGATTCTCTCTCCGAGCACGAGAAAGAGGGACAAGGGATATAAAAAAGACTTGTACGAAAGATACGGCGTGCTGGAATACTGGATTGTAAGCCCCACTGAACGCACGGTGGAGGTCTATCTGCTGGAGGACGGGCAGTACCGGCTGGATGAGGTGTACGAGCTGCCCTCCGGTTACGACAGCCTGGACAAAGAGGAGCGGAAAATCTATAAAACCGTCATCCCCGTCTCCCTTTACGACGACGTCTTTGTCCCCCTGAAGAGCATGTTCAGAAATGTCACCTGAGCAGCTTCTCTTTTCTGAGAAAATTCATGAATTGGTTAAATATATATTGACGGACTGTGGTATCATGTATCATGGGAAGATTGTAAAACCAGTTCCCGCCGGGGAAAGGAGGTCGCTTTATGTATATTGATCCCTACTATATCATTCTGGTGATACCCGCGCTGCTTTTGGGCATATGGGCCCAGCACCGGGTAAATTCCACCTTTCAGAAGTATTCCCAGGTTTCCGGCAGCCGGGGCTGTACCGGCGCCATGGCCGCCGAAATGATTCTGCGCAGCAACGGCATCACTGATGTACAGGTGGAGCACATCTCCGGAAAACTCACCGACCACTTTGACCCCTCCGCCGGGGTGATTCGCCTGTCCGACTCGGTTTATAGCAGCCGCTCCATCGCCGCCGTGGGGGTGGCCGCCCATGAGGCGGGCCACGCTGTCCAGCATAGCGTGGGGTACGCGCCCATCAGGATACGGAACATGTTTGTCCCCATAGCCAACATCGGCTCAAAGGTGTCCATTCCCCTTATCTTTTTGGGGCTGATCCTGTCCTTCCAGAAGGTGGTTTCCTTTGGAATTCTGCTGTTTGCCTCGGTGGCGCTGTTTCAGCTGATTACCCTGCCGGTGGAGTTCAACGCCAGCAGCCGGGCTCTGGAGGTTATCGAGGAACAGGGGCTTTTGGCGGAGGAGGAAATCTCCGGCGCAAGGAAGGTCCTCAGCGCTGCGGCCATGACCTATGTGGCGGCGCTGATTGCCTCGGTGGCCCAGCTTCTGCGGCTCATCGGCCTGTATGGAAACCGGGGGCGGAGAAACGATTGAATGACGTCAGGAAAGGAGGCGGCCTATGGCGACGGCCAGACAGCTTGCGGCGGAGGCGCTGCTCCGGGTGGAGCAGGACGGAGCCTATTCCAACATCGCCCTTGACAAAAAGCTGGAACAATATCAAAAAAACGCCGGAAAGGACGGGGAAGCCCGCGCCAGGTCGGAGGCCGCCTTTGCCAGCACTCTGTTCTATGGGGTGCTGGAACGCCGCCTGACCCTGGACTGCTGTATAGAGAACTATGCCGCCAAGGGACTGAAGGGGATGTCCCCGGAGGTGCTTCAAATTCTCCGGGTGGCCTTTTACCAGCTGCTGTTTATGCCCAACATCCCCGAAAGCGCGGTGGTCAACGAGGCGGTGAAGCTCACCCGGCAGATGCGCCGTTCCAGCGCCAGCGGCTTTGTCAACGGGGTGCTGCGGTCCTTTCTGCGGGACGGGCGGGCCCTTCCCCACTTTGACGACCCCCTCAAGGAGCTGAGCATCCTGTACAGCATCCCCCAGTGGATGTTCGCGGAGTGGCAGAGGGACTATGGTCTGGAGACCGCGGAGCAGATGGCCTCGGCCTTTAACCGTCCCGCGCCGGTATTTGTCCGCTGCAATCCCCTGAGATGTACGCCGGAGGAGCTGTGTACTGGGCTGGAGCGGGAGGGGATTTCCGCCGGGGAGGAGGAAGGGCTTCCAGGCTGCGTCCGCCTTTCCCATACCGGGAATCTGCGGCGGCTGGAGGCGTTCCGGGCGGGCTGGTTCCATGTGCAGGACAAATCCTCTCAGCTCTGCGCCTTGGCCCTGGGGGCCAAGGCGGGGGAGCGGGTGCTGGACCTGTGCGCCGCGCCGGGGGGCAAGACCTTCACCGCTGCCCAGGGGATGGAGAACCGGGGACAGGCGGACGCCTTTGACCTCTATGAAAAGCGGGTGGAGCTCATCCGGCAGGGGGCGGAGAGGCTGGGCCTTACCTCTGTTGCCTGCGGCGTGAGGGATGCCCTGGAATTCCGCCCTGATTCCCCGCTCTATGACCGGGTGCTCTGCGATGTGCCCTGCTCCGGGCTGGGGGTTTTGGGGCGCAAGCCGGAAATCCGCTACAAGGACCCCGACGATTTTGCCGGTTTGCCCCGGATTCAGTATAAAATTCTGGAAAACGCCTCAAAATATGTAAAAGAGGGCGGAACGCTGGTCTATTCCACCTGCACCCTGCGCCGGGAGGAAAACCAGGAGGTGGTCCATCGATTTTTGAAGGAACACCCTGACTTTTCCGTTGTCCCCCTCCCCGCGGAGTGCGGCGCATATGGAGGAAGGGAAGGGGAACTGACCCTTCTGCCCCATGTGGATGGAACCGACGGATTTTATATCTGCCGCATGGAAAAGAAATGATCCCAAACAAAACCAAGAGGTGATCGAATGCCCTGTTCTGGCAAGATGGATATCAAGGCCCTGACCCTCCCCCAACTGAGAGAGGAGCTGGTGCGGATGGAGGAAAAGCCCTTCCGGGCAGGCCAGATATACCGCTGGCTGCACCGCGCTGGAGACGGGCGTGTCCGCGCCAAGGCGTTTTGGCAGATGACGGATATTTCCTCTGCCCTTGCGGAGAAGCTGGACCAAAGGTTCTACATAAACAGCCTGTCCATCCGGCGCAAGCTGGTCTCCAGGCTGGATGGAACCGTAAAGTATCTGCTGGAGCTCTCTGACGGCAACTGTGTGGAGGCGGTGGTCATGCGGTATAAATACGGGAACAGCTTGTGCATTTCCACCCAGGTGGGGTGCCGGATGGGCTGTAACTTCTGTGCCTCTACCCTGGCGGGCTGGGTGCGGAACCTGACGCCGTCGGAGATGCTCGACGAGGTGTACGCCGCCGAGGAGGACACCGGCGAAAAGATAGCCAGTTTGGTCTTGATGGGCATCGGGGAGCCGCTGGACAACTTTGACAATGTGGTCCGGTTCCTGGAAATCCTCTCCTCCCCGGAGGGGGAGAACCTGAGCCTGCGCCATGTGTCCCTTTCCACCTGCGGGTTGGTGGACCGGATTTATGATTTGATGAAGTTAAAGCTGGGGCTGACCCTTTCCATCTCCCTCCACGCCCCCAACGACCGGATACGGGGGGAGACCATGCCAATCAGCCGCCGGTACGATATGGATACGCTGCTGAAGGCTTGCCGGGATTATTTTGACTATACCGGGCGGAGGATATCCTTTGAATACGCCCTCATCGATGGGCTCAACGATACCCCGGAGTGCGCCGGGGAGCTTGCGGGAAGGCTGACAGGGATGCCCTGCCATGTCAACCTGATACCGGTCAACCCGGTGCGGGAGCGGGGCTACAAGCGGGGGAGCAGGCAGAATATCCTGCGCTTTCAGAAGCTGCTGGAGCAAAAGGGAGTAAACGCCACCATCCGGCGGGAGCTGGGCAGCGACATCAACGCCGCCTGCGGCCAGCTCCGCCGGGAAAGCCAGCAGCTTCCAAACGATGCATCACAGAAAAGGGGGGAACTCCCATGCTGACAGCTGAGGGGATCACCGATATTGGCCTTTGCCGCGATACCAACCAGGACGCGTATGACATTATAAAGCTGCCCGGCGGCGCTGTGGCAGTCATCCTGTGCGACGGCATGGGCGGAGAAAACGGCGGCAATGTGGCCAGCGATCTGTCCGTGAAGACCATTGCTGCCCAGCTGCGGCGGGGGTATCACCCTGCCCTGGGGGAGGCCTCCCTCAGGGGGCTGCTCCTTTCAGCGGTCTCGGTGGCCAATGCCCTGGTCCATGACAGGGCCAAAAGGGACGAGGCGCTTTCCGGCATGGGCACCACCGCCGAGGTGGTGCTGGCCCGGGGACGGACTGCCTGCATCGCCCATGTGGGAGATTCCAGCGTCTTTTCCCTCTCTCCAAATGGAGAGGGATCTCCCTTGGAGGGGAAGATTGAAAAGCTCACCTGCGACCACACCAGGGTCCAGCAGCTGCTGGACCAGGGAGTGATTACCGCCCAGGAGGCGGACAACCACCCGGAACGGCATTACATCGTCCGGGCGGTGGGGGTTGCCAGCGCTGTCAACCCCGATTACGACCAGTTCACCCTCCCTGAGGGGGGCGGGCTGCTGATCTGCTCCGACGGGCTGACCAACCATGTGGAGCCCCAGGAAATCTGCCGGATTCTTCTGCCGGCCATCCGGTCCGGAGAGCTGAGGAACGGCGTGCAGAAGCTGGTGGAAGCCGCCAACCGCTTCGGCGGGGCGGACAATATCACCGCCGTGGTTATTGCGGACCAGGCGGAAGGGGAGGCGCGGTCCAATGGATAAATTTATCGGCAAGCGGCTGGACGGACGGTACGAAATTCAGGAGATGATCGGCGTCGGCGGTATGGCCAACGTGTACAAGGCTAAGGATATCATGGACGACAAGGTGGTGGCGGTCAAGATACTCCGGGAGGAGTACATGACCAACGAGCAGTTCACCCGCATGTTTCAGAACGAGTCCAAGGCCATTGCCATCCTCTCCCATCCCAATATTGTAAAGGTTTATGACGTCATTTTTACCGAGCGGGTGCAGTCTATCGTCATGGAGTATATTGACGGCATCACCCTCAAGGAGTATATCGACCAGCAGAAGGTGCTGCGGTGGAAGGAAGCGGTCTACTTCACCACCCAGATGCTCCGCGCCCTCAACCATGCCCACTCCAAGGGAATTGTTCACCGGGATATCAAGCCCCACAACATCATGCTCCTTTCGGACGGCACCGTCAAGATGATGGACTTCGGCATCGCCAGCTTTGCCCGCAGCGAGGCCAGGAGCTCCACCGACAAGGCCATCGGCTCGGTCCACTATATCTCCCCGGAGCAGGCCCAGGGGGGCGGCATCGACGGGAAGAGCGACATCTATTCGGTGGGCATCGTCCTCTTTGAGATGCTCACCGGCCAGCTCCCCTTTGAGGCGGAGACGCCGGTTTCAGTGGCCATCAAACAGATACAGAACAAGCCCGTTCCCCCCAGCCGGCTGAATCCCTCTATCCCCAAGGGCCTGGAGGAGATCACCATGAAGGCCATGGAAAAGGACCCGTCCAGGCGCTACCGCTCCGCTGCCGAAATGCTGGCGGATATCGACGCCTTTAAGCGGGACCCCAACATTGAGTTTTCCTATCAGCAGATGGAGGGAGACGAGCCGGATGCCCGCGCGGTGGAGGCGGCCCGTAAGGACCAGTCCCGGCGGCAGCGCTCCTACAGCCAGGAGCTGGAACGGCGCAGGCAGGAGGAACAGCAGAAGGGGCGTTCCAAGCCGTCACTGGCCTCCGAAGGGGTGTATGGCTTTGGGGACAAGGCGGTAAAGGGCGGGGAATCCGGCCTGGAAACCCGTCAGGACCGCCGCCTCCGGGAGCGGGCCGAAGGAAAGGAGCGGAAGAAAAAGGAAATGGAACGGCGCTCGGTGCCCTATCAGCCCATTGAACGGGTTCGCATCCAATCCCACGCGCTGCCTGTACTGGGGGGGATTGCCCTGGCCTTTGTTGTGGCAACCGCCATCTTTGTCTTTACCCTCCTGTATTATAACGACCCCTTTTCCCGCACGCCGGAAACCTCCATGCCCAACCTGGTGGGGCTGAGCTATGAGGAAATCCGGGATTCCGCCCAATACGACTATATCGAGATGGTGGTGGACGGGGAGCCCGCCTACCATGAACAGTACGGGCGGGGCGTCATCTACGACCAGCTCCCGCTGCCGGGCAAGTCCATCAAGGAGGGGGCGGTGGTCAAGGTCAAGGTCAGCAGCGGAACCAAGCAGATTTCCCTCCCCTCCTATATCCGCGAGGAGGCCACAGAGGTTTACAATCGCCTCCATGACCTGGGACTGGAGTACACCTCCCTGGACGTCAATGACGACTCCATCCCCAAAGGCTATGTGGTGCGCACCGTGCCGGAGGCGGGGGCGTCTGTTCCGGCGGGGCAGGTGGTGACGGTATACGTCAGCCTGGGCAGCGACAAGAAGATGGTGGAGGTTCCCAACCTGAAGGGCCTGAACATCGCCAACGCCCAGACCATGCTGGAGACCTTTAACCTGAAGCTGGGGAACATCTCCCCGGTGGAGGACAGCAGCAGGCCGGAGGGCACGGTCATTGCCCAGAATCCCCAGGAGGGCAGCCAGCTGTTGGAGGGCTCTACTGTGGACCTGAACGTGAGCAGCGGCGGCGGAAACAGCGCCTCCACCTCCCGAATCATGACCATTGAACTGCCCAGCTCCATCAACGAGATATGCACCGTACAGGCCACCCAGGACGGGGTGGAAAAGCATCGGGAGCTGTTAAACCCCAGGGAGGTGGGGAACTGGAAGGTCTCCTTTACCGGAGAGGGAAGCTCCAACATCAAGATACTCATCGACAACAAGCTGTATATGGAGTACACCCTGAATTTTGAGGAAAACACCTATCGGGTGCTCACCGACAATTCAGGAAACTTCTGACCGGCGGCTTTGGACAGGGGAAGGGATATGGAAAGGAAAGAGGGCCGTATCATCAAGCTTCTGGGCGGCTTCTACTATGTGGATACCGGAGAGGGCAGCGTGATTGAATGCCGCGCCAGGGGCGTTTTTCGCAAAGAGAATTTCTCCCCCTGCGTGGGGGACATAGCCTCTGTGGAGATGACCGCCTCCGGCAAGGGGTATATCATGGAGACAGCGCCCCGGAAAAACCAGCTTCTCCGGCCGCCTTTGGCGAATCTGGATCAGCTTGTCTTTGTCTGCTCTGCCGCCGACCCTGCCCCCAATCTGTTTGTGCTGGACAGTATGATTGCCATCTGCGAAAAAAAGGGGATAGAGCCCTTTGTGGCCTTTACCAAAAAGGACCTGGCCGACCTGGAGCCCTATGTCCGCGTTTACCGGCATGCGGGCTTTCCGGTGGCGGAGGTCTGCGGCCTGACCGGGGAAGGGGTGGACTGGGTGAAGGAGGCCTTGGCGGGAAAGATATCCGCCTTTACCGGCAACTCCGGGGCGGGGAAGTCCACCCTGCTCAACGCCATCGACCCCCGCCTGGGACTGGAGACGGCTCAAATCAGCGAAAAGCTGGGCAGGGGGCGGCACACCACCCGCCATGTGGAGCTGTATCCCCTGGAAAACGGGGGATGGGCGGCGGACACCCCCGGCTTTTCCGCCATGGATTACCAGAGGTTTGAAACCATCCTGAAGGGGGAGCTCCCCGACTGCTTCCGGGAATTCGCCCCCTTTGCCGGGGAGTGCCGATTCACCGGCTGTTCCCACACGGCGGAAAAGGGCTGCGCGGTGCGGGAGGCCCTGAAGAAGGGGGAGATTGCCCCCAGCCGGTACGAGAGCTACTGCGCCATGTATGAGAGGGCCAAAAACATCAGGGAATGGGAGAGAAAAGAGCAGTGAAGGACATAAAAGGGGGCACGGCGCTGATTCTCTGCGCGTCGCCGGAGTGGGACAGCGGGCTGGCGGCGGAGCAGGCGAAGAAAGCGGACCTGGTAATCTGCGCCGACGGGGGATACCTGCGGGCAGAGGCAGCGGGCATCGTCCCCGATGTATTGATGGGGGACTTTGATTCCTGCGCCCTGGAGAAGGTGCGGGAGCTGGAGAAGATCGTTTATCCCGTGCGCAAGGATGATACCGACCTGATTCTGGCCCTGCGGTACGCCCTGGAACGGGGATGCAAAAGGGCGGTAGTCCTGGGCTGCTTTGGCGGCAGGCTGGACCACACCATAGGGAATTTGCAGTCCATCGCCTACGGGTGGAGGCACGGCCTTTCGGTGACGCTGATGGACGCGAGAAACCGGGCTTTCCCGGTGGGGGAGGGACGGACGGTGATTCCCAGGGAGGAAAACTGTTATATCAGCTTTTTTGCCATGGGGGAGAGATGCCGGGGAATTACCTATCAGGGGCTTTCCTATCCCCTGACCGATGCGGTGCTGACGGCGGACTACCCCCTGGGAATCAGCAATGAGTTTGTGGAGGATGAGGCGGTTGTCACCCTGGAGAAGGGGCTGCTGCTCTGTGTGATTGCCAAAAAGGGATAAAGCTAATAAACAAGGGGGACGCACTCCAAAGGCGTCCCCCTTTTCACCGCTATTTCAGCAATTCCGGGTAATGCTCTCTCAGGGTTTTCATCAGAACCGGGTCCCAGGCGGTGTAGTCCCCGTCAAAGGGCGCCCGCGCCGGGCCGACGGGATATCCAATCAGGTTTGCCGCCCGCTTGATCACCGAATTGGGGTTTCCCAGCTTCAGGCAGTCCCGGATGGGGCGGATGGAATCCTGAAGGGCTGTCGCCTTGGCGATGTCCCCCGACTCCCAGGCGTTGTACATCTCCACCAGCCGCTCCGGGAAGATGTTTCCGGTTCCGGCAATGGCCCCCACACCCCCGGCCATCAGGGTGGAGAGAATCAGGGAGTCGTTGCCGGCAATGACCGCAAATTTCCGGTCGGTGGCTTCCAGGTATTGGAGGGTGTTGTCAAAGTTGCCGCTGGAATCCTTGATGCCGATGATGTTCTCCACCTGGGCGAGCTCCGCGACGGTTTCGCGGGAGATACTGTTGCCGGTTCTGGCGGGGATGTTGTACATCAGGATGGGGAGGCTGACCGCTTTTGCCACGGCCTTATAGTGC
Organism: Oscillospiraceae bacterium; assembly: GCA_022800935.1. Taxonomy (GTDB): domain Bacteria; phylum Bacillota; class Clostridia; order Oscillospirales; family Ruminococcaceae; genus UBA1405. The sequence goes on from JAAWRH010000012.1 coordinate 16,542, forward strand.
CCGACCATAGCCTTCTGGCTGACCTGGCCGAAATAGGGGGTGATGACCGACAGGGCGGTGGCCCCCGCCTGCTCCGCCCGCTTGGAGAGCCGGATGGTCTCCTCGGTGGTGACGCACCCGGTTCCCACCCAGACGGGGATTCTCCCGGCGGTCTTTTCGATGACCGTCTCCATCACCTGAACCTTTTCGTCAAAGCTCAGGGCGTAAAATTCCCCGTTGGTGCCCAGGGTGAAGATGGCGTGGACACCGCTTTTGATAAACCGTTCTACCTGATTGCCCAGCTCTTCCAGATTTAGGGAACCGTCCTGGCGAAAGGGAGTTGCCATAGCGGGGATGATGCCTTTTGGATGATACATATTCTGTTCTCCTTGTTTTATCGTTACTTTACGTGTGCGTCAAACCACTCTGTGATTTCCTTTAACCTGCGAATCCTGTGCTTCGGCTTTCCGGACCTGGAAAGCTCGTGGTTCTCCCCCTTGAAGTAGCACAGCCGCGCCTCACACCCGTGGTATTTCAGGGCCGTGAACATCTGTATCCCCTCCGACTGCCAGCAGCGGTAGTCCTCCCCAGAGTGGATGAACAGAGTGGGGGTGGTACACTTGTCTGCGTACTTCAGCGGGGAGAACCCCCACATCTTGTCAAAGTCTGTCCACGGGGTGGACTGCATGGCATCCATGTTGTGGTAGTAGCCGATATCGGTGGTGAGACATTTGCTGATCCAGTTGGAGATGGACCGCTGGGAAACCGCCGCCGCAAACCGGTCGGTATGCCCGATGATCCAGTTGGTCATAAATCCGCCGTAGCTTCCGCCGGTCTCACATACCTTCTTCTGGTCAATCTGGGGGTATTTCTCCAGCACATTGTCCGCAAATTCCATCAGATCGCTGTAATCGACGGTGCCGTATTTGCCCCGCAGGTCCGCGAACTCGTTGCCCCGCCCGTCAGAGCCCCTGGGGTTGCAGAAGAAGACGAAATAGCCCTCGCTGGCCCAGTACTGCATCTCGTGATTGAACACCGCTCCATAGGCCGCCTTGGGGCCGCCGTGGATGTCGAATACTGCGGGATAGTTCTTGTTCGGGTCATAGGCATAGGGCTTCATGACCCAGCCGTCGATTCTCACCCCGTCCTTGTCGGTAAAGGAGAGGGGTTCCGGCAGGGAGACGTAATATTTTTCAGTGATTTCCTCGTTGAAGCCGGTGAGCCGCTTCTCCTCACCGGTGGAAAGGTCAAAGTCATACAGCTCCTGCAAGCGCATATCCCGCATTCCGATGAACAGAGTCTTGCCGTTTGCCATGTCAAAGCAGTCGATGGAGCCGTTGTCCGCCGTCAGGGGGTGGACCGAGCCGTCCTTGTCCATGCGGCAGAGATAGGAGGTGTTGTCCAGGGTAAAGAGGGAGTAGATGATCCCATCCACAATCTTAAAGCCCCTGCCCGCCCCCAGGCGGCAGTCGGAGCCCACCGAGTTGTTGGCGGCCCGGTCAGGATCGGCAAAGAGCTTGACCTCCTTGGTGGCAGGGGAGACAGTGTAGAATTTGGCGTTTTCACTGGTGCCGTAATGCTTGCGGTCCGAGCCCGCGAACAGCACACAGTCCCCATAGAAAGCCGCCCGCATGATGGTGTAGGTTCCGCCCTCCACCAGGGTTTCCGTTTTGCCGGAGGGAATGTCGTAGAGCATTAACGCGGAAAACTGGGGGTTGACCGAATCGTAATCCGGACCCGCGTAGACAACCTTTGTCTTATCGTCGCTGAGGGACACCGCGCCCACGTTGCAGGTGGGGGAGCTGATGGGGGTAAGCTGGCCAGAGGCAGCGTCAAACAGGTAGAGGCGGCTGCGCTGCTTGTTGGTGACTCCCTTTCCGTTGACCCAGAAGGGGAGCTCGTCAAAGACGTAATAATCCTTCTCCTCCTTGAGCTGTTTCAGGGCCTTGGACTGCTCTTCCCCGGACATGTTCTCCACATCGGGACGGCCAATTTCATAGAGGGCCTCCAGCAGATATTTGCCCTTCTCCAGGAAATGAATGCCGCTGACCCGCAGGGGAACGGTAAAGGCCTCGGTGGCCTCGCCGCCGCTGATGGACATCCGTTGATAGACGGTGAGGTATTTGCCGGATTCTATTTCCTTTTTGTGTTTATTTTTGCGCACCGCGGGGAAAAGGATGGTGTCCTCGTCCTCCCAGATAAAGCTTCGCTCGCTGTCCATACCGGTGAGACGGGAAACCCGCTGGCTGTCCCCGTGGTAAAGCCAGATGTTGTGGTCATAGCCGTTGGTCTCCATATTGGCCTGACTGACGGTAAAGGCGGCGTGGGCACCGTCCGGGGCAAAGGACAGATTGCTGAGGAATTTGTATTTGGTGAACAGGTCCAGGGTTATTTTTTCCATGCTGACGCACTCCTTTTTGTGTATGATTCTCCGTGAAGGGCCGGACAGGCTTAGACATCGTTTATATTAACGGTTCAAAGTCCTAAAGCGGCTCTCCACAAACATTATATTCCTTTTTCGCTGTGTCTTCAACTGCCGGAGGCATATTCCCAGTCAATTTATAACTACAGATGAGCATATTAAAAGTTTTGGAGGGAATGTGCAGGGAATTCTTAACCCTTTAGACCCCGTGCCTGCCGGTCCATATCCTCAATGACGATGTCGTGGATTTCCCCCAGGGAGGCGCAGTATTTCAGCACATCCCAGGGCTCGTTGGTGTGGAAGTGAATTTTGATTAACTCCTCGTCTCCCACGGCCAGGAGGCAGTCCCCCTTGAAGGTGCGGAGAAAATAGTCGTTGATGGCGTCCTCGTCCAGGTTCTTTCCCTCAATGAGAAGCTGTGTGTCGTATCTGAATTCAATCATGGCCTGTCCTCTTTTCGCAATCAGTTTTCCTTCCATCTTCCCTGGCCCTTTTCCACCCGCCTTTGAATGAGCATGGCGGCCTCCAGGGCGCTGATGGAGGTGACGTCGATTTTTTCGGTATCCATATCCCAGTAATTTTGCAGCCTGGGGACGCTGCGTTCGATGATATCCTCCATGCGGGTCCCCTCCGCTACGTCCCCGAAGAGGCGCAGGACAAGTGCCTGTTCCGAGCAGACCAGGGAGAAGCAGTAGGCCTGGAAATCTCCCTTCAGGCGGGAGAGAACCTGGCGCAGGATTTCCTCCTTGTGCATAACCCAGCAGAAGATGATATGCTCATAGGCGGAGCAGGATAAAAAGTTGTTGAGCAGGTGGGTGATATTGTCCATGACCATTGATTTCGTTTCCTCGGTGGGGGTAAAGGGGTAAGAGGTCCAGCACCAATCCCCGTCGAGGAAGACGCTGTTGGGCAGGAGCTTCATCAGCTCCTGACTGGTGGAGGATTTCCCCACCCCCATGGTACCGTTTATGATAATTAACTTTTTCAAGGATTTACCCTCCTTTTCTCTACCATTGTACACATTTTTTCCCATTTTGTCCATCAAAAAATATTTTGTTTTTAAACACGTTTAAAAGGAAGAGCGGCTGGGCACCGGCAAAAACACACCTCCAATTATAAAAGACGGAAAAATATAATGGAAACTCCGTATCGGATATGGTATAATAGAGAAAAGAGAGTAACAGGAGGAATTACAGATGGCGGGAAATTTACTGATGAGCATCAGCCAGGATGAAAATGAGCATGCCGTATTCCGCAGCCGCCGGATGTATGAGTCGGATTTGATTTCCAATCTAGCCACGGCGGAAGATGTGGGCAGAAAGGAAGAAAAAAAGATGTAGCTAGGCTAATGCTGTCCGCTGGTGAACCTATCAGTAAAATTACGCTGTTTACAGGTCTGACTGAGAAAGAAATCAAGGGCTTGCTGTCATAATGACAAAATCGGGGCTGTGGAGAAGGAGGGTTCCTTTTTTACAGTCCCGTTACGCTGCTGAAGTACCATTGCCGCTAAACTTTTTTATTTACCTGCCCCGACACTATGTATGTTCCGAAACAAACAAGCATAGGTATATTACATCTAAACAAAAGGCAGGTGTCAACTGTGCGTATCATCGGATTTGGAAAAATGAAAAAGCGTCTGGCCGCTTTGGCCGCAGCAGCGCTGCTCTGTACCGGGGGCATCGTCTTTTTCGCCAGAGGGGGCAGCGCTCTCCCCGCCCAGGCGAAGTCAGACCGAATCCCTATCTACAGCGTAGAACCTTCCGATTCCCAGGCCAAGCCAATCGCCCTTACCTTTAACTGTGCCTGGGACAACGGGGATGTGCAAACCATTCTGGATATCTTAAAACAAAATGAAATCACCGCCACCTTTTTCCTGGTGGGCCAGTGGGCGGAAAAATACCCAGATTCCGTTAAGGCAATCTCCCAGGCAGGGCATGAAATCGGCAATCACTCTTATTCCCATGCCGACTTTGCCACCCTGGAGGAAAAACAGCTTGTGGAGGAAATTTCCAAGTGCAGCAGCGCCATTGAGCAGATCACAGGCCGTGTCCCGGAATTTATGCGTCCGCCGTCCGGCTCCTACAGCGACGCATCCATAGCGGTAATTGAGCGGATGGGCATGACCCCCATTCAGTGGGATGCGGATTCTCTGGACTGGAAATCCGTTTCCGCCCGGCAGATTGTGAAAAACGTGACCAAAAAGGCCCAGCCCGGCTCCATTGTCCTGCTCCACTGCGGGGCGAAAAACACCGCCGCGGCGCTGCCCAACCTGATAGCCAAGCTGCAAAAGGACGGGTACACTTTCACGACGGTGGGCAAGCTAATCTACCGGGATAACTACTCCCTGGACCACGCGGGGAGGCAGCATCTCCAGCAGGATACCGCTTCCGGGAAAGATTCCAAGGGCAGCGCGTCCTCCCGCTCCTCCGAGTCCAGCAAAGATTCTCGTTCCCAAAGTCAATCTGAACCGGCGTTGACGCCGTCCAGCGCTTCCTCCAAGTCCTCAAAGCCGGAAAAGGAGTCCAGCTCCTCCGGCAGCACGGATGAAGAGGATGTAGTGGTCAGCGAAGAGGTGATAGACGGGGTTGTGGTCGCCTCCTAAAACAGAAGAAAATGTGTATGGAAGAAATCTGCCGCATAAGCCAGACCGGCCGCGGCAGATTTTTCTTGTCCGGTGCAGCGATGTATGCTATCATGGATTTGGCGCTGGGGATAGAAGAAGGAGCCCTACTGGACCGGGAAAGGAGCAATCGAAAAATGAAACTGACAACAAAACGCTGTGCCGTCCGCCCTTTTACAATGGACGACGCCCCGGATTTATATAAAATTCTCTCCGACAAGGAGGTTATGAGGCATATAGAACCACCCTTTGACCTGGAGCAGACAAGGGAATTCATCAGGACTGCGGGCCTCTGCGAGCCGCCTTTGGTGTATGCCCTAATCTGGAGGGAGACTGGTGAAGTGATTGGACATGTTATTTTCCACCCCTATGACCAAAGCGGCTGGGAGATCGGCTGGGTCCTCGGCAGGGCCTACTGGGGAATGGGAATTGCACAGGAGACAACCGAAGCAATGGTAAATTATTCCAGAACCACAGGAATCAAAAGCTGCGTGATTGAGTGCGGCAAGGCGCAGACGGTAAGCAGGCATATTGCGCTGAAAAATCACTTTGCCCCGGAAGGGGAGGAGAACGGGAGGTATATTTACCGTCTGGGCCTTTAAGATGGATTTTTACAGAAAAAAGGAAAAGATTTGATTGACAGATTCTCTAAATTCTACTACACTTAATACATAGGATTTTATATATAGTAAACGATGTGATCCGTTCTCCCCAGGTCGGGGAAGGAGGGATGCCGTTTGCTGTGAAAACATTTGAAAGGGGTCCAAAACGATGAGCTCGTATACCTTTGATATCACTGCCTACGGCGCGGTGGGCGACGGCAAAACCAGCTCCACCAAGGCCATCGCCGCCGCTGTGGCGGCCTGTAAGGAAGCCGGGGGCGGCATGATTTATGTCCCGGTGGGGACCTTCCTCACCGGCGCTATCCAGCTTTTCAGCAACATGGAGCTGCACCTGGAAACCGGAGCGACCCTCCTGTTCTCCAACGACATGGAGGAGTATCCCCCTGTCATGTCCCGGTGGGAGGGCGTTGACCGGATGGTCCATATGTCCTGCGTCTATGCGGAAAATGGCCGCAATATCTCGGTGACTGGCCGGGGAACCTTGGACGGCCAGGGCAAGTTCTGGTGGGATGTCCTCAAGCAGGACCGGGAATACCCCGATTTTCCCAAGCCCCACATCAAGTACCCCCGTCCCAAGTTTATCAGCTTTGACAACTGCGAGGATGTTTACATCGAAAAGGTCAGGATTATCAACTCTCCCTCCTGGACCATTAACCCCATCCGCTGTCACAATGTCCATGTGGAGGGCGTGACCATCGTCAACCCCTATGATTCCCCCAATACCGACGGCATTGACCCCGATAGCTGCCGGAATATGCACATCTCCAACTGCCACATCGACGTGGGCGACGACTGCATCGCCATCAAGGCGGGCACCGAGCAGGCCAAGGAGAACATCCCCACCGAAAATATTACCATCACCAACTGTGTCATGGCCCACGGCCACGGCGGCGTGGTGCTGGGCTCCGAGATGAGCGGCAACATCCGCAACGTCACTGTCTCCAACTGCGTGTTCCAGGATACCGACCGGGGCATCCGCCTCAAGACCAGAAGGGGCCGGGGCGGCGTGATAGAGAATCTGCTGGTCTCCAACATCATGATGGACCGGGTGCTCTGCCCCACAGTGGTGAATATGTACTATGGCTGCGGACCCAAGGGAGGGGACAAGGTGGTATGGGACAAGAACCCCCAGCCTATCACCGAAATCACCCCTGCTGTCCGGCACCTGAAGTTCTCCAACATCACCGCCACAGACGTCCGGGCCTCCGCAGGGTTCTTCTATGGGCTGGCTGAGATGTTTGTGGACGATGTTTCCTTTGACAGCATTTCCGTCACCATGTCCGACGAGCTGGTTCCCGGTGAGCCCGATATGCTGGCAGGGATGCAGCCCGTTGCGGGACAGGGCTTCTACATCAACAATGTCAGCAACTTCTCCTTCAACCGGGTTTCTGTCCGCAACTACCTGGGCAGCGCTTTCCGCGTCGGCAAGTCCGAGGCGGTGGAGTTTACCGCGTGCAGCGCTTCCTCCAAGCGCTCCGATGGGGAGATGATCGAGCACAACGCGCCGGATATCACCAACGCGCAGTAAAGGCGTTTGAATGTCGGATTTAGCTCCATAAAATGTAAAAAACGCACCTGAAAACCTAAAACAGTGGTTTTCCGGTGCGTTTTTTTGCCATTTATTGAGGATAGCTTAAGTATTATTCCGCTGTGACGGCTGCCGGTTCCCCGGCCTCTGTTTCCGTCGTGGTCTTCTCTACAGGGACCTCGCTGTGGGAAAACAGAAAGCGTTCGGATTGATCCAGCGTGTCCGTCATGTTGGAAAAGTTGTCCTTCAGATTCTTCACTGTGAGGAAAACAGATTCCTGCATCTTTTCAAGCTCCTTGCGGAATTCCCTGAGATGCTCTCCCATCTGGTTGGCGGCCGCGTTGGCTTCCCCACGGACCCGCTCCGCCTCTTCGTTGGCGTTTTTTACAATCTGGTTGGCGGTGTGCTCCGCCTCCAGCACAATGGACCCCACGTTGGTGGAGATGATGTCGTACTTGCGGCCCTTTTCCATCATTTCCTTCTGGCGGTTGACCATCTGTTCACTCTGGGCGCGCAGATAGGTCAGGGCGTCCTCCTTCTGCCCCAAAAGCTGACGGGATTTTTCCAGGTCCTTGGTCAGGGCGTTGAGGCGGGCCTTCAGCTGGGCGATCTCCTGGTCCTTGTCCGAAAGCTGCTCCGAAACGGCGTCGCCCTTGCCCAAAAGCTCCTCCTGCTTCCGCAGTACCTCCGACTGGGCGCGGAGCTGTTCCTCCTGCCGGCCAAGCAGCTCGTCCTGCTGGGAAAGCTGGCCGTTTAGCTTTTCCGCCTGCTCCAGCAGCCGTTCGTTTTCCTGCCTTAAATTTTCGGCTTCCGCAGCCTGCTTTTCGCTTTCCGTGTGAAACATGGTGCATATCTGGTCTATGTAATTGAGCACTGACTGCTTTTCAAACCCCATCAGCACCGTCTTAAATATGACCTGGTTTTTTTCTGACATTCTTTTTTCCTCCAATACTAGGCCGGTCCCATAATGAATCATTCGTATAGATTATACAATAAAACAACCCGCCTAACAACCCCTAAAGGCAGATTTTCTTGATTTTTTCCCATATTTTCGGCTTGTTTCTGCCATTTGTCCAGAAAGGCATATTGCCTCACTGGTTTAGCGCCGGTCAGGACATATCCCACAGCCTGTTCGCATATAGTTTGTTAGAACGGCAATCTTTGTCCCCATTTTCCGAACGGTTCTCATTACAAATTTAACAGGGTCTATTGGAAACGGCGCAGATGGGCCGAGGCGGCGCCGCTTTGCGATAGCGTCTAAAGGAGAGGAACAGACTATGGATCTGCAAATGACCAAGCAAACCATCGCGGTATCGGATGTGATATTGGACTCCTTCCTGGAACAGGGTGTGGAGTGCGATATGATCCTCCCGGACTACTGCCCGGATGTGGTGAAAATCCTCAAGTGCAGCGTCACCCCTGTCATCCTGTCAACCCAGCTCAGCGGTGACAGGATAGAGGCGGAGGGTACGGCCTCCATCCGGCTGTATTATCTTTCGGAGGGCGGGGCGCTCCATTGCTATGAGCAGAAGTATCCCTTTGAGAAGAGCGCCGAGCTCAAGGAAACGCCCCTTCGCCCGGTGGCGGAGGCGTCCGCGTCCCTGGATTATGTTAACTGCCGGGCCATGAGTCAGAGAAGGGTGGACATCCGAGGGGCCGTCACCGTACATCTGCGGGTAGAGGGCCAGAAGGAACAGAGTGTCGTGGGCTCTGCCCAGGGCGGCGGCGTGTGCCTGCACAGCCGGGATTTCACTGTCACCCGTCTGACCGGGGCCGTTTCCCGCCAGTTTTCCATCCGGGAGGAGCTGGACCCTGTGCCCGGCAATCCGCCCATTGACACCATTCTCCATGCCCGCGGCTGCGCGGCCCTCACCGAATACAAGGTGATTTCCGGTAAAATTGTAGCCAAGGGGGAGCTGCGCCTTCAGATACTCTGCCGTTCCCAAGGGGACGGAGAGGGGACGACGGAGGGCCCTGTCACCATGGATTACCGCCTGCCGATAAGCCAGATTCTGGATGTTGACGGCGCGGAGGAGGGAAGCCGCTGCCAGGTGAGCTTTGAACCGGCGGACATTGTCGTCACCCTGAAGAACGAGGGCGCTCCAGGGGAGGAAAAGATATCCCTTTCGGCGCTGCTGTTTGCCAGGGCGCGGGTTTACGACAACATGGAGATATCCCTGGCTGACGACTGCTACTCCACCCAATACGCCTGTACCTATGCCGCGGCCCCCATGCGCCTGGAGCAGACTTCCGCCATGGTGGATGAACGCCGCCAGCAGCGGGCCAGCGTAGAGCTGCCGGAGGAGGTATCGGGGGAGGTAATCTCCCTTTGGGGGGACATTTCCACGGTGACGCTGACCGAGGAGGGGCTTGCGGCCCAGCTGGACCTTCATCTGCTGGCCTGTGACAGCGAGGGGACACCGGTATACTTTGAGCGCTCGCTGGAGCTGCCCGTGCCGGTTCCGTTGCAGCCGGGGGAGGAGATGGCGGACCCGGCGATTCAGTTGGAGGAGATTGGCTACACCAGGTCGGGGGATCATCTGGAGCTGAGCTGTGATCTGCGGGTGACCTGCCGGAGGGTAATTTCAAACATCTTCTCGGCGATACAGGAGATCAATATAGACGAGGGCCGACCCAATCCGCCCAGAACGGCGGCGCTCACCATATTCTTTGCGCGGAAGGGCGAGAGCCTGTGGGAGATTGCCAGGCAATACAGCACCTCTATGGAGGCGATTATGGAGGAGAACAGTTTGGCGGAGGATGTGCTGACAGAAAACCGGATGCTGATGATCCCCATGGTTGCCGCCCAAAGAAGGGGGACGGACAGCCAACTGGAAGAGGCGTAAAAGGGGAGCGATCCGGACCTTTTGACCCAGCGAAACAGCGTTCAGACCAATCGGTCGCATCAACCGGCCAGGAGAATTGCAATCGTCATAACCGATTCGGAAAAGCACATGGAAGGAGAATCGACATGCAGCAAGCGACACAGCAGAGGGAAACGGTATATCGGGACATCGCCAGCCGGACGGGGGGCGATATCTATATTGGAGTGGTGGGACCGGTGCGGACCGGAAAATCCACCTTTATTAAGCGGTTCATGCAGACGCTGGTGCTGCCCCACATGGAAAATTCCATCCAGCGGGAGCGGATGGTGGATGAGCTGCCCCAGTCGGCAGCGGGGCGCACCATTATGACCACCGAACCCAAATTTATCCCGGAGGAAGCGGTAAAGATAGCGGTGGATGAAAGTGCCTCCGCATCGGTCCGGCTGATAGACTGCGTGGGGTATATTGTCCCCAGCTCCATCGGGTATGTGGAGAACGAACAGCCCCGCATGGTAATGACCCCCTGGTTCACCCAGGAGATTCCCTTTAATATGGCGGCGGAGATCGGCACCCGGAAGGTGATCACCGAGCATTCCACCATCGGCCTGGTCATCACCACCGACGGCTCCATCAGCGATATCCCCCGCAGCGAGTACGAGGAAGCGGAGGAGCGGGTTATCGGGGAGCTGCGGGAGCTGCAAAAGCCTTATGTGGTGCTGCTCAACTGTGTGGACCCCAAAAGCGCGGCCAGTCAGGAGCTTTCCCAGGCGCTGGAGGAGAAATACGGGGTTCCGGTCAAGGCGGTCAACTGCCTGGAGCTGGACGAAGGGGATATCCGGGATATCCTGACCGATGTCCTGTACCAGTTCCCGGTCCGGGAAATTTCCTTTGACATTCCCCGCTGGCTGGTGGCCCTGGAAAAGGAGCACTGGCTGAAAAGCGCGGTGTACGAGGCAATCGGTCAGAGCGCCTCCAGGCTCAGCCATATCAGGAGCATCCGCCGGGAATTTGAACAGATGGATGGCTGCGAGTATATAGAGCGCTCCCAGGTGGCGGCAGTGGACCCCGGAAAGGGGAGCGCCAGGGTGCTGATCACCATTCCCAGCAAGCTGCTCTATCAGGTGATGGAGGAGAAGACGGGGTTGAACATCCGGTCAGAGGAGGAGCTGATGCCCTGCCTGGTGGAGCTGGCCCAGATGAAGCGGCAGTACGAAAAGATAAAGGGCGCCCTGGAGGAGGTAAACGCCACCGGCTACGGCATCGTCATGCCCGCCCTGGAGGAGCTGCACCTGGAGGAGCCGGAGATCATCAAGCAGGGGGGAAGGTACGGTGTAAAGCTGCGGGCCTCCGCGCCGTCCATCCACCTGATGCGGGCGGATATCACCACCGAGGTTTCCCCCATCGTGGGCAGCGAAAAGCAGTCGGAGGAGCTGGTGGCCTACCTGATGCAGGAGTTTGAGGAGAGCCCCCAGAAGATATGGGAGTCCAACATCTTTGGAAAATCCCTCCACGAGCTGGTGAACGAGGGCCTGCACAACAAGCTGTACCGGATGCCGGGGGACGCCAGGGTGAAGCTCCAGGAGACCATAGAGCGGATTATCAACGACGGGTGTTCGGGACTGATTTGTATTATTCTATAGAAAAGATAGGCTGTATTTCCAAAAACGAACCGAAAACACTTTTGCTTTCGGTTCGTTTTTTGCGGTTATTTATATATCCTCCATATTTCCGTGACATAATTTTCCAGGATTCGCATCGTGAAAAAGGCCTGCAACTGAACCACTACCGGCTTCAGTCTAACTGTTTTGGCAACAAGACGACAAAAGACACGGCTGGCCGCTGTGCCTCTTACCGTATTTTTATTGTAACAGAGGTAATGTACCTGCACCACCACGATTTATACCTGTCAGCCGCTAGATTGGTAGTCCAGGCAGTTTTCCCTAATGCAAAACAATCCAGAAAAATATGCCTTGTATGTGAAACTTTATAAAAGCTATGGTCTCGGAAACAAACCTATTCATCGGTTTGTTTTCGAGACCGGTTTTTTGCGCTAATTGTTGATATAGACAAATTTCATGTTTATTACAGGCTTCTCAATTTATCCGGTTGACTGGAGTTCCATTCATCCACTGCCGGAGGTTTTCTGCGGCGATATCCATCAGACGTTTCCGGGACTCCCTTGGGGCCCACGCGATGTGAGGGGTGATAATACAGTTTGGCGCCTTCAGCAGAGGATTGTCTCCATGAATCGGCTCGGTGGAAACCACATCCAGCGCCGCGCCCGCCAGCTTGGCGGATGCCAGCGCATCCGCCAAATCCTGTTCCGCCACCAGGGGACCGCGGGAGGTGTTGATCAGCATAGCCCCGTCTTTCATCCGCGAAATTGTATCTCGGTTCATAATCCCTTCTGTTTCCGGGAGAAGGGGACAGTGAAGGCTTACCACGTCCGATGCCTCAAGGAGCCGTTCCAACGGCACATACTCCGCCAGCTCCCTGCCCGCCTCGCACGGGTACGCATCAAAGGCGAGAACCTTCATCCCAAAGGCTTTGGCAATTTCCGCCGTCCTTTGACCGATGCGCCCGAAGCCGATGATCCCCATTGTCTTCCCCGCCAGCTCTGTCAGCGGGTAGTCCCAAAAGCACCAATCGGCATTATTTTCCCACCGTCCACTGTGGACCGCCTCACTGTGGTGGGCGGTATGGTGACAGAGCTCCAGCAGCAGTGCGAAAACATATTGGGCCACTGCCGCCGTTCCATAGGTGGGTATGTTGCAGACCGGGATACCGCATCGTGCCGCCGCCTTTACGTCTACTACATTATAACCGGTAGCTAGTACGCCGATGTACTTTAATTTGGGACAGCGATCCAGTATGGCGGAGGCCAGCGGCGTTTTGTTGGTGAGCACAGCCTCTGAATCCCCGATTCGCTGTACGATAATATCGTCCTCAAGGGGAGTGCGGGGATATACGGACAGTTCCCCCATCTGGGAAAAGGAATCCCAGCTTAAATCTCCGGGATTAAGGGTATAGCCGTCAAGTACTGTTATTTTCATTTTTTTGCCCCTTTCTTTTGGCTGGCGGATACATCCTGCTCCGGCTTACCGTTTTCAAAATGCTTTTGACGATAGGCTCCCGGAGTGGAGCCGTCATATTTTTGAAAGGCTCTCGCCAATGCCAGATAGTTTGTAAAGCCGGAACGCTGGGCGATAGCGCTGAGGGTAAAGGCTGGGTTGGCCATCAGCCTTTTTGCCTCCGTAAGCCGCATTTTTTGGACGCAGACGCTGAAATTTTCCCCATAGCTTTTTTTGAACAGAGAGCTTAAATACTGAGGTGTAATGTGAAAATGGTCTGCAGCCTGCTCAAGGGAAAAGGTATTATCCAAATAATGTGCGTCCAAATACTCCATAATCTTCTCCATTCTCCAGCTGTATTCCCGAACGCCGCCGTCCTCCTGGGCGTTCATATGGCTGAATGTACATAGGGAGCGGAAGATAAAATCCAGCTGATCATGGGCCTCCCGGATATTGAGGCAGGAGGTCAGCATTGCAATAGGGGGTATCTGGTACACAGGTTCGCCGTCTGTCTGTAGCTGATACTCAATTTTATAAGCGGTATTCATAAGGGCGCTTAAAAATGTATTAGCGGCCTCAACCGTCAGCATCCGCCCTTCAATATTTGTCTGAAAAAGCTGCTCTAAAAGCTTGGCTACCGTTTCCTCCTCACCTTTTAAAGCCGCCTTCATCAGCTGATTTTCTGTCTCCTGGGGATAGTGATATTTTGTGCTGAGGTTTTGGATGGATGCAGCGTCAAAAACCACTTGATCCGGCCGAAGAAAAGCGGTTTCCAATGCCGTCTGCGCCTGCCGGTATGAGAGGGAAAGCTCTTCAGCCTCCACCTGTGTGCCCAGGCCAAAGGTACAGTTCTTTAGCTCCTGATTCTCTGCAAGTGCTTTCAGCTCCACCATCAGGGTCTCCTTCTGCCCGTTTGTGATGCTTCCCGCAAAGTTCAGGACAACCGCGCTTAGGGATTCATTGACCTGGATTCGATGGGAATACGTCGGAAGTTCCAACGCCCGCTCAATAGCGGTCCGAAAGCTGTTCCAGAACAGATGATCCTGTATCCGCACCAAGCCGCTTTTGCACAGCACCACCATGGCCTGGGGACAGGGGAGCTCCAGCCCATAGGAGGACAGCCTTTCCCGATATTTTTCATCCTGCCCGCTTCTTCCCTCCAAAAGCCTGAGCAGGTACTCGTCTCCCATGATTCTCCGGCTGATGATGAGCTCCTGATCGGCCTGCTGCTGCCGGCTCATAATGCGTGTCAGGGAGTGACGGATATAGGAATAGCCGCTCTCATCCTTGCTGACGGGGATATCCTGTTTTTGGCTCAGCCAACCCACCAGCTCCCCCAGCGGACGGTAGGCGATATATGTAAACACAATTGCCAAAACCACACCGACCAGGATGATAATCACCAATGTGCTGCGGAATTGATGATAGACATTCCAAAGCTGTACCATAAACGAATCCCCTGTCACATGGTAGACCAGCGCTGCGGACAGGGAGGGCATTTCATAGACGGTTGTAATAGAGTTGGAGGAGAGACTGTAGAAGCTGCGCTTCTCCGGATCAAACCGAATATTTTGGATGGAGCCCTGTGACGCAATCACCGGCGCTCCCTCGCTGTTGTAAATGCTGATCTCCCCGTCCACATCTAAGGAAGAGGACAAGCATGTGGAGGAAAGGGCTTCTCTGGAAATCAGAAGCACCATAACCGGCTGTTCGTCATTGTGGGAAACGGCAAGCTTATTGACATAGAGGATGCTTTTTCGGTAATCGGCGGAGGACACCAAACCGGGGTTGGTGGTATAAAAGGTTCCGAACTGTCCGTGGTTCTGGAGCATGGACAGCCAGCTCTCATAGCTTATCAGGTCCTGCAAATCCCATTGATAAAACTGCTCCGCGGAGTAGGTGCCTGTGGCGGACAAAATCTGCCCACTCCTTGGAAAAAAGATGTAGAAATCGGAGATCAAAGGATACTGGGCCAGCTTTGCCGGGATTTTCTGAAGCAAGCGGTAAATGTCAAGGCGGAGAAAGGGGTCAAAGGAGTCCGCAAGGGTGCATTCCTGGATGGTTAAGGCAGTCCCCATCTCAAAGGAAAAAAGGGATGCCTGCTGTAGCTGCGCCTGGATTGCGTTGGCATACCGCTCCAAAATCATCTGGCTGTGGTTTTGAATATTGGTATCCAAATGCTGGTTGGCGTAGCCCAATGCCTGAAGACTGACCACAATAGGGATTAAAAGCATACATAAATATGTAAAGAACTGCCGGTAAAACCATTTTCCGCGGTACATCGTTTTATCAGAGCGTTTGAACATAATCATTCCTCACAAATCTACCATCCACCATCCAGAATCCACTGCCGGATAATGTTGGCTGACAATATGATTTCTTACCTGTTAAATTTAGTATACATAAAACAAGGAAAAAAAGCTATTCCCATAATTTAATATTCGACTTTCGTTTTATAAGAAATAAACATTTTTTTGATATTATCAAATATAAAATAGTGTTATTTGTACATAACAAACAATGGAAATTTCTACAAAATACCTTTTCCCAAAAACGTCTTCCTGATGCGGGTTGTGATTGCACAGGGGTGAAAGAATGATATATTGGGTGAAATACTGAGCGTTGACCATTCAGTTTAAACCATTTACAATCAAAAACGTGGAAAAAATCTGGCGTATTTCCACAAACGCCAGAAGCGGACGCATTGAAAAGGTATCTATCAGTTCCAATGGACGAACGGTTCATCCAACGGCCCATCACCACCCAGTCATACAAGAAAGAGGTGTCAAACGATTATGAAGAAAAAACGGAACGTATTGGCGGCCATTTTGTCCCTGTGCATGTTGTGCGCGTGTTCCGGGCAGCCCTCTCAGTCCCAGAGCGTATCCAACACGTCCTCGGCTTCTCAACCCTCTCAACCCTCTCAACCCTCCGGAAGTGTTGCCTCATCTGCTTCCGTCAGCCAAGATGCCGGTTCTGCGGGGACAGGCGGACCATATACCTTACCCTTGACCGATAAGCCAATCACTCTGACCTGCTTTATCGCCATGGACAGCAAGGCGGGACTTACACTTACCAACCTTTCGGAAAACCTCGGTCTTCAGGATTATGAGAAGATTACCGGCATTCATGTGGAATATAACCACCCCTCCAGCGCCACCAGCACCTCTCAGGCCCTGAACATCATGATTGCCTCCAACGACCTGGACGACATCATTTACAACATCAACAGTGTTTCCGGCGGTCTGGACAGCATTGTCAAATCCGGACAGATTCTCCGTCTCAACGAGATGATTGAGGAGTACGGCTATTACCTCAACCAAACCTTCCAGGAGTACCCTGAGTTCAAGGCCCAGGTGATGACCTATGAGGGAAATATCGCCAACTATCCCTCTGCCCGTCTGGCGGATACCACCCATTACTTTGAATCCCTTATCATCAGAAAGGACTGGCTGGACAAGCTGGGCCTGGAGGTCCCCACGGATTTGGAATCCTGGTACACCGTTCTGACCGCCTTTAAGGAAAAGGACCCCAACGGCAACGGGCAGCAGGATGAACTGCCCTTTATTTCCAACTCAACTGAGGAAATGGGAATCCTGCGTCTGGGCTGCTTCTATGGCCTAAATGCCACCTGGTTTCGATGGGAGGCCACCGGCATTGAGGATGGAAAGGTGGTATTCGCCCCCTTTAAGCCGGAATTTAAAGACTATCTGACCACTATGAACCAGTGGTATACCGAAGGATTGATCGACCCCGAATATCTGAGCACCGACGCCAAAGGTTTCAGCGCCAAGGTCCTCAACGACCAGGGCGGTGCCTTCTACGGCAAGATGAACGGCGGCATCGCCACCTTCATGAGCTCCTCTAAAACCGAGGGCTTTGAGGTTTCCCCGGTTCCCTATCCCATTACCGCGGACGGAAAGAGCTATGACCTTTACAGCCAGGATATCTCCGATGCAGGCGGCGCGGCCATTTCCGCCTCCTGCAAATATCCGGTGGAAGCCCTGCGCTGGCTCGATTACCGGTACAGCCCAGAGGGACAGATTCACTCCTCCTTTGGCATTGAAGGCATCACCTACAATATGGTGGACGGAGCTCCCCAGTATTCTGATATGATTGTCAACAATACCGAGGGCTGGTCCCTGACCAACGCCATTGCCCATTACACCACCGGCGGCATTGCCCCCAGGCTGGTCAACGACGAATTCTATTGGAACGCGGTTATGCTCTACCCGCAGCAGCGGCTGGTCTACCCCACGGTCAGCGCCTCTACCGATGAGCGGAAGATGCACGCCCTCAAGTACTCCCAGGAGGATCAGGCAAAGCTGGACAGCCTGCTCAACGACCTGGGAACCTATTACACCGAAAACGTCCATGCCTTTGTCATGGGAACCAAGCCTCTTTCCGAGTATGACAGCTTTGTGGAAACCCTCAAATCCATGGGCGCGGAGGAGGTCATCTCCCTCAAGCAAAAGGCTTACGAACAGTATCTGGCTTCGATGAAATAGAGCCTGATTCCCTGAAAAGGAGGGATGCAGATGCCGGTCAAAGAGACGCGCACGTCCAAAAAAAGCCTGATGCAGCGGATACGCCGGGAGCTTGTTGTCAACCGGTACAACTTCCTGCTGCTGGCCCCAGTTCTACTCTATTATATCCTATTCCACTACTGGCCGATGTACGGGGCACAGATCGCTTTCCGGGATTACTCCCCGGCAAAGGGTATCCTGTCCAGCCCCTGGGTGGGCTTCCAGTACTTCCAGCAGTTTTTTACCTCCTACTACTTCGGCCGGTTGATTGTCAACACCGTCAAGCTGAGCGTTTTTAACCTATTGTGGGGATTCCCCGCGCCGGTTCTGCTGGCGCTGCTGCTCAACGAGGTAACGCACCAGGGCTTCAAGCGTGTAGTCCAAACCATCACCTATCTTCCTCACTTTATCTCTTTGGTGGTGATTTGCGGCATTATTTTGGACTTTACCAAGCTGGACGGGGTGGTAAATCAGCTTATTGCCCTCTTTGGGGGAGAACCGATCTCCTTTATGCTTTCTCCCCAGTGGTTCCGAACCGTTTACATCTCCACAAGCATCTGGCAGGAAATTGGATGGGGCTCCATCATCTATCTTTCCACCATCTCCAGTATTCCCCAGGACCTCTATGAGGCGGCGGAGATGGACGGGGCGGGGCGAATCCTGCAAACCATTCATATTACCCTGCCAGGCATCACCCCAACCATTACTGTACTGCTGATCCTGCGGGTTGGACGGCTGATGAGCCTGGGATATGAGAAGGTTCTGCTGCTCTATAACGAGAGCACTTATGAAACGGCGGATATTATCTCCACCTATGTGTACCGCCGGGGCATTCTCAACGCGGAATACAGCTTTAGTGCGGCAGTAGGGCTTTTTAACTCGGTAATCAATTTGTTCCTAGTGGTAGCGGTCAATTACATCAGCGGCAAGGTGAGCGAAAACAGTCTGTGGTAAAACGGCCTGCGCATCCGCCGGAACAACCGTTCCCCGCCAATGCCGGTCCCGATTCCCGTCAACGGCATCCCGGTTCCGAAAGGTCAGGTGATTATTTGTGATAAAAAAGACCCCAGCCCGAAAGGCTTTTCTCATCTGCAACGCGATTTTTCTTGTTTTTCTCTGTATTATTACCCTTTATCCTATTTTGTTTGTCCTCTTTGCTTCCTTCAGCGATCCCGGACTCATGATGAAACACACCGGGCTCCTCCTCAAGCCGGAGGGCTTTTCCCTGGAGGCGTACCGTGCGGTGATGCAGAATCCAAATGTCTGGAGGGGATACGGCAATACTCTGTTTGTTGTTCTGATTGGAACCTTTTTGAGCCTGATGACCACCGCTATGGCAGCCTATGCCCTGTCCAGAAGAAGTATGGCGACTCGGCGGTTTTTCATGCTGATGATTATCTTTACCATGATGTTTTCTGGCGGACTGATTCCCCTGTTCCTCGTTGTCCGGGACATTGGACTGTACAATACCCGCTGGTCCCTTATCCTGCCGGTAATGGTCAACGCCACCAATCTGACCATTATGCGCACCTCCTTTCAGGAGCTGCCCGTCAGCCTGGAGGAATCGGCTAAAATTGACGGGGCCAACGATTTGGTGATTTTTGCCCGCATTTGCCTGCCCCTGTGCAAGGCAACCATGGCGGTCATGTGTTTGTACTACGGAGTGGCCTATTGGAATTCCTGGTTCCAGGCCTCTATCTACCTGCGCAGGCGCGAGCTGTTTCCCCTACAGTTAATCTTGCGGGAAATCCTGATTATGAACGACACCTCCTCCATGGACGGGGGAAGCGTCGGCGACCAGGAGATGATAGGAGAAACCATCAAATACGCCACTATTATCATATCCACCCTGCCCATTCTGGTCCTGTACCCGTTTTTGCAGAAATACTTTGTCAAAGGGGTCATGATTGGGGCGGTAAAGGGCTGATGAAAAAACATACCAATTTTTGCTAAATATTTTAAGGAGGTAACTTTTATGTATCAGGTCGTAAAATCCTACCCGCGTCCTTCGGAGGAGCTTCTCAAGCAGTATCAGTCCATGCAGGCGGCAACGCTCCACGAGGTCATGGGAAAGCGCGGGGCAATGACCCATGATATCCGTCCCGTCTGGCCGGGAAGCTTTGTTGTTGGCTCTGCGCTGACCGTCAAAGCACGCCCCGGTGACAACCTGATGCTCCACAAGGCGGTGTCCATGGCCCGTCCCGGCGATATTCTGGTGGTGGATGTGGACGGCTTCTGCGAGGGGGGCATCTGGGGTGAAATCATCACCACTGCCGCCAAAATGAAGGGTATCTGCGGCATTGTCACCAACGGCTCGGTTCGGGACACCATGCCCATCCGGGAGCTGGATTTCCCCATGTTCTGCCGCGGCATTTCCATGAAGGGCACCACCAAAATGACCCCCGGTACCATCAACAATCCCGTCATTGTCTGTGGCGTTACGGTACATCCCGGCGACATCGTTCTGGGGGACAATGACGGCGTGGTGGTGGTCCCCCTGGCAGAAGCGGAAGAGGTTCTCAAGGCGGCCCGGCAAAAGGAGGCAGCGGAGGCCGCCATCATGGAAAAGGTGCGCGCCGGAGAATGCACCATGGACCTGCTGGGGATTCAAAAGGCATTTGACGCCCTGGGGCTTTCGGAGGAACAGGAGGGATAAGCAGTGCGTTTTTCCATATCGACGCTGAAAACCTTTACCCTGGCCATTCTGGAAAAGGCGGGATACTCCGGCGAGGACGCGGCGTATTTTGCGGACAGCCTTCTGTTTGCCAATGAGCGCGGAGTGGATTCCCACGGCGTCACCCGCCTGCGGACCTACGCCAAGCGGATTGCCAGCGGCGTGGTAGACTCACACGCCCATGTCAAAGTAACCAATGACAGCGATACCTTCCTGGCGGTAGACGGTGCCAACGCCATGGGAGTAATCATCTGCCGGGAAACACTGGACCTATGCATAGAACGCGCCCGGCGGTTCGGAAGCTGCTTTGCGGCGGTCAGCCATGGAAACCACTTTGGAACCGGCGCTTTTCACGCTCTATACGGGGCCGAGCGGAGTATGATTACTGTCGCCCTCTCCAACACCTCCCCCTGCGTTGCCCCTACAGGAGCGCGTACCGCGTTCCTGGGAACCAATCCCCTGGCCATCGCATTTCCCAGCCGCAAATACGGCGCGCTGGTACTGGACATGGCCACCTGCACTGTTGCGCAGGGCAAGGTGATATTGGCGGAAAAGGAGGGGAAAAAGATTCCCCTCGGCTGGGCGGTTGGCCCGGACGGCAGTCCAACGGACGATCCCAAAGCGGCGCTTCAAGGGGCCATGCTCCCCTTTGGAGGGGCAAAGGGATATGGAATCTCCCTGGTGATTGAAGTCCTTTGCAGCGTCCTTTCCGGCGCGCCTATCTCCAAGGACACCAGGTCCTTCTGGAATGATTTTGAGCGTCCCCAGGATTTAGGGTTCTTCCTGGGAGTGATGGACATCGCCGCACTTCTGCCGCTGGAGCTATTCCTGGACCGGGTGGATGAGGTGTTTGACCGGATTAAGGCGCTGCCAAAGGCCCCAGGCGTGGAGGAAATCTATCTGCCCGGAGAGCTTGAAACGCTGCACGCCCGGCGCGCCCAGACAGAGGGGATTGAACTGGGAGAGGGCGTCCGACGGGATTTGCTCCAGCTGGCTGAGGAGTATGGCGTCCCCACATCGCTGCTGGACGGCTAATGAAAGGAGGAAGCTTTATGCCGGATATTAAAACAATCGGATTTGTGGGCCTGGGGAATATGGGCGGACCAATGGCTAAAAACCTTATCAAGGCCGGATACAGTCTTTGGGTTTATGATCTCAACCCCGCCGCTGTCAAAGCGCTCACAGAGCTGGGAGCAAATCCCGCCTGTTCTTTGGGAGAACTGACGGAGCGGTCGGATGCCATCGTAACCATTTTGCCCGCCGACAAGCAGATTAGGGAGGTTTACACCGGCCAAGACGGCATCCTGGACCACATCTCCGCTCCCAAGCTCTGTATTGAGATGACCTCGGCTATGGGCTCCACCCTGCGGGAGGTCGCCCAAGAGGCAAAAAGGCGGGAATGCCCTGCCAGGTTTGTGGACGCTCCGGTCAGCGGAGGCGTTCCAGGGGCAGAAGCAGGGACCCTTACCATTATGGTGGGCGGAGAGGAAAGAGATGCGGAAAGGGCGTGGCCGGTTCTCTCAGTATTGGGCTCAACCTTAAAGCGGGCGGGAAGGCTGGGTGACGGCAAAGCCTTTAAGATGCTCAACCAAATGCTGAACGCTATGAACACTGCGGCACTCTGTGAGGCGCTTTTATTGGCCGATAAGCTGAACCTGGACGGCTGGCGGCTTCTGGAAATTCTGGGGGAAAGCAGCGGCGGCTCCTGGGTATCCGCCCATAACGGGGAAAAGTTTCTCCTTTCCGGCCAGTACCAGGGCGGGTTTAAGGTCTCCCTGATGAAAAAGGACGTGGGGCTCGCCATGGCGGAGGCACGGCGGCTCGGTTTGGAGCTGCCCGCCGCAAACTTGGTTATGGAGTCGCTGGAAAAAACAGTGGAACGGTTTGGGTCGGACCCCAATTATAACATTCTCTTTGAGTGGATGAAAGGAGCGTATCAAAATGGCTGAAACGGCAAAAACAAAGGATTACCACAACAGCTTGCTTTTTCAAAAAATACATGGATACATAGCCGCCGGATCGGTGGGAAACTCCATGGGGGAGCTGATGGAGGGCTTTACGGTGGAGGAACGGCGGAAATACTGGGGATGGGTGGATTACCTGCCGGAGGTCACTAAAGTAAACGGCGGGCGCCCGCAGGAGAGCGTCAACCATCGCGCCTCCAACCCCTTTGACGTGGGTCTGGGACATCCCCCCTGCGGCAAAACCCAGACGCGCAAGCCCGGCACCACCGAGGACGGGGAGGAGCGTTTCCGCATTTTATCCTCCGCGATTATCAAAAAGGGCGGCCGGATTGATCTGTGGGACCTGGCCACAGCCTGGGCGGAAATGGTCACTCCCGATAAATTCGGCTGGCTGCTGGGGAGTCAGGACCAGGTTATCTACTATTCCATCAAGGCGGGCATCCCTCCATGGGATGTAGGGGTGCACGCCTCCTGGCCCGGACTTTACGGAACCACCAAGATGATGGGCGCGGTAGGCGTAGTCAACGCCTGTTATCCGGAACAGGCGGCCCAGGACGCGCGGGAACTGGCCCGCCTCAAGGATGTTCGGGGCGTTCCGGGCAACTATGCGGTAGAGGTAGCGGGGGCACACTGCGCCGGTGTGGCAGAGGCCCTCAAGCCTACAGCCACCATTGACAGTGTGATTCAGGCAGCGGCAAAAGAGCTTGGTCCAGCCCCCCGCAGGGAATTCCTCGACGTACAGGAGATGGCCCGCAGCTGCGGGAAGGACCCGGAGGCCTTCGGG
Source organism: Oscillospiraceae bacterium (assembly GCA_022800935.1). Taxonomy (GTDB): domain Bacteria; phylum Bacillota; class Clostridia; order Oscillospirales; family Ruminococcaceae; genus UBA1405. Next base: position 39,558 of record JAAWRH010000012.1, read on the forward strand.
ATACAGCTTCAGGATAAGTATGAAAACCGTCAGGTATCCAACGCTGTGGAGATTCTCAGCGCGGCCTATGGACTGCTTTACATCAGCGATGCCGATCCAAGGAACGCCATTGTCTATGCGGTCAACTCTGGCCGGGACACCGACTGCCGGGCGCACACTGTTGGTTCTCTCGCTGGGGCGCTGAAGGGAATTGATGCGGTTCCCGTCGAATGGTGGCAGCTGGTAGATGAAACCATGAAGACTGACCCGCACACTGTATCCAATCGAACTTCGGTGGAGACGGCGGAGGGATTATATCAGGCGGCCGTCAACAATATGGAGCGGATGCGCCGGGCTGTTGAGGAGGTAGAGAGCCTCATATAATGTTGCTTTGTGATGATTGCATGCACCAAGAGTGTGAGCAAATCTAATGATTGGATAAATAACTGAAAAGAGGACGTATATCTGCCGGAAATGCAGGGATACGTCCTTTTTAATGTTATTTTCCAAGATATAGTCATGTGATCTTACGGCTTAAAAAAATTCGACGCGGCCAAGGAGCAGATCTATCAGATTGCAATGAAAAATTCCGTTGTCATCATAGAAGTGATGTGGAATATCCATACGGACGATAATTTTTTTGAAAAAGTCCTTTGTCAGCATTAAAGATGTCAGTTCAGAGGATTCTTTTTTATCTGTATCCATTTGGAAAGCTGACTGGATATAGATTTTTTTGTCTGCATCATTCACAACAAAGTCTATTTCCTTTTGTGCATTTGTACCGCCAATACGGTCAGTCACAACACCAACATCGACAGAATATCCCCGACGCAGAAGCTCGTTATAAATGATGTTTTCCATAAGGTGTCCGGGGTCATATTGGCGGTAATTCAATCTCGCGTTGCGAAGACCAATATCTGTGTAGTAATATTTGTTAGGATATTTAAAATAGGTTTTTCCTTTCACATCATAGCGCTTTGCCATAGAAACAAGGAAAGAATCAATAATGTGCTGTACATAGTTGGAAACCAATGTGGAATTGACCTTTTCATTCTTTATGCTGGTCAGTGCATTGGCAATATTTGTAGGGTTGGTCAGAGAACTAATCTGTGAAGCGAGAAAGTCCAGAATATCATTTAGAATATCCTCACGTTCGATACTGTTGCGCTCAACAATATCCTTTATATACAATTCGCTGTATAGGGAGGTCAAATAGTCTTTTTTATCCTTTTCCTCTTTTAGTGCCAGCAGGCGCGGCATGCCGCCGTAAAGCATATAGGTGTCCAGTGCCTTTCGTTCATCACCGCCTATATGGGAGTAGAACTCTTCAAAGGACAATGGGAAGACGTGAATTTGTGCAGCACGGCCGCGGAACTCTGTAGCGATATCTTTTGAAAGCCCCTTTGAGTTACTGCCTGTCACATATACATCCAAATTCTTATATGCTTTGAGTTCGTTCAGCATATCGTAAATGGAAACTTCAATCCCACCGTTTTCCTTATCAATGATCCTTGCAGTAAGCTGCACCTCGTCAATGAAAAGATAAAATTTTTCACCCTTCTGCTCTGCAACAAGGTTTTCAACATATTCACAAAGGGTGATAGGATTTCTGAACTTATAATAGCGTCTCTGGTCCAATTCAATTTTTATGATGTGGTCTTGCTGAACACCCTGTGAGAGAAGATACTCATAAAACAAGTCAAACAGCAGTACCGACTTTCCGCAGCGGCGGATGCCGGTGATTACCTTGACCTCTCCGTTCCACATGTTATGAATCATGCGATTCAAATAAAAATCTCGTTTAATCATTATAATCACCTCGTACTTGCAACAAATTCGTCTCTACTTTCTTGTATAGTATACCATGATTTGCGAAAATTATCAATAGAAATGCGGAAGTCCATACATAATAGTTACGACAAATACGTCGCAAGTACAATGTGAGGAGTGTCAGATGCTGTCCAGGATTCAGGTATTGGGGCAAAAACCCATTTACGGGTAGCAAAAAACAGACCTATGCAAATGCCATACCGTGCCAACCCAACTCAGCTTGCTGGCAGGGGGCTTCGTCTTTGCTATGAGATTTGACGTTTGCTTTCAAACAGGTCCTAGTATCTCCTATTTTTATTCAGAGGTGCGAAACAGAGCGTTTTAGATATAATACACAATAAAGTCGTTTATTCGCACTTATATATGTAAAAGAATACTATTAAAAACACAAAGTGTTATTGACTTACACATATAGACCTGTTACACTAAAAATAGTTTTACAACATATTTTCGTCGTTTCTGACAGATTTTTTGCACATAGGTCTACAGCCTTTATCACTCTTTATACTCGGTTTATCGTAAGTGATTTGCTGGATATATAAGCTGATGCTCCAAATAGATAGACTTATTTTCCGATAGGAGGGTTTTTCTTGTCCAAACATAAAAAACGATTGATAGGAGATACATCTGCTAATTTAAGGACATCAATTATGAAAGTCATCCGAAATGATTGGCAGCTGTATTTACTCATTCTCCCTGCGGTTGTCTATGTCTTTATTTTCCATTATATTCCGATGTACGGTGTACAAATCGCGTTTAAAGATTTCAGCACCCGTCTCGGCATATGGAATAGCCCATGGGTTGGTTTCAAGCATTTTATTCGGTTTGTTACCTATCCCAATTTTAAAAAAATTATCTGGAACACCCTGTCGATTACGCTGTACAACCTGATGACCTATCCGATTCCTATTATCTTGGCGCTGCTTATCAATGAGCTAAACAACCAGCGTTTTCGTAAAGTGGTGCAGATGGTGAGTTATGCGCCGCATTTCGTTTCAACTGTAGTTGTCTGTTCCATGCTCATTCTTTTTACCGATAATAATAACGGACTGTTTAACCACATCATTCGGGCTTTAGGCGGGACTGGAAGCGATTGGTTAAGCAAGCCCTCTCTATTCCCCAGCCTATATGTCTGGTCAAGCGTTTGGCAGAGCGCCGGGTGGAGTACAATTATCTTCCTTGCCGCTTTGGCTGGAGTATCGCCGGAACTATATGAGGCCGCTTATATGGATGGCGCTTCCCGCTTGCAGATCATCCTGCACGTCAATATCCCGGCTCTTGCGCCTACGATTATTACAATGTTTATCATGCGTGTAGGGCAGATCATGTCTCTCGGCTTTGAAAAGATTTACCTGCTGCAAAATTCTTTGAATCTGGATGCTTCTCAAGTTATTTCCACCTATGTTTATGAAATGGGTGTGCGCAATGGGCAATTCAGTTATGCGTCCGCTATCGACCTATTCAACACGGTCATTAATATCCTGCTGCTTCTTGTGGTCAATAAAATCAGCCAACGGAGTGCAGGCGTCGGCATCTGGTAAAGGAGGAAGCAGATTGAATATCCAAAGAACCAATACACATCGAATCAAAAAGACAAGAGCTGACAGAATGTTCGATTTCTGCAATGTTTTCATCATGCTTGTTCTGATTATAATCATGGCATATCCGCTTTATTTTATTGTTATTGCGTCCTTATCCGATCCTTATAAGGTTATCAATGGAAAGGTATACCTATGGCCGGCTGATTTTACGCTTGATTCCTATATCAACGTCTTTCGGGAAAGCAGTATCTGGAAGGGGTATTACAATACCATTAGGTATACTTTTTGGGGAACTTTGTTCAATCTGGCATTGACTATCCCGGCAGCTTATATCTTATCTAAAAAGAAGCTGGCTGGTCGGAAATTTCTTTCCTTCTATTTTCTGATCCCCATGTACTTTAGCGGAGGCTTGGTCCCCACTTATTTGCTGGTAAATAATATTGGGTTGATGAACAAGCCCTATACCTTGATCTTCCTAGGAGGAATTAGTATCTATAACCTGATCGTTACCCGCATTTTTTTTCAGACCTCCATACCAGAGGAGCTGTATGAGAGCGCTAGTATGGATGGAGCATCCCATTTTCGAGTGTTCTTCCAGATAGCTATGCCACTTGCCAAGCCTATCATTGCTGTTATGGCGTTATACTATGCAGTCGCCCACTGGAATAGTTATTTTAACGCGCTCATCTACATATCGAACGACGCCTATCAGCCTCTGCAGATTGTACTGCGCAACATTCTTATCAATAATCAGATGCTGCTTGTCGGTATGGACACTTCCGCTCTAAGCGCTGATGAGGCGCTGGCAGCCGCCCGAAGACAATACATGGCTCAGGGAATGAAATATGCTCTAATTTTTGTATCTTCTGCGCCGTTGCTTGTCGCTTATCCGTTTGTACAAAAGCACTTTGTCAAGGGGGTAATGATAGGCTCACTCAAAGGATGAAAGACACCCGGTATCTGCCTCTGGCCGGCAATCCGAGTGTCTGAAATAGAATCTTGTCTATAAAAATTTAGGAGGATGTAACATGAAAACAAGGCTTCGTTCCCTGATATCACTGCTCATAGGCACATCTCTGTTGTTGAGCGCATGCAGTCAATCCCCTCAATCTGCTGAATCGTCTGCACCGCCCGTATCTTCAGCCCCGGCTTCCCAGTCCTCCAGCGAATCACAGTCCCAGTCAGAGACAGCTGCCCCTGAAGAAACCTATGATTATACGGATTACCGTGCTCACAGCCAGTTTCCTTTGACCAAACAAACTCCCCTGACGCTTGCCGTCCGCCGGGAGACAGGCTCCACATTTTGCTACGCCGAAGCGTCCGCCATCCGGCGGGATTTTACAGAGACGATGCCCTATGGCTTCGCTTGCTGGGAAAACGATATGCCGGTGGGGCTGATTAGCTGCTATATCTTAGAGCCCCTGCTTACAGTCCCGCACACTGTTTGAATGCGGTCTTTTTTGCATCTGCGTCCTTGAAAGTCAAAATAGGCCGCCTCTTTCAGGCGACCTTTATTGTCTTGTGGCTCTTTTTTCAGCCCGTTTGTTTTTTTGCGGTTGTTTATATATCCTCCATATTTCTGTGATATAATCTTCCAGAATTCATATCGTGAAAAAAGGAGGATGGAAACGCCTATGTATGACGTTATCGTAATCGGCGCGGGACCGGCGGGCTGTACTGCGGCGAAGGTCTTGGCGGAAAATGGATATCAGGTCCTCTTGGCGGAAAAGTTCAAAATGCCCCGGTATAAGTCCTGTTCCGGGCAGTTGATCAAAAAGTCGATTGACCTGGTGCGGAGGTATTACGGCGCGGAGGTCCCCGAATCGGTGCTGTGTACCCCGACGAAGAACCGGGGGATGATCTTCACCGACGATAAGGGGAAGGAATACCGCTTTGAACAGCAGGGGCTGAATATCTGGCGCAGCGCCTTTGACTGTTGGCTGGCGGAAAGGGCGGCGGAATCCGGCGCAGAGGTCTGGGACGGAGCTGCCGCAGTTTCCTGCGCACAGGGGGATGGAGATGTAACCGTCACATTCCGCGGCGGGAAGGTGGATGTGGAAACGGCAAGGTACGTGATAGACTGTGAGGGCGTCGTCGGTTCCATCAAACGGAAGCTCCTTCCAACCGCCGCCGTGCCCCGGTACATAACCACCTTCCAGACCTACAACCGGGGAAGGATAGACTTGGATTACCGCTATTTCCACGCCTATTTGCAGCCGGAGCTGTCCGGGTACGACGCATGGTTTAACGTAAAGGACGAAATGCTTGTGCTGGGGGTATCGGTGAGGGATGGAAAGGGGATAGAGGACTACTACCAAAGGTTTATTGACTATATGAAAAAGCACCATCATCTGAAGATTGACCCGCACCGACAGCTCCGGACCGACAGATGGCTGATGCCCCGCGTCCTCCCCGGATGCCCCATTGATTACGGAGTCGGGCGGGTGCTGTTTGCCGGAGAGATTGCGGGGTTCCTCAACCCCATGGGTGAGGGAATTTCCGCCGGGCTGGAGAGCGGCTTCTGTGCGGCCCAGGCGGTTATGGGGAATTTTGGCGATGAAGAGGCGATCCTTTCGGACTACCATGAGAGAACCGAGGACCTGCACAATTACATGAAGCGGCAGTGGCGCTTTGCCGGCGGACTCGCGGAGACCTTTGGTGATATGAAGTAGAAACAGACGGTATAAAAGCGCATATCTTCAACCTGTCATTTTTCCCATGCAGTGTCCGCAATACGGAATTAGGGATTGAAAATACCTCTGGTTTCCTGTATGATTTTACTGGATATTTTCGTTGGCAGCAGAATGGAGGACGATTTTCTTGCCGCTTTTCATCACAAACATTCAGAGGTGTTCCTTCCACGACGGACCCGGAATCCGGACCACCGTTTTTTTAAAGGGCTGCTCTTTGCGCTGTTTTTGGTGCCATAATCCGGAAACGCTCCACAGCGGCTATGGGCTCAGGTATATTTCTTCCCGCTGCATTCAGTGCGAGGCTTGTGTGGAGGCCTGCCGCCAGGCGTCCGGACTGGATTGCCGGTCTCCCTGGCAGCTGGTGGAATATGCGAAAACCCAGGACGGCTGCTCCGGATGCGGGCAGTGTGTAAGCTGCTGTCCCTCCCAGGCTCTGGTGTCCACGGCAAAGGCATATGAAAGGGAGGAGCTTCTGCCCCTGCTGCTGGCGGACCGGGCCTATTACGAAAGCAGCGGCGGCGGGGTGACATTTTCCGGAGGGGAACCGCTGCTGCAGTCAGAGGAGTTGGCCCCCCTGATAGGGCTGCTGAAGAATGAGGGAATTTCCGCCGCAATCGATACGGCCGGAAATGTCCCCTGGAAAGCCTTTGAGCAGGTGCTGGAGTCTGAAAAGGGAAGGGCGGATTTGTTCCTCTTTGACCTGAAGGCGGCGGACCCCCAGCTGCACCGGCAGATTACCGGAAGCACCAATGAGCGGATTCTGGATAACCTGGACCGCCTTTGCCGGGAAAAGGCCGCTGTCCGAATCCGCATTCCGCTGATTCCGGGGGTGAACACCACGCCGGAGGAACAGGAGCGAATGGCGGAAATTTTGGCAAGGTATCCCAATCTGGAGGGGGTGGATCTGCTGCCCTTCCATCGCACCGCCCTTTCCAAATACCGTCAGCTGGGGATGGACTATGAGGCGGGGGAGCTGAACCCCCCCGATTCCCAAACCCTGCTGCGGATTGAGCGGGAGATGAAGCAGCGGCTTTCGGTTCCGGTTGCCTGCCGGGGCCTGTGAAATCAACGCGAGCCGGATTGAATTTTGCCCTACATAAAAAGCAAAACGGAAAGGAAAATTTTATCCGACCTGCGATAAAGATATATCTGTTTACAGCAAATCAATAAAGAAAAAGAAAGGATGCTGTGGAAGATGATGAAGGATGGATTGACCAAGCGTGTACAAATGGTAATGGACGGTATCTCAAAGGAGGAGCCGAAGGCTTCAACAGAGGAGCTGCTCTCCCTTTGGCGTGCCACAGGAGAGCGGGAGGAAAACTACGCTCTGCGCAGGGGAAAATTTTTCCGCTTCTGTATGGGGAAAATTGAAACCCCCATCTATGAAGGGGAAAGGATTGTGGGACATTTCCCCTATAAGGAATGGAACTGCAACCGCTGCTGTCTGCCGGACCCCCTTACTCCCGAAGAACGGGAACAGGCCTTTGCCCGGATTGACAAGGAATTTATGGCCCGTACCGGCCGGGACAGCGTTCCGGACTTTCAAAAATGGCGGGACGTTACCCTGGGCGGAATGCTCCCTGACGGTACCGACGGGGTCAATCCCCTGACCTATCTGGCCCTTAACGCCACCCGCCGTCTGAAAATTTTCCAGCCAAAGCTCAACGCCCGCATATGGGAGGGCTCGCCGGAGGAATATGTCGCCGCCTGCGTCCAAACAGCCCGGCAGAACTGCGGGCCGATGATTTACTGCGACGAGGTTTCCATTGCGGCGCTGGAAAAGTACGGTTATTCCCGGCAGGACGCCAGAAACTATGGCATTATCGGCTGCTATGAGATGGCCGCCCCAGGGAAAGAGTGCGGGAATCCAATGGGCGGCGCTGTCAATGTGGGTAAATTTTTGGAGCTTGCCATGAACAACGGCGCTTTTATCTCAACCGGGGAGCAGATCGGTCCCCAGACCGGGTATCTCGACCAATTTGAGAATCTGGACCAGCTGAGGCAGGCATTTCAGAAACAGACTGAATTCGCCTTGGATGTGCTGGAGCAGCGTTTGATTTACGATGCCCTGCGCCACAGCCTGCTTATCCCCCATGCCCTGGAATCTGTATTGGTGGAGGGATGTCTACAAAGCGGAAGGGACGTGTCCCAATCCGGGGCAAGGCTGACCACCGTAGGGATGCGGATGAGCGGCCTGGTGCAGACGGCGGACAGCTTTACCGCACTGCAAAAGCTGGTGTTCCAGGAAAAGGTTCTGCCGGTGGAACGTTTGTGGGCGGGAATCCGCACCAACTTTGCCCAGGACGAGGTGCTCCGGGCAATGCTTGTCAACCGTGCCCCAAAATACGGCAACGACTGTGATGAGGCGGACCAGATGGTCCGGGAGCTGGGACAGTATCTGTGCGGGGAGATTCAGAAAAGGCATCACATTTCCGGCGCACCCCTTCGTCCGGGGCTGTTCAGCTTTTTACAGTTTATGAATGGAGAGCGCTGTTCCGCCCTGCCCGACGGCCACAGGGAGGGCCAGCCCTTTGCCAACGGGGTCAGCCCGACCCATGGAGCGGACCAGCAGGGTCTGACCGCCATGCTGCGCTCCGCCGCCAAGCTGGACTACTCCCTTTCCAATAATGCCGCCACCCTGGATGTAAAGCTTCCGCTGGACCTGTTCTCCGGCGAAAACGGGGTGAAAGCTTTGTCCCAAATCCTGCGGACCTTTTTCCGGGAAGGCGAGATGCAGGTCCAGCTCTATTTCCTCTCTGAGCGGGAGCTGCGGGAGGCCCAGAAGCGGCCGGAAGAGTATGCGGGGCTGATTGTCCGGGTGACCGGCTACAGCGCCTACTTTACCGAGCTGGATAAAAACCTTCAGGAGGAAGTTATCATGAGGACAGCCGCATTTTAGCGGTTGACATACCCTTGACCTTTCCGAAAAAGTCCATATTTTCAGCCGAAACCTCCCTTTTGAGTGGGATTGAACTCAAAAGGGAGGTTTTTCCCGGAAAATTTTTTACCCCGGTGCAGCGCAATTCAAAATGAAAATAAACAATAATACTTCCATTTTACAGAGACAAGCACCGGAAAATATGTTAAAATAGAATAAGATAACCAGAGAGGAGAGATTTTTCATGAAAACCTTAGTGAAACGCCGTCCCTTTGGGGCAACCGGGCTCCAGGTGTCCGAGGTGGGCTTTGGGGCCATGAATCTGCGGATGCTCAATACCCGCGACGAGGGCATTGCCCTGGTCAACTATGTCCTGGACCAGGGGATCAATCTGATCGATACCGCCCGCGGCTATAAGGGCGTCAACGGTTCCGGCCAGGAGGTGGAGAGCGAGGATATGGTGGGCTCCGCCATTGAGGGGCGCACCGATATTGATGAACCCATCGTCATTGTCACCAAGGGACACGGCTATACCCCGGAGACCTTCGATGAGGACCTTTGGGACAGCCTGAAAACCCTGAAAATCAAAAAGACCGACAAGGGCCTGTTCATCGGACAGACCGAGATAAAGCTGGTCAACTTTTTCCACGGAATCAAGGAGGACCGGTGGGAATCCATGACCAAAACCGGCGTGATTGAGCATGCCAAAAAGCGCCAGGAGGAGGGCTGGTTTACATATCTGGGCTTTTCCAGCCATTACGGCGATGTCAAGGAGATCAAAGCTGCCCTGGATACCGGCGCTTTCCAGGTGATGGAGCTGCCCTATAACATCTACAACCGCTCCATCGGGGAGGATGGGGAACTGGACCTCCTGAAATATGCCCACGACAAGGGTGTGGCCATTGTCAACATGAAGGCATTTAACGGCAATTCCATGGTTGCCACCTCCAAGCTGATCGGGGACCTTTGCTCCATCCGGTACAGCGATATGCTGCGGTTCTGTCTGTCCAACCCCAATATCTCCACAGTGGACGCGGGCGCACGGTATGCTGAGGAGTTCCAGTCGGACATTCAGGCCTCCCTGCTGCCGCCCATGACCCAGGAAGAGCGCGCCGCGCTGAAGGTGGAAGCGGACAAGATTTCCGGGCTGTTCCGGAACATCTGCCGGGAGTGTATGCACTGTCTGGAGAAGTTTGAATGCCCCCAGGGCATCGACTTCCCATCGATTCTGGGTAACCACTCCAGATATCAGATAGCGAAGAAGCTGGGCAAGGACGCGGCCCCCTATGTGGAGAACTACCGCAAAATGGAAGGCCTGAAGGCGGACAGCTGTGTGGGCTGCGGCGGCTGTGTGGAATGGTGCGAATACCACCTGGACATTCCCGCCATGATGATACGCGCCAGGGAAGATTTGGAGTAATACGCCGAAGTTTTCATACGAATCTCTGATAAATTGCAGAAAAAAATCATGCCGCGATGTCCTAAATATCGCGGCATGATTGCATTTTAGAAAAGGGGAAAATTACCGAATCAGCTCGGTGTAGGTCATCAGCATGGGGGCGACGCCCTTGGCCTCGTTTTCCACCACCGGTTCGCTGAGGTAGTATTCCACCGTTCCGTTCCGTCTTGTGGAACCGGAGCCGCTTCCGCCGCCCAGTCCCGCCACCAGGCAGATGCCGCCCAGCTTCAGCTCCCCGTCCTCTGTGGCGGTGAGATAGTGGTCGGCGGTACCGTAGAAGGCCTTTTCGCCGTACTTCCGGTATTCCTCCGGCAACAAGCCCAGTCGAACTCCCTTCAGGATGCCGCAGGCAATCAGCATGGTGCCGCTGGTCTCCAGGTAATTTCCCTCCACATCCGGGCGGTTGACCACCTGGTAGAACATTCCGCTCTCATGCTGCCAGGGGAGAAGGGCGTCGATGAGGTCCTTCAGGATGCGCTGGAGATTCTTTTTCTCCTCCGCCATGGACGCGGGCATCCGCTCCATGGTATCGGTGAGGGCCAGGGTGAACCAGCCGATGGCCCGGAGCCAGAAGTTCTGGGAAAGGCCGGTTTCCGGGTCAGCCCAGAAGATTTTCTTGGTGGAATCGTATCCGTGGAAATACAGTCCGGTTTTGGGGTCCTTCATGCGCTTTTCCACGGTGAGGAACTGCTGGTAGGAATCCTGGCAGCCCTTGCAGCCGTTGTATCTGGCCTCGTACTCCATGTAGAAGGGCTGGGCCATAAAGAGCCCGTCCAGCCATACCTGCTGAACATAGATGTCCTTGTGCCAGAAGCTGTTGTCCGCCGTGCGGGGGTGGTTGTCCAGCTGGCTGCGGATGGTGTCCAGGGCCCGGCGGTATTTCTCCTTGCCGGTCAGGTCATAGAGGGTAAAAAGGGTGCGGCCGGGGGCGATGTTGTCCAGATTGAAGTTTTCGGGGGAATAGGTGTTGACGGTGCCGTCCTCCTGGACGAAAAACCCCATAAAGCTGTCGCAGAAGTCCAGGTATTTCCGGTCCTTGGTGATGTCGTAAAGGGCCAGAAGGGCGGTGATCATGCAGCCGTCCACATAGTTCCAGCGGTTGGGATGATTCCCGCCCCGAACCCGTTCCATGTTCCAGGCGGGGTTTTCGGCGCTGCTGGTTTCCATCAGGCTGTCGATATATTTTGCCAGGCGGTCGAGCGTCTGCTGCTGCGTCATGATGTGTTCTCCTTTATTTTTATTGTTGGACAGATAACCGGGAGATTTCCTCGGCGGCCCTTTTCACCGCCTGTGCGCCGAACCGGGGGCTGGAGAGGGTCTCTTTGCCGCTGGCCTGGGCGATGCGGTCCTCACAGAGGGCCATGGAAGCCTGAGCCAGGACAATGATGTCAACCTGGTCCTTGATTTTTTCTGCCTGCTCCACCAAGAGCTGTTCCATCTCCGGCTGGCTTTTGCCGAAAGCGTCCGCCAAAGCGTCTACCAGCTGGATTTCCGTTCCATGTTCTTTGGCGCGGCTGCGCAGGAGATTCTTGGTGGGCTCCAGGGTGGTGGGGAGGGTGGCGATCACGCCAATGCGCTTTCCGTGCTGAACCGCGTAATCCGCCATATCCCAGTCAATGCGGACGAATTCCGCACCCATCCACCGGACGGCAGGGGCGGCCGCGTCCGCAACCTCTCCCACCGACGAGCATATGTTGTATATGATGTCCGCCCCGGCAAAGGCGGCGTCGGTGTACAGCTTGATCAGGCGCTTGGCCTGTTCCGGGCCCACGGAACCTCGCTCCGTGACCTCTGAAATAATGGTGGGGTCCGTATAGGTGCGGATGACAGCGGAAGGAAGCTGTTTTTTCAGCTCCAGCTCCACCTTCTCCATCAGGGAACAGGGGGCCCCGGTATAGACTGCCGCGACTACCATATGCAACACATCCTTTTCTATTTTATATCATCAAAGCCTAAAAACCCCAAAACCCAAATCCCCCTTCCGCGGAAGGGGGGGATAAAACCGAGCTGCCGCCGGAGGTGTTTTTAGCAGCCGCAGTGTGCTCCGGCGTGTACGGCACAGGGGGCGCTGAGCGTTCCGCAGGATTGGGTGTGCTGGTGGTCCGGAGCAAAGTGCGGGGTGCAGCGCTGGCATACGTAAGCGCCGGATTCATCCATTTCCCACTGGTGAACGGTTTCATGGCGGACAGTTCTGGTCAGTACCTGCCCGCAGAGGTTGCAGGTGGCGCTTTGGGTTTCCACCAGCCAGCAGCAGGTGGAATCGTTGGAAGCCTGTACCTCAGGAAATTCGTAAGTGGAGCTGGAAGCGGTCCAGAGACTGCACCGGCTATGGGAACAGACCGGGGCGTAATATCCGCTGTGGTGCCCCCCGTTTCTGCGTCCATGGCAGCCGCCGTGAGCAAACACCGAGGTAGCGGAGGCGGCAGCTATCATGACGCACAAGGCGAACGACATGATACGTTTCATTACAATGCATCCTTTCTGATGGCAGAAATGAGAATTATGAACAATATCAGTATAGCAATTGCAAATGAATAAGTCAATCTTTTTTGTCCTGTTCTCTAAAAAAGGCGGCGTGAAGCCAGTAACTTCACGCCGCACGGAGTTTATACGAATACTTACAAAATCAGTTCCCGTTGGGGCCCGTGGGCCCTGTAGCGCCGCGGGGGAGCACAAGGTTCAGTACAAAGTTTGGTGCTGCGCCGGTAATGGTGGCCGATGCGGCTGAACCTGGCGCGCCGGTCTGAACCGTTCCGATGGTCAATGTTGGAGCGGCTCCGGCAGGTCCGGTGGCTCCGGAGGGTCCGGTAGGCCCGGCAGGTCCGGTGGCTCCGGAGGGCCCGGTAGGTCCGGCAGGTCCGGTGGCTCCGGAGGGTCCGGTAGGCCCGGCAGGTCCGGTGGCTCCGGAGGGCCCGGTAGGTCCGGTAGGCCCGGCAGGTCCGGTGGCCCCGGAGGGTCCGGTAGGCCCGGCAGGTCCGGTGGCTCCGGTGGCTCCGGAGGGTCCGGTAGGCCCGGCAGGTCCGGTGGCTCCGGTGGCTCCGGAGGGTCCGGTAGGCCCGGCAGGTCCGGTGGCTCCGGAGGGCCCGGTAGGTCCGGCGGGTCCGGTGGCTCCAGAGGGTCCAGTAGGCCCGGCAGGTCCGGTGGCTCCAGAGGGTCCAGTAGGTCCGGCAGGTCCGGTGGCTCCGGAGGGCCCGGTAGGTCCGGTAGGCCCGGCAGGTCCGGTGGCTCCAGAGGGTCCAGTAGGCCCGGCAGGTCCAGCGGAACCCTGAGGTCCCTGCGGACCTGTAGCGCCTTGGGTTCCAGCGGGACCCTCAGGTCCCTGCGGACCTGTAGCGCCTTGGGCTCCAGCGGGACCCTGAGGTCCCTGCGGACCTGTAGCGCCTTGGGCTCCGGCGGGACCCTGAGGTCCCTGCGGACCTGTAGCGCCTTGGGTTCCAGCGGGACCCTGAGGTCCTTGCGGACCTGTGACGCCCTGGGCTCCGGCGGGTCCCTGAGGTCCTTGCGGACCTGTGGCGCCCTGGGCTCCGGCGGGTCCCTGAGGTCCTTGCGGACCTGTGACGCCCTGGGCCCCAGCGGGTCCCTGAGGTCCTTGCGGACCTGTGGCGCCCTGGGCTCCGGCGGGTCCCTGAGGTCCTTGCGGACCTGTGGCGCCCTGGGTTCCGGCGGGGCCCTGAGGTCCTTGCGGACCTGTGGCGCCCTGGGCCCCAGCAGGTCCCTCAGGTCCTTGCGGGCCTGTGACGCCCTGGGCTCCAGCAGGACCCTGGGGGCCGGGGAATCCCTGGAGTCCCTGAGGTCCAACAGGTCCCTGGGGACCGCGGGGACCCGTTGGTCCAGGCACCCCTTGGGGGCCTTGGGGGCCCATAGGTCCCTGTGCCCCTACACATGGACACGGGCACGAACAGGGCGGCACAGGATGTTCCGGAGGCATTGGAGGAGGACAGCAGGACGGCCGTCTGTCCGAGCTGTTTCCTCCATTATAAGGGTAAACCTTTACGCGCTCATAATCATACATAAAGGCATTTTCCTTTCTTCAGTCGTAATATGATCCTTAGGGGAGGACCGGCGACGTCATTCGTTGCCGGTATGCAGTCCCGCGAAAAAGGAACGATTATATAGGAAAGCTTCTGAGTCAGGTTTTATTTTTCCTGCCCTTTCATTATATTCCTCCGCTTTTATTTGGTTACCCAGATGATAGCAGCAGACACAGAGCTGAATACAGGGAAGATATTCGTAGCAATCCTCTATCATAAATGCTCCGGCGCCTTCCTTCCGCTCTGCCTCCAGCGCCCGGCCATACCAGAAAGCCGCCTCTTTCCAGCGCCGCCGGTTAAAAAAATGTTCTCCCAGGTCGCAGCACAGTTCTGCCCTTGGGGGAGCGTAGGAGAGGGCCCACAGCAGGGCCTGGAGGGATTCGTCCTCTTTTCCTTGTGCCAGGAGACAACGTCCCAGAAGGCGGCAGGCGTCCAGATTGTTTTCAACCCAGCCCTTTCCCTCCTTCAGGAACTGTGAGAGCACCTTTTGCGCCTCCGCGTATTCCCCATGGTCCAGCAGTTCGCGGGCATAGTAGAACTGCTGTCTTGGCTCTAAGGACTCCCCCTGGGCAAGCTGTTCCCGATATATCCGCAGGTTACGGTCCGGGTCGCCGGGTTTTTCCTTCCGGTGCTCCACGGCGGCGGAGGTATAGAGGATTTCCCCAGAGGGGGCGATTGCCTCGTGAACCCGTCCCGCCCAGCGAAAATTCCCTTCCCGGCGGAGGAGCCTTTCCCGGTAATAGGTAAATGCAGGGGAGTCGTTTTGGTCAAAGGCGGCGTGATAAGGGGCCATTACCACATCGGCGGGAGGAGACGTCCGGTCAAGCTGCCGCTTCAGGGAGAGCCAGGAATCCAGGGAACCAGATGGAATCACATCATCCGCGTCCAGCCACATGCAGTAATCCATGGAGGCTTTGGAGAAGGACTCGTTGCGGGCGGCGGAGAAGTCATCACGCCAGGGGAAGGAAAAGACTTTAGGGGTAAAACCGAGGGCGATTTCCTTGGTGCGGTCAGTGGAGCCGGTATCGATGATGATGATTTCGTCCGCGATAGGGGAGGCGGAGCGGAGGCAGCGTTCCAGGACCGCTTCCTCGTTGCGGACGATCATGCAAAGGCTGATGGTGGACAAGACATCACTCCTTTTGGGTTTTGGGCAGAAAGTTGGAGGCGGGAGAAAGTTTCCGTTTATGTATATGCAGAAAAAGAGAAAAGAAGACTACGGCGTTTTCTTCCGTCGGGGTTTGCGTATGGCCGCCTGTGTTTGGAGCTTTTTTATCGAGAATGTGATGTGATTTAGGCTTTGAACTAAAAATCTGTCACAAAATGCCCTTTTCAGCGCCGAAAGATTGTGATACAATAGGGTGCGCCCTCATTTTTGCCTGGGCGCCCCGCCTGATCCAAATTCCGCAGGCGCGGCGCCTGAAAAATTGAGCGACATTCGTGTCAAAAAGGTGGGAATCATCTACTATATGTCATCTTCCAAATCCAAAGAAGAAGCTTCAGAAAATGCCCATACGCAATCCATATTCTCCAACAGCGAAACCTGGAAGTATGCCCTCGTCCAGTCTCTTCCCGTGTTTTTCGGCTACCTGTTTCTGGGAATCGCCTTCGGAATACTGCTGGAGCAGGCGGGCTTCCGAGCGGGCTGGGCGCTGTTGAGCAGTCTGGTTATTTACGCGGGTTCCGGACAATTCCTGCTGGTCAGCCTGCTGAGGGACAACGCGTCTCTGGCCGCTGTCTCCGCCATGACGCTGCTGATCAATGGGCGGCACATTTTTTACGGCCTTTCCTTTGTGGAGAAATTCCGGGCCATGGGGCGTAAGGGCCTTTATATGATATTCTCCCTCACCGACGAAACCTATTCCGTCCTCTGTTCCATCCACCCCCCGGCGGCGGTGGACCCTAAAAAGGCCATGTTCCGCATCGCACTGCTGGATCACAGCTATTGGATTTTAGGTTCCCTGACAGGGGCGCTGATGGGCCAGCTGATTCCCTTTGACTTTGAGGGAGTGGATTTTTCCATGACGGCGCTGTTTGTGGTTATCTTCCTGGACCAGTGGAAGTCCATGCCGTCCCATATTCCGGCGGTTGTGGGCATTTTCTCCTCGGTCTTCTTTCTGCTTCTGCTGGGGCCGGACCGGTTTCTGCTGCCCTCCCTGGCGGCGGCTGCCATTATCCTGTTTTTATGTAAGCGCTGGATTGTACCCAAGCTGGAAGGAGGCGGGGAGGGATGACCCCTGGAAGAACACTGCTGGTAATCGGAATCGCCGCGGTCTGCACCTTTTTAACCCGCGCCTTTCCCTTCTTGCTGTTCGGCGGGAAAAAGGAGCTGTCCCCTGCCGTCCGGTTTCTGGGCAACTGCCTGCCCTCGGCGATTATCGCCGCTTTGGTGGTGTACTGCCTGCGGAGCGTTTCCTTTGATGCGGCGGGCTGGCTGAATGGGGTGATTCAGCTGGTCTCGGTGGGAATTGTGGCCGGGCTGCACCTATGGAAAAGAAATATTCTGTTGAGCATCGGCGGCGGCACCGTCTGCTATATGGCGCTGCTGCGGATTGTCCCCGCGCTGCTTTCCTGAACAAGATTTTTGAGTATTCATTACGAAAGGAAGTATTTATGCTGAAACCTTTTTTAGAGGCCGGAAAAATCGTAACGACCCACGGGCTGAAGGGCGAGGTCAAGGTTTTTCCCTGGACCGATTCCCCGGAGGAGCTTTTGGATATCGACGTCCTTTACTTTAACAAGGGCCAGACTCCTGTGGAGATTGAAACCGCCAGACTCCAGGGAAATATGGCGCTGCTGAAGTTCCAAGGGATAGACACCATTGAGGAGGCCCAGGGCTTTCGGGGAAAAATCCTCTATGCGGACCGAAAGGACATTCCCCTGGAGGAGGGACAGTATTTTATCCAGGATATTATCGGCTTGCGGGTGCTGGACGCGGATGACGGCCGCCTTTACGGCACTGTCGCCGATGTGAGCAAAACCGGAGCCAACGACGTTTACCATATCCAATTTGCGGACGGGAAAATCCGCCTGGTGCCGAAAATTCCGGAGGTGGTCCTGAAGATTTCCCCGGAGGAGGGGGAGATGATCATCCGTCCGCTGAAGGGGCTGTTTGACGATGAGAATTGATATCGCCACGCTGTTTGTGGAGATGTGCGAAAGCGTCTGCGGGGAGAGCATCATCGGGAGGGCCTGCCGAGGCGGGTATCTGGACGTCCGCTGCCACCGCATCCGCGATTACACCACCGATAAGCACAACCGGGTAGACGACACTCCCTACGGCGGCGGTATGGGGATGCTGATGCAGGCGGACCCCATCTACCGCTGTTACGAGGCTGTGACCAAGGAACTGGAGAAAAAGCCCCATGTCATCTACCTTTCCCCCCAAGGGCAGGTGTTCAACCAGAAAAAGGCGGTGGAGCTCTCCCAAAGGGAACACCTCTTTCTCATCTGCGGCCACTATGAAGGTGTGGACCAGCGGCTGTTGGACGAGATTGTGGACGAGGAGATTTCCATCGGGGACTATGTGCTGACCGGAGGGGAGCTGGGGGCGCTGGTGGTCATGGACGCGGTGGCCCGGCTGTGCGAAAATGTGCTGGCAGACGAGGTATGCTTTACCGACGAGAGCCACTTTTCCGGCCTGCTGGAATACCCCCAGTACACCAAGCCCGCCGTCTGGCACGGGCGGGAGGTTCCGGAGGTGCTTACCTCAGGGCACCATAAAAAAATACGGGAATGGCAGCGGGAAAGGGCGCTGGAGAACACCTGGCGTAAGCGCCCGGACATGCTGGAACGGTGTGAACTGACCCCTGAGGACAAGTGTTTTCTGCAAACCCTGGAGGAGCGCCAGCAGGAAGAAAATGGGAATTACAGGTAAATCAATGGTGGATAACCTGTTGAAAAAAATGACCATGTTGCTGATAATGTTGAAAACATTATAGGTAAAACGCACAACTCAGGGCTTTTTTTAGGGGCTCTAACTATAAAACAAGCAGAAATTACCTGAAAAAGCCCGAATTCGATTGACGAAAAGAAAAGTTAAGCCTATAATGGATATTGTTCAAAGGGTTTGGGTTCGCAGCGGGATAGAGGGACACCTGCGCAGGTGTGCGGGCGCTGTTCCACTCCGATATGAACCCGCCTTATTTCACCTTTTTCACTTTAATTAACAGGAGAGAAGTAAAATGTACGTAAAAGATGTCATGGTACAGAATCAGGTTGGGCTGCACGCTCGTCCCGCTACCTTCTTCATCCAGAAAGCTAACGAATATAAGTCTTCTATCTGGGTAGAGAAGGAGGAGCGCCGGGTAAACGCGAAGAGCCTGCTGGGCGTTTTGTCCCTGGGGATTGTCGGCGGAACACAGATTCGCGTGATTGCTGACGGCTCTGACGAGCAGGAAGCGGTCGAGAATCTGATCAAGCTGGTGGAATCCGGTTTTACGGAGTAATTTTGCTGGTCAGCTGGGAAGCGCCGCGCCATATTGGCCGGCGTTTCCCCAAACGCAGAAGCGTACCCCCGGCCGCGCCGTTTTTGAGACGGTGCGGCATTCTTTATTTTTATGTGACAGGTTTGCTGCTTTTGCGCTTCTTTTTCATTTTTATCAGAAAGGGTGGGGACTATTTCTAGTCGTTGGGAGGAAATTGCCGCCAGAGCCGGTAAGCTGGATTTCCTGGCGGAAAAAGCCCGCCAGCTTCCGCTGGAACCGGGGGTCTACCGGATGCGGGACAAAAACGGCCATATTATCTATGTGGGAAAGGCCAAAGCCCTCCGCAGTCGGGTGAGCAGCTATTTCCGCAGTGTGGAAAAGCATACCGAAAAGGTCTATAGTATGGTCATGAATGTCTGGGATTTCGATACCATTATCTGCGACAGCGAATTTGAGGCCCTCATCCTGGAGTGCAGCCTCATCAAGCAGAACAATCCCAAATACAATATCCTCCTGAAGGACGACAAGGGCTACCACTATATCCAGATATGGCCCAAAGAGTGGAGCCGAATCACCGCCCAGAAAAATAAACCCCAGGAGGGAGCCAGGCTGATAGGACCGTATATCAGCTCCTTTACCGTCCATGAGACGGTGGACGAGGTCAATAAAATTTTCTGCCTGCCCACCTGCAGCCGAAAATTTCCCCAGGACTTCGGGCGGGAAAGGCCCTGCCTGAACTACCACATCCACCAGTGCATGGGAGTGTGCCAGGGAAAGATTTCCCTGGAGGAGTACCAGGAGATCATTGAGCAGGCGGTGGACTTTATCAACGGCGGTTCGGCGGAAACCCTGAAGCGGCTGAAGGAACAGATGGAGCTTGCCGCCGAAAATCTTGACTTTGAAAAGGCCGCCCGCTGCCGGGACCGTATCAATGCCATCCAGAAGATTGGCGAGCACCAGAAGGTGGTTTCCACCCATGTGGAGGATATGGACGCTGCCGCCTTTGCCCAGGACGGGGAATCCATCTGCGGCGTGATTCTGAAGATACGCGGCCAGCGCCTGCGGGACAAGCAGGAGTTTCTGCTGGGCAAGAACGAGGCCCTCACCCTGGCCGACGCCCGGCGGGAGCTTGTCATGCGCTACTACGCCAGCGGCCAGGAGGAGATTCCAAAGCTGATTGCCCTGGACGAGGACTTTGAGGATTCCTCGCTGGTACAGCAGATGCTCCAGGAAAAAGCCGGGAGGAAGGTGGAGCTGTTCGTGCCCGCAAGGGGGGACAACCGCAAGCTGGTGGAGATGGCCCGGAACAACGCCTCCCAGCGATTGGCCGCCAACAAGCCCTATTCCAACCGGGATGTGGCTGCCCTGGACGAGCTGGCTCGTCTGCTGGGGCTGAAAAATCCTCCGAAATACATTGAAGCTTATGACATTTCCAACATCGGCTCCGAGACGGTGGTGGCGGGGATGGTGGTCTTTGAGGACGGCAAGCCGCTGAAAAACGCCTATAAGCGGTTTTCCATCAAGACGGTGGACGGCACCGACGACTATGCCTCCATGCGGGAGGTGCTGACCCGGAGGATCAACCGGTACTTTGAGGAGCAGGAAAAGCCGGACTCCACCTTCCGGCGGCTGCCGGATTTGGTGCTGCTGGACGGCGGAAAGGGCCATGTCGCCGCCGTGGAGCCCATCTTCCGGGAGCTGGGCTTTGACGTGCCCCTGTTCGGCATGGTCAAGGACAGCCGCCACAAAACCAGGGCCATCGCCGGGGACGGTGGGGAGATAGCTATTTCCACCGTCCGCTCCGCCTTTACCCTGGTGTCCAAAATTCAGGAGGAGGTTCACCGGTATTCCATCGCCTATTCCCGTTCCAAGCACCAGAAATCCGGCTTTGCCATGGAGCTGACCTCGGTGCCGGGCATCGGCCAGACCAGGGCGAAAAAGCTGTTCCAGCACTTCAGGACCGTCAAGGCGATGAAGGCCGCGTCCCTGGAGGAGCTGGAGGCGGCCCCCGGCATGACCAAGCAAACCGCCCAGGCGCTGTACGCCTACCTGCGAGAGGAGTTTCCGCCGGAGGAGGGGACGGAACGCCCGGATGGAGAGAATCTCAACAAAAATACCGCCGAAGGTTGACAAGCGGCCCCTTTTGCAAGATAATAGAGAGGTACCGCCCAGAGCGGAAAAAAGAGAGTGGTTTGAAAGGAATATCGCAGATGAGAGTAACGACTGGCACAGCCCGCGGCCGGAACCTGGCCGCACCGCCGGACAGCAATATTACTCGGCCGACCTCGGACATGACCAAGCAGGCGATTTTCAATATCATACAGTTTGAGGTGGAGGGAGCGGTGGTGGCGGATCTGTACGCAGGCTCCGGACAGCTGGGGATAGAGGCCCTCAGCCGCGGCGCGCGGCGGGCGACCTTTGTGGAAATCAACGCCGGGGCCATGGATACCATTGTACAGAACCTGAAGACCTCCGATATGACAGGCCGCGCGCGGATTATGCGGATGGATGTAGACGCCTATCTGGCGCGGAACCAGGACACCTATGATATCGCTTTCCTCGACCCCCCTTACGAGCAGGGAAAGTACGAGGGGACCCTGCCCCTGGTAGTCCAGAGGATGAACCCCGGCGGGGTAATCCTGTGTGAAACCTCCAAGGAGGAGATATTGCCCGATGAGGTGGGGGACTTCTGCAAGCAGAAGGAATACCGCTATGGAAGGGCTAAGCTGACGGTATACCGCAGGAAGGAGACGGAGGAGGAATAGCCCTCCACGGGTAAATAAACCAACCGGAAAGGGTTTGACGGAAAATGGCAATCGCGATATGTCCGGGCAGCTTTGACCCGGTCACAAACGGACATCTGGACATCATTCACCGGGCAAGCAGGCTCTTTGAAAAGGTCATTGTCCTGGTAATCATCAACCCCGACAAGACGCCGCTTTTTACCAGTGAGGAACGGGTGGAGATGATCCGCCGGTCCATCGACCTGCCCAATGTGGAGGTGGACTCCTACCGGGGGCTGCTGGCCGATTATGTAAAGCGGTCGGGGGCGACGGTGATTGTAAAGGGCCTGCGGGCTGTGACGGATTTTGAGTATGAATTCCAGATGGCGCTAATCAACAAAAAGCTTGCTCCCTTTGCGGAGACGATGTTCCTGACCACTGACGCGTCTAATATGTATCTCAGCTCCAGTGTGGTGCGGCAGGTGGGGAGCTTTGGGGGGGATATATCCCCCTTTGTTCCGGAGCAGATCAGGGAGCAGATTGCAGGGCGGCTGAAAAGCCTTTAACAATGCAGACTTGTAAAGGAGGTTATCCGTTTTGAATATCGAAGAAATTCTGGAGACCATAGACGACATGCTGGAGCATGCCTGGAGCCTGCCGCTGACCGGGGGCAGGTGTGTTGTTGACGCGATGAAGGTGCGGGACCTGATTGAGGAGATTCGGCTGAACCTGCCGGCTGAAATCAAGATGGCCAGGGAGATTGTATCGGACCGCAACGAGATACTCAACGAGGCGAAGCGGGAGGGCGAGGCCACGGTCCGCAAGGCGGAGGAGCGGGCGCGGGCGCTGATCGCCCAGGAGGCCATTGTAAGGCAGGCCCAGGAGCGTGCCCAGGAGGTGACGAGCCAGGCGCAGATCAAGGCCAGGGAGCTGCGGTCGGCGTCCCACAGCTACAGTGACAAGATGCTGGGGGATGCGGAGGAAGCGCTGACCGAGGCGCTGAAGAGCGTAAAGACGACGCGCAGCGCCTTGAGGAGCGCCAGCTCCGGCAACCGTTTAAAGGGCTAAGCACCGAGCGCTGACCCTGCTGCGGAATCTCAAATCACGTTTAAAAGCTTTGGCCGCTTTCTCGAAAGCGGCAGAGTCCAGAGACAGAGTCTCTGGTCGCGCCCGCAGGCGCGAAACACCCTGCACGAACTAAAAAACGCGTAAACTCCACCTAAAAACCACTAAAATCAAAAAGCCCGTGTAAATCCCCCTCCGGTGGTGAATTAACGATAGTTTTTGTAAACCGACATAAGGATGGCCATCCGGGCTTTTTGGCCCAGCGAAAGCCTGGAGGCGGCCACGGGCCGCCGACGGCATCTTTCGCGGACCGGGAGATGGCGCTAAGGGAAGCAGATGAAGGCGCAGCCCCGGCGCTCCGACCCATGAAAATTGTGGAAAACTCGGTTGGCTTTTGGCTGACCGTACAGTATTCCTATAAAAAAGATGTCTTTCAGCACCGAAAAATAATGGTTTACATCATTGTTTTTCAGTGCTGATTTGCGTTTAAGCCTGATTTGAAATTTTTGGATTTCCCTTTGACATTTCCACCTGGACAGGGTATAATGATAGAAGCAAAGGTATCATTTTTAGGGCGATTCATCTTTCGTACATATCAAAAAGTTCCGATAGAAAAGGATGGCTGAACATGACCGCAATCCACGACAGAATCTCCTTCCACAATGTGGACCACCTGGAAAAGAAGGGGGAGCTCCCCGGACTGCTTCTCCAAAGGTTTCCCGACCCGGTTCGCCTGGCCCTGGGACAGGGCGACCACGAAAGAGGCCGCTTCTTTGCCCAAGTTTCCACCGGATGTGAAATACGGTTTGTCACCGACGCCTACTTCTACCGCCTCTCCCTTTCCTCCTATCTGGAGGATACCCATGTCATGATTTTCTGCGGGGACTACCTCCATTCCGTCCACCAGATTCCTGCCGGTAAGGTGACAACCCTGCATATCGAAATCCCCCCGTCTCTGTTCCGGAGCGAAAGCTGGGTCAGAGAGGGTGGGCGGTTTGACTGCCGGGTGTGGCGGGTGCTGTTCCATAAACAGTCCTGCGGGGTATTCTGCGAGCTGGACGCCTTTGGCCATGAGGTCCGCCCGCCGGAGCCCCAGGAGGTCCCCCAGATCAAATGGCTGGCCTATGGCTCGTCCATCACCTTTGGCGGGGACGTGCATCTGGCCTCCAACGCCTATGTCCTCCAGGCCGCCAGACGGCTGGGGGCGGACGTGTACAATAAGGCCGTCGCCGGAAGCTGCTTCTGTGACAGCGCCATGATTGAATACCTCTCCTCCCTGAAGGGGTGGGATATCGCCACCCTGGAGCTGGGCATCAATATACTCAACCGCTTTACGGTGGAGGAGTTTGAAAACCGCTCCCGCGACCTCACCCAGGCTTTGTTAAAGGCCAACCCCGGAAAACCGGTGGTGCTGATTACCGCCTATCCCGCCCACGCCCTGTTCGGCGGAAACGCGGCCCAGAAGGAAAAATACCTGGCTTTTGAGGAAATCCTGAAAAAAATCAGGCAGGAGGACAAATCCCGCTGCCTGCATTTGATAGAAGGAAAGGATATTTTAAGGGACGTCCAGGGCCTTACCGTGGACATGACCCATCCCTCCGACGATGGGCACATTATGATGGGCCAGCGCCTGGCGGAAGAGCTGGAGCGCATTCTCAAGGAAATTTGATTTTTTCTCCCTTTTTATGCAGTAAAATCCAGGCTTTTGAACACTTATAGAATAGTGATGGGTACATCCGCCATGGATTCCCTGGGAGTAAGGATGCTTAACGCCTGGGGGAGAACCGAAATCTCCACCTCAGAGGGATTCCCGCCGAACTCTCCGTCCAGGGTCCAGGGGGCCTGGTCCGGGGACTGAATCCGGAAGCGGGAGCTCTTGGCCCGGAAGATCAGCTCCTTGCTGTCCTCCTCTCGCCGGAGCAGGGCGTTTATCACTGACTGCATCTGAGTGATGCTCTCCGGACGGCGGATGAGCAGAAGCTCAAACAGCCCGTCATTCAGCTCCACCTCCTGCCCTGCCAGCTTCTGGAAGCCGCCTACAGAGGTGGAATTGCCCACCATGCCAAAGATGAAATCCCCTTGAACCTCGCCGCCGTCATAGCTCACGGTCATGCGGTAGGGGTGGATGGAGGGGAGCTGGCGCAGCCCCTCCAGCAGATAGGCCGGACGGCCCAGCATATTCTTGTACTGCTGAGGGGTTTCGTAGGCGACGTTGGTAAAGGCACCAAAGGCGGCGATATAGGTAAAGAACCGCCCGCCGAAGCGCCCCACGTCACAGTGGAAGGGTTCCCCCTCCACAATGGCCTGGGCAGCCTTCTTCATATCCTTGGGGATTTTCAGGCTGGTGGCAAAGTCGTTGACCGTGCCCGCCGGGATGTATCCGAACAGCTGGGGGTTGCCGCTTTTCACCAGACCGGAGACCGCCTCGTTGAGGGTGCCATCCCCTCCGGAGGCCGCGACGATATCATACCGCCCCGCGCCCTCACAGATGATTTCGGTGGCCTGGCCGGCCCGCTGGGTGGGGTAGACGGTGGGGAGATATCCCCCCTTTACAAAGATATCCAGCAGTTCAAACAACTGGGGCTGGATTTCAGCTTTTCCGGAATTTGGATTGAAGACGAAAAGTATTTTTTTCAACTTGTTTTCAGACGCGGACATGTGAAAACACCTCTTTTTTGTGATATTGATAGTATTATAACCGATTTGTGGCAAAGAGGCAACCTATTTACCAAATGCAAAAATATATAATGCCCTTGGCGGGCAGGGAGTGACTCGGTATGAAAGAAGACAATTCGGAAAAAACGCCCTCCGAAAGTGCTGAAGAAAAAGAAGAAAAAGCATTTTTAGCGTTAAGCGCCATCCCTCTTGGACTTTGCCTTGGGGTATGCTACGGCGTGGTATTCGATAATCTTGCGCTGGGAATCGGTTTGGGACTCTGCTTTGGCGCAGCGTTTTCAGCGATTGCCGCCAAGCGGAATCAAAAAGATGAAAAGCAGCCTGACACCGGTCAAACGCGTCAGGAGAAAATACAGGTTCAAACCGCCGATACTGATAGAAATGAGGGTTGATTCATGAAAAAAAATCTGAACGCATGGAAGCGGACGATTTCTTCTGTCGCCGCTCTGGCCATTGTTTTAAGCTTGGGGATGCCGTTCACCACGGCATTTGCTGATGAAACCGGCACACCTTCCGAGTCTTCCAGCGCGCCGGTTGAAAGCGCCGCCCCGGAAAGCAGCTCCGCCTCCTCTGAGGCACAGCCCTCCCAGTCGGAGGCAAAGTGGGAGGACACCGCCGCCGCGGCCATCGGGACCGTTTCGGGACGGGATGGGGTGGAAAAGGTCTACAACTATCTCCGGGGACTGGAGGGCCACAAGGACGCCCAGTCCTTCCAGACCCTTGCCAATAAGTGCGGACTGACGACCAGCAAGGTGATAACGGGCACCCTTTCCGGCGCTGCTCACAGTTGGAATGTGGTGCAGGTAGACGGCGTATGGTACGCGGTTGACGTGGAGAAAGGCGTTCTGCTGGCCGGGGCGAAGACCCTGCTGGCGGACGGGAAAACCGCTTTTGAGGATGCTTATAAAACCTCTGATACGACCGTATTGAGTGGGGAAAGCCATAAGATTGTTGTAACAATAACCCCTATGGTTGGTTTGAAAAAGGGATACGGAGATGCTGACCCGTCCTTTGTTTATACTCCCAGTATAAACATTGGCCTGGACGGCGTCCTTTCCAGAGCGCCGGGCGAGGATTTGGGAGAGTATGCCTATACCTTGGAGAAACTCAAGGTGAAGGATTCCGCCAATGCCGGGAAGTATCAATTGGAATTAGCGAAGAACGCGTCAAAGTTTAAAATTGAGAAAAAGACGTTGGAAATTGAAAGCCTTGAGTTGGAGAGCGATTCCAAGGCTGCTGACGACACGCCGTCAGTCCCTGTCCGGAAGGTTATTTTAAAGGGAAATATTCCGGAGAGTGAAGTATCGGTCAATATGGCGGGGGTTTCGGCGGCGGTTTCCTCCAACGAAGCAGGCGTTTACAGCAATATTACCCTTTCCGGGCTCACCCTTCAGGGGACAAAGGCAGGGAACTATACGATTGGGGAAAGCGCTGTTGTTAATAAGAGCTTTACAATCAAAGTGCCGGAGCCGCCGGCGGTAGTAGACGGCGCGGAAGAAACGAATGGGAAACCGGATGAAAATCAACCTGGAGGCGCGGTTTCTGATTCTTCTTCGGATGGGAACAAAGACAATACCTCTGACAGCAGCAATACCACGCCGCCGGAAAACAGTGAACAGCAGAGTACAAGTAGTTCCGACAGCAGCCAGAGCAGTACATCCAGTGAAGAAAATTCATCCAGCTCAACGGGGTCTGCATCCGCTCCCTCGGAATCCTCCGGATCCTCTTCCGGGGAATCCTCTGAAAGTAATAGCGGAAACAGTTCCAGTTCGGGTAATACGTCTGGAGGCAGCAATTCGGAAGATTCCCAGAAAGATGAGAACGTCACCGGGCCTTCCGAAGATGAAACGCCTGCTCCTGCGGAGAAAATAGTTGTCAAAATCAAATTTGAAAATCAGACAAAAATTTATGGTGAAAAGGACCCTGAGCCTAAATATACAGTGATACAGCCCGAAGGGGAGGAACTGACCGTTACCGGAACACCGAAGCGGGAAGTCAAAGAGGGCTCTGAAAATGCCGGTTTTCATCCATACACAACCGTGGAAGGATTGACCGTCAGCTCCGATCAATACAAGCTTGAGCTCGCTGAAGACAGCGGCGGACTTACCATTATGCAGCGCCCGGTGGCCGTTTCCTTCCGCAGCTCCTCCTTTGACGTGGACCTCAATGAAAAAGAGAAGACCGCCTTTGTAGAGTACGACGGAAAGCCCAAGGCGCTGGAGGGTTATTATCCGACAGTCAGGGGAGACGAGTGTAAGGTAAAGGTACTTTATAACGGGCTTGAGACCGTTCCGACAGAAAAAGGGACCTATTCGCTGTCTGTTGTGGTGGAGGATTCTAATTACAGCCTTACTTCCGAGGCTTTGGCTATTGACAAAATGGTCATTACCGAAAAGCTGTTTACGCCTGTTGACCAAAGCAGAACGATTGCCAAGAATGATATAAATGAAAAATCAATTCCTCTCAGCTCATTCGGGATTCCCTCTGAATGGTACGACAAGGTTCAGATAACCAATCTGGAGGGTGAACTGGTTGTCGAGGATTACAACTCCGGAAAGCTGTATGTAAAGGATGGAAATCTGTATTTCCGCCTGCGTTCCGGGGTGACAGCGGGACAGCAGGGAAAAGTTGTCCTTTGGATACCGGAGATCAATATCTATGCGCGCCTCACGGTTACGGTAGGCGAACAGGGATTTGAGGTTTCTGTCCAGAATTCTCCTTCTAGCGTAATACTGGGCAATGATATTTCGGTTTCCAGTTCCTCCTTCCGGCTGGCTTTCAAGTATGACAACGGTAAAACCGAATATGAATCCATTACCAGGGATATGCTTTCCGGTTATGATAAAACCGCTAAGGGTACAAACAGCATAGGCAACAAGATCATTACGGTTACAAGTAAAACAAAAGAGCCAGGCGCTACCGCAACCTTTAAGATAAAGGTGAACGACCGTATTATCGGCCTGGAAGTGGGCGAACCCGACCAGACCCACTATTACACCAGCGATTCCCGCCTGGATCTCACCGGCGGATGGGTTGCCCTGAAAATGCAGAGCGGTATTCCCCAGGATTCAGTGAAACTTGGATTTACCATGATTAACAGGGATCATTCCATCCTGAAAAAACCCGGAGAATACTCTGTTAGAGTAAAATATAAGGATTACACCCTATCCGATGCCTTTACCTTCACCGTCGAACGGGACAGCTACTGGGGCTTCGACGATATGTACCCCGCCGGCAGCACCACATCCACCCCGGATTCCGGCGAATTCGGCGTTTCCCTCAATGCCTCTGACTTGAAAGGAGAGCACAGCAGGGGGAACATCTACCTGGTGGTGGAGGAAAGCTGGGACGATGAGCTGGACGACTATATGTACCAGCGCAGTTTTGACGACTATGAGCTGATGGACCTTCACCTCTACGACGATTATACAGGCGAAGAGGTGGAAATCCGCAGCGGCCGGGAGGTAACGGTTTATATTCCCTATCCCCAGGGCACCTCCTCCAGCCGGCATACCTTTACCGTTTATCACCTGGTCAACGGCAGAGTGCGGACTGAAAAGGTCACTGCTTTGAGCAATCACCTGAAGGTCTCAGTCAGCTCCTTCAGCCCCTTTGCGGTGGCGTGGAAGCAGAAGAGCTCTATTTCCGGCGGAAACAGCTCCGGCGGCAGCAACCTCTCCGCAGCGGTTCAGCACCAGCAGGAGATGCAGGAGTTCTGGAACGACGTGACCGATACCCTGAAGGACACCAAGTCCGGCCGCAGCGTCCTGGTGGACGCCGGGGATTACGACTATGTGCCCTCTAAGGTGCTCAAGGCCATCAAGGACCGGGACGTTACCCTGAAGATTGAAAACGACACCACCAAGACCATTGTATTAAACGGCAAAAAGCCGCCTATCACCGGTTCCCTGAAAACAAGCTATACCATGTCCGAGCTGTATGACGCAGTGAAGGGAAATACCAATTCCTCCACCAATTCCAGCTCCAAGGTTATCAATAACAACACATCCGCCAGCTCCCTGGAGGCACTGTGGAGCGGCGTGGTGAAATCGCTGAAATCCTACCAGGAGGGGACCTCCATCACCGTAAACGCCAAGGATAATTCTAGCATCCCCAAAACAGTGCTGGACGCGGTCCGGGGGCGGAACGTCACGGTGAAGCTGAAGAGCGAAAGCCACCCCACCATTACCTTTAACGGCAAGGAGATGCCGGTGGACCTGCCCAGCCAGAGGCAGTACACCCTCCAGGAGCTGTACGACGCAACGGTTCCCGAATCGGTCAGCGATATGGAGGACCTGTGGAGCGGCGTGACAGACGACCTGAAATCCTATAAGGCGGGTGCAAAAGTCACCATCAGCGCCGGAAATAATACCTTTATCCCCAATACGGTGCTGGACGCCATCCGGGGACGCAATGTCACCATTAAGATTAAGAGCGACTATACCTCTGACCTGATTACCCTCAACGGCGCTTCGCTGCCCAAGTCCCTGAGCGGGGAGAAGTACTACTCCATCTCTCAGTTGGCCAACCGGGCTAAAACCGGCGGGACCATCATCTATCCCTCCGGCGGCAATACGCAGCAGAACAACGTGCAGAGCAGCTGGCAGGGCACGGGACAGAGCAGCATCACCTCTGGCGGCAGTACCGGTACAACAACCACATCCCAGCAGGTGGTCAGCTCCCAGGGCGGAACCGGTTCCAGCCAGTCCTCGTCCTCCCAGTCCTCGGCAGTGGCGGCGGTTTCCGGCTCTATCGGGTCCGGCTCTTCCCAGTCTTCTTCCAAGATAACGGCTCCCTCCGATACCATTATCCCGCCAATCAACGGCGAAGGAGACACGGTTCCGTCCATTGAGGAGACAAAAAAGGGGGATTCCATTCTGCCAAAGGTAATCATCGGAGTGATGATTTTTGCAATCCTGATTGTAGCAGGAATACTTATTTTCCTGCTCAGCGGCACACGTTCCCGTCCAAGATAATGTTTTCAGTTCTTTATTTCTAGTTTTACTTTTATAGCTTTGATTTAGGCTGTCCGGCAAACTGCCGGACAGCCTAAAAAATCTTTAAACTGCCTATTGACATTTGAAAGAAAATCTAGTATAGTATACAAAGAAGTAGCTGTGGAAGGAATTCTTTGGTGCATTCATGAAAACGACTAAGGCAAATGAGTTGCAATCCATTCAAAAGGAGATTACTTCTGCATCCGACTCTAACCCCGGACTTCCGGACACTGCGGAGCTGGTGGCAAATTACCGCCCGTTGGTTTACGCTATTGCATCCCGCTTTTACGGGATGGAATTTGACGATTTGGTTCAGGAAGGGATGTTGGGGCTTTTGAGTGCAGCCAAGCGCTTCGATCCATCTCAGGGAAGCTCCTTTGGTTCCTTTGCCGCTCTTTGTGTTCAGCGCAGGATGGCATCAGCTGTCGCCAGACAGCAGGGAAAACGCCGGGGAGAGATTTCTGTTTCCCAGCTTTCTCCCCAGGAGGAGAAGGCGTTTTCCAAGGCAGTGCTTGAGGAAGATAATCCTGAAAATCTAGTAATCCTGCGGGAGGATATTGACCTCTGGCAGAAGAGATTGGACGCGATGCTTTCGGAGCGGGAGGGAAAGATTCTGAGATTGTATCTGAAGGGATGGGCCTATCAGTCCATCGCGGAGGAGCTTGGTATTTCCACCAAGGCGGTTGACAACGGCCTTCAGCGTATCCGGTGCAAGGTGCGGGATTGGGTGGAACGCGAAAAGAGTTTGGATTAGGCATTCTTCTTACCATGTTCACCAGCCATATTCTGGCTGAGTATATGCCCATAGCTTTAAGGCAGAGTAACCCATTGTGAGTAGTCTCAATGCAGCGCTTTCCAAGAAACCTAAGGGCAAATTTAAAATCAAAGCGAGGTAATTTCCAATGTACACTGACAAGACTTTGAAGTGCAAAGAGTGCGGCAATGAGTTCATCTTCTCTGCTGGCGAGCAGGAATTCTATGCTCAGAGAGGCTTCGTCAACGAGCCCCAGAGATGCAAGGCTTGCCGTGACGCCCGCAAGAACGCCAACGGTACTGCCCGTGAGATGTTCACTGCTGTCTGCGCCGAGTGCGGCAAGGAAGCAAGAGTTCCCTTTAAGCCCTCTGGCGACCGCCCTGTTTATTGCAGCGAGTGCTTTGCCAAGAGAAACGGCGCTACCAACGAGTAATTTGCATGAGGAACGCCCTGGACAAAGGTCCAGGGCGTTTTTTGCTTTATATGAATATTGTTGCCTTTTTTAATGACATCCATGAAGTGTCATTGCTTCAGTATTTATAATTTTCAACATTGTATTTTCTGTTTTGTGGTATAACGGTGGAAAACCCACGTTAAAATTCATCGTTTTTACGGATTGCATCACGTGGAAAAATGTGTTTAAATACTTATAGCTATCGCCTGAAACAGGGTTCGCAAAAATTGCGGCAAGATGCCGGAAAAAGGTTTTTTGAAAAGGAGTAAAAGCTGATGGAGTTTCAAACGGGATGGTTATCCGACCCGAAGGTGTTTGCCATCAAACGCCTTCCGGCCCATTCCTCCCATTCCTATTGCGGGGGAAAAGGGGAATCGTTTACACAGACGCTGCGGGACGGCTGGAAATTCTTCTATTCCGAAACGCCTCAAACTGTTTTGGAGGGCATTGGACAGTGGTCTCAGGAGGGATTTGATATCTCCCAATGGGAAAATATTGAGGTCCCCGGCTACTACGCCCTGCAAACCGTTCACGATGTACCCCATTATACCAACGTGATGTATTCCTGGGATGGACTGGAGCAGCTGAATCCCGGCGAGATCCCCGCGGAGAAAAATCCCACCGCCTGCTATGTCCGGGATTTCCAAAAACCGGAGGACTGGCAGAAGACCATGGTCCGTCTGGAGGGAGCAGACTCAGCGGCGGCGGTATGGTGTAACGGCGCGTTTGTAGGATACAGCGAGGACAGCTTCACGCCGTCGGAATTTGACCTGACCCCCTATGTCCATGAGGGGAACAACCGCCTGGCTGTGGCGGTGTTTCGGTTCAGCACGGGCAGCTGGCTGGAAGACCAGGATTTCTGGCGGCTCAGCGGCATTTTCCGTGATGTGGTGCTTTTTACTTATCCCAAGACCCATATCTGGGACTATTTTGCCGTTGCCAATCCCAACGGCGATTATACAGAGGGCAGGTTGGAGGTCTCCATGCACCTGACCGGGGAGCTGTTCGGCCATGTCACCCTGGAGCTGGAGGGGAATACCGAGGGCGCGTCTATTGTGGGAGAGTATCTGACCCTTTCTGTCACATTGCCCAGGCCCCGCCTTTGGAGCGCGGAGCACCCCAATCTGTACCCCTATACCATCAAGGTGTTCGACGGAAATGGGGAACTGCTGGAGGCAGTCACCGGGCAGGCGGGTTTCCGCCGGTTTGCCCTGGAGGATGGGCTGATGAAGATCAACGGAAAGCGCATTGTCTTCAAGGGCGTGAACCGGCACGAGTGGAACTGCCGCCGGGGCCGCAGCGTCACCGAGGAGGACATGCTCCGGGACGTCCTCCATATGAAGCGGAACAATATCAACGCGGTGCGGACCAGCCATTATCCCAACCATACCCGGTTTTACGAGCTCTGCGATCAGTACGGACTTTACGTCATCGACGAGACCAACCTGGAGACCCACGGAAGCTGGCACTATAGCGGTCAGGACGGCGTGGAAAACAAGAGGCAGGGAATCCCCGGAAGCAGCGAATTGTGGCTGGACGCTGTGCTGGACCGGGCCAACAGCCTGTTCCAGCGGGATAAAAACCATCCCTCGGTGATTATCTGGAGCTGCGGCAATGAGAGCGGGGATGGACGGGATATCTTCGATATGGCCAACCTGTTCCGGGGCGCGGACTCCACCCGGCTGGTACACTATGAACGGGTGAAATGGGACAGTCCCTTTGCCGGATGCACCGACATGGAAAGTCAAATGTACACCCCTGTCTGGAAGATTGAGGAATTCCTGAAGGAGCACCGAGACAAGCCCATGATCTGCTGCGAATACACCCACGCCATGGGCAATTCCAACGGGGCGATGCACAAATATACCGATTTGGCCGAGCGGGAGCCGCTGTACCAAGGGGGATTCATCTGGGATTATGTGGACCAGTCCCTGCTGGTAGAGGACCCGGCCGGGCTGGGAAAGACCTATCTTGCCTTTGGCGGCGATTTCGAGGACCGGCCCACCGACTACAACTTCTGCTGCAACGGCCTCTTGCTGGGGGACCGCAGAGACACGCCGAAAATCCAGGAGGTGAAGTTCAATTACCAGAACTTTACCCTGACCCCCGCCCTTTCCCGTTTGACGGTGAAAAACACTTCACTGTTCACCAACGCCAACGAATACGGGCTGGAGGTCTGGCTGGAGCGGGACGGTGAGACGGTAGGGAGCTTTTCGGGCGAAATTTCGGTAAATCCTGGGGAGGAGGCTTTCATAGACCTTCCCTTTGAAGGCCAGACAGAGCTGCCGGGGGAGTACACTGTCAACGCCGCGCTGGTGCTCAGGGAGGACGCGCCCTGGGCCCCAAAGGGCCATGAGGTCGCCTTTGGGCAGACAATCCTTCCGGTGGTGAAGGGGGAGGAAAAGCCCTGTAACCGTCCAGTGAAGCTAATCAACGGCGGATTCTGCTACGGTGCAAGGGGGGAGGCTTTCTCCTTGCTTTTCTCCAAATCCACCGGATTGCTGACTTCCTATTGCTGGAAGGGGGTTGAGATGCTGTTCTCCCAGCCTCAGCCGAACTTTTGGCGGGCCCCCACCGACAACGACCGGGGCTGCAAAATGCCCTTTGACTATGCCAAGTGGAAGACCGCCGGTCTTTACGCCAAGCTGAAGACCGCTCAGGCCAGGCAGGAGGAGAATCGCGTGGTCATAGAGGGACGCTATCAGCTCCCCGCCGGAGAGGAGCTTGCCCAGACCTTCACGGTGACAGGGGACGGCCGGGTAGAGGTCTCCATGAAATACCTAGGTGAGGCAAAGGAGGCGGCCCCCGACTTCGGCTTCCTGATGACGCTGCCGGTCCGGTTTGGACAGGTGGAATATTTTGGAATGGGTCCCCAGGAGAACTACTGTGACCGCCGCCAGGGGACCAGGCTGGGGATATTCGGGTACACTGCTCAGGAGAACATGACGGAATACTCCATCCCTCAGGAGTGCGGGAACCGCACCAGGGTGAGGTGGGCCAAGGTCACTGACGGGCAGGGGCATGGGATGCTGTTTGCCGGAAGCCCGGAGATGGACTGCTCGGCGCTGCCCTACACGCCCCATGAGATAGAAAACGCCTATCATTCCTACCAGCTTCCGCCGGTATGTGAGACGGTGGTGAGATGCTCTGCCGGACAGACGGGAATCGGCGGGGACGACAGCTGGGGAGCGAAGACCCATCCGGAGTACTGGAGACGGTTGGAGAAGGGAACGGAGTTCACCTTTGCATTTCAGGGTATTTAAAAACCCTAAAGAAGAACGCAATGAAAAAGGTCTGATATCCAGGGGGCTGAGCGGCAGAGCTGCTTCCTTAAAAGGCCCCCTGGTTGGGCGTTTTATCAATGGCTTTGTGGCGCTTTATCTGCATTGGTTTTATGAAAGCCAAAAAAACAGTTGACAAACTTCGCGCCAGTTGCTATAATAACGTTTAGTGTTCCGGTGATAAGGGCCATTAGCTCAGTTGGCAGAGCACTTGACTTTTAATCAAGGCGTCCGGAGTTCGAATCTCCGATGGCTCATATAAATCCGAAAAGGGAAACGATTCCGGTTGGAAGCGTTTCCCTTTTTCCTTGGGAGAAGGTGGAAGAATGGAGGAGCTGCTTGCCTGTGCCCTGCTGCACCAATGCGGCCTGGCGGCAAGGGAGGAATATGTTCAGAAGCTGGACAGTCTTTTTTTGCAGGATGAAACTGATGAACTTTTCCTGGAATTGGAATTTTGTACTGGGGATTGGAATAAAACCCTCTCCCAACTAAATGACTGCTGGAACAGAGCGTTATGCGTGGAGCGGTTCGGAAAAGCATTAATGAGTGGACTGAAAAGGGTTTATGACCGTAAAGAGACAGATTTGCAGAATTTCGCCCAAAAGACTTATGCTCTTTGGAATATGCTGCCCTGGCGGGTTGGCTCGGTGGAACCTTTCCAGATACTTTCCTATGCGGATGATCCCTTATCCTGGGGGGGCGAGGCGCAGTCGAGAGAGCTGTACCGGTCGGCTTTTGACTTTTACGGCGGCAGCGAGGGATAGTTTTTGTCAGCTACCTAAAAAATTCACAGGATATCTCTTGTGAAAAGCTGTATATGTATGGTATACTAGGAGTACGATTGAACAGCTCCAAAAACGGCGGACAAGCTTCCCCGTTTTGGAATAAAGAGGAGGTTCCCCAAACATGGCAAAACAAATTGTCAAGGAAATCGAATGTCCCAGCTGCAAGGAGAAAGCCGAGCTGAAGATGTGGGACGCCATCAACGCCAGCCTGAATTCCGGTTTAAAGGAACAGGTGAAGACAGGCAAAATTTTTGAGTGGAAATGCCCCCACTGCGGAAAAACCGCCCGGATTATGTATCCAATCCTGTATATTGATATGCTCAACTATTTTATGGTGTGGTTCGGCGCCGAGGGCAAGTGCGACCCGGAGCTCTATCAGTCCATGGACCTGGAAAACTACCAATTCCGCAACGCCCGCACCGTCAACGAACTGATGGAGAAAATCGCCATCCTTGAAAACGGACTGGACGACCATGTGCTGGAAATCCAGAAGTTCTCCATCGTCCAGGCCATCTATCGCCAGACAGAGGGCGGAAAGAAGGGCCCGGTCCCCGGACTGATGCTGTTCCGCCAGATGCAGGATGAGGACAATATCCTGTTTACGGTATTCTTTCAGAACGCCCCCGCTCAGATGATGCGCTCGTCCATGAACTCCTACCGCCAGATTGAAAAGGACGTCTCCGCCAATCCGTCCCTGCAAAAGGGGCTGGAGGACAGCAAGGACAAGTTCCAGACCGTGGACTTCCAGTGGGCGAAAAACGCGGTGCAGATTTTGGGAGCCCAGAAGCAGGGGTAACTGGTCACTTGTAAGGAAAGCTGCGATTTTTTGGGGGCCTGTGATGAAATAATATGATTTCAGAGGGTCCCCCTGGTTTTATCTTGTGAAGGACGCCGCTATGGGGATTCCATCAGCGGCGTTTTGGTTTCGGGGAGGCCGGTTGAGATGGCGTCTGCAATGGATACGCCGGTTCAGTATCTAAAGGGAGTGGGTCCGCGCAGGGCGGAGCTTTACCATAAGCTGGGGATTGATACCGTCCGCCAGCTTTTGTGGCATTTCCCCCGCTCCTATGTCAACTTTGGGGACTGCGCGGAGATTGCCTCCACCGAGGGGGACCAGTTCTGCTCCATCCGGGCGGCGGTGGTCCGCAAGTCCGGGGAGCAGCGCATCCGCAAGGGGCTTTCTATCTTCAAGGTGTTGGTTGCCGACGATACCGGGGAGCTGACACTGGTATTCTACAATACCAAATACACGGCTGAGGCGCTTTCCATCGGAGAAGAATACTACTTTTACGGCCGCATTGGGGGCAGCGGACTGCGGAGGGAGATGAACACCCCCCAGGTGTTCACCCTGGCAGAGGCGGAGCGGGGGGCCTTGTCCCCGGTGTATCCCCTGACGGCGGGGCTCACCTCCCGGATTGTGGCCGCCAACATTGCCCAGGCATTGGAACTGACGGCTGGGGAGCTGACCGACTTCCTCCCTGGGGAGATACGGCTGGAGTATCAGCTCTGTGAGCTGGAGTTCGCCCTCTGCCAGATACACCGCCCCAAGGACGCGGCCTCGGCGGAGATTGCCAAGCGAAGGCTTATCTTTGACGAGTTCCTCATTCTGGCCCTGGCCCTCTCCAGCATCCGGGGAAAGCGGTCGGTGGAGGCCGGGTACCGGATGGAGGAGACGGATTTCTCCCCCTTTTTTGATTCCCTGCCATTTACCCCCACCGGCGCACAGAGGCGGGCCATCGGCCAGAGCTGCCAAGATATGCGCCGGGATGCGCCCATGAACCGGCTGGTGCAGGGGGACGTGGGCTCCGGGAAAACCCTGGTGGCGGCGGCCTGCTGCTGGTATGTGTGGAAAAACGGCTTTCAGTCCGCCATGATGGCCCCCACCGAGATTCTTGCCATGCAGCATCTGGACACCCTGCAAAAGCTGCTCTCCCCCTTTGGGATGCGGGTGGAGGTGCTCACTGCCTCTCTGCCCGCCGCGGCCAAGCGGAAGGTGCGGGAGCGGCTTGCCTCTGGGGAGATCGATTTGCTGGTGGGCACCCACGCCATCCTGTCCAACGGGGTGGAATTTCGGAACCTCGCCCTGGTGGTGACTGACGAGCAGCACCGCTTCGGGGTGGCCCAGCGGGTTTCCCTGGCCCAGAAGGGGAACCAGCCCCATGTGCTGGTCATGTCCGCCACGCCCATCCCCAGGACCCTGGCGCTGATGGTCTATGGGGACCTGGACCTTTCGGTCATCGACGAGCTGCCGCCGGGGAGGCAGCCGGTACTCACCTACCGGGTGGGCTCTGACAAGCGGGAACGGGCTTATGCCTTTGTCCGCAAGCATCTGGACATGGGCTTACAGGGATATGTGGTCTGCCCCCTGATAGAACAGGGCGAGGTGGACATGGGATTAAAGCCCGCTGCCCAGTATGCGGAGGAGCTTGCCGCGGGCCCCTTCTCCGGGTACCGGGTGGGGCTGCTCCACGGGAGGATGAAGCAGGCGGAAAAGGACCGTATCATGGCGGAATTTAAAGAGGGGACATTGCAGCTTCTGGTTTCAACGACAGTGATCGAGGTGGGAGTTGACGTGCCCAACGCAGTAATCATGATGATTGAGAATGCGGAGCGGTTCGGCATGAGCCAGCTCCACCAGCTCCGTGGCCGGGTGGGGAGAGGGACCCAGCAGTCCTACTGCATCCTGCTCTCCGACGCGAAGAACCCGGAGGCCAGGCAGCGGCTGGGGATGATGTGTAAGACCGGCAACGGCTTTGAGATAGCCGAGTTTGATCTGAAGCTGAGGGGACCGGGGGATTTTCTGGGCTACCGGCAGCACGGCCTGCCCCAGCTGGCCATTGCGGACATGGCGAAGGATGTGGGGCTCTTGGAAAGCGCCCAGAGGGCGGCCAGAGAGATTCTGGAGAGACAGCCGGATATGAGCGGGTATCCGCTGCTGAGGGAGCAGGTCCAGCGGATTGTGAAAAACGTAGGGGAACAGATCAACTAAAAACCGGCGGCGGGGCTTGTATGGCTCCGCCGCCGGTTTCCGGCTATTTCAGCAGTTCCTTGATTTCCGGGACGGTTCTTCCCTGGCCGCGCAGCTCCCGAATGTGCTGAATCCGGGCGATGCTCTTCTCCCGCCGGTAGCGGCGGGTCAGGTTTTCCCCGGCCTGCTCAAAGGGGAGCATTCCCTCCTCGGTGTAGAATTTCAGCGTGCTGTACCGCGCGCCGGTCAGACGGACCAGCTCCCCGATGGTCACATATTCGGCGACTTCAATGACCTCCATGCTTCTTTGTCTGGACATGGCTGCTCTCCTTAAACGGAAGCGGCGGAGGAGGCTGAGGCGGCGATTAAACACTCAATATAGGACACCATATCCTTTACCAGCTTTCCTTCCGGAGAATCGATAAGTTCACGAAGTTTTTTCTTTATCTCCTTCTGCTCGAACTGAGAGAAATAGGGCTTCAGGCACTTTCCCTTTTCCAGCAGGATGACAAGGGTCGCCGCCTCCTCGGTGATTTCCCCGTCCTCCAGCAGCTCTGCCCGGAGCATTTCCACCACGGAGCGGACCGCCTCCTGGGTGGGGATAAAGCTTTTTTTGCTTCCCAGCAGACCGGTGCGCCCCTCCTTGGCCAGTCCCAACTGCATCAGAGAGATGCCCACCGATTCCATCAGCTGGTCACTGTGCTTGTGGGTAAGACAATAATTGTAGGCTTCGATTACCCTTTCCAGTCTGACCGGCGCCTTTTGGGCGATTACGTTGTAAAGTGGCTTCAGATACTGCCGGTTCGCCGGAAGCTCCCCGGTGATGTCCAGCTTTTTCCCGTCGATGGAGATACATTTTTCCAGCCGCAGCTCCAATATGCCGGCGGTTACAAAGCACACGGCCTTTTCGGTGCTGAGGGCAGGAAATTTACCCTTTTCATTGACTGCGCAGATGGTGTACTCCTGAATAATGGATAGGTCTTTCATGTTGTTTCCTCCCGGTTGTTGTTTTTAGAGAATTGCAGTACTTATTACTTATCACTTACTACTTACGATTTAATTATATCACAACACGATGGATTGTCAATAGGGGAAAGGCTACTTTTTTATGTTTGTGTGTAATACGTATTGACACAGCACGTATTAATCGATATAATGATTATAATGAGGAGGGTGCAGTTATGCCGTTAAAACCAAGGGAGATGGAAAAAATAATATTAGAGGATGGTTGGGTTTTTCTCAATCAGGAGGGGTCCCACCGGCATTATGTTCACCCAATTAAACCGGGAAAGGTGACAATACCCTTTCACCCTGGCGATTTGAACAAAAAAGTGGAAAGCTCCATCAAAAAACAAGCGGGGCTAAAGTAACCCTGAACCTTGGAGGTGTTATATCTATGCTGTCGATGTATCCTGCTGTCTTTTTTCGCGAGGACAACGGCTATTCCGTTGTATTTCCCGATCTGAACTGGCTGGCGACCCAGGGGAATACCTTTGAGGAGGCCATGGAAATGGCCATTGACTGTCTGGCGGGATATCTGTATACTTGCCAAATGGACAAAAGTGAGATTCCGGGGCCGTCAATGCTGTCAGGCATTGACCCGGCAGCTGTCGCCAAAGAACTTGACCCCGATTCTCCGGCAGGCGAGGCGATTGTCAACATGGTTGCAGTAGATGTTGCCGCATATGCGAAAGCCCATTTTGAAAAATCGGTTAAAAAAACCCTTACCATTCCGGCGTGGCTCAATGCGGCAGCCTTGGAACGAAATATCAATTTTTCCCAGGTGCTTCAGGATGCGTTGATGAACCAACTCCACCTAGGATAATATCTTTATGAGAAGGCAAATTTTTCAAATCAACACTTGACAACCCCCGTTTTATCTGCTATACTTTATTGGAAAACAAAGCAGAACGCTTTCAGGTTCTCACCTGCCTCCCTTGACTGCGGACGGCATGGTCAATACGGGATGTTCCCTCTGCTCCGGCAGGGGTTGGG
This sequence comes from Oscillospiraceae bacterium, assembly GCA_022800935.1. Lineage (GTDB taxonomy): Bacteria > Bacillota > Clostridia > Oscillospirales > Ruminococcaceae > UBA1405. The sequence goes on from JAAWRH010000012.1 coordinate 80,094, forward strand.
ATAACGGTATTGGACGCAGCCTGAAGGGGATTGCGTCCCTTTTTATGTCCTGAAAAAGCGGCGCGTTTGGTTTTCAAGCTCCAGGACACCAAAAACATCACACGCATAACGCTAACACAATGGAGGTGCTTTCCCATCAGTAATAAGGAACTACAGATCAATGAGGAAATCAGGGACAAGGAAGTACGGGTCGTTGGCGACGATGGAACCCAGCTCGGCATTATGAGCTCCAAGGACGCCATGAAAATCGCGCTGGAGCGCAACCTGGATTTGGTCAAGATTGCCCCCCAGGCTGTTCCGCCGGTGTGCAGAATCATGGATTACGGTAAGTTCCGTTTTGAAAAAGCCAAACGAGAAAAGGAAGCCAGAAAGAATCAGAAGGTCATTGATACCAAAGAGGTACGCCTGTCACTGAATATCGACGTGCATGACTTTGATACCAAGGTCAACAATGCCATTAAATTTCTCAAGGGCGGCGATAAGGTTAAGGTGTCCGTAAGGTTCAGAGGCCGTGAGATGGCGCACCCGGAACTGGGCCAGACACTGATTTTCCGTTTTGTAGACGCCTGCTCGGAATTCGGGACAATGGACAAAGCGCCAAAAATGGAAGGACGCAGCATGGCTGTTATCCTTTCAGCTAAAGCCGTAAAGTAGACAAGGAGGAAATCCCAAATGCCAAAGATTAAAACCCACAGCGGCGCGAAAAAGCGCTTTAACCTGACCAAAACCGGAAAAGTGAAACGCGCCCACGCGTACAAAAGCCATATCCTGAACAAGAAATCCACCAAGCGCAAGAGACTTCTCCGCAAAGGCGCCTTTGCCGATAAGACCAACGCACCGACCATCAAGGTGCTCATCCCTTACAAATAATCACCGCCGCCTGGCAGTGAGACAGATTAACGACGAATCCCGAACTATATGGAGGTATAAGATAGATGGCTCGTGTAAAAGGGGCAATGATGACCCGCAAAAGAAGGAAAAAGGTTCTGAAACTGGCAAAGGGCTACTACGGCGCAAAGAGCAAGCTGTTCCGTGTCGCCAAGGAAGCGGTTATGAAGTCCGGCCAGTACGCCTATATCGGACGCAAACAGAAGAAGAGAAATTTCAGAAGCCTGTGGATTACCCGTATTTCCGCCGCCTGCAAAATGAACGGCATGAATTACTCCACCTTTATGAACGGCCTGAAGAAAGCCGGCATTACGCTCAACAGAAAAATGCTGTCTGAGATCGCCATTCACGATGCCGCCGCCTTCACCGCACTGACCGAGAAGGCTAAGGCTGCCCTGTAAACCGGGCGGCTGCGTGATGTTCCTTTCGGGGGCTGCCGCCGAATGATTTCCCATCATTTCGCGGCGGTCCCTTGTTTTTGTATGTATATGGCTTCTTTTTTCTGAAAGAAAAAAATCAAAAGAACAAATTATCATCGAAGAATCGTATGATACGCAGGGAGGGGCAGCTTATGGAGGAAATCCGGTCAAAGGAGAATCCCCTGGTAAAGGAAATGGTAAAGCTGGCCGGGTCCGCCCGCTTCCGTCGGGAGACAGGCCGTTTTCTGCTGGAGGGCGCAAGGCTTGCGGGGGACGCGGTACAGAGCGGCTTCCGTCCCCTCTGCGCCCTTGCCACCCAGGAGGCCTTGGACAAGTATCCCCAGGCTCGGCATGTTCTGGAGGCCGCCGGGCGCGCCGTCCTCATTCCCGGCGCGGTGGCTGAAAAGATAAGCGGAACAGCGGTCTCCCAGGGGGTGTTCTGCGTCTGCCCGATTCCCGCCCAGGAGCTTGAGCTGCGCCGGGAGGGGAGGTATCTCCTGCTCTGCTCCCTCCAGGACCCCGGCAATGTGGGGACGATTGTCCGCACCGCCGAGGCCTTTGGCATAGACGGCCTGGTTGTCACCAGGGACTGCCCCGATCTGTTCAGTCCAAAGGTGCTGCGGGCGGGCATGGGCAGTGTGCTGCGGATGCCGGTGCGGCAGGCGGAGGACGGACTGGCGGCGGTGGAACTGATGAAGGACGCGGGAATCCGCACCTTTGCCGCCGCCCTAACCGAGGAGGCTGTGGATATCACCAAGGCCGCCCTGGGACCGGGGAGCTGTATCCTCATCGGCAACGAGGGCAGCGGCCTGCCCCAGAAGGTTATAGAGGCGTGCAGCAGCGCTGTGGTCATCCCCATGGCGGGGAGGGCCCAGTCCTTAAACGCCGCAGCTGCGGCTGCGGTGTGCATCTGGGAGATGACCCGGTGAACCCGGACGTTTTCACTTTTCCTGAGAGGGGGTTTTGCTATGGCGGATTTGCGGACCATCAAATACTGGCTCGCCCTTCAGCTGGCCTTTGGGGTCGGGAGTGGGAAGCTGGGCGGGGTGCTGGAGCTCACCGACAGCGCCATCGACTTTTACCGGGGCGGCGAAAGGCTTTGGAGCCGGATAGAAAATCTCAGGACGGCTGAGCTGGAACGGCTGCGCCGCCCCGATCAGGCCCGGATTGAGAACATTCTGACAGATTGCGAAAAGCTGGGATGCCATATCGTCACCCCGGAGGACCGGGAGTACCCCGACCGGCTGCGCAGCATCTATGGCCCGCCCGCCGTCCTCTTTGTGCTGGGGGATTTGACCTTCCTGAGCACCGCCCCTGCGGTCATCGCCATGGTGGGGACCCGGCGCTGTTCCTCCGCGGGGATGAGCACTGCCTGGCGGCTGGGGCATGACCTGGCCGCGTCCGGGGCGGCCGTTATCAGTGGAATGGCGGTGGGAATCGACGCCTCCAGCCATCTGGGGGCACTTGCCGCCAAGGGAAAAACCGTGGCTCTGATGCCTCTCGGCCTGGAAACGGTGACGCCGCCGGAAAACGAATTTCTCTGGCACAGGATCATCGCCGGAGGCGGGGCGGTGGTCAGCGAGTGGCCGCCCTATTCCAGGGTGGATTGGAAAGCCTCCTTCCACACCAGAAACCGTCTGATCTCCGGCATGGCCCAGGGGGTTGTGCTGGTGGAGAGCAGGGAGAGGAGCGGCGCGAATATCACCTTCCGCCATGGGCTGGAGCAGGGGAGGGACATCTTTGTGGTCCCCTGGGACGCTTCCTCCGAGGCCGGAAGGTGGGCGGTGGAGCTGCTCCGCCAGGGGGCGGTTCCGGTTTGCAGTGCCAAACAGATTTTAGAGGACTATGAAACCCCAAAGATGACCTTCCCGGATAGAAAAGCGGGGAGGAGAAGAGCGGTTATCGCCGCTGTCCGGGAGGAGACTGGGGCAGACAGACGGGAAGAGGAGCCTTCCGAAGAGACTGTTCCCGAAGAGCGGGAGGAACTGAAGAAGGTCCTGGAGTTTCCCAAAACGCCCAAAGAAGAGCTGGGGGAACTGGAACGGAGGCTTCTGCCCTGGCTGACAGAGGATGGGCAGTATCCGGAGCAGCTTGCGGACAATTCAGGGCTGGAAATCGGCGAGCTGATGCAGGCGCTGACGGAATTGGAGGTAGCGGGGTGGGCCCAGGCCATGCCCGGCGGCCGCTACGCGGGAAACGGGGAAGAGACCGCCGGGGACCCGGCAAAGGTCCAAGATGAGGCCGCGCAAGGAGAAGATGAGGGTTTGAAGGAATGATTTTGACGCAACACATCAAATTCTCAGAAAAAATACTTGCATATTTCATAAAAAAGGCGTTAGAATAGAAAGAACCAATGGAACCGGAGGGCGGAACGGCCTTCCGGGCGTTCCGTTGAAAGAATATAACGAATTACAGGTGATAACTCATGTCAAAGCTGGTAATTGTGGAATCGCCCGCAAAGGCGAAAACGATAAAAAAATATTTGGGAGGCGGGTATGAAGTCATCGCCTCCATGGGGCATGTGCGGGATCTGCCCAAGAGCAAGTTGGGGGTGGATGTGGAGAACCACTTTGAACCCCAGTATATCCCCATGCGCGGCAAGGAGAAGGTTGTCCGGGAGCTGAAGACCGCCGCCAAAAAGGCGGACACCGTCTACCTGGCCACCGACCCGGACCGGGAGGGAGAGGCGATTTCCTGGCACTTGGCCCATCTGCTGAACCTGGACGTGGAAAAGGCCAACCGGATTACCTTTAATGAAATCACCAAGACCGGCGTCACCTACGGCATGGCCCACCCCAGGCAGATCAATCTGGACCTGGTCAACGCCCAGCAGGCCCGGCGCATCCTGGACCGCATTGTCGGCTACAAGCTCAGCCCGTTGCTCTGGAAGAAGATTAAGAGAGGGCTTTCCGCCGGCCGGGTGCAGTCGGTGGCCCTGCGGCTGGTGGTGGACCGGGAAAACGAGATACGGGTCTTTCAGCCGGAGGAGTACTGGACCATCGACGCCAAGGTGGTGGGAAAGGGCTCCCGGAAGCAGTTTGCCGCCCGCTTTTACGGCAAGGACGGGGTAAAGATGGACCTGCACAACCGCCAGGAGGTTGACCAGGTGCTGGCCGCTGTCCAGGATAAGGACTTTATTGTCACCAATGTGAAAAAAGGGGTCCGGAAAAAGTCCCCCGCCCCGCCCTTTACCACCTCCACCCTCCAGCAGGAGGCATCCCGGAAGCTGGGCTTCCAGGCCTACCGCACCATGAAGGCCGCCCAGGAGCTGTATGAAGGCGTTGAGGTGGAGGGGATGGGCGCCGTCGGTCTCATCACCTATATGAGAACCGACTCCCTGCGGATATCGGCGGAGGCCCAGCAGCAGGCTGCCGAGTACATTGGGGGAAGGTACGGAAAAAACTACCTTCCCGCCACGCCAAAGGTATATAAGTCCAAGGGGAACGCCCAGGACGCCCACGAGGCCATCCGCCCCTCCATGCCCGACCTTTCCCCCGACAAGGTAAAGGACAGCCTGACCGCCGACCAGTATAAGCTGTATAAGCTCATCTGGGAGCGGTTTATCGCCAGTCAGATGGCCCCGGCGCTGCTGGATACGGTCAATGTGGATATTCTGGCGGATACCTATAACTTTAAGGCCTCCGGCTATTCGGTGAAATTCGAGGGCTTTACCGTTCTCTATGAGGAGAGCAAGGATGAGGCCGAGGAGGAGAGCGGAATGCTCCCCCCCATTCAGAAGGACGATGTCCTGAAGGTGCGCTCCATCGACCCGGCCCAGCACTACACCCAGCCCCCGGCTCGGTACACCGAGGCGTCGCTGATCAAGGCGCTGGAGGAAAACGGCATCGGCCGCCCCAGCACCTACGCCCCCACCATCTCGGTGATTCTCCAGCGGGAATACGTGGAGCGGGAGCAGAAGGCCCTCAAGCCCACCTATCTGGGGGAGGTGGTCAACCAGCTCATGTCCGACAACTTTAAAAATATCGTGGACGTGAACTTTACCGCCAAGATGGAGAAGGACCTGGACAAGGTGGAGGAGGGCCGTCAGGACTGGGTCAAGACGCTGGATTCTTTCTACAAGGACTTTGCCAAGACCCTGGAGAAGGCCCAGAAGGAGCTGGACGACGGCGTAAAGATTAAGCTGCCGGAGGAGGAGACCGACGAGGTCTGCGAGCTCTGCGGGCGGAAGATGGTGGTCAAGTCCGGAAGGTTCGGGAAGTTTTTGGCCTGCCCCGGATTCCCGGAATGCAAAAACACCAAGAAAATTGTCAAAAAGACCGACGGAGTGTGTCCGCGCTGTGGCGGAAGGATACTGGTCAAGCGCTCCAAAAACGGAAAGACCTTTTATGGGTGTGAAAAGTATCCCCAGTGCGAGTTTGTGACGTGGGACGAACCGGTTTCCGCAACCTGTCCCAAATGCGGCGCATCCCTTCTGCGCAAGAAGGGGCGCAGCGGCAAGCTGTACTGCGCCAACGAGAAATGCGACTATGAAAGGGATGTAGAATGAGCGGGACAGCGGCAGGAGAACGGGAAAGCGTCTGGGTCCTGGGCGCGGGACTTGCAGGATGCGAGGCAGCCTGGCAGCTTGCCTGCCGGGGGTTCCGGGTGCGCCTGATGGAGATGAAGCCCCGGCGGTACAGCCCCGCCCACACCTATCCCGGTTTTGCCGAGCTGGTCTGCTCCAATTCCCTGAAGGCGGCGCGTCTGGGCTCTGCCGCCGGGCTTTTAAAGCACGAGATGGCGCGTCTGGGTTCTCTGGTGGTGCGGTGCGCCCTGGAGACCAGCGTGGCCGCCGGGGGTGCGCTGGCGGTGGACCGGTTCCGCTTCTCCGACGCGGTGACGGAAAAAATCAGGCGGCACCCCAATATCCAGGTTGTCCCCGGCGAGGTCAAAGTCCTGCCGGAGGACGGCTTCGGTGTTGTCGCCACCGGCCCTTTGACCTCCGACGCCCTGGCCGCAGACATTGCCCGCCGGGTGGGGAAGGAATACCTCAGCTTTTACGATGCCGCCGCGCCCATCGTCTCCTTTGACTCCATTGACCGGGAGCGGGTGTTTTTCGCGGCGCGGTACGGCCGGGGAGAGGATGATTATATCAACTGTCCCTTTACCAAGGAGGAGTACGAGCGCTTTTACACCGCGCTGACCGGTGCGGAATCCGCCCCGCTCCACGAATTTGACCGGTTTGACCGAACCCCCAATCCCGCTTCGCCCTCGGTATACGAGGGGTGTATGCCCATTGAGGTGATGGCCCGGCGGGGAGCGGACACCATCCGGTACGGCCCCCTCAAGCCTGTGGGGCTCACCGACCCCCGCACCGGCCGCCGCCCCTGGGCGGTGGTGCAGCTGCGGCGGGAAAATCAGGAGGGGAGCCTGTATAACCTGGTGGGCTTCCAGACCAACCTAAAGTTCGGAGAGCAGAAGCGGGTATTTTCCATGATTCCGGGTCTGGAGAGGGCCGAGTTTGTCCGGTACGGGGTGATGCACCGCAACACCTTTCTGGACAGTCCCCGGCTGCTGAACAACGCCTTCCAGCTGCGGGAGGAGCCGAGGCTCTTCTTTGCCGGGCAGATGACCGGCGTGGAGGGGTATATTGAGTCGGCTGCCTCCGGGATTCAGGCGGGACTCAATCTGGCCCGCCTGCTGGCGGGCAGGGAACTCCTCCGCCTGCCGGGGGAGACCATGCTGGGGGCGCTGGCGGGGTACATCAGCGACTCCTCGGTGAAGGATTTCCAGCCCATGGGGAGCAATATGGGGATTCTGCCGCCCCTGGAGGAGCGGGTGCGGGACAAGTCCAAACGATACCTGACCATGGCCCAAAGGGCGATGAAGGCGCTGGAGCAGTGCTTGGAACAGGCGGGGGAGGTCCCTCTGCCCGGACTGGAAAACGCTTTGGCGGATTGGGGAAAGGATGAGGGGACAGAATGAAGATCATAGCGGACGCTTTCGGCGGGGACAACGCCCCGGTCGAGGTCCTCAAGGGCTGCCGGCTGGCAGTCACCGAGCTGGAGGATGTGGAGATTGTACTCACAGGGGATAAGGACACCATTGAGAAAACCGCGAGAGAACACCAGATTCCCCTGGACCACATGGAAATCTGCCACGCGGGGCAGGTGATGGACATCCACACCGAGCCCACCGCCCTGCTCAAGGAGTTCTCCGACAGCTCCATGGCCGTGGGCTGCCGCCTGCTGGCCGAGGGAAAGGGGGACGCCTTTGTCTCCGCCGGGAGCACCGGCGCCCTGGTGGTGGGGGCCACCTTCCTGGTCAAGCGCATCAAGGGCATTAAGCGGGTGACTATAGGCAGCGTGATTCCCTGCCAGGGGGGATGCTATCTCCTGGCCGACGCGGGGGCCAATGCCGACTGCCGCCCCGAAATGCTGATGCAGTTCGCGGTGATGGGCAGCATTTATATGCAGAGGTTTTTCGGAATCCCCTCCCCCAGGGTAGGGCTGGTGAACATCGGGGCAGAGGAGACCAAGGGAACCCAGCTCCAGCTGGACGCCTATCCCCTGCTGCAAAGCGCGCCGGTCAACTTTATCGGCAACATCGAGCCGCGGGAGATTCCCCTGGGGGGGTGCGACGTGGCGGTGGCCGACGGCTTTACCGGCAACGTGGTGCTCAAGCTGACCGAGGGCATGGGAAAGTTCATCAGCGCCGAGGTAAAGGGGCTGTTTACCGGGGGACCGCTGGGGATGCTCTCCGCCCTGGGGGTGAGAAAGCAGATAACGTCCTTTAAAAAGAAGATGGATTATAAGGAATACGGCGGCGCGCCGCTGCTGGGCGCGGCAGGGCTGGTGATTAAGGCCCACGGAAGCTCCGACGCCAGGGCGTTTAAAAACGCCATACGCCAGGCGGTGCAGTGCGCCAGGCAGGATGTGGTCGGTGAGATGACAAGGGCCGCGGCCTCCCTGGCGGGACCGGGAAAAAACTAAAAAAGGAAGTAACAAAAGCATGAGCGCATTTCATGGAGATTTATCCCAGCTGGAACAGAAAATAGGGTATTCCTTTCAAAACCGGAAATACCTTTCCACTGCCCTGACCCACTCCTCCTACGCCAACGAGGTGAAGAGAGGGGTTGTCTGCAATGAAAGACAGGAATTTTTGGGGGACGCGGTGCTCTCCATTGTGGTGTCAGACTATATCTTCCGTCACTACTCCCACCTGCCGGAGGGGGAGCTGACCAAGATACGGGCCTCCCTGGTCTGTGAAAAGTCCCTCTGCCAGTTTGCCAAGGCCATCGGACTGGGGGATTACCTGGTTCTGGGAAAAGGGGAGGAGCAGATGGGCGGCCGGCAGCGGTCCTCTATTCTGGCGGATGCCTTTGAAGCGCTGATCGCCGCCATCTACCTGGATTCCGGCATGGAGGCGGCCTCCCGGTTTGTGCTGCCCTTCGTCAAGCCGGAGCTGGATAACCATGGGGCAAAAATTTACAAGGATTACAAGACCACCCTCCAGGAGATCATCCAGAAAAACCCGGAGGAGCAGGTGGGATATGTCCTGGTGGAGGAGAGCGGCCCGGACCACGACAAGCGCTTTAAGGTGGAGGTACACCTGAACAGCAATGTGATAGGCGTGGGGGTGGGCCGCAGCAAGAAGGAAGCTGAGCAGATGGCGGCGCGGGAGGCCCTGGAGCTGATGGGCGAATGACCGGGAGACATGCCAACGTGGCGTTTTTCGTCCCCCACCTGGGCTGTCCCAACCGGTGCAGTTTCTGTAATCAAAAGACCATCTCCGGGCAGCAGAGGCCGCCCTCCCCGGAGGAGGTCCGCCGGACCTGCCGGGAGGCCCTGGAGCGCCTGGGGGAGCGGGCGGAAGGGGCGGAGATCGCCTTTTTCGGCGGGAGCTTTACGGCCATTGAGCGGGGGTATATGATCTCCCTGCTGGAGGCGGCTTTCCCCTTTACCGGAAAGGGCGGGTTTTCCGGAATCCGCGTTTCCACCCGTCCCGACGCAGTGGGGGAGGAGGTTCTGGAGCTGCTGGGGAGCTACGGCGTGACGGTCATTGAGCTGGGGGCCCAGTCCATGGACGACGGGGTTCTTCGGAAAAACCTTCGGGGGCACACCGCCGCCCAGGTGGAGGATGCCTCCCGGCGGATACACCGCCAGGGCTTTTCCCTGGGTCTCCAAATGATGACCGGTCTGGACGGACAGGACAAGGAAAGCAGTCTGGATACCGCCGCCCGCCTGGCGGAGCTGAAGCCGGAATGTGTGAGGATTTACCCTACAGTGGTGCTGGAGGGTACCCTTTTGGCGGAACGTTTTTTAAAGGGAACCTATGTCCCGCCCTCCCTGGAGGAGACTGTCAGCCTGGGGGCGCGGCTGCTGGACTTCTTTGAGGAAAGGCAGATTCCGGTGATCCGCCTGGGGCTCCACGCCAGCCGGGAGGTAGAATGGCAGATGCTGGCCGGGGGATACCACCCCGCCCTGAGGGAGCTGTGCGAAGCCAGGCGGTTCCTGTTCCGGGAAAGAGAGGCCCTGGAGGGTCTGCCGGAGGGGGACGGGGAGGTTTTGCTGGCAATCCATCCCAAGGATATTTCCAAGGCCCTGGGACAGAAAAGAGAGAACCTGCGGCTGTTGGAAAAAGAGGGCCGGAGGGTTCGGTTTGTACAGGACGAGAAGACAGAGCCGGGAACAGTCCGGGTGTACCACCTTTAATTGATTCCGCGGCTTTTTTCATTTTATACTATTTCCGAATAAAAACCTTACTTTCGTTACCGGGCGAAAAGTCTAAATGATTGATGGTTTGGTGCGTATTAAAGTTCTTTTTGATACTTTTTCT
>JAAWRH010000048.1 GCA_022800935.1 Oscillospiraceae bacterium
TTTTGTGCGCACTTTTTCCTTCCTTTTTCCTCTCCACCAACAAAGGACGCCTCTTTCTGGCGTCCTTTGTTTGATTATGCCTCTTTTTTTACGGCCCCAAAAATCTGCAACGTTCTGGTATAATAGGTTGTCTTAATAGGTGAAGGAGGTACAAATTTGGAAACAGAAACAGACAGCAAAAAGGGATTGTCTCCCGCGGAAAATGCCCTGGTGGAAGATTTCTATATCAACCATTTTGACGAGCTGTGGCGGCTGGCCTCCAGAATACTAAAGGATGAGGAAGCCGCTTATGACATTGTTCATTCCGCCTTTGCCGGGCTGATAGAGGGCTTTTACAGAATCCAGGACCCCTCGGAGAAGGTCCTCCGTTCCTATCTCTATGTGGCGGTACAGCATAACGCGGTAAACTACCTGAAAAAGGAAAGCTGTCACCCGACCATTGAATATGAAGATTTCACTTTTTCGGATTTCCCCCTGCCGGAGGAGCTGATCGACCTGGAGTGCGACCACAGCAATGTACAGCGGTGCATCAGCCGGCTGAAGGAGCCGTATAAAAGCTATATCCACATGAAATTTTTTCTCCACTGGAACAACCGGGCCATCGCGGAAGAAATGAACAAAAAGGAAGTCTCCATTCGTTCTATCCATATGCGGGCCATGGACAAGCTGAGGAAAATGCTGGATCAAGTGGAACAGGGGGAAGAAGAATGAAAGGATTCAACCATCTCCGGGACAGCCGGAGAAGAACAGAGCTGGCCGTCAAAAGCTGGCAGGAGGCCAACGAGGCGCTGATACTGGCAAAGCTGGAACAGCTGCGGACGGATGATACCCTTCCGCTGCCCGACCCGGAGAGGAAGGAGGCCATCCGGCAGCTTCTGCTCCAAAAGTGCAGGCAGGTCCAGCGGGAGCGGGAAGCCCCGCCCATAAAGCCGGTCCGCCGCCCTAAGCGGATTTTCAGGACCCTGGCCATTGCGGCGGCGCTGTTTGGGTGTTTGTCTCTGACGGCGTTTGCCTACTACAGGAACTTTGTGCTGACCGATTACGGGATTTACACAGACGTCAATGTGGAAACCGACGCGGAGGATATCAACGAACGGGTTTTGGAGTATTATTATCAGCCGGAGTATATTCCGGAGGGGTTTTTGTTGGCGGATGAAAGCTTTTACAGTAACGATATTTCATTTACGTATTTAACAAATGAAAAACAATATTTAACTGTTGTAATGTGGACAAACAATGGAACTGCCATCAATACGGAAAATATGGAAACATTACCTCAGGAAACAATCAACGGTTTTCAATGTTCTCTTTATTCCAAAGAAGATAACTCCACCAGTTGCATAATTATTGACCATGGTGAATGCTTTATCTATGTTTACGGTGATTTGCCTCCGGACGAAATTGTTAAAATTGCAGAAAATCTCAAACCTATTACTATGCCAGATGTAGGAGAGGGATATTCAAAAAGATATTTTTAAAGGAGTTGTTACAACATGAAAAAGAAAATTGCGGTCCTGCTTATAGCGGTTTCACTGCTGTCCTCTTTTTCACAAACCGTCTACGCCTGTGGAGAACCGGCAGAAACTGATGAATCAATAACAGAAATATCTCCACGCTATACCAACATCAGCAGATTTACAGTTTCCTTAACCAGAAGCGGAAGTATTTCCTGTCGGGTTCAAACCACTGCCTATGACTATTCCTTAACTGTTGACTTACAGCAAAACATAGATGGAAGCTGGGAAGACGTTGATACATGGGAGGAAGACGGAAGTTTAACTGGAAGTTTCTCCACCACCGCCAGCCTGGAACGCGGCCAAAAATACCGCGTCCGCGCCTACCTCCGTGTCTACGACGACAATGGCAGCCTGATTGAAACCGCAACCAAGTATTCCGCCACGGTATAATTCCAATGACAGCCGCCTGGGGCAATTTGCTCCAGGCGGTTTTTATGTCCTCCTTGAAAAAAAAGCAAAAATGTGATAGGATAAAGATGCGGAAGTCTTATGTAAACGGGGCGTACCGGGACGATACCCCCATCGGAAAGCTGATGTACGGTTTTTCCTGCCCCACCCCGTCGGAAATGAACTACAGCGTACTGGCAGACAGAACGAGATTTTTTAAAGAAAGTGAAAAGGGGGTTGCTGCTATGTGTAAAATTTTGGAAGAGATGTGTGAGGAAGTCTATAAGGAAACTCGTGAGGAAGATAAAAAAATCTCGTCCTCCGTATGCTGGAAAAAGGAAAATACTCCCTGGAGGAAATTGTGGATTTGTCCGGCCTCTCCCCGGAGGAGGTACAACAGTTATCTGTGTGAAATCCCCCATTGACGCTTCGCACATTTTCGCTATAATGAATATATGAAAATAAACGGCTGCTGCCGGAAGGAAGCTTCTTTATGTCAGATCAGATTGATGTTACCCGTTACCGCCAGCTTCTGCTCCAAAACGCCAGGGAGCTGCTGGAAATCGACAGCCCCACCGGCTTTACCGGCCGGGCTGCGGAATATCTGCTCAAACGGGGCAAGGAGCTGGGATATCCCTGCTCCATCACCCAAAAGGGCTGTGTGACAATCACCATCCCCGGCCGGAACCCCGCCAAGACCGTCCTAATCTCCGGGCATGTGGACACCCTGGGCCTGATGGTCCGCTCCGTCACCGAGGACGGTATGCTGAAGTTCACTCTTCTGGGCGGCCCAATCGTCCCCACACTGGACGGGGAATACTGCCGCGTCTGCACCCGCTCCGGCCAGGTGTACACCGGGACAATCCTCAGCCTCAGCCCCTCCGCCCACGTCTATCCGGACAGCCGCACCCGCAAGCGGGAGCCGGAGGAAATGGCGGTGCGCCTGGATATGCAGGTGAGGAAAAAGGAGGACGTGGAAAAGCTGGGCATCCGGGCGGGGGATTTTATCTGCATTGACCCCAAAACCCAGATCACCGAAAGCGGCTTCCTGAAATCCCGCTTTATTGACGACAAGGGCGGGTCCGCCTGTATACTGACCCTGGCGGAAATCCTCTCCAGGGAGGGGTGGGAGCCCGCCTGCAATACTATCCTGTTCTTCTCCGTGTTCGAGGAGGTGGGCCACGGGGCGGCTTATCTGCCGCCGGAGGTCTCCGAGGTGCTGGCGGTGGACATGGGTTGCGTCGGGGATGACCTGACCTGTACCGAGTACGACGTCTCCATCTGCGCCAAGGACTCCAGCGGCCCCTATGATTACGACATGGTGGGACGGCTGATCCGGCTGGCGGAGAATCAACGCCTCCGCTTCGCGGTGGATATCTACCCCCAGTACGGCTCCGACGTAAGCGCGGCACTCCGGGGCGGGAACAACATCCGCGGTGCGCTGATTGGGCCGGGGGTCCACGCCTCCCACGGCATGGAAAGGACCCATGAGGAAGGACTCTTCAATACCCTGGCGCTGCTTATGGCATATGCAGGCGAGGAAAAGCCGGATTGAGAGCAAATGTAAAAAATATGTTACCCCCTTGATTTTTATGTTTATTTGCCGAAAAGTTTTTCATAAGCTATCTTTATCAGCGGGGCGTCCATTCCCCCTGGTCTGATATATAAAGGAGTTGAGCCTATGTTTCACGCACGCAGGTTTCCACGGCTGCTTGCCCTCCTGCTTTCCTTCGCACTGGCGGCTTCCCTTTGCGGCCTGTCAGGGAATAGGGTATACGCGGCTTCCTCCCCGTTCAGCGTAACGGTAGGAGACAAATCCATCTCTTTCCAGAAAGACGGCCGGACCACCGGCTCTTACAAGATGTCCCGTCAGGATATTGTCCTGGTCACGGACTCCTCCGACGACCTTCTGATTTGTTTTTACAATACCGACGGCCAATATGTGGGCGTTACCCTGGGGGACCAGAGCAACGTGACCCTCAACGGCTCTATTGACAGCCTGGTCCTCCACCGGGACCTGGACCGCAATGTCGTCATTGGCAGCAAGTGCTCTGTCGAAAACGTGACGGTGAACACCCCCGTCAAGGTGAGCGTCTACGGGGATATCGGCAATGTGGACCTTGAGTCAGCCGCATCCCTCATCGCCGTCAAGGGCAGCAGCATCGACACCGCCAACCGCAACCATACCTCCGCGAGGATTACCGTCCAGGACGGCGCTGACGTCCGCTCTATCACCGGCGGAACGGGGGTAGTCTCCTCCAGCACCCGTCCCGGCTCCATTCAGATTTCCAGCAGCGACGGGGACGTCACCTTCCGCACCGATGCCATTTACACGGAATACGGGGACCGTCTGCGGGATTATACCGCGGACCTCCAGGCCAGCGTCCGCGCCTATTACAATAAAAAGAGAGTCACCGGCGAGGTGGAGTGGACCCTTTCCGGCAGCACAGTCCTGAGAAAAACCGGTTCCTATCGCTTCCTCTTCACCCCGGATAACAGCAATCTGGACCCCGTCTATGGCAACATCCGCGTTGTGGTGGACGACGGCAACAACGAGGAGCTGGATCTGGACATCCGCACCATTGAGGTGGAATATAACACCAAACGGCTGGGGGACCTGAACACCAAGCTGCGCCAGAACGTCAAGGCCTATGACATGTACGGCAAGCTGGTTCCCGGCACCCTGCGCTGGGTCAATGAGAATATCCGCGTACAGCGCTCCGGCTACTATGATTTCATCTTCCTCCCCGACAGCAACAAATACGGCCGGGTGCAGGATTCCATCAAGATACAGATTGAGAACGAGGAGATACTGGGAGATTCCGGAACCCTCAACCTGGATGTGGAGGATATTGACACCACCTCTACCAGCAGGCGGCTGCGCAACTTTACCACACAGCTCCAGTCCCATGTCACCGCCTATGACCCCAACACCGGACGGGAGGTTCCCGGCAAGGTCAGCTGGGTTGACAACACCATGACCATGGTGACCGAGACGGAGGAGTTTGAGTTCCGCTTTGTCCCCAACGACAAAAGCTATGAAAGGGCATACGGAACCATCACCATCTATGTAGACGATTGATCAAATCATTCCACACGGGTCAGGCTCCTTACCTTTGGATGTGCCTGACCCGTCTGTGCGGTCCTGGAGCCTGTATTCCCAGCGGAGAAACACCCCCATCCCACATCCCACAGTCCCTCCTTATGGCGTTTTTGCGCCGCGGATACAGGCGTACATACACATCACAAACAAAACCGGAGAGATTGACGAATGAAAAAACGACTGTATGCAGCCATACTTATTGTCCTTGCCCTTGCGCTCCCCTTTCCGCAGGCTGCGGGCGGCTGGTCCCCCCTGACAGACGCGGTCGTGTGGGCGGAGGAGGAGCTGTGGAGCTACCGCAGCCAGCTCAGCGAACAGGAGGCGGAGCTTTATGACGACATGTCAACCCAGTTCCAGGAGGGAAATCCCTCCTTTACCCACACCTTCCCCGCACCTTTGGAGTTTGAAAACTCCCAGGAGGCCCAGAACCAGATAAAGGATATGTTTTTCCGCGCCTATGAAGCCTTTTACCGGGACCATCCTCAGGTGTTCTGGATTAACAAGTCCAACATCACCATTTCCCCCAAGGCGGCCCAGGGAACCGGAAAGGTACAGGTTGCCGCCGCCGAGATCACTGTTACCTTCACCAATATCTCCGACCTGCCCGCCAAACAGGACCAACTGGAGGAAAAGGTGCAGAGTATTCTGAAGGGCGCGGGAAACAACGACTTTGAAAAGGTGTGGGCTTTCCACGACTACCTGACCAACAACTGCCAATACGACGAGCCCGCCGCCGCCACCCCCGCCAACTACCCCCTCTCCTACGAGTCCTACGGCGCGCTGATTTACGGAAACGCCACCTGCGAGGGGTATTCCAAGGCTTTCAAGCTTCTCTGTGATCGGGCGGGTATTCCCTGCGTCATTATCGGCGGCAACGCCGGGGGCGAGGCCCATATGTGGAACTATGTCAAGCTGGACGGCGCCTGGTATATGGTGGACTCCACCTTTGACGACCCCATCGGAGGAGAGCCCAGATACGACTACTTCCTGAAGGGAAAGAACTCCACAGCGGAGTACAAAAACGAGAACAGCTTTACCCAAAATTTTGACCCCCGCTTTAACGACCCGGTCCTCTCCCAGGAGGACTATCCCCTCCCGGATATGAGCAAAAAGCCGGAGGTTGCCGAGGATGCCGGGGAAGAGGCGGCCGCCGAGGCAAACGGCCCCTGCCGCGTCTCCTTCAGCCGGGCGAAAAACGGAACCCTGTCGGTGGAGTACACCTACGCCAGCGGATCGCTGGACAACGGCCAGACGGTACCCAATGGCATTGTGCTGCGGGTAGTGGCCTTCCCCCAGGCCGGGTATGAGCTGGATGCCGTCACGGTGGACATGGGTGGAAGCGTCAAAACCGTCGATAAGGAGGTCTTCTATCTGACCGTTACCGCGGACTGCCAGGTATCCGCCGCATTCACCAAAAAGGCGGGGTGACCGGTTATGACATCTTCCATTTCATCATATTGAGGAGGTATCCCTAGTGGCGTTGAAAATTCTGGCCCTGGAGGGGCTAAACAATGCAAAGCTGTGCTCAATGGTGGAGCCGGTCCTGTGCAGCGTGGAGGGGGTAAACTCGGCGCAGATCGACTATCTGTCCCAGCGGCTTACAATGGATATCAGCGGACGACCCACCGAGGATGCGGTAAACGACGTGATGGAGCTGCTGAAAAAAACCTTTCCCGATGTTCGGATACGTTTTAGCGACGCGGCGGTCTTCAAGCAGCCCAAGCTCAACACCACCCCCTACCACTCCGCCGAACCGTCCGAGGACGACTACTACATAGAGGACGACTACGACGAAGAACCCGCCCCCACCCCGGAGCCGTCAATCCCCTGGACACAGCGCCTGCGGGAAAGGGCGGCCACCCTTGGTACCCAGGAGATACTCCAGGTGATTTTCTGGACGAGCGTCGGCCTCTCCCTGCTGTTCCTGCTGATGAGCGGGAGCTGGCGGGATAGTGGGACAGCACACCCATACCTCTCCGCCATGAGCTTCTTCTTCGCCATCTTCTCCAGCCTGTTCATGGGAGAAAACGCCCGCTGCGATAGCTGGCTGATACGGGCGGCAGCGGTGGTATCCACACTGGCCATCTTTATTGTGGGCTTCCACGCCCAGGCTGTGCTGGCTTTCCTGGTGTACACCACCGGCATGATGTTTGTCGATGCCTTTTATAACCGCTTTGACGAAAAAACGGCGAAGGAGCTGGTTTTCTTCCCCCAGAGCATCACCTGCATCCGCAGTGACCAGACCTTGAAGGTCGCGCCGGAGGAGGTCCGGGAAGGAGATCTGCTGGTCTTTGAGGAGGGAGAGGTCCTGCCCTTCCGGGGCGTCCTGGAGCGGAACGCCGCCTCCATTCTCTCCTTTGGGGAGACCCAGCCCCACATGGCGGACGTTGGAGATATCCTGCAAAGGGGCGACAAGAGCGCCGAGGGGTCCATTACCGTCTCCATTGTGGAGCCCACCCCCGGTCTGCTGATTCCCTCCGCCCGCGCCTTGGTGACGGATGCGTCGCTGGAAAACACAGACCTGGTTTCCCGGTCCAAAATATGGATTGTGGTGATGACCGGCGTAGGTGCGGCGGCGGCGATGATCTACTATTTGGTCAACTATGGCCTGCGGATTGATTCCGCCGGCATTCGCTCCCTAGCGCTGCTGCTGGCGGCGCTGTTCCCCTGCGGGCTTTCGGTTGCCTGTCAGCTCGCCCAGCGGGGCTGCCTGTGCTTTTTGAGCAACCGGGGCATCCTTTTGGGCTCGGTACACCTTCTGGAACGGATACCAAAACTGAAAAAAGCGGTTATGAATCACTTAGGGTTTGTCACCGAAGGGAATATGCATGTGGAGGAATTCGTCGCAGTGGAAGGGGTCAAGCCGGAAGAGGTCATTGAGGCGGCTGCGGCAGTGGAATTACTGGTAGAGGGAGGCAACCTCATCTCCGAGGCCATTATCCGCTATGCTATGGAGCACCTCGGTCTGGAACAGGCCCCCAGCACAGAGGACATTGAAGGCTTTGAGGTCCTGGAAGGCTACGGCATCCGGGGAATGCGCCAGGACGTTCTTGTGATGGTGGGCAGCGAACGGATGATGACCGAAATCGGCCTGGAGGTGCCTGTGCTGGAGGACGGCCGCATGGCCATATATGTGGCCATCCGCGGGGAATATGTAGGCGCTTTCGTGCTCAACGACAATATCCGTGAGGACTCCGTCGCCCTGATTCGGGACCTGCACCAAAGCGGCGTGGAGGAGGTGGGACTGCTCACTGGCTACGATGGAGTGGCGGTGCGCGCCGCGACGCTGATGACCGGTGCGGATTCCTCCTATATCGAATCCACCCACCGGGAGCGCCGGAGCCTTTTGGAACGCCTGCGGGGTGGGGACGAACACGGCAAGGGGGGCTGTGAGGTAGCGCTGATCGGCCCAGCGGGAAAGGTTCGGGAGTTCTTTGATGTAGGTATCTGTCTGGAAACCGGGTGCCTTTACTATCCAGATGATTCCGTCCTCCCCAGGGAGCAGGAGGTCCAGCTGGCCAGAATAGGCCCCAAGGACATATCTGAGCTGATCAAAGCCTGCCACGTCTTAAGTCGTATTCTTCCCATGGATGCGCTGGTTCTGATTGTGCCCAAGGCGTTTCTGATTGTGGCGGTGATGCTCTGGCGTATTCCGCTTCCGGTGGTATACGCCGTAAATGTAGGCATTTCCCTGCTGCTGTATCTGCTGGCCTCCAGTCTCTTCTCTGAGGATAAGGGTGGAGAGAATCCCAAAGACCAGACCGCAGCGGAACAGCAGAGCCAGGCGGAGGAACAGTCGGATTACGGATACGTGCAGTAAAATCACGATGCTTACCCATGCTGCATATATGCGCAATATTCACAGACAGGCGTGAAAGGTTGTTTAAATTCCAGTTTAGTTCAAAAATATTTTACAGCTTATCGTACTCTAAAACCAATTGGGAAAGAAAACATAAAAAATTTCCCGTTAAGGGTTGATTTTTTCCGGATTTTATCCGATAATGTAATTGCATTTAATTTACGTTGGGGGTAGTGAACGCTATGGAAATGTTCAAGCAGACAGAGATTCTCCTGGAATCCGGTACCAATGAACTGCAAATCATGGAATTTACAATAGACGGTGAGCTTTTTGGCATCAATGTGGCTAAAATCGTCGAAATTATGCGCGCGGAAAAGGTAAAGCCCATGCAGAAGTCTCATCCTGATATTGAAGGCGTTTTTAAACCCAGGGAAGATGTCACAACCATCATCGATCTGGCGAAATATCTGGGGCTCCCTCCCTCCAAGGACCCGGAGCACGACATCTTCATTATCACCAATTTCAACAATAAGGATTTCGCCTTCCACGTCCATTCGGTGGTGGGCATTGACCGTATCTCCTGGACCAAGATGAAAAAGCCGGACAAGCTGATTTACGGCGGCCAGGAGGGAGTTGCAACCGGTATCGCCGAATATGAAAACCGCCTGATCACCGTCCTGGACTTTGAGAAAATCGTGGCGGAGATCAACCCGGAGGTGGGCATCCAGATCAGTGACCTGGATAAGCTGGGCAAGCGGGAGCGGAGCGAAAAGACCATACTGGTGGCGGAGGACTCTATGCTTCTGTCCAAGCTCATTGTCGAATCCCTGCACCGGGCCGGCTACAACAACACCGTCAAATGCGACAACGGCCAGGAGGCCTGGGATTACCTCACTGAGGCCAAGGGCACCGGAGACGATATCAAAAAACATGTCGCCTGTCTGGTTTCCGATATTGAAATGCCGATGATGGACGGCCACCGGCTGACCAAGCTGGTGAAGGAGGACCCGAAGCTGAAGACCATCCCCATCATCCTGTTCTCCTCCCTTATCAACGACGCCATGCGCCAGAAGGGAAAATCCCTGGGAGCTGACGAACAGATTTCCAAGCCGGAAATCGCCCGGCTGGTGGAGATTATCGACCGGCTGACAAAAGATACTCCGGACAAATAGGGCTTTGCTACATAGAGGATATCTCCCTTTCCAAAGCCGCGCTGTAAGCTCAAAACCGGGCCAGAGGTATTTGGCTCGGTTTTTTTGCGCCCCTTGCGGCGGCCCTCCCAAAGGCCCGCCGCAACTTTTTCCGGTAAAACTATTGACTGTCCCCTATGATAATGGTATAATAATTTACGCATGATTCGCTGGAATAGCACAGCCGGTAGTGCAGCTGATTCGTAATCAGCAGGTCGCGTGTTCGAGTCACGTTTCCAGCTCCAAAATGCCGCATGAAACTTTTGTTTAAGGGGTCATGCGGCTTTTTTCATATGAAACTCTGCTTTTGGCAGTGCAAGGGAAATCTGAATTTTTAAAAGGAGGAGATTGAAGGATGAGAAACCGAGAAGAAGCGAGAAAACGGGCGGAAGAACTGGTTGGACGCATGACGCTGGAGGAAAAGGCCTCCCAGCTGAGATACAACGCTCCGGCAATCCCCCGGCTGAACGTCCCCACCTACAACTGGTGGAATGAAGCGCTCCACGGCGTGGCA
This sequence comes from Oscillospiraceae bacterium, assembly GCA_022800935.1. GTDB lineage: Bacteria > Bacillota > Clostridia > Oscillospirales > Ruminococcaceae > UBA1405. The sequence goes on from JAAWRH010000048.1 coordinate 10,511, forward strand.
AGGGCCGGCGTGGCAACTAGCTTTCCCCAGGCCATCGGTATGGCAGCCGCCTTTGATCCAGAGCTGATGGAGGAGGTCGGCGAGGTCATCGCAGTAGAGGGCCGGGCCAAGTACAACTCCAGCAAGGCGGAAAACGATCGGGACATCTACAAGGGCCTGACCTTCTGGTCCCCCAATGTGAACATCTTCCGGGACCCCCGGTGGGGCCGCGGCCACGAAACCTATGGAGAGGACCCTTATCTCACCGGCGAGCTTGGAAAAGCCTTTGTAGAGGGGTTACAGGGCGACGGGGAATATCTGAAGGCCGCTGCCTGCGCCAAGCACTTCGCGGTCCACTCCGGACCGGAAAAACTGCGCCACGAGTTCAACGCGGAGGTCTCCGACAAGGACTTATATGAAACCTATCTCCCCGCCTTTGAAAAGCTTGTGAAAGAGGCAGAGGTGGAGGCGGTTATGGGCGCTTACAACCGCACCAACGGCGAGCCCTGCTGCGGCAGCAAGCTGCTGATGCGGGATATCCTGCGGGGCAAATGGGGCTTCCAGGGCCACTATGTGTCCGACTGCTGGGCCATCCGGGATTTCCACACCAAACATATGGTGACGGCCACCGCGCCGGAATCGGCGGCGCTGGCCCTGGAAAACGGCTGCGACGTCAACTGCGGCAATACCTATCTGCATATGCTCCAGGCCTGCACCGATGGCCTGGTGACAGAGGAGCAGATCACCGAGGCCGCCGTGCGGCTGTTCACCACCAGGTTCCTGCTGGGGCTGTTCGACGAGACTCCCTATGACCAGATTGGCTTTGAAAAGCTGGAATGCCGGGAACACCTGGCGGCGGCGGACAAGGCGACAGCAGAGAGCGTTGTCCTGCTGAAAAACAACGGAATCCTCCCCCTAGACAAAAGCAAGCTGAAGGCCATCGGGGTCATAGGGCCCAACGCCAACAGCCGTTCGGCGCTGATAGGAAATTATCACGGCACCTCCTCCCGGTATATCACCGTGCTGGAGGGCATTCAGGACGCGGTACCGGAGGGTGTCAGGGTTTACTACTCCGAGGGCTGCCACCTGTGGAAAAACAAGGTGGAGGGCCTTGCCTGGGACGACGACAGAATCAGCGAGGCGGTCAATGTGGCCAAGCACAGCGACGTTGTCATCCTCTGCGTGGGTCTGGACGAGACGCTGGAGGGCGAGGAACACGACACCGGCAATCAATATGCCTCCGGCGATAAGATAGACCTGCTGCTGCCAGAGCCCCAGCGGAAGCTGGTAAAAGCAGTGATGGATGTGGGCACACCGGTGGTGCTGCTGAACATGACCGGCAGCGCCATGGACCTGCGGTACGCCCAGGAGCACGCCGCCGCGGTGGTGCAGGCGTGGTACCCCGGCGCAAGGGGCGGCCGCGTGGTGGCAAACCTGCTGTTCGGCGAGCTCTCCCCCTCCGGCAAGCTCCCTGTCACCTTCTACAACTGCACTGAGGACCTTCCGGGCTTTGAGGATTACTCCATGAAGGGCCGGACCTACCGGTACTTTGAAGGGGATGTGCTGTATCCCTTCGGCTATGGGCTGACCTACGGCGACGTGGCGCTCAAGGAGGTAGAGTGTCCCCAGGGGAAGAGCGACCTTTCCCAGGGGCTGGACATCCGGGTCAAGGTGGAGAACCGGAAGGACATGGCGGTCAGCGAAGTGATACAGGTTTACTGCAAGGTGCTGGACTCCAAGCTGTCCCCGCCCAACGGCAGTCTGCGGGGCTTCCGGCGGGTGGAATTCCAGGGCGCAGGTGAGAAGGAAGTGACCATCCACATCGACCCGCCGGCCTTTATGGTGGTCAACGAGGACGGCGAACTGGTCAAGGACGGAAACAAGGTTCAGGTATCGGTGGGCTTCGGCCAGCCGGACGCCCGGACCAAGGAGCTGACCGGCAAGGAATGCCGGAGCTTTGTTGTGGAGTGGTGATTCCTCTGTAACCGGCGTTAAACACAAAGAGAATAAGGCGGTATGGCCCCGGTTTTAAGGGCTGTACCGCCTTTTTTGATCTATTGCTTATCAGGTATTTGCGTCAACACGCGCCAGTGTTGGGGTTTTCACCTTCATCCTCAACGCCGCTTTCCAGGATGGCAAAGGGAGAAAGGCTGTCCACTGTTACCGTGACCATTCCCTTGGAGGCGGTGACGTCAAAGGAATCCAGCTTGTCCCCCAGGCAGTGGACAATGGTCAGCTTCTTTCCGTTATATTTGCTGGGAACAGGGAAGGTAAGGGTCACTGTTCCCCGGAAGCCGTGGTCCAAAGCTACATCATAGACTGCAATCACGCGGTCCTGCTTCTGCCACTGGCGAATTTGGTCACAGTAGGCGCAATCCCCGCTGCGGTGCAGACGGTCCTTAGTAACGCTCAGGCGGGCGGACCGGTGGACACGGTCTCCGGAGAGGGTCAGGCCGCTGTCTGTGAGCTTTTTTCTGCCATAGACCGTGGTGGTAGAGGAACTGCTGCCTCTGCTGGAGGTACTGCTGTCATCGGAGGAATCATCGTTGTCATCGTCATCATAGAAATAACCGCTGCCACTGGAATTACCGCCTCCGGAGGAACTGCCGGAGCTGTCCCCGCTGCCGCTGGACGAGCCGCCGTTGTTCTCTTCAAAAACCGCTTTAACGATCACATTTTCGGCAGACATGGTAAAGCTGTTATTGGCGATTCTCACGCCGCCGGATATCACCTGCCACTCTTTGAAGCGATAACCGCTGTTCGGTGCGGCAGTCAGGGTAATTTCAGTCCCCTCCGCTGCGGAATCGGGAGAAGCAGAAGCAGTACCATTTCCATCATTTTCCACGGTTACGGAGTATACAGAGGAATCGAACACATCTCCTTCAAGAGTGATTTTGCCGCCGCCTTCACCGATAGTCCGGTGCGTACCATCCGCGTTTACGATTTCGGTCCCGGCGGGCAGGCGCAGCGCTTCATCGTCTTCAACGGTAATCCCATCTACTTCGCCGAGAATCTTGGTACCTTCTTCCCCAATAGAAAGAGAGGCGTTTTGCGGTATGCTAATTACATCAGTTTTTTTGATTAATGCGCCGTCGGGAACCTTGGCATCACCCACAATCCCCCAGACACCCGATTGAATGGTAACGCTGTTCATAGACATGTAATTGTCTGGATTACCATTCCCCGTTTCGATATTGTTTTCAGCTCGAATCCATGAACCGGAAACATTGCCGCTGTTTCCAATGCGAATTCCTAGAGGGCTTCCATCTGCGTATACTTCACTGTCTTTGACCGTTAGGTCCCCTGGGGTATAAATTCCATAATCATTACTGGAAGTAGCTGTAACATCGCTGTTATTTGTAATCGAAATGCCGCCCTGCCCATTTAACCCTGGGTAAAAGCCTTGAGCTGTAATACCACTGTGCTCAATTTCCAGCACATATCTTGTAAAGATTCCGGCTGCCTTTTGGCTTGAGGCCGTAACGACACTGCCACTTATTTCAACCGTTTCAGGTGAATAGATTCCACAGTCGTTGACGGAGGCAGCTTCAACCCTTTGGCAGTTTGTGATAGCAACTCCTCCATTTCCCTGTAGCCCTGGATAAACGGAGGCGCTGGCAGTTACATTGCTTTGCTCGACTATAATTTGACCAGATGTAGCTAAAATGCCGCACCCATGGTCGGAACCATCGGAAGTAGCTATAACATTGCTGTTTTTATTAATTATAATATCACCATGCAGGGAATTGATTCCATTACTCTCCGTGGAGGTGGCTTTAATTGTACTGTTTTCGATGACAACATCTTGATATCCCTGCAGGGCGTCATTTACGCTTTCAACTGTCACCGTGCTTCCGCTGATTTTTAATTCACCCTCCGCGACAATTCCGAAAGAGTATGGATGGGTGGAAATGGCCGTAACATCCGCCCCAATAAAAAGATTGTTTGATGCGGATATATTGTACCCATTATCATCACGCTCCACCTTCAGGCTGCCTTCTCCAGTGATGTTTAGGCAATCACACTCAGCTCCAATCGTCTTTAAGAAATTTTCACCAACCAGCTCAATCCCCAGTGTACGGCCCTCACCATAATTATAAATGATTTGCATATCAGGTGAATTACAGCTCTTCAGGGTAATAATATTCTTATCTGCATCATATTCGATGCAACCATCTCCCAATACGTCTTCATCGGTTTCTGTTACTATTTCTTGAGCCCCTCCATTTATTAGGAGGATATACGCCTCAGGTAATGCGTCAATCTTAGCCTGAGCAATGCCGGCTTGTCCGCCATTGGCCGGAACAGGCGGTTGTGCATCGCCGATGTCCTGTGGATTGCAGATTTCACACACGAAGGTGCAGGGAGTTTCCGGCACTTCCTCAGTATACCCGCAGTCGCTGTCATGCTCATGCAGGCAGGTTAATTTTGTTGTAATACAGCCGTTTTCCTCGCTGCATACATGGGTGCAGCTTTCCGGTTCCTGTTCCTGTGCATCGGAAACGATGTCCTCCGCTTCCGGATAACATTCTGCCACATGCTCATGGACGCATTCGTTCACTTCAGTATAACAGTCCGGTATATGTTCATGGGTACAGGGCGTTTCCGGCGCTCCCTCGGTGTAGCCGCAATCCGGCGTGTGTCCGGTGTGGTGTTCACACAGGCCGCTCATATCTGTAATACCCACATCCGCCACACTATCTGCATAGACGGATGGAATGCAGGGAAAAACCAGCAGAATGCCGGAAAGCGCCAGGCTCATTAATCTTTTTTTGGTTTGCATCTTTACTTCTCCACTCTCTATTGGTTCACTTATTTTTTACCATGCATACGGCCTATCCAACGGCCATGTCCGACCGATATTAGGTATCTCCAGGGGCTTTTCTCCCTCCATGTAGTAGTAAATGTCCAACGCGTCCGGATTGCCACCATTGCCGGTAAAGCCCATTTGCAGCGTCTTCTGGGTGCTGTCCAGAATGGTCTGGGCAAGCTGGTCGGCGGCGAACATAAAGAATTCCTCCTTCTGCGGCTCAGGGGGCCCCATAAAGAGGGCAGAGCTGTCCGCAAAGCAGACGCTCATCCCGCCCTTGCCGGTGGTAACCTCCTCGGCCAGGGTCATGTCCCAGCCGGTCAGTTCGCCAATTCCCGCGATTAAAATCTCCGGCGTCAGGTCCCCCTCATATGTCATGGGGTACTCTTTAAAGCCGCTTTCCCTTGTGCCGATGTAGAGAATCACCTCATTTGCGGCAGTCTCCGGGCTTTCGGGCTGCGCCGCCTCTGAGGAACTATTTTCTAGGGAATCATTCTCCTGGGAGATTCTTGCCGGGGTGCTGCTTTGCAGAGAATTGCTTGGCAGAGAGCTGATTTCAACCTGTCTGGCGCAGGCAGAGAGGAAAACCAGCAGGACACCGGAGAGCAGAAGACCCAATAATCCTTTTTTGGTGTGCATCATAGCCTCCTTTACAAGGCGTGGAAATAGAAAGTATCAGCCATTTCAAAAGTTTTGGACTTTCAGGTCTAAAACTTTCTTTTTTCAAAAGTTTCGGACTTGGAAGTCGGAAACTTCCTTTTTTTAAAAGCATGGCTATCATCTGTGAAGCTATATCAACTCCTACGACGGAATCAAATCCCTGTACCTGATCGATTGGCTACTGTCCTAATCCGCTTCTATCCCGAACAATCTCCGTCCGTTTTCGTTGGTGATATCCAGTATCTCCTGAACAGATACCCCCTTGAGCTCCGCCATTTTTTGGGCGTGGAGGGGTATCATTGAGGAATCGCACCTCTGTCCCCGGAAGGGAGCAGGGGCCATAAAGGGGCAGTCGGTCTCCAGCAAAAGCCGGTCCATGGGAATCTCCTTTACCGCCTCCAGGGCCCTCCTGGCGTTGGAAAAGGTCAGCACCCCGGTGAAACCAAGGTACATCCCCAGCTTGACCAGCTCCTTCGCCATCTCCTTGGACCCGGAGAAGCAGTGGAACACCCCCTTGGGCCGGTAGCGGGCAATCAGAGCCAGGGAATCGGCGTGGGCGTCCCGGTTGTGAATAATCACCGGCAGGTTTAGGTCGCGGGCCAGGGCAAGCTGTTCCTCAAACCGTGTCCGCTGTACCTCCTTTGGGTAGTCCAGGTAGTGGTAATCCAGTCCAATCTCCCCGATGGCCTTCACCTTCTCTTCCTTTGCCAGCTCCGCCAGCTCGTCAAGATATCCGTCTTCCCTGGAAACGGTCCCAGCGTCCTGGGGGTGAATCCCCACGGCGCAGTAGATATAAGGGTACTCCCGGCTCAGGGCGATTCCCTGACGGCTGCTCTCCATGCTGCACCCCGCTTCCATCACCAGAGAAACCCCTTTGCCGGGCAGGGAGGTCAAGAGCTCCTGCTGGTCGGTTTCAAAGCAGGGGTCCACATAGTGGGCGTGGGTATCGAAAATGTTTTGAAATTCCATATCCTTCCTCCGTCAAAAGGGCGCACCGCAAAATCTGCGGCGCGCCCCGCTGTTTCCATAGAATAGGCTCTTTAACGGACCTTGGAGCCGTTGGGAATCCCGTCGTTTACAAAGATCACGCTGGCGGCCTCCCCCACGTCCGCCGCCAGGAGCATCCCCTGGGACAGCTGTCCCCGCAGCTTGGCGGGCTTCAGGTTGGCGACGACGATGATCTTCTTCCCGATCAGGTCCTCTGGCCGGTACCAGGCGGCAATGCCGGAAACCACCTGTCTGGGGGTTCCGCTGCCGTCGTCCAGCTGGAGCTTTAACAGCTTGTCGGACTTCTCCACCCGCTCGCATTCCAGCACAGTGGCGACCCGCAGGTTCACCTTGGCGAAGTCGTCAATGGTGATAAGGGAAGCGACACCCTCCACCGGCTCTTTTTCTTCCTTTTTGGCGGGCTTGGCAGGGCTTTGGGGCTGGGCCGGTTCCGCCTTTTTCCCCTCTGACGGGAGATGGCTTTCCAGCTCCGCCAGCTCCTTTTCCAGGTTGATTCGGGGGAACAGGTTGGGTCCCCTTGTCACCTGGACGTCCCTGGGCAGCAGACCGAAGCGGCCCGCCTGGCCCCAGGTACACAGCTCGTCCGGAGCGCCGATCTGCCGCTGAATCTCCAGACAGGAGTCAGGCATCACCGGAGTCAGCAGGATGGAGGCAATGCGCAGGGATTCCAGCATATTGTACAGCACCGCGGCCAGGCGGCCCTTTTTGCTCTCGTCCTTGCAGAGAATCCAGGGCGCAGTTTCGTCAATATATTTGTTGGTCCGGGAGACCAGCTTCATCGTCTCCGTGATGGCGTTCTGGAACTGGAAGGCCTCCATCTGCGCCTCTACCTTGTGCTTCAGGACGCTTGCCATTTGGATTAGCTCAACGTCCATGGGGTCGGTGGTCTGCTCCGCGGGGAGCTTGCCGTCAAAGTACTTCAGGGCCATGGTGACAGTGCGGGAGACCAGGTTGCCCAGGTCGTTGGCAAGGTCGGTGTTGATAAGGTTAATCAGCAGCTCGTTGGTAAAGTTGCCGTCGGAGCCAAAGGGGAACTCCCGCAACAGGAAATACCGCACCGCGTCCACGCTGTACCGCTGGCAGAGGATGGCAGGGTCCACCACATTGCCCCGGCTCTTGCTCATCTTCTCGCCGTTGAAATTTAACCACCCATGGCCGTAAATCTTTTTGGGAAGGGGCAGGTCCAGTGCCATGAGCATAGCGGGCCAGATGATGGAATGGAACCGGACAATCTCCTTGCCCACAAAATGGACGTCCGCGGGCCAGTACTTCTCATAATCGTGGTAGCGCTCGTTGCCGTAGCCCAGGGCGGTGATGTAGTTGCTCAGGGCGTCCACCCAGACATAGACCACATGCTTGGGGTCAAAGTCCACCGGTACACCCCAGGTAAAGCTGGTGCGGGAGACGCACAGGTCCTCCAGTCCGGGCTTGATGAAGTTGTTCACCATTTCGTTGACGCGGGACTTAGGCTCCAGGAAACCGGGGTTGTCCTCATAGAGCTTCAAAAGGCGGTCGGCATATTTGGACAGGCGGAAGAAATAGGCCTCCTCCTCCGCGTCAGTGACCTCCCGGCCGCAGTCGGGGCATTTGCCGTCCACCAGCTGAGTTTCGGTCCAGAAGGATTCGCAGGGGGTGCAGTATTTTCCCTTATAGGTCCCCTTATAGATTTCATCTTTATCATAAAGCTTTTTGAAAATTTTCCTCACCGATTCCTCGTGGTAATCGTCGGTAGTGCGGATAAAGCGGTGCTCGGAGATATTCATCAGCTGCCACAGCTCCTGAATTCCGGCGACCACCTTGTCAACATACTGCTTGGGGGTAACGCCCGCCTCCTTGGCCTTCTCCTCTATCTTCTGACCGTGCTCGTCGGTGCCGGTTAAAAACATAACGTCATAGCCCTGCAAACGTTTATAGCGTGCCATAACGTCTGCGGCCACGGTGCAATAGCTATGGCCGATATGAAGATTGGACGAAGGATAATAAATGGGGGTGGTGATATAATAGGTTGGTTTTTCCAATGGTTTCCCATCCTTTCGTTGATCAAATTCTTTAGTGGCAAAGGCAGGGTCTTTGTACAGATAAATAGATTATACCATTCCATGAAAAAAAACACAACAACCATAAAAGATATTTTCCGCGCAAGCGGCGCGGCAGATGGGACAATGGTGTAAGGACAGCCTGTTAAAATTTTTGATGGGACAAGCTGTTTCCAACCCTCTCCCCGCTGATTTTGCCGCTTGTATTCTTCCCTGGACAGCATTATAATGCTTTATGGGAGTGAGGTGATTTTTATGACGAATATCCTAATCGTCGAAGATGAAAAGGCCATGCAGGACATTATCGCGGACTATCTGCGCAGAGGCGGACACACCTGCTTTACTGCCGACGATGGTATAGACGCCCTTGTCACGCTGAAAAATCATCCTATGGATTTGATGATTCTGGATGTGATGATGCCCCATCTGGACGGCTTCTCCGTCTGCAAGATGGCGCGGGAAATGAGCAATGTGCCCATTATCATGCTAACCGCCAAAAGCGCGGAGGACGACAAGCTGAAAGGATACGACTACGGCGCGGACGACTATATGACCAAGCCATTCAGTCCCAAGGTGCTGCTGGCAAAGGTGAACGCCCTCCTGCGCCGCTCCTCCCCCGCTACTGCCGGAGCAATCAGCGCCGGAAAGATCCTGCTCCAGCCCAACGCACACAAGGTCTATCTTGACGGCCAAGAGATCACCTTGACCCATAAGGAGTATGAATTACTTGCCTTTCTGATGGAAAACCCTGGGCAGATTTTCAGCCGGGAGCAGCTCCTGAACCGTGTCTGGGGCTATGATTTCGGGGGGACGACCCGAACCGTGGACACCCATATCAAGACTCTGCGGCAAAGGCTGGGGGACGAGGGCAGGCATATCGTCACGCTGATCCGCTCCGGCTATAAATTCGAGGTGGCGGTATGAAAGAATTGTTTTCCCTCCGTACAGTGCGGAAAAAGGTGCTAATGCTATCCAAGCTGGCGGGAGTTGCGCTGATTTTTTCTTACATTTTCTCGACCGGACTGCCGGTCAGCGATGAGGCCTCTTTTCTGCTCTGGCTGGGATTTATCCTGCTGCTGGTCCTGGGCATCGACCTTTTTATGGACCGCTTTATTACAAAACCGGTTGACAAGCTCAACGCCTCCGCAAAACGTATGGCGAGACTGGACTTTTCCGCCCCCTGCGACCTTGCTTCAACCGATGAATTTGGGGAGCTGTCTGCCAGTCTGAACACAATGGCCGAAAATTTACGGCAGGCCCTTGCCCGGTTGGAAGACGCAAACACCCAGCTTGAAAAGGAGGTGGAGAAGGAACGGCTTTTGCTGGCTGAGCGCAAGGAACTGGTTGACAGCCTTTCCCATGAAATGAAAACTCCACTGGGAATTATCCGGGCCTATGCCGAGGGCTTGCAGGACGAAGCGGACGAGGCCAAAAAGCAGAAATACGCCCAGGTGATAGTCTCCGAAGTGGAGCGCATGAATGGCCTGATTGTGACCCTGCTGGATTTGTCGGCGCTGGAGAGCGGGGCCGCAAGCCTGAATATTTCTCGGTTTGACTTTGTGGAGCTGGTGGAAACGGTGGCCGGGCGGCTTTTGATCGATGCCCCGGACACCAATTTTGAACTGCAATATGAGCTGTCGGAGCAAAAGATTTTTGTTCGGACAGACAGGAGGCGCATGGAGCAGGTTTTGGATAACCTGATTGTCAACGCCAAGAAAAACGTGTGTCCCGGCGGTGCTCTGCGGTTGGAGCTGATATTGGACGATGGGATGCTGCATTTCTCTATCTTCAATCAGGGCCGGCCCATTCCAGAAAGTGACCTGCCCAAAATATGGACAAAATTCTATCGGGACAGCAGAGTGAAATACAGCGGCTCCGGGCTGGGGTTGTCCATTGTGGCGCAAATCCTGTCTATGCAAAATCTCCCCTATGGCGCGGAAAACCAAACGGGCGGGGTGCGGTTCTGGTTTTCCGTCCCCACCGCCGAATAATTTTACACGGATTTCACCGCGGCCTCACACCGATTTCACACCGTATTTCTAAACTCTCCTTATCATACAGCTCCCCATTCCATTCTGTGTTCTCATCCCCGAAGGGGGCGGGAACAGGAAGAAAAAATGGGGCTGCAAATAAGGAGGGTTTTTATGTTCTTAGGTTTAGCGTGGCACTGGTGGCTGTTGATCGTAGCCGTACTGATGATCTCCATTCCTTTCAAGGTCAAGTTTATGAAATGGTGGAGCGGACGCCGGCAGGAGCAGAAAAAGGGCCAGCGTGGAAGGTGGGGTGACGGCGAATGATTGAGGTCAAAAATCTGAAGTTCTCTTACAGTAAAGACAAGCAGGCACTCCGCGGTTTGAACTTCACTGTGGAGGACGGAGAAATTTTTGGCTTCCTGGGGCCGAACGGCTCCGGAAAGTCCACGACCCAAAAAATTTTGACCGGGATTTTGAAGGGCCACAGCGGCAATGTCTCCCTGTTCGGGCAGGACATCTCCAACCCCCACGGCCAGGATTTTTTTCGGAAAATCGGCGTTCTATTTGAGTTTCCCTATCTGTACGCCAATTTGAGCGCCGTGGATAATCTGAACTATTTCGCCTCGTTCTATCCCAGGGAGCAGCGACGGGATGTGGGGGAGCTTTTGGACACGCTGGAATTGAAACCGGACTTTCTGAAAAAGCCGGTGTCCTCCTACTCCAAGGGGATGCGCCAGCGGGTGAGTATGGCGCGGGCGCTGGTGAGCAATCCCCGGCTGCTGTTCCTGGACGAACCCACCAGCGGCCTGGACCCCTCCGGCGCGGTGCTGTTCCGCAAAATCATCGAACAGGAGCGCAGGAAGGGAACGACGGTTTTTGTTACCACCCACAACATGATGGATGCCGACCTCCTGTGCGACCGGGTGGCGTTCATCTCCAACGGGAGCCTGATGGCTCTGGATACGCCCAAGCATCTGAAAGAGAAAAACAGCAATCACCAGGTAGTCATTGACTATCTGTATCAAGGACAGCGGGAGTCGAAAACCATAGAGGCCCGGTCACTGGAGGCGGGCATCCCCTTTGCCCATGATGAGATCATCAGCATCCACTCCCAGGAACCGACACTGGAGGATATGTTCATCCAGTACACAGGAAGGGGG
>JAAWRH010000049.1 GCA_022800935.1 Oscillospiraceae bacterium
CGCGCCCTTCATCATTCTGGACGAACCCACGGCAGCCCTGGACCCCATCGCCGAGGCGGAGATATACTCCAAGTTCGACGAGATAGCCGGGGATAAGACCGCAATTTATATCAGCCACCGGCTGTCCTCCTGCAAGTTCTGCGACGAGATTGCAGTTTTCCACGAGGGCACGGTGGTCCAGCAGGGCACACATGACCAGCTTGTTTTCGATGTACACGGTAAATATTACGAGCTGTGGAACGCCCAGGCACAGTATTATATCGAGTCGTAAAGGAATTGTTTTTTAAAAGTAATTGTGCTATAATGGTTTCGAGGAAGTCATTATAGCACAATTACTTTGGTCACAGGAAGGGCGTGTCGGCCATGGAGCGGGAGATTCCTCAAAAGGTCGCCAAATATACGGCGAAAGACAGTGTATTTACAGACATGTTTAAACGGCTGCCATTTCTTCTTCAGATGTACCAGTCTCTCCATCCGGAGGACCATACAACTGGGGAGGAAGATTTAAAAATCGTTACCCTCCAGAATATCCTGGTAAACCAGATGTATAACGATTTGGGATTTCTGGTCAAGGGACGCCTGATTATTTTGGTGGAGTGCCAGTCCATATGGGCAATTAACATTATATTAAGGCTGTTTTTGTACCTGGCACAGACCTATAAGGATTATATCAGCGAAAATCATCTAAACGTCCACAGCAGAACCAAGCTCGCCCTCCCAAAGCCTGAGCTGTATGTGATTTATACCGGGTCCCCCTTTCCAAATATGCCGGAAGAAATATCCCTGGCAGATGAATTTTTCGGTGGAGACAAATCCGTAGCTGATGTAAAGGCGAGGGTGATTTACGACGGCAGAGAGGGAGACATTATAAACCAGTACTGTACCTTTACGAAAGTCTATAAGGAACAGATAAGGATCCACGGCTGGACCAGGAAGGCGGCACGGGAGACCATCCGCATCTGTATGGAGCGGGATGTGTTAAGGGAATACCTAAAGGACAGAGAGAAGGAGGTTATTGATATTATGTCTACACTATTCGACCAGGAAAGCGCAATGAAGGCCTGGGAATACGAACTCACCCATGAGCTGGCACAGGCACAAACGCAGGTAGTGCAGTTCCAAAAGCAGGCTGCGCAGTTCCAAAAGCAGGCTGCAGAGAGAGAACTGGCAAATGCATATAAGCTCTATAAAAAAGGGCTATCTATCGAAAGCCTTTCGGATGTATTTGGCATTCCGGTTCAAACGTTGCGGCAATCTTTTGCAGATTATAAAGATATATGAAGCAATCGGCGAAACGAACCAACGCTCGGACGCAGTATTATACGGAATTATAATGGAAATGTTTTCAAAAAAATGTCAAATCTGAAATCGGCTCCCCGGCAAGGCCAGGGAGCCGATTTTTGACTTTATTTCGACAGTATATGCCTCATTCGGCGCTTTCCCGTTTCTTCAGTCCGTCAAAAAACAGGGGTGTGCCGCCGGTGTGGATAAACAGAACATTTTTCTTTTGGATTCCCTTTTCGGCAAGGTATTTGTCCATGCCGGTAAAGGCTTTTCCGGTATAGGTCTCGTCCAGGGGAATGCCATAATTTTTCAGCACATAGTCCACTGTGGCGACAATTTCCGGGCTGCTCTTTGCGTAGCCCCCGGCCCTGTAGTCGTCCAGGAAAACGGTGGCGGCTTCAATCTCCTCGTCGGTGGCCCGGTCCCCCATGTAGTCCTTTATGCTGGCCAGCACCTTGTTCCTGCCCTTGGGATTGGGGCGGGAAATGCTGATGCCGATAATCTCCCGGCTGTTTTGCTCCCCGGCGAGCATCTGCCCGCACACCAGTCCGGCGTGGGTTGTGCCGGTGCCGGAGGCAAAGAAGATGTAATCCAGATGTATGCCTTCCTCCCGCTCCCACTCCCGGATTTCCCGGTAGCAGCGGACATAGGCCTCGGTGCCGATATTGCCGTGGCCGCCGCCGTAGATGAAGTAGGGCTTTTTGCCTGCCTGCCGCAGCTCCTCCAGCTTGGCCTCAATGGTGTCGTGGACCTCCGCCACCGGGACAGTGGTTGTCTCCGCGCCGAACATGTTGATAAGCTGGCTGTTGAAGGTGGGCTCCGAGGCCTCCAAGGGGGCAATCACGTGGCAGGAAATATTCCTTGCAGCGCACATATTGGCTACAATGCGGCAATGGTTGGAGCTGCCGCTGCCGTAAGTGACAACACTGTCATAGCCGCCCTCGTCCACCTCCTGGAAGAACAGCACCGCCTTTCGCGCCTTGTTGCCTCCAAAGGAGAAGGGGAGCAGGTCGTCCCGCTTCATATACAGATGGTTCCCGCGGAATTCGCCCAGGTCCTGTACAACTGTTTTCATCATTTCCACCTCATTTTCAGATATTTAAAAACTTGCTTTCCAAACAACATAAAAGAATATTTTGGCAAAGAAATTATAGCATTTCTCATGGAAAATAGCAATGAACTGGCTGGAAATTTCCCCTCCCCAGGCCGTAAGATTTACCCCGTTAGTGCCTGCCGATATCGGTCCGATAGTGCATATTTTCAAAGGAAATCTTCTTCACGCAGTCGTAGGATTTTCCAAGGGCTTCCTCTAAGTCCTTCCCGACAGCAGAAACGCCAAGTACGCGTCCGCCAGCGGTGAGGTATTTCCCGTTTTCGGCCTTTGTTCCGGCGTGATAAACCGTCGCTCCGGCAACCTGCCCCTTTTCATCCAAGCCGGAGATTTCCTTGCCGGTGGCGTACTTCTGGGGATATCCCCCGCTGGCCAGTATCACGCAGGTACAGGCTCCGTCCCTCCATTTGATTTCCAGCTCTCCCAGGGTTTCATTGGCGACAGCTTTCATAATGGCGATTAAATCTGTTTGCAGCATGGGCAAAACAACCTGTGTTTCCGGATCTCCGAAACGGCAGTTGTATTCAATGACATAGGGCCCCTTGGGGGTAAGCATCAGCCCGAAGTACAGGCAGCCCTTGAAGGGCCTCCCCTCTTTGTTCATGGCGGCGATGGTGGGCAGGAAAATCCGCTCCATGGCCTGCTGTGCAAGTTCCGGGGTGTAGTGGGGATTGGGGGAAATGGTTCCCATGCCGCCGGTATTCAGGCCCTCGTCGTTGTCATTGGCGCGCTTGTGATCCATGGAGGATATCATTGGCTTGACCACCTTGGAGTCAGTAAATGCCAGGACAGAAACTTCCGGCCCAGTGAGGAATTCCTCCACAACCACCTGGTTCCCGCTCTTGCCGAAAGCTTTTTCCTCCATGATGGTGTGCAGCCCATCCTTTGCTTCGTCCAAGGATTTGGCGATAATGACCCCTTTCCCCAGTGCCAGGCCGTCGGCTTTGATGACAATGGGGAACTCGTTCTTTTCGGTGATGTAGTCAAGGGCTTTCCGGGGATCGTCGAAGACCTCATAAGCCGCCGTGGGGATGCCGTATTTTTTCATCAGCCCCTTGGAAAAGACCTTGCTCCCCTCAATCATGGCGGCCTTTTGGCTCGGCCCGAAGGTCAGGAAACCGGCCTGCTCCATGGCGTCGGCCATGCCCAGCACCAGGGGATCATCCGGCGCGACAACCACCAGGTCAACCTTCTTTTCCTTTGCGAAAGCGACCATCCCCTCAATATCCGTTGCTTTGACAGGATGGCACTCCGCGTCTGCCGCGATGCCGCCGTTGCCGGGGCAGCAGTAGACCTTTCCGCAATCGGGGCTTTCCTTCAGCTTTTTGATGATGGCGTGTTCCCGTCCGCCGCCGCCTACCACCAGGATATCCATTGACATTTTATCTGACATTTGTGTCATTTGTTTCAAACCTCCTTTGGTTTTACTGTCTTGTAATAATAAATGACCAACACAAAAGCAAAAGAAATCATTTGTGCAGCCATGATTCGGACAATTTGTAATTCGTCCGCTCCTCTTTGCGAAACAACATGCAGCATATTTGTAGCAACGGTATTATTGAATAAATGGTCGCCAAGTCCTACCCATATATTTCCTGTTATGCGGTAAAGAAACCCCCATTTGATTCCCATAATCCCGGCAAGGACAATATAACCAATCCCCATCAAAACCATTGCCATAAATGACATTTCGCCGTATATGTAGCTTCTGATTGGCATTATAATGTGCCAGATTCCGAATAACAGCGCGGCAATCAAATTTGCCTGCATAAACGTCTTTGTCTTGGAAAGTGTTTTAATGAACAGCCCGCGAAAAACGCCTTCCTCCATCCATACATTGATAACATTGAATAGTACGCATAACACAAAGAAAACACAATCAGTATTTTTTATTTGGGAGCCAGTTAAAGAAAAACTGCTGATATATATTTCTAAATGTGCAGGATTGCCTTGCAGGGCTAAAACTGCTAATTCCAACCGATACGCAATGGCAAAGCAAATGCTTCCCAATAACAAGCCTTTCAAAATACTGCTTACAAAGCCCTTTCTTTGAAATCCAATCTCATTCCATGAAAGATTTTCCCTTTTCAATGCCAGCGCCAATATGATTATTCCAACTGCTTTATGAAGCACATTTTCCCCAACAGCCGTTTTATCTGTTTCAATCAGAAAATATTCTGCAAACCTTACAAACAAAGCATGAATATTGCAATGCACAAATTATCTGATTTGTATTTTGTATTTCTTCCCATATACAGCTACCCCAATCAACCGGAAATCATCGTTCTGTTTGTATTGTAACATCTGCAAAAGCAGCAGGCAAGATAGTTTTAAACAACCCCATAACAAAATCCTTTATACAATTACTCTGCCTTTATAGCCATAATAGATGTATCATCTATAACCATATAAAAGACCTTTTCATCTTCATCAAAACAATACCGATAAAAAGAATCTGCGTCTCCATAAAAAGTCATATTCTTTCCCATTGCAGATAAATCAATATTTTTCTTGGACAACTGCTCTCTTACTTCCTCTTCATCCCCATATTCTTCCTCATAAAATTCCCATCCGTTTTCATTTAATATATCTTGTGCTGTTGTATATTCCACACCGGCAAGCGCATCCAATAAAACACACATCAAATATTCAGACAACGTATTGGCAATTAATTTCCAATCTGTTAATTCATCTGCCTCATGCAGCATATAAACAGGCGGATTTTCCAGCACCAGTTCCTTTTCCTTTATACCATAGAATACAACTCCTGCCGCGTAATCGCTGCCAATCTGTAAGTAGTTCTCCACGAGTTCCGGCCATTGTTCCTTTGGAACCTTTGAATATGGATAAAAAGCATTTCCTTTGCAAAACTCAGGATCATCAAAATCTTCCTTACAATCTTCAATCCCATCTTCAATATATTGGTAGGAAAAATAAGGAAGGGAATCACTGTCTACCCAAATATCTGACGTAGATAATAGTTCTTCATTTCTGGCCAAGCTTAAAAAATCAAATAATAGTTTGGGAAGTTTTAGATGATTATCTTGTTCAAGTAATTCTAATTCTTCTTTTGCTATGGGTTCTGTATACCCAAACAGGTTTAAAACTTCCACAGGAGTTAGGTTATATTTTACAGCCATACTCTTAATACCTCCAGTTATTTAAATGCTTTCTTTTAAATCCCCAGATGCTCCATGAAACCCAAATTTACAGACCTCTATATGTATCAACAATAACATTTAAATTTTCCTCCAATGCGTGCGCCCCGTCTAACCGTAACACCCGGCAATGAAGTGATTTTAACCAGTCCTCATGCTGCTGTAATGTGCAGCCGCCAGTTCCGCAGTCATATCCTGCAACTTCCTTTAAAAATTTTTGATGTCCCTCATACATATCGCCGCCCGCCAAGATACGTTCCCGAAATAATTTCAGTTCACGCTCATGGACACGGTTCACACGAAGCCGTGCGTCTGCGTGCAGGTGAACCACCAATTCAAAAAAAGGGTCAAAATGTTCATGAAATGAATCCATAGAACCTGCCATAACAAAATGTTCACAGTTCGATACTGCTTCCATTAAACGGCTGATCTTTTCCGGCTTTGTGTACATTTTTGAGAAGGGGATTTCTGTATCTTTGCGCCATATATATTCATCAATATCCACAAAGGTAAAACCCAATCTTTCAGCCGCCATTTTGCCAAGGGTGGTCTTTCCGGCTCCAGAAGAACCCATTATCATAATACCTGCTGCCATTTTTGCTTACCTCCGTAAGTCCCGGTATACTGCGTCCTTTTCCATAAAGAAAACACTGCTTTGCCTGTTAAATAGCAATCCACCAGCACACGCCATACTTGTCAATCACGGTGGCACAGCATTTGCTCCACGGTACTTCATGAATTTCCTCAAGCACAACGCCGCCGTCGCGCAAAACATCAAATGCACGATGGACGCTCTCTTCAGTTCCCATCTCAAATACATTAAAAGTCATGGTTTCCCACTTCATTTTGTGGATAAAATCCACATCACAGGGGTTTTGGGCTTCAGCTATGGCTAAAAAGCCCTCGCCGTTTACTGATATGACACAATGTTCATAGGCAGTCCCGCTGCTGTCTTTCATTTCAAGGGTTATTTCTGCGTCAAATGCTTTACAATATGTTTTTGCTGCCTCCATACTGTTTTTTACATAAACCTGGGTATAATTTTTCATAGATACTATCCTCCCTTACAGTCCCTTTTTAATTTCGGTTTGCTGATCCGTGCTGCATCTCTGAGCATGCCCCTTTGATGATATGGTTGTCCTGTCCGGCAAAACTGGAATTTGACGCCATATACAGAGAATATGGCGCGTGCTTCGTATTGGCGTTATACTCTTCATATTGCAGCCCGCATTGGTTTAATGCCGCTTCAATCATCTTTTTAGTGAGTTCAGGGACATCATCCCTTGATAATGCCTGCTTTATATCCAGCCATAGTACTTCGCTGTTTTCATCATGATCCGACTGTGCTTCCCCTGAGATATATTTTGCACGAAACACAATATACCAATCGTGCATATTAAAGCGGATACCGATTATATTTTCTGGTTCTACCTCAATATTCGTTTCTTCCATATATTCACGTTTTAAGGCTTGCTGGGGTGTTTCGCCATAGTTCACATAACCGCCGGGTATGATCAGCCTTCCTTTTCCGCTGCCGTATGTATGGCGGGCAAGCAGCACCTTACCGTCTTTTATCACAACACCGGCAACGCTTTGCCCCCAATTTGTACTTTCACTGCTCATAGTCAATCTCCCTCCTTTGACTTTACACCCTTATCCCTTCTGTAAAGGCAGCTTCCCGATAAACTGAAATTTGTTAATCAATTTCGCAATAGAAAAGAATGTCAGCCTTTCCTTCCTGCTTCGTGTGCCGATATACATTGGTATCAAGCCCTCCAATATAAAAACCGGAGTTCAGATAAAACAAGCAGGCACCTGGATTGTTGTCTTGCCCTTGCGTATAAAGTCCATAATACCCATGCTGTGCGGCAATTTCTTTTGCGTTTGCTATCAACGCCTGTCCAATATGTTGACCACGGTATTTTTTATTCACTTTCAAGTCATACAGATACATATACTTGAAAAATCCGGGCTGTAAAATAGCCAGGCCTACACATTTTTCACCATCATAAGCGCCGAGAAATACACTGTCTTTCATATCCTCGTAATTGTAGCCTTCGTCTGGGAAAGTCATTTCTGTGACATTCTCAGAAGCATACCTCTCAAGCTCATAACTCCAATGTCCATTATTAAAGGATGGGATAATTCGTCCAAACATGTGAAATGGTTCGTTGGGAATGTTTATATCCGATTTATGCTGTGCATCAATACGTCTGATTTCAATCATTGTATTCGCTCCTTCAAATTACCATTTTATCGCTCTTTTTTCATAGTCATTCATAAATACAATTCCCTGATAAACCGGAATTTGAAAATTATTTCTTTTTGATAAGTTTTAGTTTTATATTTCTTCTGTCAGCAATCATTTGAAACACCTCTACTACATACAAACATTGTTCCTTAAATGGCAGTGAGGACAATTCGTCATTGGATTGTATTTGCTTTATTGCTTCTTGTATCTCTGAAAGCTCTAATAAATTGACTGCCACACAAAAGAAATTCTTCCTGCGCCCGTCATTATAATTAGAAAGTAAGTAGGAAAGAATCTGTACTTTTTCCTGCTGTTCCCGATTATATTGCTTAATTCCTATGCATTTCGCCTTTTCTAAATCGGCTTTTCGCCGCCTATGCGTAATAAAAGAGTCATATTCATCTATGTATTGATATTTTTGACATGGATATTGTTCGCATTCATAGCAATATTCAATCTTTCCATGTTCAAGACTGCATTTCGCGATTTTGCATGACTGATTCCCATTGCCGCAGCCGCCACAGTAATTTCCCAAAAGCATGGGGCATAGCCCACAATTCAACCCACAAAGAGAAAATAATTGGTTTTCCCGTTCAAATCCCTTCATAATACCAGCTCCGCGAATTTCGACTTATTACATTATTTTTCATAGCCATCTGTAAAGACAGCTCCCCGTAAACAAAAATTTGCTTCTATCATTCAAGCGTTTTCCCATAATATTCCACATCAATCACCGTTCCGTCCGGGTAATATTCCTTACCGGATTTAATATATTCGGTAAAGCCATAGTGGGCATATATCTCTTTATTTTTCTCCTCGTCCGGTTCTACGCCAAGGGTAGCTTTTGTAAATCCCTTCTGCCGCAAATCATCCATCATAAAATGAAACAATTTTGAAAAGTATCCTTTTCCCTGGAACTTGTCAATTGTTCGGAATGCCGACAGGTAAACTGTATGACCATCAACTAAATCGTCGCTATTCTGCACGACCTTGGGGTGAATCATCGCAGTTGCTTCGCAAATGATAACTCCGTCCAGTATTCCATAGTAAGGAATGGTATAACCCTGCTTATAATTCTCTATGCTCCGTTTCTTCCAAACAATCCAGTTTTCTTTGTCCTCTCCGCTTTGGGCAATCTCATAGTCCCATTTTACGTTCATTTCTTGAAGAGAAGCTATCTTACAGATAAAAAGTTCATCCATTTATTTTACTCCATTTCAAAGCCTGATTTACCGCATGGTGCTTTTATCATACTTTATTATATACTTTAACATTTCCAATCAATTTTATCTTTCCGTTGTCAACGAGTATTGCTCCAGACCTGAGTGAAGTTGCATATACAGTTTTTCCCCGTTCAGCGATCACTCTCTGTATTGACTCATTCTGTATATCAGTACCTTCGTAGTGGACTTCAATATAAAAGCTATCCAAATATGGAAGCCCCTTATAATACCGAAATTCTGGGTAGTCTCCATCGGGTGATAAATGGTATTCTGACAATTGGATTACAGCGCCTGCGCTATATCCCATAACGATACCATCATGTCTCATTAAGGTGTCATACAGATTGAATTCTTTAATTCGATCCATCATCCTATCCGGCAGCCCTCCGAGAAAGTAAACAATATCTGCCTTTTCAATTTTCTGTGCAGCCGATTCCTTGGTATCCGTGAAATAATTGATAAATGTAATATTTTCCTCCGGTATTCCATAAGATGCAAATCCACCTGTAATACCATCATAATATTTGCCGTTTTCTTTGCTATACAGCAAATTCCAGTCTGTGATAGATTTAACACGATTATCTCGAAAAGAAAATGCAACAACAACGACCGTATGGGTTGGCTTTATGTACTTTTTCAATTCATCGTAGAGCCAAACGGCGTCTATGTCATACCCTTCAAGCAAAATATGAATCATTATTGATTATCTCCTATTCTTCAGACCGCCACTCTGTTATCAAATATTCCTTCTTTTGCTTTTCCCAAATCAATCAGGATTTAACATATTACCGGCTGCCATACGAACGGCAGCAAATCCCTTGCTTTCACTTTAATCAGGTTTCCGTTTTCATCGTTCACGATTACTTTTATATCCGGACAATACTCAAATAACATCTGCCTGCAATTCCCGCATGGCGGGATAACATTGTTTAAGTGTTTCTCGTGAACTGCCACGATTGTATCAAAATCTCTTTCCCCCGCTGAAACGGCAATCCCCATTGTTATGTATTCCGCGCAGGAGCCATGTATCCCGTCGCAGTTTACGCCCTTGTAGACAGCGCCGTTTTTACATAGAATTGCACATCCAACCGTGTGGTTGTATACTCCGTCATCAAAATTCTCTTTTAGCACCGTAAGGGCAGTTTCAATCAGCATTTTATCACTGTCATTCAATTCAAATCTTTCCACTATAAATCCTCCCCTCTATTCGGATCATAAATACATTCTTCTACACATTTGCCGCAATGATTACATTTATCATCAACAACAGGCGAATAAAAGCCGTACTGGTTTTTCTGAAAAGAAATGTGTTCACAGAAGCTGCACGCATTACACCCTGTGCAACCCCCCGCTTCAACGATGCGCATAATATTATTCATGAAAAATTCCTCCACACCTGAAATCACTCCCCCAAATACCGCAACACATCTTTCGGAGTATGCAGCAGCGGGAAATCCGGTTTTCTGCCGTTCTCCAGCCAGCCGCTCTGTTCTATGTACCATCCGGCCTGCACCGCTGTCATCCCCGCGTCCCTTGCCGCTTCCAGCTCGCTGCTGCCGCCGTCTCCAATGTATAAACATTCCTTTGGCGTTACATCCAGCTCTTTGACGCACTTTTCAAATATTGCTGCATCCGGTTTTTTCATTCCCTGCTCAAAAGATAAAAGCATACTGTCAAAATACCCTGCAAGTTTGCTCTGCCTGATAACCACCACTTCTTCTGAAAAACAGTTGCTGATCAGGGCAATCTTTCTGTTTGACCGCCTGATTGCCTCCAGCATGGGGATGATCTCTGGATTCAAATTTTCAAAGCACACCCGTTTTGTGGCGATTCTTTTTTCCACAATGCGCCTCAACAAATCCTCGGAATAAAGATTATGCTTTCTTAATATTTCTTCCAGAACATCCTCTAATGTCTGAATCCCTATTGTTCTTTTTTCTCCAGAGGGATGCCATATGGTTTGAAACTCCTCGTTGCTGATGCCAATGTCCGCGGCAATCTGTTCCCCAAAATACAGGGGACAGTTATAGTATTGTGTCACCAGGGTTTCAAACATATCAAAAATGACCGCTTTTACCATAGATACCAGCCTCCCCATAACCTGCGCAAAATCAAACTTCTTCTGTTTTCACAATCGTAAACCCGTTTTTCAAATACATTTTAACGGCCCCTTGGTTCCAATCCGCAACATGCAGAATGATTGGAGAAATTTTATTACTTTGCAGGCGTGAGACGGCAAACTGCAATAACGCTTCTCCATAACCCCTTCTGCGATAGCTTTTTTCCACAATCAGATCGTCAATTTCATTGTCATAAACAGCAACGGAACCGATTAATTTCCCATCCGCTTCAAGAACATAAATTTTTTCTTTTTTGTGTTCCAATTCTTCTTTGCTGTCACAGCAGTCTATCGGAAACAACTGCAAAGCAGTCCTCATATCGCGAAAAGATTCCTCATAAATCCTCTTATATTCCTGATTAATCATAAGCCGAATAATTCCTAAGCCGCAAAGGCGACACAATCTGCCCGCCCTGGTATTCCATGGTATGCGCTGTAACTTTCATTTTTCCCATCCCCAGAAAGCCTTGATTCATCAAACGCCAAACTCCGCAAAACAACAGGTATTACACGCCTTATGGGTTCGATTCAGCCAAGAAACGCTGAACCGAACCCTTTTCCTTATACCTTGTCAGACTGGCGTTTAATGGTGGAACAGCCGGATTCCGGTACACGCCATAGCAATCCCGTACCGGTTGCAGACCTCAATCACATTATCGTCCCGGATAGAACCGCCGGGCTGGGCGATACAGGTCACGCCGCTCCGATGCGCCCGCTCGATGTTGTCCCCAAAGGGGAAGAACGCGTCAGACCCCAACGCCACACCGGTGAGCTGTTTCAGCCATTCCTTCTTTTCCTCTCTGGAAAGGGGTTCCGGCTTGGTTTCAAAGAAGTTCTCCCAGATGCCGTCTGCCAGTACGTCCATATAATCGTCGGAAATGTATACGTCAATGGTGTTGTCCCGGTCTGCCCGCTTGATGCCCTTCTTAAAGGGCAGGGCAAGCACCTTGGGATTCTGCCGCAGCCACCAGATATCAGCTTTATTGCCTGCTAACCTAGTACAATGGATTCTGGACTGCTGCCCTGCGCCAATGCCGATAGCCTGTCCATCCTTCACATAGCAGACCGAATTGGACTGGGTGTATTTCAGGGTGATCAGGGAAATCACCAAATCCCTTTTTTGTTCGGCGGTCAGGGCCTTGTTTTCGGTGACAACGTTCTCTAAAATGCTTTCATCCAGCTTGATTTCGTTGCGGCCCTGCTCAAAGGTCACGCCGAAAACCTGCTTGCGCTCAATGGGAGCGGGTTTGTACTCCAGGTCTATCTGGATGACGTTGTAGGTGCCGTTCCGCTTGGCTTTCAGCAGTTCCAGCGCTTCCTCAGTATAGCCGGGGGCAATCACCCCGTCGGAAACCTCCCGGTTCAGCAGCTTGGCGGTAGCCAGGTCGCAGGTATCAGAAAGGGCTGCGAAATCCCCAAAGGAGGACATCCTATCCGCGCCCCTTGCCCTTGCGTAAGCGCAGGCCAGAGGGGAAAGCTCCCCTTTTCCCACATAGTAGATTTTTTTCAGCACATCGGAGAGGGGAAGCCCAATAGCCGCCCCCGCTGGGCTGACGTGCTTAAAGGAAGCGGCGGCAGGAAGCCCTGTTGCTTCTTTTAGTTCTTTGACAAGCTGCCAACTGTTGAAAGCGTCCAAAAGGTTTATGTATCCGGGCCTCCCGCTCAAAACGGTGATGGGAAGCTCCTTCCCGTCCTCCATGTATACTCTGGATGGCTTCTGGTTGGGATTGCAGCCGTATTTTAATTGCAGTTCGTTGGCCATGTTTTATGCTCCGCCTTTCTAAAAATTACTGGTTTTTGTTGACAATACGTGTTTCAAACTCCCCTGTTTCCAGATTGATGAACCGGGTGAACAGGGAAACCTTGTTGTCTTCATTGAGGCTTTCCCAAATAGTGTCGGTGAACCCGTCCAAAGTCCCGTCAATCTCCACCTGCTCCGGCTCCCCTTCAAAGGAAGGAACAGGGTTCCCGTCGCAGCGGTAAGTGTGGATAAAATGCCCTTGTCCCGCGATGGGGTCGGTATATTCAAAAAAGTACCGCCGCACGCTGGAAGGGTTCCCATCCGCGCTTTTCAGGATGGACAGCTTATAATTGCCATTCTCTATGATGCCGGAGACACGGGGGGTATAGATAGGAGGATCTGGTTCAAAGGTGCGGGTGCGGAGGGCTTCTTCAAAGGTTTTCCCCTGGGACATAAAGTCATAGATGGTGTCGGTCTGGTCGCCGTTGGTGACAATCTGCACGCCGTTCAGGACGCGGACAGGGGCATAAATCACCAAGGAAGGGTCGGAGAGCTTGGCGGGGTCGTGGGCTTGGGTGCGCAGGCCGTCCCCGTCAGCGACAAAGATGCGGTTGCGGCTGTTGACGCTCCGCCCCATGATGAAATAGGCAATCACCATGTGTTTTCCGTCCTTGTGTTTACCCAGCACAATGCTGCGTCCGGGGTAGGTGTTCTGCTGTAAAAGTTTGGTCAGTTGGTAAGTCATAGGCAGCTCCTTTTCTGTTTTTCTGACAATAGGTTTGTGAACGATTATGCAGTTCTGTTTTCGCTCAGCTTTTTTACTTCGTCCAGGGGAAGCCCGGCAAACTCGGCAATACTTTCCAGAGACAATGAACCGCTGGACAGCATCCGAAGGACAGTATTTCTTTTTTCCTCGTTTGCCCCTTCAATGATTCCCTCTTTTTTGCCTTCGACGATCCCCTCTTTTTTACCTTCGATGATTCCTTCCATTTTTCCTTCAATCTTGCCTTCCAGCCAGGACTCCGCTCTCATGTCTTCCAAAAGTTTACACACTTGCCCCACTCCTTTCGGGTTTTCTTTTAAATACCGCGCAGCGTCTGCCATGACCTTAAAATTCATATGATCGGGGTTGGAACAGTTAAAATCGTGCATTAGCTTTCCAATATCAGAATCCCCGCGGTACTCGCCGTTAATATAAACGATATGTTCGCCGTCATTGAAGGGTTTCCCGGTATCAAGGTTTATCCTCTCTATATGATAGATTGGTTTTCCTTCTCCGAAAAAATCCCTTTCCGTAACAAAAATCGTATAGGTTTCCGGCAGTGCCTTAAAATCCTGCCTGGCGTCCAGGTTTTCCACATCCATCACGCTGGAATGATACCTTGCCCTTTGGGGTTCCGAGCCCTTGTCGGCACGCTGTACTTCCATATCGTACTTTTTATTCTCGGAATCCTCCCCGTAAGCATCCAGACAGATAGAACGCGCTCCCGCCAGCCGCTTCATATCCTTTTGCGTCTGGCATTTTACGATGACCAAATCCGGCTTTTCAACGAAAATCCTCAGCACAAATTCCGCCAACGGAATATTGTCTTTAAAGAGGCATCTCATAAAATCATCGTCCATGGGCCGGAGAAGCCGCAGCCGCTCCAAATCCTTTTGATGTTCCCGCTCGCGCTGTTCCTTTGTAAACACGCTCATCCTCTGCTTTCTATCATTCATTATACCATACTGCTGTGTATATTTGAATTATACTATATCAGTAAATTTTGAACTCCCAGCTCATCCAACAAAGCATATAAGCAATCCTCAATGGAGGGATACACCAGATTTGAAGCTCTTTCCGGCAGACCGGCAATTTTCTGTTCCAATGTGTCCCAAATTGGCTTTGAATACATTGTGGTGTAATTATAATTAGCTGGCTTTTCAGCTATAGAACGGTATATTTCTTTTTCGTCCATCTCGCAAAGATTTCCCAGGTATTCTGCATGTGCCCCCACGTTTCCATAATAGAAATCCAGGTTCTGGGCAATATGGAAAAAAGCCCATTCAGGAGACTGCGAAAAATGGGCGGGAAAATCAAATCCATTCTGTATTACCCGTTCAATCACAGCTTTTTCGCAATGGTTTTGAAGATGCTGTACAAGTGCAGACGTATCCATTCCAAATTTTTCGGCTTTATGGCAAATCTGAATACAGTCATTCACATCTGCCCTGAGCGCTTGATAATTTCGCATCCTTGGAGTTGGAACATACAATGGGACTGTCAAACGGGCTTTTGCCCCTGGGTATTGGCTGATTTTGTCCATAACCTCGTCAAAGCCGGCTGCTAACGCTTTACTCACCATAAGGTTGAAAAGGATTTCAAACCCGCGGAAGTGCAGCAGCTCAACAGCCTGAAAAAGCCCGTCATAAGCTGAGGTGTTCTGCACAATCTGGTTGTGCTGTTCCCGTCCCCCATGAACGGCGAGCATAAAGCCCTTTGCTCCTGCCATGCGCAAGGCCCATAAACTTTTTTCCCTGTCTTTATGGTTGACCAGCGCAATTCCAGTAGTCGGAACAGGGTAACTTTCATAAGAAAAGTATCCTCTGCCGTTTATATTGCAGAAGGAAAGGATTTCAGCAATATCTGGGTTACAAAAGAGTTCGTTTCCCAACGTAAGGTCAATATTCTCTTCCATCCTGTGAAAAACCGAAAACATCTTATTGGCGGCAAGCATAAAATCAGAAAGTTTTATAGGCTTATCCGGCCCGCCGTTTACATAACAATGCGCACAGCTTACCGCACATCCTGCAATGGTAATTTCAAAAGTATATTTCATTTGTTTTGCTCCTTTTATTACTTTTTGACAGAAACAAAACAAAGTGAGACGGCTTAATCCCGCTCTGTACAAACGCCGTCAAACCTGTTTTGTACAGAGCAATCCAAGCATGTGAGGAGGTGTCAGTATATTTCTATACAATGTCAAACCTTCTTTCAATCAATTAAGAGCCCATCTCCGGCCCAATCTCCCCCCGGCAGAACATCTCCACCGCCTGGGGGAGAATCTGCCATTCCGCCTGCTCCATGACCCGCCGCTGTAAGACTTCGGGGGTGTCTCCGGGAAGGATTTCCACTGCTTTTTGAAGGACAATCTGTCCGTCGTCATAAACCCCGTTGACAAAATGCACTGTTGCGCCGGTGACTTTCACGCCATAGGCAAGGGCGGCTTCGTGAACCTTCAAACCATAAAATCCCTTCCCGCAGAAAGAGGGAATCAAAGAAGGATGGATATTCAGCATCCGATGGTCGTATTCCTTTGTTACCTTATCCCCCACAAAGGACAGATACCCAGCCAATACCACCAAATCCACTCGGTATTCCTTTAAAGCCGCCAGCATAGCGGAATCAAAATCTTCAGGGTTAGGGTATTTCTTCTTGCTGACCACCACAGCGGGAACATTGTGGGCCTTTGCCCTCTCAATGGCATAGGCTTTCGAGTTGGACGCAATCACCAGCACGATTTCCCCGCCTGCAATTTTTTTCGATTCCTGGGCGTCAAAGAGCGCCTGTAAATTCGTCCCGCCGCCCGACACCAGGACGGCGATTCTTTTTTTCTCCATTTTGCTTTCCCCCGGTTACAGGATTTCCACGCCGGTTTCGCCCGCCTGGATTTCGCCGATAACAGACGCTTTCTGCCCGCAGGAATTCAGGATAGAGACCGCCTTGTCCGCGTCCCCGCTGCTGACCACCGCGCACATGCCGGTTCCCATGTTGAAGGTGTTGAACATATCCCGTTCGGGGATATTGCCGACCTTCTGCATCAGGCGGAAGATAGGGGGAATCTCCAGCTTGTCCTTTTGGATAACCGCTTTTTTCCCTTCTGGGAGGCACCGGGGGATATTCTCGTAAAAGCCGCCGCCAGTGATGTGGGAGACAGCTTTGACTGTTACTGCGTCAAACAGTGCCAGCATGGGCTTGACATAAATTTTTGTGGGGATGAGGAGGGTTTCCCCAAGGGTCTGGCCCAGCTCCGCCGAATACATCCCCAAGCCATCTTTGCCGGTTTTGTCAATCTGGAAGGTTTTGCGTATCAGGGAAAAACCATTGGAATGTACGCCGCTGGAAGCAAGGGAAATAACCGCGTCGCCGGGCTTTATCTGTGTGTTATCAAGTATTTTAGACTTGTCTACCACGCCGACCGAAAATCCGGCAAGGTCATATTCATCTTCAGGATAGAAGCCGGGCATTTCGGCGGTTTCTCCGCCCACCAGGGCTGTCCCGGACTGGACGCATCCCTCAGCCACGCCGGAGACAATAGACGCAATTTTTTCCGGGAAGTTTTTGCCAGTGGCGATGTAGTCCAGGAAAAACAACGGTTTCGCGCCGCAACAGATAATATCGTTGACGCACATGGCAACGCAATCAATACCTACGGTGTCGTGCTTGTCTTGAAGGAAAGCGATTTTCAGCTTGGTGCCCACGCCGTCGGTGCCGGAGACGAGGACGGGCTTCTGGATACCAGTCATGTCCAATTCAAATAACCCGCCAAAGCCGCCGATGCCGGAGACAACCCCGGAGGTCATGGTGCGGGCAACATGGGCTTTCATCAATTCGACGGCCTTGTAACCGGCGGTGACGTCAACTCCCGCCGCCTTGTAGCTTTCGCTGAAGCTTTTGCTCATGGGAAAATCCTCCTGTCAAAGTGTAATAAGGTGGAAAAACGGTCAGGGGGCTTTATGAAAAGTCCCCTGGTTGTGGAATCAATTGAAGGACGCCTTGTCCTCGCTCTCACTGATCCGGCTTTCAAATTTATCTTTATGTGTCTCTTTGGGGATCTCCGCGGGATAGTTTCCGTCAAAGCAGGCGGAGCAGAAGTTCAGGCTGCAGCTCTCGGCAATCTGCTTGACGCCGTTTATGCTTAGATAGCCTAAGCTGTCCGCGCCAAACTCCTTGCAAATCTCTTCGGTGGACATCCGGCAGGCAATCAGCTTATCCTTGCTGTCAATGTCGGTGCCAAAGTAGCAGGGATTGACAAAGGGCGGGCTGGAAATGCGGATATGTACTTCTGTCGCCCCTGCTTCCCGCAGCAGGCTGACAATGCGCTTCATGGTGGTGCCCCGGACGATGGAATCATCAATCATCACCACTCGCTTGCCCTGGACGGTGGCCCGGACAGCGTTCAGCTTCAGCTTGACGGCGTTTTCCCGCTGTCCCTGCGTGGGCTGAATGAAGGTTCTTCCAATGTAGCGGTTTTTAATAAATCCAACTCCGTAAGGGATGCCGGACTGTCTGGCAAATCCAAGGGCTGCGTCAAGGCCGGAATCGGGGACACCGATAATCACATCCGCCTGCACTGGGTGCTCCAGCGCCAAAAACGCCCCTGCCCGCAGGCGGGCATTGTGGACGCTGGCCCCGTCAACCACGGAGTCGGGACGGGCAAAGTAGACAAACTCAAAGACACAGAGGGAGCTT
The DNA here is from genome assembly GCA_022800935.1 of Oscillospiraceae bacterium. Taxonomy (GTDB): domain Bacteria; phylum Bacillota; class Clostridia; order Oscillospirales; family Ruminococcaceae; genus UBA1405. The sequence continues at coordinate 18,340 of JAAWRH010000049.1, forward strand.
TTCCCGCCGCAGTGGGTTTCGATGGAGCGCATTCCCTTCTTGTCCACAATGACGATTTCGCCGGGCTTTACATCCCGGACAAACTCCGCTCCAATGGTATCCAGGGCACAGGTCTCGGAGGCGAAGATGGTGGCATCGCCCAGCCTGCCGATGCACAAGGGGTGGAAGCCGTTGGGGTCCCGGACGGCAATCAGCTTGGTGGGGGACATAATCACCATGGAATAGGCGCCTTTTATCTGGTACATGGCCTGCTCCACGGCCTGTTCAATAGATTTGGAGTTCAAACGCTCCTTGGTTATGATATAGGAGATAACCTCGCTGTCATTGGTGGAATGGAAAATAGCCCCGGACATTTCCAGCTGCTCCCGCAGCTCCCAGGCGTTGGTCAGGTTGCCGTTGTGGGCAAGGACCATGGGGCCCTTTACATGGCGAATCACCAGGGGCTGGGCGTTGCTGCGGTTGTGGTTGCCGGTGGTGGAGTAGCGGACGTGGCCCACGGCAATTTCGCCGGTTCCCAGGCGGTTCAGGACCTCCTGGTTGAACACCTCCGGCACCAGGCCCAAATCCTTGTGGGAGACAATGACGCCGTCGTTATTGACGGCAATGCCGCAGCTCTCCTGCCCCCGGTGCTGGAGGGCGTAGAGGGCGGTATAGGTAAGGGAGGTAACGTGGTTGGCCTGATTCGGATCGTAAACGCCGAACACGCCGCATTCTTCATGGATTCCGTTGAACAAATTCATTCACCTCATTTTTTATTTTGCATCCTGCATTAGAGCTCGTTTATCATTTCCTGCAATTTTTTGTCTTTTTCGGATACCTTTTGTGTCATCTCCTCTTTCATAGTGGAAAGCTTTTGGGATAACCCCTCGTCGGAGAGGGCCAGCATCTGGGCGGCTAGGATTGCCGCGTTTTCCGCCCCGTCAATGGCCACCGTGGCAACGGGGATGCCGGAGGGCATCTGCACCGTGGCCAGCAGCGCGTCCAGCCCGTCCAGGGTGGAGGACTTAATGGGGATGCCGATAACGGGAAGGGTGGTATGCGCCGCCAGCACCCCGGCAAGGTGGGCGGCTTTCCCGGCGGCGGCGATAATCACGCCGAAGCCGTTGTCCTTAGCTTGTCCGGCAAAGGCGGCTGCCTGTTCCGGGGTGCGGTGGGCGGACATGACGTGGGCTTCCACCGGGATGCCGAAGGATTTCAGCTTGAGGACTGCGGGCTTGACGGCGGGGAAATCGCTGTCGCTGCCCATGATAACCGCGACTTTTTTCATAAATCATTCTCCTTTGTAAATACATTTAAACTGGAAGCTGCTGTTCTCTATACAGCAATCCTATTTTCTTTCTAAGGAATACCAAACATCTATTTCCTCTTTAGAAGGTGCTTCCCACATGGACAATAATTTT
>JAAWRH010000002.1 GCA_022800935.1 Oscillospiraceae bacterium
GCAACTAAATTTAGTTGCATATTCCGATAAAGTCGTTTATCTGGAAAACGCTTCTTCACTTTCTCGAAACCGCAAGCAAATGCCCCGACAGCCCGACAATTTCTTCATGGGTATCCAACATACGCACTGTTTTCATAAGGACATTTCTCGTTTCTTCCCTTTCCAGCAGTTCATTCAGATTGGGTGCGAGCCATGCGCCGCCCATCACCCCGTGTACCGTTGATTCCCTAAAGCCTCCGCAATGTAATTCGTCCCGCAAGGCTTTAGCGGTATGAAGGTGTGAACTGCCTATCCCCTTTGCAATCTTTCGTTCCGGGTTGATATAGCATCCATCCTCCAAGGCGCGTTCGATGATTGCTATGACGGCGGGATCGTCCAATTCGTCTTTCTTTTTGCTTACATCCTTGTGGTACGCCGCAATGCGGGGAATCAGCACGCTGTACGGCGTCAGCGCCGCGGAAAACAGCACGCCGCTGTCCTTCAGCAGGCGGCAACTTTCTTTGATTGCCAGAATCCGTTCCTCATATTCGGTGATGGAGTACAGGGGCCCCATAAACAAAATGGCGTCTGCGCTTTTGTCGGGACGAGGCACCGAACGGGCGTCGCACACCATTGCAGATTTCAAATGAACATTGGGGTATTCCTCAGCCAGCTCCCCGCTCATTTTGATGTTTGTTACGGACAGATCAAACAAGTGGACTTCATATCCAAGGGATGAAAGCCACCATGAATATTCGCCATACCCTCCGCCAATATCATAAATGACAGAGGGCGGCTTGGGAAGCTCGTCAAGTAAAATTTCCTTTGTCCTCTCAAACTCAATGAGCCCGATTCCGGCCCTTAAACGGTTCTTCTCAATCCCGGCATTGTATCCTGCCAGAACGGTTGTATCGATTGTTTTCATATGCTTCTCCTTTTCTGTGATAAGTTTGTTGGTCCGGGACAGAATTTTCCTGGCGGTGAACGGACTGTTCCGGCATAATACCTGCCTCCCCTCTCAAAGTATAAAAAACGGTGCAGATCGAAATTATATCCGACCTGCACCGTCATTTTCCTAATATCTTATAATCCTGTGAGGACTATACCGAAATTGGAGCGCGGCAATACAAGCCAGGCGAAGTCTGCACAAATCCGCCTTGCTGTTGAACAATAGCCATGTTCAGTCCAAACATAGATACTGTCATTGCCGTACTCCTTTCAGAAAGATTTATGTTTCCTACTATACTATTCTTTTCTGTATTTGTCAATCGGCTTTTGAAATAAATTCAGGGCAAGCGCATGAAGTTGCGGGGCATTGATGTGGTTGACAAAGTGAACGAAATATAGTACAATGTACTACAAAGGAGGTTGATACCTATGGCGTTTTCCATTCGGCTTACTGAGGAAGAAAGATTGCTTGCAGAGAGTTATGCAAAACTTCATTCTATGTCCCTGGCTGAGGCATTCAAACGAGCTTTGTTTGAACGGATAGAAGACGAATACGATATTGCCGTTGCTGGTGAGGCATATCAGGAGTATCTTGCAAATCCCAAGACCTATACACATGAGGAAGTGAAGGGACTTTTGGGATTATGACAAGGTACGAAGTTGTCTATTCAGAGCGGGCGATCAAAGAGCTGAAGAAATTGGATAAATACACCAGGCAGATGATTTATGCTTGGATTGGGAAAAATCTTGTTGGGTGCGAAAACCCTCGTCAACATGGGAGGAGTTTAACAGCGAATAGGAGCGGCCAGTGGAGGTACAGAATCGGTGATTATCGCCTTATCTGTCAAATCAATGATAATGAACTGGTAATACTTGCGCTCTCTGTAGGACATCGGCGTTCTGTTTACAATTTTTGACCTAATGATTCCAGCCGCACAAGCCCCCGACAGACGGTCGGGGGCTCTGTTTGTTGATGCGTTTCTATGCTTTTTAAGGGTTCTCCCGCGACTTTATTTTATCGAACTCACGTTATATTATGATAAAGCCGCCGTCCCCACCGCATCGGTCAGGTTCTTAAACTGTGCCTGATACAATCCAAAGTAGATGCCTTTTTTCTCCATCAGTTCCTCGTGGGTGCCCCGTTCCTGCACCCCTTCCCTGGTCAGGACGATGATCTCGTCCGCATTTTTGATAGTGGAAAGCCGGTGTGCTACAATCATAGAGGTACGCCCGTGGGCAAGTTCCTCCAAGGCGTTTTGGATCATTACCTCGGTGGCGTTGTCTAGGGCAGAGGTCGCCTCGTCGAGAATCAGGATTTGGGGGTTCTTCAAAAACACCCTTGCAATGGAAATCCTCTGTTTCTGCCCGCCGGACAGCTTTACACCCCGTTCCCCTATATAGGTGTCGTAGCCTTCCGGGAGGGTCATTACATAGTCATGGATGTTGGCCCGCTTTGCCGCTTCAATGATTTCCTCGTCGGTGGCGTCCAGGCGGCCATAGGCGATGTTTTCCTTGATGGTTCCGGTAAACAGAAACACATCCTGCTGGACAATGCCGATGTTCCGCCGCAGGCTGGAGAAGGAGATGTCCTTTACGTCAACGCCATCCAGGAGAATCCGCCCGCCGGTCAGCTCATAAAAACGGGGAACCAGGTGGCATAGGGTAGTTTTCCCTCCCCCGGAGGGCCCTACCAGGGCAACAGTTTTTCCCGGTTCAATGGTAATGTTGATATCTTTCAGGATTGCGCCGTCTTCGCTGTGCTGGTCGTAGGCAAAACCAACATTTTCAAACTGGATTTTCCCTTTGATGTTTTCCAGTTCAATTCCCTTTTCCGAATCATGCTCAGGTTCCGCATGGATCAGCTCGTGGAACCGCTTGAAGCCGGTCATCCCCTGCTGGAGCTGCTCCACAAAGGAGATAAGCTTGCGGATGGGGTTGAGGAACATGCTGATAAACAGCATATAGGCCACAAAGTCCCCCAGGGAGATGATGCTTCGGAAGGTGAACAGCCCGCCCAGCACCAGGACCACCACGTTCAGCAGGTCGATGATAAAGGTGGTGCCGGATGAAAACTCCGCCATGGCCTTGTAGGCATGGCTGCGGGCTTTGACAAATTTCCGGTTGCTGTCCTGGAATTTTTCCACCTCGTGGACGCTGTTGTCAAAGGCCTTGGAGACGCGGACACCGGAGATGCTGTTCTCCAACGTGGCGTTGACCTCCGCCACCTGGACGCGGGTTTCGGTAAAGGCTTTGGACATCTTGATACGCTTTTTCATGGCAAACCAAATCAGAAAGGGCAGGAACGCGAACACCAGCACCGTCAGCAGCACATTGATGGTACACAGGTAGGCAAAGGAGCCCACTAACATGATAACCGAGATGAACAAATCCTCCGGCCCGTGGTGGGCCAGCTCGGAAACGTCCATTAGGTCGTTGATGATGCGGGACATGATGCTGCCGGTTTTGTGCTCGTCAAAAAAGGAGTAGGGCAGCTTTTGCAGGTGCCGGAACACATCCCGGCGCATATCGGCCTGCATTCCCACGCCCACCAGGTGGCCGTAATACTGCATAAAGTAGTTCATCCCCATCTTTACCAGGTACAGAATCAGCAGAACTGCCGTACTGGTCAGCAGAGAGCTGAGCATCTGATTGGGGATGTACACGTTGAGCATATTTCGGGTGACAACCGGGTAAACAAGGTCGATCACCGCCACCAGAAAGGCAGCCATCAGGTCCTGGATAAACACCTTTTTATGGGGCTTGTAGTATTGGATAAACTCTCGGAACATGTTATGCTTCCTCCTTTTTACACACAGCGAAAAGCGAATACCTGTCCATTATATCCGCTTCCCCAGCAAAAGACAATCCTATTTAACATTTTTATAAGAAATTCTAAACCTTTTATCAATCAGGGAGCCGCCGGACGGGGTGTTCCACCCTGTTCACACAAAAATTTTTTTGATACCCCTGTGTTTTTACAACTTCGTAACATCTTCATGATAGTTTAATGATACCGGCACCGTATCATCTGGGTGTGATCACAAATAAACCATCCGAAAGGAGCAAAAACCAATGAAAAGAAAAAAACAAGGTCTCGGCAGCGGCACGAAAATTGTCCTGGCGGCAGCCGGTATGATTGCATCCGGGGCGTTCCTCTTTGGGGGGCTCAGTGAAGTTGTGCTGGCGGTGGAAAACCAGAAGGTGGAGCAGGTCCCCACCAGCTATACCCTGACCGTCCTGCCTGAAGCGGTCCTCCCCTTGGCCACGAGCTCTATCCCTGAAACCGCCTCTGACGGGTACAAGAAGCCCAGCTACACCGTCGAAAAGGGTGAGTACGACGCCGCCTCCGCCGCAAAGGATATCTCTATAGAGCAAGCTGCCGACATCGGCGCAAAGGAAATATGGAGGGTTTACGGCGCCAACCTGGAGGGCGCGGTCATCACTATGAAGTACTTTGCTTCGAATAAGTATTTCCCCCGCTCCTACTGGTACGGCGCGGTCCGCCCTGCTGGTGAGAAAGCCTCCCTGCAAAACCCCGGTATCTCCCATTACGATTTTATGGTGGATGCAGTGACGGGGAACACCCTCAGTAGCCAAGTGATACGGTTTGTTGACGGTCCGGAGATTGATGGCTTTTCCGGATTGGACAAGGAACTTTTCAAGGACGCCCACCTTTACACGGAAAAGGCAAAGGAACTGGCGGAGCAGCTGGGACTCTTTAACGGCAAGGTAAAAACCGTGGAACATGTCTCCCAAGGGTACACAAACAACGACCCCAACATCACCGTTTCTTTGACCGGGGAGGACGGCAGGAGGGCCAAACTGGAGATTTCTCGTTACGACCAAACCCTGATCGGCATCTCATACGAGGAGTTCATTGTTTTCGCCGAAATGGGAAACGAGGCTGCGAGAGAGGATATCAGGAAGGAAGAACAGCGGCTCATGGACCTGATCGATTCCGGCGAAGTAGAAGCCAACGAGGACGGGTCAGTAGTTGAGATATTCAAATCCGATGCTTCTCCCCTGATGCAACCATAATTATCCTATCAAAATTCCACGGCAAATGATACCTTTTCTTTGCATTTTGTGATATAATCGGACTGCTTCCATTCTCCCGCAGGGGTGTGGAAGCAGTTCCCCTTATCCTTTCATAGGAGGAAACCAAATTGGCCAAAATTTTGATCGTAGAGGACGAGGAGCCCGTCAACGAACTGATCCGCCGGAATCTGGAGCTAGTGGGGCATCAGTGCCGTTCAGTTTATGATGGAAAAGCCGCCCTGGACGCCCTGGCGGAGGGTTCCTATGACCTGATGCTGCTGGACGTCATGCTGCCCGAACTGGATGGCTTTGATGTCTTTGAGCAAAACAGAGAACAGCCCACCATCTTCCTGACCGCCCGAAACGGTCTTTCCGACCGTCTCCGTGGCCTGACCATGGGGGCGGACGATTACATGGTCAAGCCCTTTGAAATGCTGGAGATGCTGGCCCGCGTGGAGGCGGTCCTCCGCCGCACCCAGACCCAACGGAAGGATTTTGAGATTGCCGGGGTGCGGGTTGACTTTGAGAGCCGCCGAGTCTGGCGGAACGGCGTCGAAATTGATTGCAGTCCAAAGGAGTACGAGCTCCTTGAAACCCTTGCCGTCAACCGAAATATCGCCCTCTCCCGTGAACGGCTTCTGGAACTGGTGTGGGGCTACGACTTTGAGGGCGATACCCGCACCGTGGATGTACACATCCAGCGGCTGCGGAAAAAGTTGGGCTTGGAAAAACAGATACGCACTGTCTATAAACTTGGATACAGATTGGAAACGGACAGATGAAACAGAAAACAACTCTTATGACTTTGGGGCTGTTCCTGGTATTTTTCAGCGCCGCAGTCCTTTTGGCCTCTGTGACGATGCTCCGGGGCATTCTGCGCACCCAAAGGGAACGCTGCCTGGGGGAGCATTATCTAATCGCCTCCTCCCTTCTGCGGGACATTCGGGCGCTGAACGCCCGCGGGATAGAGATGTCCCCCTATATCGACGACTTGATGCTCCCCTACCTGTACTTTTCTCAGGACGGGCTCACCGACCTGCTTTTTTATCAGGAGGGACAGCTCATTTATTCCAGCTCGGACAGGATGGCGGAAATCCCCTTTGACCTTTCCGCCCCGCCCCAGGGGGACAGGCTGACAGCCGTCCGGGACAGCCGCTTTTTATGGGTAGCGGGCTGGCTGCCGGAGCCCTATCAGGACAGCGTCCTCGCCTACCGGTTTGACCTGCGGGACGAACTGGCAGGCTGGAGGAGAACCAGGAATTTTCTCCTGGTAGCCAGCACCGTTTTTTCGGCGCTGTTTACCGGGTGCCTTTACCTGCTGATGAGCTGCCTATTCCGTCCGATGGAACGGGTGGCAGTCGCCGCGCAGAGCATCGCCGCCGGAAACTTTGGGGAAAGGCTCCCGGTTGCCGGACGGGACGAGCTGACTGAGCTCTCCCGCAGCTTTAACCAGATGGCGGAGGAGATTCAAAGGCAGATGGCCTCCCTCCAGGAGTCCGCCAGGCAGAAGCAGCAGCTGATTGACAATCTGTCCCACGAGATGAGGACTCCCCTGACCACCATTTACGGCTATGCCGAATACCTCCAGAAGGCGGCGATTAGCCCGGAGGACCGTCAGTCCGCACTGGGGTATATTCTTTCTGAATGCAGGCGGATGCAGAATATGGCAGGGCAGCTTTTGGAGCTGGCCTCCCTGCGCGGCGGGGACCTGGAACGGGAACCGGCGGACGCCGCCGCGCTGTTTGACGCGGTCAGCGGGTCCGCCCGATACAAGGCAATTGAAAAACAGGTATCGGTTGTCTTTCAAAGGGAGCTGGAAACCCTCACCGGCGATCTGGAGGTCCTGCGCTTGCTGCTGGACAACCTGATTGACAACGCCATAAAGGCCTGCGCGCCGGGAGAAGGAAGGGTGCTTGTCCGGGCCTTTCGGGACAACGGGAAGGATGTGCTCCTGGTTCAGGACAACGGAAAGGGCATGACCGCTGAACAGCTTGCCCATATCCGAGAGCCCTTCTACCGGGCGGACAAGGCCCGAAGCCGCCGGGACGGCGGTGCGGGCCTTGGGCTTGCCCTCTGCGAACAGATTGTACAGGCATATCAGGCGGAGATGAGCTTTTCCTCCCAGCCGGGAGAAGGCACGACGGTCAGGGTGGCCTTTGAGCGGGACCCGGTGTAGATTTTAAGCGGCTTTCAAGGAAAGAAAGGCATAGGACAAATTTTCCAGGACATATGTTTAACTATCTTGATAATGAGGTGATTAAACTATGCTGACCTTGCCCCTCCTTCTGGAAGTTATCGGGAATCTGTTCTTTGTCGCGCTGCACGTTTCTTCCGGCAGCCGCTTTCCAAAACCGCTCTCCCAAAAGGAGGAACAACAGTGTTTCCAGCGGATGGAAGCGGGAGACCCCACCGCCAGGGCGGAGCTTATCGAGCGCAACCTGCGGCTGGTGGCCCATGTCATAAAGAAATACTACACCACCGCCGACGACCCGGAGGATTTGATTTCCATCGGTTCCATCGGGCTTATCAAGGCGGTTTCCACCTTTGATTACAAGAAGGGGGCGAAATTCGCCACCTATGCTTCCCGCTGCATCGACAATGAAATCCTGATGCATTTCCGCAGCCGCAAAAAGAGCGCCCAGGAGGTCTTTATCGACGATCCCATCGACACCGACAAGGACGGGAACGTCCTGACCCTGATGGACATTGTGGCCGACGAGGGAGATTTTGTGGAGGACCTGGAGCAGGAAGCCAGGGCCAAGGAGGTGCGGGAGGCCCTGGAGCGGCTGGAGGAGCGGGAAAAGGAGATACTGATTCTGCGCTACGGCATTTATGGCGGCAAGCCCCTGACCCAGCGGGAGATTGCGGCAAAGCTGAACATCTCCCGGTCCTATGTCAGCCGGATTGAAAAGAAGGCGGTGGAAAAGCTGAAGGAAGAGTTTGACGCCCATTATTGAAACGAAATGACTTGAAATACTCCCGTTTAAAGTGTATACTAAAGATAGGAACAGCAAGCTGGAAGACGCTTTGCTGCGAGAGGATGAAGAAAATGCCGAACAAGGCCCAGAAGCTAAAGCCGGATATCATTTTAAAGAATTACTGGAGCGATAACGAGCGGTTTGCCGACCTGTTTAACGCGGTTTTATTTCAGGGGGAGCAGGTGATCCGCCCGGAGGATTTAGAGGATATGGATACCGAGGAATCCTCTGTCCTGGAGCACCGGGAGTATGCGGAGAGCATCCAGGCCGCCAGGGATGTCGTCAAAATACAAAAGAGATTCCAGCCGGATTCCTCGGATGAACTGTATCTGGTCATGTATGGGCTGGAGGATCAGGAGCATATTCACTATGGGATGCCCCTGCGGGTAATGGGCTATGATTACGGCTCCTACAAAAAACAGTTTGACAGCAATGCGCAGAAGTACAAAACCTCCGACGGACTGACGCGGGATGAATTTCTCTCCAAAATGAGGAAGACTGATACATTCATCCCGGTGATTACATTGGTTGTGTACTATGGGGAAAAGCCCTGGGACGGTGCGCTGTCGCTTCGCGAGATGCTGAATATCCCCGGCAGACTCGCAGAATATGTAAGCAACTACAAGATGTTGCTGATTGAGGCCCGGAAGAACGACTTGGTTCTGCACAATATTGACAACAGGGATTTCTTTAATTTGCTGGAAATACTATCAGAGCAGAGCAGGGCCTCCCGCGAAAAGAAGGGCCGGGCGCTGGAGTATGCCAAAGAGCACAAGGTGGATTCGTCGGTGCTGATGACAGTGGCAGGCGCAGCCAACTGTCATCTCGATTACAGAGCTTTACAATGGAAAGGAGAACCGACTATGTACAGCGTTTTTGAGGAAACCAGAGAGGAAGGCAGATTGGAAGGCAGATTGGAAGGCATAGCAGAAAACACCGTTAAAATGGGCATCAAGTTTAACTTATCCAAAAAGCAGATTTTAGAGGAACTACAGGAGAATTTAAATATACCTCTTACAAAGGCGGAGGAATATTTCAAAACGTATCAATCGAATCACCTGTACAGCTGACCTTAAAACTCTTGTAAGGATAAAAGCCGGAAACAGAGGATAGCTATCATCCGCTGTTTCCGGCTCTTTTTATCATGTGGGACAGGGGTATCGCTCCCCTCCCCCTTCCATAAAAAATGAGGTAAATTACAAAAAAGGACTTGACAAACATTGACTTCAAATGTAGTATATAATTAAACGACTACATTTGAAGTCAGAAAGGATGTGGAGCAATGAAGCTTCAAAAGCGTCTGCCGGATACTGAACTGGAAGTGATGCTGGCCATCTGGTCCGCGGAGGGGCCGGTTTCCCGCGCCTGGCTGGAGGAAAAGCTATCGAACAAGGGCTGGAGCCGCAACACCTTCAATACATACCTGACCAGACTGCTGGAAAAGGGAGTTATTACCTGCAAAAGGCATGGCAAGTCAAACTACTATACACCTGTTTTGAGCCAAAAGGAATATCTTGATTTCGAGAACAAAACCTTTCTGGGGAAGCTTTACAACCATTCCGTCACCCAATTTTTCGCAGCGCTATGCCGTGGGGAAGGGATTACCGCCCAGGAGCTGGACGAGCTTCAAAGGTTTCTGGATGAGAAGAAAGGGGAATCCAAATGAGGACATTTTTTGACTGTATAGTAAACCTCTTTACACACATAGGCTCCCTGAGCCTGAGCATGGCGGTGGATGTTGGCATCCTTTTGCTGATTATGCTGCTGCCTCCACTCCAAAGGCGGTACTCCTCCGGGTGGAAATGCTGGATATGGGCAATTCTGGCGGTCCGGCTGCTGATGCCCTTTAAGATACCGGTAGAGATATATCCTTTTGCAAATTACAGTTCTTATGTACTGGAAGCACAGATGGATGAAATCAACAATACCTATGACGTTCCCGAAACTGAATCAGAATCCACCTACGCCGTCAAGCCCAGCAGCGTCTACACTCCCCCAGCCAAGAGCTTTCCCTGGAAGGAAACAGCGTCGGTTCTCTGGCTGGCCGGTGTAGTGGGAATCTGCTGTTTTCGCCTGTTTGTCTATCTTTCCCTGCGGCGCAAAATGAAACGTTGGGCAGTTCCGGTCACAGATTCCAACATTTTAAGGGTATACGAAACCGCCTACAGGGGCGCAATTCTCGGTTTGGCCTCAGCAGATTCCATCAAGGGGAAATTTACCGCAACCATAGTTCCCATCCGCGACCAACCCTTCAGGTGGGAGGAGCCAAACCTGCTCTACCACGAAGGCGAAAAACCGCAGGATGATCCCTATAACCCCGCAAGATTTCATCCGGGGATAAAAAAGCTTCCCCAGCTGTGCCTGAGCCCTGACGTCCCCTCCCCCATGACATCGGGAATTTTCCGCCCTGTGATCCTGCTGCCCCAAAAGGAATATTCGCTGGAGGATCTTTATCATATTCTAAGGCATGAGCTGACCCACTGGAAGCGGCGGGACATCCTCTATAAACAGCTGTTTGCCCTGGCACAGACGATTCACTGGTTCAATCCTGTGGTATGGCTGCTGTCCCGCACTGCCTGCCAGGACATGGAAATTGCCTGTGACGACGAGGCGGTTAAAAATTGGGACGATGAGAAACGCAAGGAATACGCCCAAACGATACTCAACTGCGTCCGGGAACAGATTGACGGGAAAAGGAAGGAGCTGTTCCCCTCCTGCACCACATGCTTTTCCGGCGGGGTGGCACAGCTGAAAACGCGAATTGACTGCCTGTTTGACAGCCGGAATAAGCGCTGGGGCTGGGTGATTCTGGCGTTTGTCCTGCTGATTTTTCTCAACGGACTATTGATGTTTACCACCTTTTCCCCTTCTCTGGCCGAGCTGATAGCAGCGAGACAGGGAGCGGACAATCAAAAAATCTGGCTCACCTACACCGATGACTTTGACCGGGACCACAATCCGGAGAGCTTCGCCTTTGTGGGAGAGGATGAGACAAACACCTCTTTGTATTACGCAGATGAAACCGGGGTGCAATACCTGACCGGCGGGGTAAACGCAGCTGACCAGTCCCCTGTCACCGTGCTGACCGATGGGAAAAACCGCTGGGTGCGGGTGGAATCCTTCGGGGGCTCCAGCACCAGGAGTTATCTCTTTTACATCAGGGGCCAGCTCCTGATTCAGGACATGGAGCTTGACGCTATGCTGGTGACAACCTATGATTCCTCCGGGGAAACCCTGTTCACCGGGCTGAAGGACGATTTCAGCCAGCCGCCGGAAATCGCCGGACATGGGTTCCTGTATTACTGGTACTTTTGGGATGAAAGCGCGGAACGCTTCCGGGAATTCGGCGCAATCCCCATTACCAGGGAACAGCTTTCAGAGTTTAACGGCGCGGCGGGAATCCTCGACATGATTGAACAGGAAAACGGACAGATTACAGAGATTTTGTATCGTGCAAACCATATTATCAACATCAACTATGGCGTTGAGGCTGAGGAGGGAATCATATCCCGCCACACCTATACCCTGCAATATGACAATGACTCGGTCAGCATCCTTCCGGAGTGCAGCGGGACATACTTTAACGACCAGCTCACCAATGGCGGGACCTATCAAAATGCAAGCATCCCGGAAATTGCGGTTTATCCGGAGGAATTTATCCCTCCATGGACGCTTTAAAAGTTCATCTGAAAATGCAAGGAACCACCGTTTTTCGCGGTGGTTCCTGTTTTTTCATCGTCCGCATTAACATCCAAAGATTTCTTTTGCCCGCGCCATACGCTTAATCACCTCTACACCGAAAGGACAATTCTTCTCACAGCTTCCGCAGGTCAGGCAATCTCCGCTGTGGGCCGAAAGGGCCCGGTAATGCTCCCGAATCGTTTCCGGAGCTTTCTCCTCCATCAGCGCCAAATCAAGGAATTTATTCACCTGCGCGATATCGATATGGGCCGGGCAGGGCAGGCAGTGGTTGCAGTACATGCACTTCCCCTTCATGGAAAATTTCGGGGCAGAGGAAAGCACCTTGGCGAAATCCACCTGTTCGTCAGACAATGCAAAGTACCCGGCATTCTGCTCCAGTTCATCTACCGAAACAGCTCCCGCCAGCACGCTGCACACTGCCGGACGGGTAAGGGAATAACGGATACACTGTCCAGGCGTCAGCGCAAACCCAAAGGGCGAAGACTTTGGGTTGAGCAGCATCCCCGCTCCCAGCCCTTTCATGACGGTAATGCCCACCCCCATTGCCTCGCAGGTGCGGTAGAGCTCCGCCCGTATGGGATTTACCCCTAAAAGCTCCGGGTTTTCAAAGGTTTTCTTTTGAAACAGGTCGTCACAGAGGGTGTCCTCCGGCAAAAGGTCATAAGCCGGATTGACGCTGAACATCAGCACATCGATCAAGCCGGTTTTGACGGCGCGCAACGCCGTTACCGGGTTGTGGGAGCTCATGCCGATGGCCCGGATGACCTTTTTCTCCTTCAGCTCCTTGGCGTATTCCATCACAGGACCGTTGAAAACCTGCTGGAAATCCTTTTCATCATCCACATAGTGGATCATCCCAATATCGACGTAATCGGTTTGCAGCCGCTCCAAAAAGTCCTGGAAAAAGGCGCGGCATTTGGAAATATCCCGGCTGCGCTTGTACTGTCCGTTTTCCCAGACCGCCCCGATATGCCCCTGGAGGACCGCCTGTTCCCTGCGCCCTGCAAAAGCCTTTCCCAAATCGGTGCGAATTTGGGGCTGAGGCATAAAAACATCAAACACATTGATGCCCAGGTCAAGGGCGCGGTGTATGATGGATTCCACCACTTCGTATGGTTTGTCCTGAAGATGCTCGCAGCCAAGCCCCACCTGGCTGACCTTGATGCCTGTTCTTCCTAATGTCCTATACTCCATGAAGTTAAAACTCCTTTTGTCCGCCTCAGTCCGGCTGTGTTATTGATAGGATGTTTCCAGAATCTTCAGCGCGTCCTCATCGGACAGGGGCGCGGCGTCAACCTGGAACAGTCCGCCCATGGTTTCGCGGGCGTTCTTGACATATTTGGGCAGCTCCTCCCGCTTCATGCCGTAGGCGCTCATCTGGATGTTGTCCACGCCGCAGGCCTTCTGGAGCTGAACCAGGGCGTCCACAAAGTCCATGGGCTTGGCTGCGTCCTTCTTCCCCAGCGCCTTGGCCATGTCAATCATCCTTTGGTCACAAGCCCCGCAGTTGGCAAAGTAGGTATAGTAAGCCGCGCTGATGGAGATAAGGGCCGCGCCGTGTTCAAAGTTGGGGTGGTACGCGCTCATAGCGTGGGCCAGGCTGTGCTCCGAGGTACAGCCGGAGGTGGATTCCACCATCCCCGCCAGGGTGTTGGCCAGGGCCACATCGGAGCGGGCCTCCATGTTGTCCCCGTCGGCAACGGCGGCGGCAAGGCTCTTTCCAATTAATTCAATGGCTTTAAGCGCGTACATATCGCTCATCACATAGGCGGTGTTGTTCAGGTATCCCTCGGTGCTGTGGAACAGGGCGTCAAAGCCCTGATACGCCGTCAGGTTCTTGGGAACGGTGCGCATCAGCTCCGGGTCCACAATAGCCAGCACGGGATAGGTTTTGTCATAGCCAAAGCCGATTTTCTCGTTGGTCTCGGTCTTGGTGGTGACGGTCCAGGGGTCGGCCTCGGTGCCGGTTCCCGCCGTGGTGGTGATGGCAATCACCGGCAGGGGATCGTTGGGCACAGGCAGTCCCTTGCCGCTTCCACCGTTGACGTAATCCCAGTAGTCCCCCTCGTTGGCGGCCATAACCGCGATGGCCTTTGCCGCGTCGATGCTGCTTCCGCCGCCCAGGCCGACCACAAGGTCAATCCCCTGTTCCTTGCAGAGGGAGGCGCCCTCCATCACATGGTCTTTGATGGGGTTGGGGAGGATTTTGTCAAAGAGAAGATGGGATACCCCCGCCAGATCCAGCTCCTTCTCCACCCTCGCCAGGTAGCCGTATTTTTTTACGGACTGTCCCCCGGTGGTGACAATGAGGGCTTTTTTGCCGGGTAGCTCCTGCTGGTGCAGTTCGTTCAGCTTTCCGGCCCCAAACAGAATTCTCGTCGGGATGTAGTAATTGAAGCTCATAGGTCTTACCTCCATAGTTTGTTTTTTTATAGTATACCAGTAACTGGGGAGTTTGCACAAGGAAAAACTCCTCTTTTTCTTTGATTTATCCAATTTCTCCAAAATAATGATAAAAAAATTGAAACATTTTCTAATGTTTGGGTGACAGGTGCAATTTGCAGATGATATCTGTTTTGATATCATCTGCAATACTAAAATGACTGTTTTCCGAAAATTTGGAAGCAGAATATTTATTTTAATATCACTATTGATATCTGTAAGAATATATGTTACAATATCTTTGGAAATAAGTGAGGAAGGAGAACAGCAATGGCTTACTTTCAGTTTGGAGCGGGAAAGCGCGCCCAGGCCCTGGCCCATCTGGTGGAGGAATACAACAAACCGGTGGCCCTGCACACCCAGCAGTCGGAGGCCGGAGAACCCTACACCCGCAAGGTAGAAGCCCCCTGCCTGGTGATCACCCGCGAGATGATCAAGCAGGCGTATTTCCACGGCGCGCCGGAATTCGACGGTTCACTGGACAAGTGGATGGACTACTATTCCCTGACCAGCGCATCCGGAAAGCTGGTGCGCAATGACCGGGAAAAGATTATCCTCTGCGACGACGACAGCGACAAGGCCATGTCCCTGCGGTACAAGGCCTACCATCAGGCGGAGATTGCCCGGTACAGCGAACGCCTGGGAATCAGCCGGAACGATTTTGTCGTGAAGTCGATAGAACACTACATCGACTATCTGAGCAGCCTGAACGCACTGGACACAGAAGAATAAGGAGTGATTACCCATGATTTACGCAATCGCCGGAAACAAGGGCGCAGGCGGGACCAATCTGGCCCAGCGGCTGTCCAAATTATTTCCCGGCCATACATTTACCCGGCTTGTCTATGAAGATAACGGCGAGGAAAAACCGGAAGAGTTTTTGGCTTGTGACGGAGTGCTGATTGCGGTCAGCCTTTTAGAGGGGCCGATGCCCGGCACAAAGGCGGCGGTGTCCGATTGCCGGAGAGCGGGAAAGGACATCATCGGGTTTGCCCTCACCCACCTGGATGATTTTGACAATCAAAAGAAAGTCCCGGCCCACTTCAAGGAGCTGGTAGAGATCGACGCGCGGGAGCTTGCGTCGGTATACGGCTTTACGGACGACAACATCCCCGCCTGCCGTCTGGCGCTGGTTCCGGGATGTGACGATGAACTTTCTGCTTTTTTTAAGCGGGCGGAAAAATATGGAACAGAAATAGGCGGGTAATATAAGCTCCCCGGAAAATTGGGAGATACCCTTTTCCCCTCCCCTTCTCCGGTAAAAAAACATCAAAACGGAGACCAAATCATATGATTCATTTCTATTCCGAATTAAAAAAATACTACAAATCCATGATTTTTTCTTTTTTTATCGCCATGACCGCAAACGGATTGGCGTTAATCCCTCCTATAATCATGCAGATATTGATTGATGAGGCGATACCCGGCGGTAATTTGAAGGATATGGTGCTTTTGGTTGTTTTCTTTATCTCTTTGCCTGTTGTAAACGGTATTGTATATGCTTTGTACAATACCTGGGGAGCCATGAAATGCCGACGTGCTTCCTACACAATTAACAGCGAGATTATTGACCGCATTTTATGGCAGCCAATATCCTTTCATACAGAAAACAGCAGCGCAAAGCTGGCAGCAGAATGTTCCCGAAGCGCTATCGATTACACCTATCTTTGGGTAAATGATATCCCGCAAACGATAGCCACCTTTTTAACGGCTGTCATCGCCTTTGGTTATTTGCTGTATATCTCGCCCTGGATTGCGTTATCGCAGCTGTTTTTGCTGCCTGTGTTAATGGTTCCCATGGTGGCAGTAAAAAAAGTGATTCGTCATTATTCCAAGATTCTTTTTTCCGCGAATAATTCGATTCAGGCAATGCTGATAGAAGCTTTTCGCGGAATAAAAACAGTCAAAAATTTTTGCCTTGAGAAAAATATTTTGAAAAAATATCAGGATCTTTATCATAATGTAGATAAATTTTTCCGAAAGGAGGCTTTGATTGAATCCTTTCAGGGTACCGTTGCTTCCAGATTTATTATGTCTGTTTTTGTGGGGATTGCCTTCATCATTGGAATTGTGAATATTATGCAGGGCAGTATGACCATCGGCCTGCTTGTAAGCGGGTTAAATTTTATCAATAAATTCCACGACGGCGTCTACTCCCTGATGTCAACAAACCTGAACTTTTCAAAACAGCTTGGTACATTTGAGGTCCTTTTTCAATACCGCTGTCTGGAGAAAGAGGGAAGCGGCGCTGCAAATATCCCAAAGGAGTTTTTACAGCGTGAATTGGAGGTTTGCAATCTCTCTTTTTCTTATACGTCGGATACCGTTATTTTAAATCATCTCAGTCTGACCGTTCCCGCTAACAGCTGGATAGGGATAAAAGGCTCCAGCGGTATCGGAAAAACCACACTGCTGGATTTAATCACCAGGATTGAAAAATCAGAGAAAAGCATTTTCCTGGATGGGGTTGATATCTCCACCATTTCCTTAGAGTGGTATCGGAACCATATTGCAGTCCTGTCACAGGTTCCGTTCCTTTTTAAAGATACAATCCGCAACAATTTCCTATATGCAAACGAAAAATTGTCGGACAGGGAAATTTATGAGTTTTTGGATTTTGTGCAGCTGACCGAATTGGTACATACTCTTCCTGATGGGTTAGATGCCCAACTAGGAGAAGACGGTACGGACATTTCGGGTGGAGAAAAGCAGCGGCTTTCTCTTGCCATTGCATTGGCTACCGGACGGAAATTCTTAATTTTAGATGAAGCGACCTCTAACCTTGATGAAGCTTTAGAAATATCCATAGCTGAACGACTGCATGATATGGTTCAGGAACAGCGGCTGACGATTCTTTCTGTTTCCCATCGACCCAATTTTCATAAGTATTGTGATAAGATAATTGAATTATAATTTTTCCATGAAAAAAGGCTGAAAGGTTTTCGACAACCTTTCAGCCTTTTGAATGATTTGATATTATTTGGATTCCAGAGGTACTACCGCAAGGGTTTTACCCAGAGGGGCCAATACCTTGAGGATGGTTTCAAGCTGTGGACTTGTGCTCCCCTTTTCCATGCGCGCTATAATTGGCTGCCTTACACCGCTGAGTTCTTCAAGCTTTTTTTGGCTTATGCCTTTTTCTTGCCTGGCTTTAATAATTTCCCCGATCAGTTCAACTCTAAGATTACTTTTCGCTATCTCCTCTGGCGTAAAAAGTTCTGCCCTCACTTCTTCCCAACTTCTGCCAACAGCAGGATTATCTTTTATAGCTTCATGATTCATATGAAACACCTCTTTCTATCAAATCTGCGAACTCTCTCTTTGCTTTTTCAATCTCCCTTGTGGGTGTTTTCTGTGTTTTTTTCATAAAGTGATGCAGAAGTACATAATTTCCATTTATCCAGCCAACAAAAAGAATTCTGTCTCTAAGGGGCCTAAGTTCCCATATATTTCCTTCAAGGTGCTTTATATAGGGTTCTCCTGCCTGAGTGCCATATCTGCTCAATATTTCGATATAGTCGTTTATTTTATCTAGTTTTATCCGACTGTCTTTGTCTTTTTTGCTAGCCAGTTCTGCCATATACTCCACTACAGGTTCCCTACCGTTTCTGTCTCTGTAAAAAAATACTTGATGCAAAATATAGCCTCCCCCTTTCCACTATAATTATACTCAAAAGTTATTATTATGTCAACTGTTTTTGATGGTCTTCTGTAGATTATAAAGAAAACCTAAGTGGAGAAAGGTGGGCCTCTCTCCACTTAGATTTTCTTTGCATAATGCTGAATTATACACAAATTCATTATTTCAATCCACAGGTTTAACCCTGACAAATTTATTATATCATATAGTAGTTTAAATTTCAATGAATTTGTATATAAAATTATTATTGACACTCAGTAAAATTTATGTTATATTTTAAGAAGTAACCAGGAAATCATTGACATAATTCTACATAAAATTGAGGTGTTTTCTATGAAAAATTTCAGTTTCAATGACTTGATGCAATTTGGCTCGTTTTTGATTTTGCTTTTAAGTTTTATTTATATGATTAGTCATTAAGGCCAATCGAATTCCGTTTAAATGGCAGCATACATCCCTACCGCCTCAGCTCCCCATAATCAAAATACTCCAGCATCCCTGGCACCAGCAGCGCCAGGGTGTTGTCATAGCAGAACAGCTTTTCCCCAAGGTACTCCCCTTCCACGCTTTCCAGCAACCCCTCGCCGTACTGTACCTGGACATTCTCGTTTAAGAACGCCGCCATTATGCCGTAAACCCCGCTGGGCCCCTCGCAGTAGAGGGTAATATCCTTTTCCGCAACGCCGAGGCTGGAGTTCAGCATCTCGATTGCCCGCAGAACGTCATAGCAACGCATTGCTGCCATGCTGTCCCCCATGTACATCAGGTTGCAGGCCAATGTGTAAAGGGTACCGCAGCTTCCTTTATAAGAGGCGTTGAGCACCATGTTCCGCTGTTCAATCGCCCCCACGCCGGGCACATCCAGCACAAATACCTGACGGCCCGCCTCACACTGGGCGCGAATCCATGGTTCGTGGGCCGCGATTGCCTTGGTCCCGTCCTCCCAAACCGCCAGAACAGTGGGGAAATCCGTCCGTCCGTCCCAGGCCTCCGACTTGATCATCACACCGTAGGCAAAAAGCCGTTCCTGGGTCCAAAAGCTGATGCTGGTCCCCATGTATCCTTCAACCTGGGTGCAGGCGCTTTTGGGGAAAATTCTGGGGAGCAAATCCGTTTTCCGCCGGTTTTTCATCACCTTACCGGAAAGCCACTCCTTGGCTCTCCGTCTTCTCTCCCCCTCCGGCAGGGACAGCCGTTTTTCCCGCAGGGCTGCGGCGTATTCCCGGATTTCCTCAACGGTGGAGCGGGAATCCCTGATACCGCCTATCAGGTTCCCGGTTGGAACGGCATACAGCTTTTCCGGGGGCAGGGGTTCAAAGGAGCTGTTGTCCACCGTGACCTTTTTGCCCAGAAACACCTGGGAGAAAAACTCCGCCGCGCACACCGCAAGCCGGGGCGTATAGGAGTGGGTGTAATTGTCCTCATACAGCCTCACATTTTCCCTTTTGCCCAGCAGCTCATAGGCCCGCTGCGCCAAGTGGAAGGTTTTCAGGGTTCCTTCGATGGGGAAAAAATCGCAGGTTACAGCCAGAATCGCCGCCGGGCGGGGGGCGAAAATCAGGAAGGGCTCCCCGTGGTCAAAGCCCTTTTCGGCTATCCCCTGCCATATCTGCTCCGAGTCCTGGGCCTGGCCCTGGTACATGTATTCCCGCCGGGAGGTGACAAAGGTTCCGGGGGCAGCGGCGGCAATCCGATCGTCGCAGGTCATCAGGGCGGTGGTCTGGGTTCCGCCGCCGGAGTTCCCGGTCACGCCAATCCGGGCGGGGTCTATCTCCGGGCGGGTGAGCAGATAATCCACCGCCCGCATCTCGTCACAGAGAAAATACCGCTGCAAATAACACCCGGCGGCCACAGCGGGAATGCCGCAGGCATCGTGGTCCGGAGTGGTCCGCTTAATCAGGTAGGCATTGCTTTCGGGGTCATAGAAATTGCTCCGCTCCCCCTGACCCAGGGGATCTATGGCGAAGACAATCAGTCCTGCCTTTACCAGGGTATAACACACCCGCTGATAGTCCTCGTCCATCCGCCCCTCCGGGGAATGGCCGCAGACAAACAACACCGCCGGTCCCGGCAGGGAAATCCCCTTGGGGATGTAGAGAGAACCGATCACATAGGTTCGGAGCCGGGACTGGAAAATAACCGCTTCAATGGTGTAATCTCCCATGTCCAGCAGGTTAGTAATCTGCGGGTTCAGCGGCGCGTCCGTTTCGATTTTACCGCCGATGGCCTCCAGAAAAATCCTTCTCATCTCACTGCGGTATTGGGAAAGCTGCTCCGGCGTTTTGAGCTGCTCCCGTCTTTCGTCCGCCCGGTCGAACATCTTCTCCTGTTCCCGGTAGATGAAGTCCTTCAGCTGCTCATAGGAGGTACGGTTATATTGATGGGTCATGCGCTCAAATGCTTCAAACATAGTATGCTCCTTTTCCGGCGGCGGTTTTCATGGCTTTGCCGTTCCCTGCCTTCGGCTTCAAAATTGCTTTTATCCTAAGGGAAAATCCCTGGTTTGTCAATCCAAATTTTTAAAGTTATTGAATAAAGACGGGCCGAAGGTTCGATCCCTTCAGCCCGTTTGCTTTAAACGACTTTATTCTTCTTACCCCTGCGGAGGCTGACAACCGTGTTGACTACACACAAGATGATAAAAAGCCCCGTAAAGTTAATCCAGATATCCCTATACGCCGACTTCGCCAATTCCTCCCGTAGCCCGCTGAACCAAACGTATCCAAAGGCCAATAATTGGGACGGCACATACGCAACCACATACCGGAGCAGCCTGGGCTTGACCGGCAGGCTGGTACACATGGTAAAGGCGGCAAAGCCAATCAAAAGGATGATGGCCCTGTCCAGCTCGTGCCAGTTGCCGCTTGGGTCCTCATAGATGCCGCTGCACAGATATAAAACGCTGTTCAGCAGGGTGATTACCGTATAAATAATCGCATACATTGACGCAAGGTTGAGCCATTTTTTCTTGTTCATTTTTTGCTCTCTCAAGCCTGTCCTTTCGTCCTATTTAAGTTCATCTTTTTTCCGCAGCTCCCTTCGTATTTTTAAGACCAAAAGCACCACCGTTAAAACAGGAGCAGCAATAGCCACCGGAAGCAGTAAAATGTTAAGCCATTGAAAAATGATTGTCCAATCCATTGTTTGAATCATAGTAAGTTCCTCCCCTATGTCAAGTCCAGAAGTGATATTCCCAGTTCAGATGCAAGATTTTCTATCAGAGCGCAGGCGTTTTATCTGTTCCTCCGCATCGGTTCTGGGTGTATTATAATAATGGAGCTTTTCCTCGATTGTCATATGCCTTGTTGCTTCATAGTTGCGTTCACGAATTCGATGTATGTCCTCAACAGTAAAATCGGGACTGATTTCCAGTTTATATACCACTACTCATCGCCTCCCAGCAAAACAGACGGATTCATTATATCAATACTTTTATAACCTTCAAGATTTGTTATTGCTCTAACTCCCCTGATAGTCTTTATATTTACAATATGCTTAAAATTCCAAGATATAATACAGTCACATCCATACACAACGGCAGTTGCTATGTGCTGACAATCATCAAAACTCTTTGGGGTTAGAATACCCATTTTTATAATCTGATTTGCAAGTTTAATCGTTTCTGTTGTAATCTCCAATTTTGTGTAGTTGATTCTGCTAAGATATTTAAAAAGCAATGTCCTTTTAGGTTCGCGGCACTCACCTACTTCATCAAGCGTCACCTGTGACAAATAAACATCAAATTTTCCGGATTCAAATTGCTCCCAAAGAGCCAATGTATCCTTCATTCGTTCGGGCGAATCCTCTTGTTGCAGATAACTGATAACAGAAGTATCCAAATATACTTTGATTTTTCTCATTCGTCTATTTCACTTTCTTTATCACATGTTTCTTTCGACTATATTGTCTTATATAGGGTTTCCTATTCTTATAATGTTAATATATCACAATTCAATATATCTGTCAATAGGCTTTTCATAATATTTGACATTATTCCAACCCACACAAAGAATAAATCTCTTTAATACAAGGGGCTTTATACTCCATATACCCATCAATATTATCAGGAAACAGCCTCGCTGCCGTTTCCTTTACTTCGCTGTACCTCTTCACCGCTTCTGGGTGGCCCCTCAGAAAATCCCGGAATCTCACATGCCTGAACAGCTCTCTGGAATCCTGGGGACAGACATATAAATGATGCTCCCGCAGATGGTTCTTGCCGGAATATCGAAAGGCTTCCCTGCCCTTGATTCCCAGGTCGCCCTCATGAATATATCCAATCCCTGCCAGCCTGCGGACAACCTCCTCAAAAACTGACTCATCTTTAATCACAACGTCAATATCAATAATCGGCTTTGCGGACATCCCTTCCACCGAAGTGCTGCCCACATGTTCCGCAGATACGGTCAGCTCCCCAACCGCGTCCGCTATTTCCCTTTTAATGGCTTCAAAATCATCCTTCCATTTTGGGTCATACGGCAGGACGACAACTCTTTTGGTTTTCATAATCAGTCCCTTTTTCCTTGGGTTTGGAGATGCTTCATAGACCCATACAACCCTTCCATCCTGGCAAATTCCTCTTCATCGTAAAATTTACACTCTCCCCTGCCAAACGCCTTGGCCACTTCCAGCATAAACCGGGCCGCTTCCTCCACATCGGCGAAATGGCTCGCCCCCGTGGCGCAGCCGGGAACCATCGTCTCCGCCGTAATCGCCACCCCCACAACCGGCGCGCTGGTGGCAGTGGAGGGCTGCATAATGCTGTTCAAATGGTAAATCTGGTTTCCATAAGGCGTTATATCCTGCGTTGTAATGGCGAAAACCTGGGGCAGCTTCCCGGTAGTAATCTGCATAATGTCCAGCAAATCCTCCGAAACTCGCAGGATATACCCCTCCTTTACCGTTGGCGAGATAGCAAAGCCCCTTGTATTGATAATCCGGTTCCCCTTGGTGGTGTCCACCGAGAGAATCGCGTCCAGCTCTGGGGAAACCTCCTCTCGGTTGACCTGGGCCATATTCACCGGCGAACCCATAAACGGCACCGGCTTATGGGGCGCGGTAGGGGCATAGGGGCAGATATGGGTGGATATAAAAACATCCCCCTCCAGAAAATCCCCCTTGTTCTGCATATCCAGCAGCTTTGCCGCCAGGGCAACAGCCGCCAGCGCTCCGTCCCCGTTGGAGACAAAGCCCACCCGCTCCGGCCTTGCCCCGATTCCACCCAGCCTTCCCAGCAGGCCGATGGTCGGCGCGTCTCCTCCCCTGGATTTCCCGCGGGAGCCGGGAATCCGCACCTTTACCATGTCGGTGGACTTCCCCGCTTTCTCTCCGGTCCCCGCCAGCGGATATGTCCAGGCGTCCGCCTCCGGGTGGATGGACTCTAAATAGGAAACCGCATCCGCGCCGGAAACGGTGCTGGAGTCGAGAAGCTCAAACGCCTCAATTACCTGTTTGATCAACATAAGGTGTACTCCTTTTTCACTTTTACCGCTGGCTGAAATAGACCTTTTCCGCTGTATCATGGAACACCAGCTGCTTTTCCTCATCGGTAAACACATCGGCATTCATGGCGTAATCAATCAAATGCCGGTAGGTATCCCGACATACTGTCGAAGGCACATCCGACCCAAACATCAACCGGTCCGCTCCAAGAATTTCCTTCGCAATTTTCAGATACCTGGCCGCAGTGGGATACGGGAACGGCTCCGGGCGCTGGTTGGCGGCAAGGGCGGCGAAGTCAAACCACACATTGGGCAGCGCCAGACGGCTCAGGCCGTATTTCAGCTCCTCCTCTTGCCTTGGCTGAGGGGCTAAGATGTGGCAGACGACAAAGGTCATATTGGGATGGGCAAGGATGGCTTTCCGGAGGGATTCAATCTGCCAACTGATGTCGTTTTTCCGCCCGATATCCACCACAAAGATGTGTCCCCGCTCGTCGGAGTAGTTGTAAACCTCCTGCATCTCCGGGCTGAACAGGTCGATATAGCCGTGATAGCTCATCAGCCCGGAGCCGGGGCTGACCTCAAACTTGACAATCTTAAACTTGTGGTCGTCAAACAGCCGGGCGCGGACCTTGTCCCGCTGTAAGCAGAAGGGATCATAGGTGGCCGCCCCCACAAACCGGTCGGGGTACTTTTCCATGGCCTCCCAGGTGTATTCGTTCTGGAAGCCGTAATAGCTGCCCTGGAGCAGGACCGCCTTTTCCACATCGTGTTCGTCCATCAGCTTGATGACCGCTTCCGGGGTGACATTGGACTCCCCTAAAACCGGCGGTATCATGTTGATAACCTCCCCGGTAGACCACATGGCCTTCCCGCCGCCGCAGGCCCTAAGCTCCCCCTGGGAACCCCATCCGGCCAGAGTGTGAATCAGATGAATATGCACGTCGATGATTTTCATGATATTTTTCTCCTTCTGTCATTTTTTGGTGTAAACAGCGGTTACTGTTTGTTGATGGGTTTTCTCATCAGAGAGGGGTACCGCTGAAAACCTTTCGCCCTCCGCAACCTTGACATAGATAAAATTGCTTGAATTTTCAGGGAGAAAGATCAGCTCATCCCCCTTGACCTTAAAGTAATTGACCAGAGGATATCCAACCTCTTCATTGTCCGCCAGGAGGAGGGTATCCCCGTCCAGCTCCCATTCCCCCACGCCGATATAATTGCTCAGATTCCCTTCGTAATAGTCAAAGGTGCCGTCAGCGTTGATTTGAATGGAAAAGCTGCCGCCAACCCCTTCTTTCTCATAGAGATAGGATTTCCCGGCGACATCGCCTTCCCGGACAGGATGGGAACAGCCCGCCAGCAAAACAGCCGCGGCGGAAAGCAGCGCCGTCATACCATTCCGGAAGTTCATTTTCATCGTACAGCCTCCCACAGAAGATTCCTTTTATTTTTCGGCCCTTTGCCTGGTGATTTCATACATCAGTATGGAAGCGGCGCAGCTTACGTTAAAGGATGTGGCATAGGATTTTTCCGACATTGGAATCGTGCAGAGCAGGTCGCAGTACTCCTTAAATTCCCTGTTCAGCCCCATTGTTTCATTTCCCATCATCAGCATCAGCGGCGCGGTCAGATCGGCGGAGTAAATGGGCTTTTCATTGTGCGCCGTGGTTCCGATGGTAACAAAACCGGGATACCTCTTTTTTAGCTCCTCAATATAGGCAAACAGGGTTTTGTTATCGGGAATCCTGACAACCGGAAGGTTGAAAAACGACCCCATTGCCGAAACCACCACGTCCGTGTCGTACAAATCCACCCCATGGCCGGTGATGATGAGCATATCCGCCCCCAGTGCGTCGCAGGAGCGTATCATGGTGCCGAGGTTCCCCTTGTTGGACGGACGGTCAAACAAGACGATAAAGGGGTTTTCGGAAAGCGGGACCTGGTCCAGCTTATCCTCCCGCATTTCGATGATTGCCATCAGCTCCGAGGTTTCCTCCTTGCCGCTCAGGTCCTTCATCAGTTCAGGAGTCAAACAATAATTGATATCCGTTTCAACCCCTTTAATCATATCCTCTGCCCAGCCGGAAAGACGGTCTTTGTCATAGAGAAAGGACTTGATTTTCCACCGGTTCTTGGCCGCCTCATTAAGGCTGCGGACCCCTTCCACCAGGAATTCATGGTATCTGTAACGTTTGTTTCGGTTTGTCCTCAGCACCTCAAATTTCTGAAAGGTGCTGTTTTTGACAAATATCTTTGTTTCCTTCACTTTTTACTCCTTTATTGCACTTTTTTCTTCCGCCCTTTCCACCAGATGGACAAACAGGTTTTTGAACACCGGGTATCTGCGGTAAAGATTTTCAGGGTGCCACTGAACGGTCCAGATATTGCCGTCCTCCGACTCCATCCCCTCCACAATGCCGTCCGAGGCCCAGGCGGTGGCCCGCAGTGCAGGGGCAATCTCCCTCACCGCCTGATGGTGGAAGGAATTCACATGGATATTTTCCCCCAGCAGCCTGCCCAGCAGGGAATCCGGCTGGCACCGGACGCTGTGGGTCAGCTCGGTGCGGTGCTCGTTGGCCTGGACATGGCACACCTTGGAATCGGTCTGGGAAGGGATATCCTGAATCAGCGTCCCGCCCAGGACGGTATTGATGAGCTGGTGTCCCCGGCATATCCCCAGAATGGGAATCCCCTCCTCCATTGCCAGGCGAATCAACTGATACTCAAAAACATCCTTGTCATAGCTGGAGCAGTTCACCTGGGGAACCGGGTCCTCCCCGTAAAGCCTTGGAGAAACATCCTCCCCGCCGGGGACGATCAGGCCGTCCACTATATCGATATAGGCTTCGCACCGGGCGGTGTCCTCTGATACCGGGATGCCGACGGGCATTCCTCCCGCGTCGATAATCCCGTTGATGTAATCCGCCGAAATAGAGAACGTTCTCTTATCCGAGTGGGGCGGCGGGAATATAATGATGCCAATTTTGGGTTGCATTTTTTCATCGCCTTTCTCTTAAATTTCTCATATGGACTGATCAAAGAAAATATTATACGGAAGCATTCAACGCAAGCAGCTCCGGCACAGCAAAACGTGTGCGTTCCAACAGCGCATCAAAGGAACCAGATTCCAGCACAAGGCAGGGGATATCTTGGCTGGTGGCAATCCACACTTCGGCTTCACTGTCCCATGTGAAATTTACAGTGTATTCCATATTCGCTGCCTCCATTTTTTCTATAGTATTGGACCCATTCTACCATTCAATATCTATCTGATATTCCTTATCAATCAAAATATATTCTGCTCCATGTTTTTGGCATTGCTCCAGTATTTTGGCGTTATCTTCGAGGACGGTTTCCAGCGTACAATATTCATCGTCCACGCGGTTTTCAATGACACTTGCGAACTCTTTGATATCGTCAAAGTGGTTTACAATATAGTCTTCACTCATAACCAGGCAATAAAACCTGATTTCTTTCAGATATTCCCCTTCAAAATCCTCCGCCCAGTCCAAAGGGATATAGCATCCCTCCACAATAAGGTTTTGATGGTTTTCAATGGCGGTTTTAACCATTTCCCGCACAATCGGCCACAGATAGTCCGTCAGCTCCCTGTCATCACTCAACGGTGTAAGCGCTGTGTTGCCGCTGCGAATTAGCCCCATTTTCAGGTGATCTATGGAGAGATACGGATAGCAATACTTTTCCAGCAGCCTTTGGGCAAGGGCTGTCTTGCCAGTATGGGATGCGCCTGTAATGAAAACAACCATGATTTCCTCCATTATAACATATTCATCCAAAAAGAAATAGAAATAATCCAAAATTATGCGGGAGACCCTTTTCCAAACATAAGCACCCCGGAACAGAAGGAGATTCTTTCAAACTCCAGCCGGGGAAAGAAGGGTTTCAGCTTTTCTGCAACGGGATAGCTTTCTTCCTCGTCCCAATCATCTCCGCTTTGTGCCCTGCACTGCTCCAACTCCGCGGCTGTGGAAAAGGCAACGTCCCCTACCAGCAGCTTTCCCGCTGCGGTAAGGCGCTCTGTCAACTCGGCGATAAAGGCAATTTTCTGCCTATCCTCCAGGTGGTGGATGGCATAGGTACACACAATAAAGTCAAAGGTCCTGTCTTTTAAGGAATCCGGAAGGCCCTGGGAAAAGTCGTGCCGTATCAGCCGGGCCTCCGGCATCTTTTCCCTTGCGGCTGCGATCATCCTTTCGGAAAAGTCAATTCCGGTGATGGAATACCCCTCATCATACAGCCGTTTGGCCAAAATCCCGGTCCCGAAGCCCACATCCAGAACACGCGTCCCCTCCCCGCTCCTGATGGTATTGTAAATGCTGCCCAATACCCTTTTATACCCCGCAAAGGGATAGGTATTTTCCTCCTCGCTGAGGCGAACGCTTTTATCGTAGCCGTCCGCCCACAGGTCAAAGCCTTTGCTGTCTAACATGGTCAGACCTCCTCTCTATGCCCTCCAATTGAATCAATTTACAAAAGATTTTACAGCTCCCCCGCCTTGTACATCGAATACCCCTCATAAGAATAACTATGGTCGATTCCCTTCATATAAACGTCTCTATCGTGGATGCGGTCTGTCAGCGCCCCTTTTAACAGGTGTTTGATCTCCAAATCCTTAACCGGGCTGCGCTCCATCGCCAGAAGGTAATCCTCCTTATCCACAAGCCGCCAGTCGATTACCTTTCCCAGTTCCCTTTTCAACATCAGGTCGAGCCATATCCGCATACTGCGGCCATTGCCCTCCCGAAAGGGGTGGGCGATGTTCATCTCCACATATTTTTCGATGATTTCATCAAAGGTACCTTGAGGCATCCCCTCGATTTTCTTCAGGGCGTCCCCCAGATACATGACAGAGGCAAAGCGGAAATTCCCCTTTACAAGGTTCACATCCCGAACCTTACCGGCAAAGTCGTAAATCTCCTCAAAGAGATATCGATGGATTTCCGAAAGCGCCTGAAAGCTCCCCGCTGTCAGAGTATCCAGAAAGCCGCTTTCAAACAGGGACGCCGCCTTTTTCTTGCTGATTCTTTCCTCTGCTTGGGCAAGCTCCCCGGAGCCGGTGATTCCCAGTTTATTGTTCAGCATCCGGCATCTCCTTCCCTTAAAATTGGAAACCGATCTACAATCCGCTCTGCCGCTTCCTCCGGGGACAGGTTGGAGTTATCGATTTTGATGTAATTTTCAAAGGGAATCTCCCCTTCATTGCTTACCAAACGATAATTGGCGTCCTCTCTTCGGATACAGCCGGAGGAAAACTCCAGATTTCTCTTGGAGGCTTTGTTTTTCAGCCGGTTTTCCGTGGCGTTGCGCTGCAAGCGTATCTCCTGGGGAGCTGTCAGCTCCACCCAGAAAACCTCCCCGCCGGTGTCCTCAAACAGCCTTGCCACCCCCTGGATGTAGTCCCAGTCCGATTGCTGGTCAAAGGCCCACATATAGGTAAAGATCATCCCCTTGTTGCCGCTTTTGAGGAACTCCTCAAAGATGACCTCCCGCAGGCGGTTGACAGCGCTTCCGCAATATGTCCCGAATATTTCAATCACCGGCTCGATTGTCATATGGTTGTGGAACAGCCGCAGGCCGGTTTTCTTCATAAGGGCCTGCCCTACCGTCATTTTGCCAACAGCCCCGCTTCCGAAAATAACGACAAGATTCATTTTGTCATCCCTCCTACTGCCCACAGCGGCAGATTCAGCAGCCAGTCCTCCTGTTTATAATCCGCCATAGAGGTGCGGACGGACAGCTTGGGATGGAATTTCTCCCGATAAACCTTCAGGCTCTTGGCCTGAAGGTTTGTCTCCGCTTTGACCTCCACCGGAACCACATCTGTCCCATTATCAATCACAAAATCAATTTCAGCCTTTCCCTGTTCGGCAGACCAGTAATAGATATTCAGCCCTTTGATGGTTTTTAGCTGCTGAAGCACATACTGTTCTGTCAGCGCTCCTTTAAACTCCTTAAACAGTTCGTTTCCATCCAACAGCACATCCTGCCGCAGCCCCGCCATGCAGGACAGCAGCCCCACATCCACAAGGAACAGCTTAAACGCCTTTAAATCCTCATAGGCCTTCAATGGCAGGCCGGGCGCGGTGACCCGGTGTACCTTATGCACCAGTCCGCAGTCCGTAAGCCACAGCATAGCTAATTCGTATTCCTTCGCCCTGGCCCCTTCTTTGACCAGGCCATATATAAACTTCTTGTTCTCCTTGGTCAACTGTGCGGGGATACTGTTCCACAGCATTCGGATGCGTGGAACCGCTTCATTCGGGGCGTGTTTTGAGAAATCCTGCTCATAGGCCGCCAAAATGCGCTGCTGAATCTCCCGCACCTCGTTGAAGTCATGGCTGTCGGCAAATGCCTGCACCACCTCCGGCATCCCGCCCACATAGTAGTAGTACTTCAGCAGCTCCACAAAATCCTGTCTGAACGCCACGGCCATGTCAAAATCGCCTTTTTGCAGCAGCTCCACATATGGCCTCTTCCCCATGGCCATCAAAAATTCAAAAAATGACAGCGGATACAGGTCGAGAAACTCCACCTTCCCCACAGGGAAGGATGTCCCCTGATGCAGCGCCACCCCCAGCAAACTGCCTGCGCAGACGATTTGGTACTGGGGGGCATCTTCATCGAAATACTTCAGGCTGGAAAGGGCCCTGGGAATCTCCTGCACTTCGTCAAAGACCAGCAGCGTATTGGCGGGGTCGATTTTATGCCCAGCGTAGAGTTCAAGCCCGGTAACAAGCCGATCCACCTCCAGGCTGCCCTCAAACAGGTTCTTCATCCGCTGGTTTCTGTCGAAATTGATATAAACCATCCGCTCATATTCACAGGCTCCGAACTCCTTCATCAGCCAGGTCTTTCCCACCTGCCGGGCCCCGCGGATGATAAGGGGCTTCCTCCGTTTTTTCTCTTTCCAGCTTTGCAGCTGTTCCATCGCGGTACGGTACATATAGATCACCTCACAGACGTTCTGCTTTTAGTATACCACGGTTTTACAAAAAATCAAACGACTTTTTGAGGTTATAACACATTTTTTCAAAGGACTTTCTGTCAACTGGCACAGATTACCCCTTTAAATTTCGGAAAGCCCAAAAATCCGCTCGGTGTTCTCCCTGGCCCTTTGTATGAGGACCTGCTCCTCCACCCCCATATATTTTGCCAAATCCCGCGCCACATAGACGATATTTTCCGGCACATTGGTTCGGTCCAGGCCTGGCACGTTCCGGGGGGTGAGATAGGGCGCGTCCGTCTCAATCAGCACCCGGTCCAGCGGGAGAACACGAACAGCCTCCCGCAGTTCCTTTGCCCTTCTGTCATCGCAGATCCAGCCGGTAACGCCAATGGAAAAGCCCATCTCCAGATACTGCTCCAAGGTCCGTTTATCGCCGGTAAAACAATGGACAATTGATTTTTTGCAGATTTCCGGGTGTTTTTTGAACCGGCGGACAAACTCCTCCGCCGAGGACCGCTCATGAAGGAAAAGGGGCATATCCAGCTTTTCCGCCAGGACAATGTGCTTTTCCAGACAGCGTATCTGATTTTCCCTTGTGGAGAACATCCGGTCAAAGTCCAGCCCGCACTCCCCCACCGCGACCATCCGGTCGTTTCCGGTGAGCAGGGTTTCCAGCAGATCGAAATCCTCTTTTTTGGCGGAATCGGCGTTGTGAGGATGGATTCCCGCTGTCCCGTATACTTCATGGGTTTTTATAAAGGTATCAATGCGTTGGTTTTCCTTCATATCTGTTCCGGTCAGGATGCAGTTTATCCCAGCGGACGCTGCCCTTTGGATGACCCTTTCCGGGTCCGGGAACTGGCGGCAGAACAGATTTAAGCCGATGTCGTAATATTTGATATTCATTTGATTTCCTCGTTTCTAACATTTATTTTCTATTGCGACCGCTCCTCCCGAAGCCCAAGCAAGCAGGCCGCAAACACCAGGCAGATCGGAATCAGGTACACCACCGAACCGGCGGAAACCAATCCCATATCTCCTTGCAGCATATCCGATAAAAAGACCGATAAGGGAAGCCGGTTTTGATTGGAGAGGAAAACGACCGCCTGGTCCACAATGTTCCAGTACTCCGCAAAGATGTACAGTGTTAAAACCAGGACAGCCCCCTTGATATTCGGCAGCACAACCCTGCGCAGGATACACAATTCCCCCGCTCCGCCAAGCTGCGCCGCCTCAATACATTCCTGGGGAAATCCCTGCATCTGGAGGCTGACGATAAAAACACCCACAGGGTTGAAAACCGCCGGCAGAATGATCGCCCAGTAAGAGCCCTCCAGGCGCAGGGTCTGGAAGAATACAAACTGGGGTGTGAGCAAAACCTGAGCGGGAATGACCATCAAAAGGATGTACGCCATAAAAAGGATGGTCATATATCTTTTCTTTACACGAAAAAACACAAAGGCACCTAAAACCGAAACCACAATGTGCCCCGCCGCAATGAGGGCAGCAAGCAGCACCGAATTCCAGAACATCCGCAGGTAAACGGGATTCAGAAGGAAATCCTTATACTGGCTTATTGTCAGCGGCCAGGGCAGCAGTGTGGGTTCCACAAAATGCAGGCCGCCGCGGGAAAGCCCGTTCTGTTCCAGAATTTCAGCGGAATATCTTCTCGTCACCTCCACCGGGCTCATCAGGGAATTTGAAATTGTAAAAAGAACAGGCAGCAGGAAAAGAAGGGCCAGCGCTGCCGTCAGAATCCTTCTCACCCTCCCCTTTCCGGAACGGTTTCGGGGCGAAAACAGATTGAATTCTCCCCTTTTTTCAAAGGTATCCGAAAGCCTTTTCTGAACCAGCCATACCGGCATAACGACGGAGCAAACCACAAGGATGAGTAGGACGGAGGCAGAGCACAGCACAGGCAGATTCATCCGGTCCAGGTGGTTGTTCAGAAAATGCTGGAAAAGGTACAGGTCAGAATGAGGATACCGGCCAAAGAGCATGAACAGCTCCCTGGAAATTTGAAAGGAACCGATAAAGGCGAGAAGCAGAACAATCATCACCACAGGGGACAGATAGGCCAGCGTAATTCGGAAAAACACTGTCCTTCTCCCCGCCCCCTCTATCCTGGCAATTTCATAGTATTCATCCGGTATCTGCCGAAGGCCGGCATAAAATACCAGGGCAAAAAAGCCGCAGAATTTCCAAAGATACAGGATGACAGGGATGAAAAAACTCCACCTGCCGGAATCCCACATAACTGGTTCCAGCCCGCATTGAAACCGCAGGCGGTTCAGCCACCCGTTGAGGCTGAAGATGGTGTTCCAGAAAAAAGCGGTCGAACCTGACGGGACAACAAATGGCAGCAGCATGGAGAACAGAAAACCGGAACCAGGTTCCCACCTTTTCAGTGCCAGCGCCAACGCCAGGGAAACAACACATACTAGGGGAATCACCAGCAGCGCAAATCGAAAAAAGTTTTTCACACCCAGCCTGAATACCGGATTTCCAAGGATATCCGCATAATGAGAAAATCCATATTCTGTTTTACCGCCTGTCCGGGAACAGAAGGAGCTGTTCAGCGTGAGCAGGAACGGGAGGATATACAGGAACATTACCCCCAAAGCGGAGGGAAGGAACATTCCCCAAAGGGCAGCCGCGTTGGAATGATGCCGTAATTTCCCCTTCATATTATCCGTCCCCTTCCGCAAAGCGCACCCGCTCCCCGTCCTCCGGCACCTGTTCACCCGCTATGGCGATGGGATACTGGGAGAGCAGCCGCTCCGAAACAATAACCCTTTCCTGCCCCTGGTCAGGCTCTGCATAGGGCAGATAGACCTTTTTGCAGACATATTCCTTTCCCCATGCCCCCTCCTGCTCCAGGACGAGGAAAAGCCAGCTTCTCCCCTTTTGGTCCGTATAAACGGCGGACCTGGGGACGGCGTATCTGTCATTTTCCACCCTTTGGGCAAAGGAAAGCTCCACCTCCGTCAGTTGACGGTAGCTGCTGTTTATGGCATACGCAGTGATTCCTGCCATAAAGGCAAAGAACAAAGCTCCGGCACAGCAAACAAAACGAAGCGGCTTCATCTGCGGTTACTCCTTCAAAAAAATGGTCATTCGATTCTGCAATTTCCCGGCGGTTTCCTCCGCTGTCAGCAGATTCTGCTCATAGTAGAGGCTCAGGTCCCCGCTCAGGGCGCCGTATATCTCCCCCTCGGCCTCCTCGTGGTTTCTCTGCTGATTCCAGCCGTGCATCCGCTCAATGGCTTCCTCGACGGCGGCGTTCAGATCACCGGCTTTCAAACTCTCTTTTTCCGCCATGGGGAGGTAATATTGATACGCAAACCGGCAGCTATTGATAAAATTCTTTTTGTTCACCGGCACAAACACATTGTACTTCTTGGCGTATTTCTCCGCGTAGTCCGAATGGATATCCGTTGGAATCTCCTTTTCGCTGACATAGAATTTCAGAAATTCCCAGGCAAGCTGTTGATTGGAGCTGCTGGCCGCTATGGAATAATCCCGCATGGTGCGGAAATACGCCTTCCCCGATGTGCTCACCATGGGAACCGGCTCCTGGATATTCTGAAAATCGTACAGAAAATTGAAGATATCCACACCACCGGTCACGTCGAAATTGCAGAACAGATAGTCCTTGTTCAAAAACGAATCATCCGTCCCCACCCTTGTCAGATCGGATTCCTCAAGGACAGGGATGTTTTGCTTAGTCAGGCGCAGGTACTCTATAAATTTAGGCGACAAAAAGCTGGCGGAGGCTGCGGCAACGTCGTAATACTCCGGAAATTCATAGTAGAAAAAGGTATACGGCGTCAGGCCGGGCATCAGTTTGGGAGCTTCTCCGGTTTTCTCTGTCACTATTTGGTGGATGTCCATCATCTGTTTATAGTTCAAGGTTTGGGGAAGGCCAAGTCCCGTTTTCTCCAAAAGGGGCTTGCTGGCATACAGCATATTATAACTGAAGGCACATGGCAGAGAATAAAGCTTCCCCTCACACTCCTTGGACTCAAAGAGATTGGTATAGTAGTCCTCCCGATGAAAATCCGGGTCGGAATCCATAAAGGGGTACAGGTCGCAGAATATCCCGCTCCCCGCCAACCGGGGCACGCACATCCCATCCGTTTCGATGATGTCGGCGCTGTTCCCGCTCATCAGCTCCACCGAGGTCTGGGTGATATAGCTGTCAAAGGAAAGCATCCCTTCCCCTCCCCCGGCCCGTTCAATGGATACTCCGGGGTGCAGGGCGATAAAATCCTCTATGTACACATCAATCTGCTCGTCCCAATAGGTTTTGACTGTAAGGCTCCCCTGAAGCTCCTTTTCCGACGAAGAAGCAGCCGAACCGGAAACCGTCTCCCCGCTGTCAGCGGAAGCTGCGCTGAGTTCTGAATTCTGTCTGGCCATTTCCCCGCTGACCTGGAGGTAAGCATCAGCATCCGCGCCACAGCCGGACAGCAGCGCAAACAGGATCGGATAAAGCAGGACTAATTGATATCTTTTCATGTTGCCTTCTTTCTAACTAAGGTCTTTTCTTCTTCCTTCTGTATAAAACCCAAACAATCAAAATGACAACCGCCAGGCCAATCAAGATAAAGGGCAGGAACATAAAAATTGTCATTTTCAGATAAGGGCTTCTGAGGGTGCTGAAAATATTCTGATACCAGTTTTCGTCAATCGAAATCTGTAAATTTTCCGCAGGCAGGGTATTCGAAACATATTGGTAAGTACGTGGGCCGACCTTTTTAAATTCTAAATTAGATTTTGAGATCACCGGCATATCCTCGTCCAGGTTCAGATTGATGGTCAATCCGCCGAACTCCTTCCACATTGCCGCCGGGGCAAGGTAATATTCTATCTTCCCATACTTTACATTGAAATCATACTCCGGATACCCTCCGAGCCGGTAGGTATAGGAAACGACAACCTCATATTCCTCATTTGGCGCAAAGGACATTTCAAAGCTGACGGCGTCTACCCGTTGGTCGTCGTGGTCCGCAATTTTTTCACTTGTCAGGACGGCATACTGCCAATCATCTGTTTTGATTTCCGTATCATAACTTAAAGCATAGCTTTCCTTGGTAAAGGGAACAGCCTTTCCGTTGACGGTAACCTGCACGCCGCCAGCCTCAATGTTGGGAGAAAGGAACATTGCCGCCGTGGAGACAGTTTCAGCGGTTGTATTTTTCATTTGATAAACGGCGCTGATATCCGCCTTTGGGCCGTGGACAGTAATATCCAATACCTCTGACAGCACCGAAAGAGATTCGTTTTGCTCAAAGGTGATAGATGATCCGACGTCCGCATCCTCCGGGGCCGCCATGTTGGCGTGAACGGTCTGCGGCATTAGGAACATCAAAAGGAACACCAAAAACAGACGCAGTTTTTTCATGATGTTTGCACCTTCCAACTTTTTGAAATCTTTATCTTTATTATATCATTTTATGGCTTGCCGTCAACCACAAGTAAGCCGATAAAATGGAAATAGGCGGGAAAGCCATTTTAAAGCCTCCCGCCTGACTTTGTCATTTCCACCATTAAATTAGGAATCTGTACCCTAAACTTATGACAATAAAGTTTTTTCCTTTGTCACTATGCCCTTTACTTCGTCTACTGTCTCCTCAACAATATCTGCTATTTGTTCCAGGGAAAATCCCTTTTAGTATCAACCGATATATTTTCTAACGCAAAACCGGTAGTTATCTGGAGAGAATAAAGTAACTTTACAGCAACAGCAGGTTGCTTTTCACTGTCAACAAAATATGATATACTATATTTAAAGGTGGTGAATGATATGGAAACAAAGAATATTATACATGAACTCCGAACAAAAAGCGGATTATCCCAAGATGAGCTTGCAGAAAAAATCCATGTTACCCGGCAGGCGGTATCCCGTTGGGAAACCGGTGAAACAATACCAAATACAGAGGCTTTGAAGCTGCTGTCAAAATTTTTTGACATTTCAATCAATACGCTTTTAGGTTCTCCTAGAAAGCTGGTTTGCCAATGCTGCGGTATGCCCTTGGACGATTCCTCTATCAGCAAAGAGGTTGATGGTACATTCAATGAAGAATACTGCAAGTGGTGTTATACAGACGGAAAATTTGTTTACACAAGCCTTGAAGAATTGACAGATTTCCTTGTAGGGCATATGTCTAATGACAAATGGCCGCCAGAGCAGGCGCGGGCCTTTTTTGAAGCCCAGCTTCCAAAACTCAATTACTGGCGGGAGCCGAAAAAATAAATTGCATTTACAGGTCAAGGGGCGGTATTCCAAGTTACACACGGCAAAACTTGGAATACCGCCCCTTGACATCATCCATAAGATATGGTATTATCTATTTGCGAATAATTTTTATGAATATTCGCAAATAATATTTTATAGAAAGGAGGCACAAAAAATGCCGTCCAAACCAATGCTTTCGGATACTGACAAAGCAGAAATCCGAAAAAGGCTGGAATCCCTGTGCGAAGAATTTTGGATCACACAGGGTTACAAAAAGACAAACATCAAAACCCTTTGTGAAAAAGCGGGAATCTCCATTGGAACCTTTTACACCCTCTACCCCGCTAAGGAGGACTTATTTTCCGAAACCATCGAAAGGATACAAAGGAGGCTGACAGAAAAACTTCTTGAAACCAACAGGAACCAGCAAACCAGAGAAGGGTTTGCCCAATCCCTGAAAGAGCTGTTCCGGGAATACGACAGCAAACCCTTCCTGTACAATGTCAACACGCCGGATTTTCAGGCTTTTATCACCAAGCTTCCTGATGAAGCCATCAGGAAAATCAAGTTTGACAGTTTTGACATTTTCAGGCAGGCAGTTAGCGCCGCCGGGCTCAGGCTGAAAGTAGAAGACCCCCAGGCATATGGGATTTTAAGCGCGCTGCTTTCAACCATCAGCGCAAAGGAAACCCTTTCTGTCACTTGTGATTATCTGTCTGTGTTTGACTTTATGGCAGATCAGCTTACTGCCGATATTTTTGAGTAAAGGTGGATGTTTAAAGATGAAATTTGAGTATGAGGTCATGAACATGGACAGCAAGGAAACAGGGCAATGTGAAAATCTGCTGTCCGAAAGGCTGAACCGCTTGGGAAAGGACGGCTGGGAGCTGGTTACATCTTTTACCTGTCCATATATAGGTGGTTCTCCCTATTCCCTGATAGGGATCGCGCAAAAAACAACATTTATATTAAAAAGGCAGTTGATAACAGCGGACGAAAAGGAGACAAATAAATGACCTATTCCATTGAAGTCCGGCATTTATCAAAATCCATTGACGGAGTCCCCATTCTGAAAGATATTTCCATGAAGGTAAAGCAGGGCGAGATTTACGGCTTTTTAGGCGCAAACGGCGCAGGGAAAACTTCGCTGATGAAAGCAATGTACCACATCATGTTCCCGGATTCCGGGACAGTCTGCCTGTTGGGCGAAACGATCCAAAAACGGAACAACCCTGTTTTTTCCCGTATCGGCAGTATCATTGAAAGCCCTGTCTTTTACAGCCATCTAAGCGCTTACGAAAATTTGGAGCTTCATTGTAAATACATGGGCTGCGGCAGTGAAAAAATTGCCGGAACGTTATCACTGCTGGGGCTTTCAGAGACAGGCAGCAAAGCAGTAAGCCATTTTTCCCTGGGTATGCGGCAGCGGCTTGCCCTTGCAAGGGCATTTCTGACAGGGCCGGAACTGTTGATCCTGGATGAACCAATCAACGGCCTGGATCCACAGGGGATTATTGAAGTGCGG
Source organism: Oscillospiraceae bacterium (assembly GCA_022800935.1). Taxonomy (GTDB): domain Bacteria; phylum Bacillota; class Clostridia; order Oscillospirales; family Ruminococcaceae; genus UBA1405. Next base: position 37,905 of record JAAWRH010000002.1, read on the forward strand.
GAGCTTTTGCGGCGCGTCAACCGGGAGTGCCATACAAGTATTTTAATATCCAGCCATATCCTTGACGAATTGGCCAAGATTGCGGATACCATCGGCATTATAGACCATGGGGCCATGCTGGCGGAAATATCAATGGAGGATATCCGCACCCAGGGTACAAGCCTGGAAACCTATTACCTGAATTTATTGGGAGGACACGAAAAAATTGAGGACGCTCATTTATCTTGAAATCAAAAAATTCCCTTTAAAATCCCATTTTGCCGGGCTGCTGGCAGCGAACATGATTGTCTTTCTGCTAAGCATCTTTACTTCATCCCTCTTGGCTGCAAACGGGGACGCTTCCGCATTAACCAGTCTTCCCCCGGTACAGTTGGATACCCTGACACTGGCTGTTATGCTTATGCGCGCCGTTTTAATTGTTTGGGAGGCTGTATTGATTTCCATCTTTATCATTGAAGAATACAGGAACAAAACTATCAGCCTGCTTTTCACATACCCTGTCAACTGTACAAAGCTGATTCTGGGAAAACTCCTTTTAATATGCGGTGCTATGCTGCTGTTTCATGGGCTGTCCAATATTTTTCAGGCTGCCTGCATCTTTTGGGCAGGTAAATATCTGGCATTTATCACTTTCCGCTTTGGAAACCCGCTGGTTCAGGCAGTGACAGCCATCTCGTCTGTTTTATTAGGGCTCCTCCCCTTATACATCGGCTTGATAAAAAATTCAACAATTGCAGCCATTGTCTCATCTGTTGCCATTGCCGCCGCTGCCGCCAATTCACAGGGGAACAGCGCCGGGCTGATAGCAAACCCTGTCGCAGCAATTATTTTAGGCGTTATCGGGGCTGTTTTTTCCGCTATGGCAATACACAGGATGGTTTCATCTGATTTACGCAGTTAGAAGAAAGGCGGCGGAAGTATGATTTTTGCAATTCCAAGTTTTATCCCTGTCCCCAGCCCTGGAACAATGCAGATGATATCTATTTTTTCCCTGATTGCCGGGATTTGTTTTGTTGGCGCAGGTCTGCTTTTCCTGTTTCTCAATAAAAAGAAAGAACGGAATAATATATTGCCATGGGTTTTTCTGTGTGTTGGCCTGCTGCTTATCGCCAACCACGGGTTACAACTGTTATTTTAGGAGGATGAAAATGATTAAAGAAGTAAACCGCGCCTGCGAAAAGATGAACGAGGCGTTAGGCGTTTCCGTAAAACTCCCCAATCCTGGTAAAAGGTCGTTAAACGCCGCTGGAATATGCAATTTTGTTGTTGGAACGGGTTTGACCGCAGCGGGAATTGTGTTTTCATCGAAATGGTGTACCGTTTTGGGGGGAATTGGAATTCTCAGCAGCTTCATCCTGCACAGGGAAAACGGCGGCGAAGGAAAATAGAATCCAAGGATAAAACAGGCGCAGAGTCAGCAGCACACAAAATAAATGTGTCTGCTGGCTCTGCGTCTGACTGTTTAAGCTGTTTTTAATTTCTGTATGAAGTCCCTCCTTGAATTACAATTTAAAAATCGTTATAATGATTGTTGTACAGGAAATGAAATGGAGATTATATAGATGAAACAGAAAACCCCTTTTCTTAGAAACGTTGTATTGGTTCTGACATTTCTTCCCCTGTTCATCTTACTGGCAGGCTGTGCAGTCAATCCATCCAGCAGTATGGACAAACCAACAAATACATACACCCCTCCAATCAATGAGGGTGGTTATATTGTCCTAACACTGCCAATCGGGAGTACAACCAAAGAATCCGACTTTTGGACAGATGTCACCGCTAACGAGGACGGGAGCTTTAATTATACATTCACCCCGGATCAATTCCAGCAGGCAAAAGAAAAAATCTACCTATTTGGCAGATTCATCGACGACACAGCCAGTGCTTACTCAGCGGAATACATCAAAAGCGCCGAATATTCCGACGTTGACGAGCATGGAATCCCCTGGTCGCTGACTGTGTTGGTTGATAAAGAATTATACAACGCTTCGGAGCCGGCGAATTCCTTTTATATAAGAGTAAATGCGTCTGTATATATGAGGATGTATCAGATTTTCTGCGGCGTACCCAGTGATGAATGGTCAGTCCACGTGACAATAAAGGATGTTGAAAACGGCAGGATTATTTCAGAGCATGACTTCCCTGCCGGGAATGAATAAGCTGAAACTTTGGAGGGAACGGATTTGAAACAATATATTGTAGATGCGTTCACAGATAAAGTCTTTAAGGGAAATACTGCTGCTGTATGTGTCCCTGATAAATGGCTGGATGCCCAAACAATGCAGAATATCGCCAAGGAAAACCAGTTTTCCGAAACCGCCTTTACCGTAAAGGAGAAAGGCTTTTACCGCCTGCGGTGGTTTACGCCTGAAAATGAAATAGACTTCTGCGGCCATGGGACATTGGCGGCAGCTTATGTAATCTCCCGCTTTATTGAGCCGGGATGCCCGGAAATCAAATTCCAGACTTTATCAGGGGAAATGACGGCAAACTTTGCGGGGGATTTTATTGAAATGTATTTTCCAAGGTATCAACTGAACCAGATAGAGGTGACAGATAAAATGGCCGATGCCCTGGGAGTGCGCCCTATTGCCGCATACCTTGATAGGGATTTGCTAATGGTTCTCAGCAGCGAGGATGAAGTTGTCCATCTGAAACCCAATTTTGCCGCGATGAAGGAATTGGATGGGTTAAGTATTGCCATTACAGCGAAAGGCAGGGAATACGATTGTGTTTCCCGCGTGTTTGCGCCGGAGCTGAACGTCCCGGAAGACCCCGTAACAGGTTCCACCCATTGTATGATTGTCCCCTATTGGGCAGCAGAACTGCACAAAAACACAATTACAGCTTTCCAGGCTTCGGAAAGAACGGGCATATTATACGCGGAACTGAAAAAGGACAGGGTAAAAATCTCCGGCAAGGCCGTTCTATTTGGGATTACAGAAATCTTAGGAGGTTTGGCATGAAACGAAACCTGGAGCTTTTCATCTTTATCTTGTTATGTTTATCCCTGCTCCCGTTGTCCGGTTGCGACATGAACAAGCCCCCGCCTGGCGGAAAGGTGACGGAGTGGGCGCTGGGCAAGGCTGCCGGCGCTTTGGATGCGTTCAGTGAAGAATACGGCGACGATGTTATGCGGGCCCTCGACGACCTGAAAAACGCAGAATACCACGGCGGCCCTTTTGAAAACAACCTGGATTCTGCGCGAACCTACCTGCTGGAACAGATGCAGGAAAAGTATGGGATGGAATTCATTGTTGCTGGGGATGAAGACCTGGTAAATTACGGGCCCTTTGCCGGAGCCTCCTACACCTGCGACGTTGCCCCAAAAGACGCGCCGGAACAGGTGACAACCGCCCTTGTTTCCCAGACGAAGTACCGGGATGTCCGGGACAGTTATGCTGTGTACTTCTTCAAGGATGAGGCGGAAGCGCCTGTTTTGGAATTCTGCAAAACCAAAGATTACATCCTCGACCAGCGCATTTCCCTAGAAATGCCTGGAACAGCACGGAAATGGACAGCCGACGACGGACTGGATACATATTTGTCAGAAAGCGGTGCATATGTCAGGATGGTACTGCGCTTTGAGGACAATCTGGACACCAGAACTTATGCGGAACAGATTTTAGACCTTCTCAACAGCATTGGCCAGCTTAACTGCAACCTGACGATCCAGCCAAAAGCCAATAAAACTTATCTTTTCCATTTGGAGGCCAATATTTTAGACGGTTTTGACGCCAGTTCTTACACCCTTGAAGAAATCGAAGAAAGGATAGAGCACCGGCTGATGGCAGGAGATCCCAAATAAGCAATTTTACGTTTGGCAGTTCAGGCATGTCTTCCCTCCTTGCTGATTTTCCGATACGACCATTCCAAAAAAACGACGTTCAAAAAAGCAAACAGCATCAAATACTGCGGCATAATCCATATGCCAACAGCCTGTTGGAGTTTGCCAAACACTGTCGGCATAAAGGTGCTGCCAAGGTAAGCGGAAGCCATTTGCAGCCCGATTACTGCCGCGTTGTATTTTTTCCCGAAATTGTCAGGGGCCATGTGCTGGATTGCCGGATAGACCGGCCCCATCCCTGTACCAACAATCAAAAAACCAACTGCGGCAGGAAGATATCCTTCAAAGGGCAGCGCAACCAGCCAATAAGAAAAGCAGTAAAAACAGAGGGGGAAATACCTTTTTATGTAAAATCGTCCACATTTTTCCCGTTTCCTCCTAATTGCAATGGTTAAGCTGTTGTGAGCTTTTTATACGCCCATGCCGGATTATATGGTTGACTGCTCAACCATATCATATCTTTTGCAGAATAAAACCAATCTGTATCATCAATCCATAGGTAACTGTTTCTAAATGGATACAGTAAATATTGGCATTAGCCGCCTGTTGGACACTATTTAACATCTCCTCTTATGAAAATTCATCTGCATTTTTTAAAACTCTTATTGAAATGCTCATCCCAGACACACCTCTTTAAACGTTTTTCCGATTAATGAAATCAATATCATCCAGCAGCTCTTCCAGCTCATCCGCCGAAAGCCCATGATATATTTTAGAGGTAAATAAGCGGTTCATTTCATTTAGCTCCTTCTGAAAATGTCTCAGTTCCTCCGGTGCATGAAAGGCCACCCTGGAAAAAAGCGTGCTGTATACAGCCAGTGTTTCCATGTTCCTTTCGGAAAGCTGTCTCCAAAACTCTGTCAGACATCTGTCCGCAGACTGTAAAACCGTATATTTTTCAGCGACAATGTGTTCATAGAAGCTTTCGGTGACATAGTATTTCAATTGGTAAAAGGTGCTTTGGAGACTTTTTCCGTCAGCTTTTTCCTTTCTCCCAACCAATTTCAGAACGCGGGGACGGTTATACCTCTGCATCATCACAAACATGAGGTCAAACGCCGCCCCGCCTATGGAAGTCAACAGGAAAACAGAAAACGACCCAAACCATATAGACGCAATAAGGGGAAGGAAGCTGAATACCAAATTCGTTTCATGCACCAGCTCTGATTGGCACATCGCCTGAGCGATTTCATCCCAGGTGTGTTCTTTCGCCGAAAAGGACGACGGACTGTAAATGGGCATTTTATCCTTCCACTGCTTCACTTTTAAGAATTGGTACAACTTCTTTTCCCAAGGGCGGATTTGAAACCATTTTCTGGTGCAGTCCGCCTGGTTTTTCATTGTAATATTGAATATCCAGCCTATAAGCAGTCTGACCCCCAAATGATAAGCGATTGTACCAAAGGTGATAGACAAGCTCAGGAAAAAGCCCACATGGAAAAGTTGGAACAGCGCAACCATCAAAACCGCTGCCGCCAAGCTGAACGCTGACAGGGATTTCATTTTTCTTGGCATTTTCCAAGCCTTCTTTACATCAATGTCTTTTGGATATATTTCGGCAGCTTCCCCACTACCGTTTGATAGCTGTGTTCAATCATTTCCGCTATCATATCATCAGGAACCTTGCCATCCAGGGGAAACGTGTTAAAATAAGGCTGCTGAACCGGCGGGCAGTGATATCCCCTCACCACCACGCCGGGGTAAAGCTGGCGGTAAAACTCTCCTGTCATCCTCTCACAGTTGAGGGTAACGGTATCCTTACCCTTTAAAACAAATACCTGGGCGAAAATCCGGCCGGGTTTCTCTGCGGTTTTTCCCACCTTGACGATGGTGCTCTCCGGGCCGAAGGGATAATCCAGATATGCGCCTTTATGGGAAAGGCAAAGGTCAATCACCTGCCTCGCTGTCATAAGACAAACCTCCCGTCAAATTTCCGCTGTCCAGGAAAATGATTTTACAAATGTTTCAAGGATGGCATTTCTGTTCTTCGACGTTTCAAAATATGGAAGCCCGTATTGGATACACTGCTCCCGGTAAAACCTGCTTACCTGTACAATATCCGAACACCCGTCCATATTCTCCCAATCCGGCTTGTAAAATGTGTAATCCTTTGGCGTGTCGTATTTTTTGAGAAGTTCAAACCTCTCCTTTGGGGAAACGTCGGAAGTGATGAAATAATAAATATCACACACAGATGTATCTATATATTTGATGTAATCCCCAGGCAAAAGCTGGAATATATCAATAACCATCCCATAATCAAGCTCGTCATACTCCCCGCTGTCCATCATGGCGCGGAGAAAAGGCGCGATTTTTGAGCTGATTTTACACAGGTTTTCCTGCCATGGAACCCCTTCCGCCTCCGAATTGATTCCCGTTTCAGGAAATGCCTTTTCAAACCCGGCAATGATCGAATCCATACTGATATGCTGATAACCATATATTTTTGAAATCATTTGTGAAACTGTGCTTTTCCCTGCGCGGGGAACACCTGCAATTATAATATGTTTTTCATTGTTCCTTTCTCCCTGAAAAAAGGCGTTTCCATTGGCGGGTAATCTTCTCCCCAAAGGATGTCTCCTTTTTCCTGACCGATTCAGCCTGTGGCTGGTAAACTTTCACCTTTTCGGCGTTCTCTATGGCTTGTTCCATAAATACAGCCTGGGCGTCCACGCTTGCACCGCCGGAGTTTTCCACCCGGAGATAGCTCCCGTCGCTTTGCAGGAGGCGGGCCTTTTCATTGTCCTTCCAGTAAATTTCCAGCATCCCTGCAATTCTCTGCCGTATCTCAGGGCTGTACACCGGACAGGCGATCTCCACCCGCCGGATGGTATTCCGCGTCATTAAATCCGCAGAACCTATAAACATTTCCAGATCGTCCCCCTCTCCAAAGCAGAAGATACGGGAATGTTCCAAGAACCGCCCCACAATGCTGCGGACAGTAATATTTTCGGTTTTCCCTGCCACACCGGGACGCAGGCAGCAGATCCCGCGGATTAAAAGCTCAATTTTGACCCCCGCCTGGGACGCTTCCGCCAGCTTGTCGATCATATCCCTGTCGGTGAGGGAATTCATTTTCATTAGGATGCGACCGTTTCCTCCGCCTTTTGCCTTTTGAATTTCCCGGTCGATCAGCCGGATCAGCCCTGGTTTCAGGCAGTGGGGGGACACTAAAAGATGTTCATAATCCTCCTCCAAATTAGAGATGGACATATTGCGGAAAAACAGCGCCGCGTCCTCCCCTATTTTCTGGTTCATCGTAATCAGGCTGAGGTCAGTATACAGACGGGCAGTTTTCTCGTTATAGTTGCCGGTTCCGATCTGGGTAATATGCTCCACCCCGCCAGCCGCGCTTCTTCTGGTAATCTGGCAGATTTTAGAGTGAACCTTAAAGTTTTCAAATCCATAAATGACCTTGCACCCCGCGTTTTCAAAGACCTCTGCCCAGCGGATGTTGTTCTGTTCGTCGAACCGGGCGCGCAGTTCCATCAAAACAGTGATATCCTTGCCGTTTTCGGCGGCTTCCACCAGGTAATCCGCCATGCGGGAGCTGCTGGCAAGCCGGTAAATGGTCACGCGGATGGAAATCACTTCCGGGTCAGAGGCGGATTCTTTCAGCAGGTTCAGGAAAGGATCCATCTGCTCATAGGGGAAGCTGAGAAGGACATCCCCCCGCTGCAACTGCCGGAGCATGGGTTCCCCTTTGACAACATAGGCGCTGGGCTGGGGGGCAAAAGGCGGATATGTAATCTTCTGCCGCGCCCCGCTGGACAATACGGAAAACTGTTCCTGAAGCCCGAAAATATAGGACATATTCAAAGGGGCTTTGCTTTCATAGACCTGGTTCGGCTTAATTTGAAGCTGTTCCAGGAGCCGTTGGAGCAGGACCGGGTGGAGCTGCCCCTGGTGCTCCAAACGGACGGGGGAAAGGCGTTTCCGCTTTTTCAGCACTTTTTTCATGTGCTGGCGGTAGTCTTCTTCCGTGTCAAACTGGTCGTCGTTTTCGTCCAAAGACAAATCGCCGTTGCGTGTGACAGTGATGATAGATTTCCCAATTACAGAATACTTTTCAAACTCCTTATCCGCAAACTCAGAAACCAATTTTTCCACAAGGACATAACGAACCGCGCTGCCCGGCAGGGCAACGGTTTTCGGGAGGGTATCCGGCACCGGTATCACGGCAATAACCGGTTTTTCCTTCTCCTTTTCTTTCTTTTTACTTAAAACCAGGAGGACATACAACTGCATATTCTCAAAATGGGGAAAAGGATGGTGGCGGTCGATAATTTGTGGGGATAATATGGGCTGTATCTCCTGCTGGTAATATTTTTCCAGGAATTTCTTCTCCGGTTTGGCAAGCTCTTTTATTTCCAGGTTGCAGATGCCATACTCCCGCAGCATCCCCTCTACCCGACTGAAAACCATGTCCCGCTTGGCGTACAGCCGCGGCATTTCCCGGAAAATATCCTCCAACTGCTGGGCAGGGGTTTCCCCGGTTTTATTATCTATGTCGTCCTTGCGCACAAGGGCAAGGTCTCCGATGCTTCCCACCCGGATCATGAAAAATTCGTCCAGGTTGCTGGTAAAAATCGACACGAACTTCAGCCTTTCGTAGAGCGGAACCATGGGGTCCGCCGCCTCCTCCAGCACCCGTTCGTTGAACTTCAGCCAGGAAAGCTCTCGGTTTTGCGTATAGGTGATGTCAATTCCCTGATTCTGCGCCACGGTTTGTTCCTCCCTCCGGCAGCTCCTGACGCGGGTGCTGCGCAAACAATCTTCAATGCTTGTTTAACTCTTATGATAAAGGGGCAGCCCCCAAAACCTTTTCCAGCAGATATCCTTCCCTCACGCCCCATTCACTTACCCAGACGGTCTTGCAGCCAAAGTATTCCGCCGCCGTCCGGAGCACCGCCGCTCCGGGAATCACCGTGTGTACCCGTTCCGGGGCAGCGCGGAGAATGGAATCCAGCGCCTTCTTTTCCGAATGGGACAGCTCCTCCAAAAGCTGTTCTATCTGCCCCATCGGAAACGCCCCATCCGCCATGGAATCCTCCATCAGTCTGGCGCAGGCCCGGATGGTCCCGCCGATGCCGCAAATGACCTCCCCTGTCTCCGGAGAGGGAAGGAGCCCGGAAACCTCCAGCGACTCCTGCACCCGGTGACAGATTTCCCGGTATTCCTCCCCGGTGGGGAGCAGCCCGAACACATACCGGCGGAACAGGCTCAGGGAGCCGAAGGGCAGGCTGACAGCCTCCATCGCCCGCCGCTCCCGGAACAGGACGATCTCCGTGCTCCCGCCCCCGATGTCCAGCATAACGCCTTTGTCCATGGGCATCCCATAGGAGGCCCCCGCAAAGTCCAGCTGGGCCTCCTCCTCTCCGGAGAGGACGTCAACCGCAAAACCGGTTTCCCGGTTGATTTGTGCCACAGCCTCCTGGGTGTTGGCCACATTGCGCAGGGAGGCGGTGGCAAAGGCAAAGCTCTCCCGGATGCCCAGGTTTTTCAGCGTATTCCCAAAGCCCTTCAGGACAGCGACGGCCTTTTCGATTCCCCTTTTGTTCAGCGCCCGGTTTTCCACATAACCGGCCAGCCCTGCGGTTTCCTTCCCGCTGAACAGCTTTTCCAGCCGGTACCTCCCCGCCCCATCCGATGTACAGCGGTACGCCACAAGGCGGATGGTATTGGAACCTATGTCGATGACGCCGTAATTCATATGGACACCACTCTCCCCTATCAGCATTTCCGTTCCTCCCGGAAAAATCCGGACCTGTCGGAAGGCATTGAAACAATCCGTCACCAGTATATCACATTTCGTCCAGGAAATAAATGTCTTTTCCCAGGTTTTCTTGCATATTTTTCACAAAATCCTGCCAAGGAAAAAATATTTTATCCAGATTTATAAAATAGCATTGACGAAATGGATTTTTTGTTTTAATATATAAATGTCCTAAGGAATACAACCGGGAAACGGGGGGCAGAACCGTTGCCTGGGTGGACTGAAATGGAGGTTATCCCAATGTCCGAAAAAGATTTTGACCGTGAGATCATGGATGATTCCATGGAGGAAAGTGATCTTGCCCCTGATCTGATCAGCCTGATAGACGACGACGGAAAGGAATACGAATTTGAGATTCTGGACTCCTACGATTGCGACGAGGGGCACTACATCGCCATTATCCCCTATACGCCGGACGCGGAGGATGACCTGGAGAACGACGGGGACCTGATGATTCTCAAGGCCGTTGACGACGAGGAGGGCGATGGGGAGGACGGAGATTTTTATTACTCCCCCATCGAGGACGACGAGGAATTCAACCGGATTTCCGCCATATTTGTCAGCCGCCTGGAGGAATTCTACGATATTGTAGAGGATTCGGGGGACGAGTAACCCCCATGATAGAAACCGCGGGAGCCGCCCGGCGTTTGGAAAAGTTTCCAGACTGAGCCGCCTGTCCGCGGGCAACAATATGGTTGGCAGATACTTTGCTTTTCATTCCTGATCCATGATTCCTGCTGTGTTCGAGTAAATGCGGCCCATTATAATCCAACACTTATTTAAAAGGAAGCTCTGATATACTCCCGGACGGATTGCAGACCTCCCGGCCTAGCCGGACGAAGGGAGCGTGAACACCTGGGGAGGGCATCCACCTGTCATTGACGGGTTTTAAGCAGCCGCGTGACGGCATGGCGGGAATCTCGGTAAAAATGGCTCTGCTTCGCCTTTTGGCGGAGCAGAGCTTTTTGCTTTTCAGCCTTTTTTGGGCATCCCTTTCCGTATATCTCCCCAAAAATCAGGCACCCTATTCTTATCCTTAAACTTTGGAGGTTGTTCCCTTCCATGAATGAAACCAACCCAACTACCGGCAAACTGAAAAAATGCCTTCCCTTGGCCGGGGGCTTCTTCACCGGCATTCTCAACGGCCTTTTCGGCGCAGGGGGAGGAATGGTGGCCGTCCCCTTCCTGCGCTCCGGCGGGCTGGATGAGAAGGAAAGCCATGCCTCCTCCGTGGCGCTGCTGATGGCGCTGTCCCTTGTCAGCACAGCGCTTTATCTACACCGGGGCTCCATGACCATCGGCGATGCCCTCCCCTACCTTCCCGGCGCCCTGGCCGGGAGCGCCGCAGGGGCCCTGCTGATGCCGAAAATCTCCACCAAATGGCTGCGCCGGATATTCGGCCTTCTGATGATTTACGGCGGGATACGGATGGTGACTGGCTGATGATAACAATTATAATCGCGTCCTTTTTCTCGGCGGTCTGCGCGGCCCTGGGGCTTGGGGGCGGGACGGTGCTGATGCTGTACTTTGCCCTCCTCACCGACATTCCCCAGCAGCAGGCCCAGGGGATCAATCTGCTGCTGTTCCTGCCGGTGGCGGCGCTGTCCCTGTGGTTCCACACCAAAAACAAGCTGGTAGCGTGGAAGCGGATTTTGTGGGTGATCCTCTGCGGGCTGCCGGGGGTGCTTTTGGGGTGTTGGATATCCAATATCATGGATGTAGGCTGGCTGCGGAGGGCCTTCGGTATCTTTCTGCTGGCGATGGGGGTGCATGAGCTGCTGGGCCAAAAGTCCCCCGATAAAAGGACAGAGAATGAATCCAGCCGCACTGAACCGGGAGGATCTGACGACTCTTCTCAGAACGCGTAATTTGTTCATTGCAAAAAGCGGGCATATATTTCGTTAAAGTTTTCTTTAGCGAAATATATGCCCGCTTTTTAGAATCTGAATCAAAGGTTGGCATCGGAATGGTTCTTTCGATAAGCCAGGTAATTTTCCAAAATGATCGTCGCCGCCACCGCGTCCACCACATTTTTCCGCTTTTTGCCCCGCGTGTTGGTTTCGTTCAGGTAGTTGTGGGCGGAAACAGTTGTGGAACGCTCGTCCCACAGCCGGACGGGAACCTCAATGGCCTGCCTGAGCTGCTCCGCGAACAGCTGGCACTTCTGGGCCCTCTCCCCTATGGTTCCGTTCATGTTCACAGGATAGCCCACCACAACCTCCTGCACCCCAGCCTCCCGGACGGCGGCGGCGGTCTTTTCCACGGTCCGGGACATCTCTGTCTCGTGAATCACCCCAGCCGGTGAAGCTAAGAATTCGCCCTTGTCGCAGACTGCCAGCCCGGTCCTGGCATCGCCGAAGTCAACGGCCATAATCTTCATTGATCTGCCCCTCCCTTTGCGCTCTTGTCCTCCCAAAGCCGTATCATCCGCAGGTTTTCCGGGATGTGGCTCTTGTCGTTGAGGTAGAGGGGGACGATCTTTTCCCCCGTTATCTCAAAGGCACTGACCGCCGTATTTTCCGCCAGCGGCACCCGGTTCATCTCCTCGATGGGGTAGCCCAGCAGAAAGCACAGGGCATTCCGAATGGCACAGCCGTGGGTTGCGGCGGCAATCCGCTTGTCGGGATTTTGTCTTAAAATATGCAGAATCCCCTCCCGTACCCGCTTGTAGACCTCCTCCATGGTTTCGCCGTGGGGGGCGCGGAACCGGGCCGGGTTGTTGACCCAGTTGTCGAACTCCTCCGGGAACCGCTTGGGGAACTCGTCCCAGAGCATCCCCTCCACCTCGCCGCCGTTGATTTCGGTCAATCTCGGCTCAATCAGGATGGGCGAACAGCCGGTTGCCCGGCTGACCGCCATAGCGGTATCGTAGGCCCTTTGCAGGGGGCTGGAATAGATAACATCCACCGGGACGTCCCGGAACCGGTTTTCCAGACATCTGGTCTGCTGCCTGCCCCGGTCGGTCAGGGGCGCGTCGGTGCTACCCTGGAAGCGGCGGTTGATATTGCCCAGGGCTTCCCCATGGCGGATTAAGTACAATATGGTTTTCTCCAAAGGTTGTTCCTCCCAGAATCGGGCTTTGCCTGCGGCAGAGCGAAATAATAGCACGGCGTCAATCCGCGCGGTAATATGTAAACGCCTTTGCGACGGCTATATGGGTTTTGACTTCCTTTTTCAGCGGGACGATGCAATCCAGATTCTGGCTTTTGATGGTCTCCGCCGTCCTTGCGATGATATCCTCCGGGGAAGCATCGGCAATCTCCCTGAGGGACCGGAAGCCGGACCGGTAATAGAGCTCCGCCCTCACCCGCTTGACGCCGGGCAGATGGTACAGTTCCCGGAACGATTCCGCCTCCTCCGGGGTTTTGCAGACTGCGTCTATTTCCTTCAGCTTCTGGGGCTTGATATCGTACATCACCAAAAATTTCTTAAAAAGCTTTGCGGTGTCCAGGTCGGGCAGACCGGCGGAAAGCAGGGCGTCATCCGAAAGCTTCAAGCAATCCTCCTTGGTCTGACAGTCCGTCGTCTGAAAATGCCCTATCAGGGTGTGCTTATAGGGAATCAAAGGATACATACGGGACAGGATGCAGTCCTCCTGGAGCAGTAGGTCTATTGCTTCTATTTTGTAATTGATATTCACCATAATCGTGATTCCTCTACACGCTTCCTGTAAACCCTGGAAGGCTCCCCGTTCATATCATTCATCATTTGGTAAAATTCACAACCATACTTTTCATATAATCCAGTATGGTTGGTTGATATATAAAACTCCCGCACATTTTCAGCCTTAGCGAGTTTCTCAATTTCTTGGAACAAATTCCCGACATAACGGTGTCCCCGATATTGAGGAAAGGTATATACAAAGCCCATCCACGGAGACAGCGCGGCCGGCTGGATATCGTCCCTTTCTGCATAGGTACAAAACGAAACCAGTTTGTCTTCATCCACAAGCATAAGCACCTTTGACTTTTCTCCCACAGCATCCCTGAACCTATTTTCCCTTAACAATTTGTATAGATACTGTCCTGCCCTCCAGTCGCTTTTCTTTATTTCGTTCAGCCAATACTCTTGTTGGCCGCAACTATCATAATCTATTACCCGCATCTGTACAACTCTCCTACTAACATTCGGTTTCATTGACTATTTTTACTTGTAGACAAACTCAGAGGAATTTCCGGCGGAAGCTCCTCTGAGTGTCAAAACCTTTTGCATACCTGTTTTACCACGGCTGAACCGTACCCACAATCTCGTTGACATCGGCAATCCCCTGCTCGTCCAGCCACTGGTTCATCCCGTCCACAATCTTGATGGGCGCATAAGGGTCATAGAACATCGCCGCCCCGATCTGGACCGCGCTAGCCCCTGCCATCATCATTTCGACGGCGTCCTGCCATTTTTCAATGCCGCCAAGCCCTATCACCGGGACCTTGACCCGGTTGGCCACCTGCCACACCATCCGCACGGCGATGGGGAACACCGCCGGGCCGGACAGCCCGCCCACGTTGTTTTTCAGCACCGGGCGGCGGGTTTTAATGTCAATCCGCATCCCCAGCAGGGTGTTGATTAGGGAAATGGCGTCCGCGCCTTCCGCCTCCACCGCCTGGGCAATGGCGGCGATATCGGTGACGTTGGGGGAAAGCTTGACAATCAGCGGCTTTTTGCAGACCCTCCGCACCGCCTTCACCACCGAGGCCGCTCCCTCGCAGGTAACGCCAAAGGCTGCGCCCCCCTGTTTGACGTTGGGGCAGGAGATGTTCAGCTCTATCATGTCCACATCGGAATCAGAAAGCCGCTCCACCAGCGCCACATAGCTTTCCACGGTGCTTCCGGCGGCGTTGGCGATAAGTACGGTATCCACCCCCTTCAGGGCGGGGAGCTCGTGATTCAGAAAAGCCTCCACCCCCGGATTTTGCAGGCCCACGCTGTTGAGCATCCCGGAGGGGGTTTCCGCAATGCGGGGCGGCGGGTTGCCCTGCCGTTCCTCAAAGGTCATCCCCTTTAAAGAAATCCCCCCGAAAACAGAGGCGGGATACATTTTCGCGTACTCCTGCCCGAATCCGAAACAGCCGGAGGCGGCAATCACCGGATTTTTAAGCTCCACCCCGCAGAGGGTTACATTTAACTTTGCCATTAAAACACAACCTCCTCCGCCTCAAACACAGGGCCGTTTTTGCAGACATGGCTGAACCCTTCCTCCCCGTTAGGCTTTTTGGTTTTGCAGGCGCAGACCAGGCATGCGCCAATACCGCAGCCCATCCGCTCCTCCATGGAGACCTGGCAGCGAACCCCGTACTCCTTAGCCAGGACCGCCACGCCTTTCAGCATGGGCAGAGGACCGCAGGCGTAAATGATGCTGGGCTTGGACTGCTCCAAACGCTCCTTCAGCGCCTGGGTGACAAAGCCCTTTTTTCCCTTGGTACCGTCGTCGGTGCAGAGGTCCACCTGACAGCCTTCCCTTTGGAAGTCCTCCTCCAGTATGACAGCAGAGGCAGAGCGGAAGCCCAGAATTGCCACCGCGTTTTTCCCGTAATGGGCGGCGGTTTCCAGCATAGGCGGCACCCCGATTCCCCCGCCGACGGCAATGGCGGTTGCAGGGAAATCCAAAAGCTGAAAGCCATGTCCCAGCGGCCCCATCACATCCAGCAGCCCGCTTTCGGGAGTTTGGGCAATCTGGGCGGTGCCCTCCCCCCGGACTTCCATCACCAGGCGGATGTTGCCCTTTTGGCGGTCGATCTGACAGATGGAAATGGGCCTCCTAAGCGTAAAGTTAGGTGACTTTACATGTACAAATTGCCCTGCCTGAGCCGTTTTTGCGATGTCCGGGCAGTGGACAATAAAATCAAAGGTTTGCTTTGCGCAGGCAGTCTTCCGAATCACCGGATAGCTGCCCTGGAAAACAGATGGCTCCATCTGGGTGTCTCCCCTTTCGGAATTGGTATTGTGTTTGGTTTACTTTGTCACAACAGGTTTTCCGTCCTGATCCAGCAGTGGAGTAAAACCCGCCGCCGTTCCATCCTTATGGAATATATAGTTCACACCGGTTTCCCTGTCAACCCAAATTTCTGTGACCTCGACCATTCCCTGGCTATAAATTTTTTCAAATCTCTTTTCCATTTTGTCACTCCCTCACACCCCTATTTTCCGCAGTATTCCGCCTCAATTTCGGCAATCTGGTTGACCCTGCGGGCATGGCGTCCCCCTTCAAAGGCAGTATCCAGGAAAACATCCACCAGCTCAATGGCAGCCCCCGGCCCAATCACCCTGGCCCCCATGCAGAGGACGTTGGCATCGTTATGGAGGCGGGTATATTTCGCGCTGAAATAATCGGAGCAGCAGGCAGCGCGGATGCCCTTCACCTTATTGGCGGCCATGGAGATGCCGATTCCCGTCCCGCAGAACAGCAGGGCCTTGTCACATTCTCCAGCCGTAACCGCTTCGCAGGCAGCTTTTGCCTGCATGGGATAGTCGCAGGACTCCCCATTGAAGGAACCAAAGTCCTTATAAGGCAGGCCCCTTTCCTCCAGATGGGCCTTGACCGCTTCCTTTAAGGGATACCCCGCGTGGTCGCTTGCAATCGCTATCATAGTTCTACCTCCTAATTGTGAAACACACATTATTTTTGCTGTAATTTTGCCTGATATTCTCGTTCTGCCTGGGGCAGCCTCAGATACACCGGGTTCAGCTCCACCGCCGGGCGGAACAGCTCCTTTTGCTGTTCGGCGGCAAGGGCCGCGCTGGACGCATGGGCAAACCGCCTGGCGGCGGGGGCCAGAAACGCGTCGAACTCCGGCCTTTCGCTCTCCCAGCGCCTAAAGCAAAGCTCCGCGCCGTCTCCCACAAACCAAACGGGGAGCTTTTCAGCCCGGCTTATTTCTTCCAACTGGGAAAAAATCTGCTCGACCGGCACGGCCTCATCCTCTATCAACCGTTCCAGGGAAGTTTCCGTCCCCCGGAAAACGGCGGTATACACCTGCCCGCAACGGGCATCCATGGCCGGACAGATAATCCCCCTTGTCCCCACAAGATTATAGGCCAGCGCCAGCAGCGTAGACACTCCGGCAGCGGGTTTTTCCGCTGCAAAGGCCATTGCCTTTACAGCGGAGATTCCAATTCTCAAGCCGGTAAAGGAGCCTGGACCAGCCGCCACGGCAAAGGCGTCTATCTCTTTCAGGGAGAGCTGGCAGTTTTTCAGCATATCCTCCGCCATGGGGAGGATGGTCTGGGAATGGGTCAGTTTCCGGTTGAGAAAGCTCTCCGCCAGAACGACTCCGTCTTCACAGACCGCGCAGCCTGCCGCCACGGCGGAGGTGTCAATCGCCAAGATTTTCAAACCGCTCTCCCCCTTCTATCTCAATGCTCCTGGAGCTCTCCCCTGTCCGGGAGATGGTAATCCAGATGGTCCCCTTTGGCAGCACATCCAGCCCCTGAATGTTTTCGCTCCATTCGATGGCCAGCACCGCGTCCTGGTCCAGGTAGTCAAAGAAGCCTGTGGAGTACAGATCGTCGTAGCTGTCGATCCGGTACATGTCAAAGTGGCAGAGCCGCCGCCCGTTTTTCCGGTACTCGTTGATAAGGGCAAAGGTAGGGCTGGAAACCAGCTCCTCCCCGATTCCCATTCCGGCAGCAAGCCCCCGCGTAAAGGCGGTCTTGCCCATGCCCATACCGCCCCGGTAGGCGATTACGTCCCCATCCCGCAGCCGCTCCCCGACGCGGCGGGCAAGCTGTTCGGTTTCCTCAGGGCTGTTTGTCTGATAAACCGCCATTGGCGGCACCTCTTTTCTATCCTCTGATACTCTTTCGCGGCGCGGCCGCTTTTAGAACAACCCGCTGAGATTCCCGTTTTCGTCGCAGTCAATTTTTTCGGCGGCGGGGACCTTGGGCAGGCCCGGCATGGTCATGATGTCGCCGCACAGCGCCACCGCGAACCCGGCCCCGGCGGAAAGGTTCACCGCCCGGACCGTCACCTTGAAGTTTTCAGGCCGTCCCAGCTTTTTGGGGTTGTCCGAAAGGGAGTACTGTGTTTTCGCCATGCAGACCGGGATATTTCCCTTCCCCATCCCCTCAATGGCGCGGATGGACCGGCTGGCCTCCGCCGTATAGGTCACGCCGGAGGCGCCATAGATTTCCCTGGCAATGGTTTCAATCTTCTCCTTGATAGGCCGGTCCAGCTCATAGATGGGATGGAAGTCAGAGGGCTGTTCGCAGGCGTCCACAACCTTGCGGGCAAGGTCCATGCCGCCCTCTCCCCCCTTGGAGAACACCTCGGACAGGGAGAACTCCACCTTCTGTTCCTTGCAGAACTCGGCCAGCAGATTGATTTCCGCCTCGGTATCAGTGGGAAACCGGTTGATGGCAACCACCACCGGAACGCCGTATTTGCGCATATTCTCAATGTGCTTTTCCAGGTTTACAATCCCCTTTTGGAGGGCCTCCAGGTTTTCCTGGGAAACCTCCTCCTTTTTCACGCCGCCGTTATATTTGAGGGCGCGCAGGGTTGCCACAAGGACGATGGCAGAGGGCGCAAGCCCCGCCAGACGGCACTTGATATCCAAAAACTTCTCCGCCCCCAGGTCGGAGCCGAAGCCCGCCTCGGTGATGCAGTAATCCGCCAGCTTCAGGGCCAGCTTGGTGGCGCGGATGGAGTTGCACCCGTGGGCGATGTTGGCAAAGGGTCCGCCGTGCATCAGGGCGGGGGTGTTTTCCAGAGTTTGAATCAGGTTGGGCTTGAGGGCGTCCCTCAACAGGGCGGTCATGGCCCCTTCCGCTTTCAGGTCAGAGGCATAGACGGGGGTGTTGTCATACCGGTAGGCCACAAGGATGGAACCAAGGCGTTTTTTCAAATCCGCCAAATCGCTGGCCAGGCAGAGAATCGCCATGACCTCGCTGGCGACGGTAATCTGGAAGCCGTCCTCCCTGGGGACGCCGTTGGACTTGCCGCCTAGACCCACGATGACGTTCCGCAGTGCCCGGTCGTTCATATCCATGCAGCGCTTGAGCAGGACCCGGCGGGGGTCGATCCCCAGGCTGTTCCCCTGTTGGAGGTGGTTGTCCAGGATAGCGCAGAGCAGGTTGTTGGCGGCGGTGATGGCGTGCATATCCCCGGTAAAGTGGAGGTTGATGTCCTCCATGGGCACCACCTGGGCATAGCCGCCGCCTGCGGCCCCGCCCTTGACCCCGAACACCGGCCCCAGGGAGGGCTCCCGCAGGGCAATGATGGCGTTTTTGCCTATCTTCTCCATGGCCTCCCCCAGCCCGATGCTGGTGGTGGTCTTGCCCTCCCCGGCGGGGGTGGGGTTGATGGCCGTCACCAGGATGAGCTTGCCGTCCGGCTTGTCCGCCAGACGCCGGTAGATGGATTCGGAGACCTTGGCCTTATACCTTCCATAGGGCTCCAGCTCCTCCTCCAAGATACCCAGTTTTTTCGCGATTTCGTGAATCGGGAGCATTTTGGCCTGCTGTGCGATTTCGATGTCCGTCAGCATCATCGTTCACTCCTTGTTGTCTTTGTAATAATTTTACATTTCCTTCCGACTGTCCCGCGGCGGGACTCAACTGGATTTATTATAGCATAGTTACTGGTTAAAAGCAATTCTGAAAAACTGCCGGTAATCAAGCCGTTTTCGGCTATTTTTCACATGGAAAAAGCGCCTTGAAAATTCAAAGCGCTTTTTGTTTCCTATGAGGCTGTTTGGTTGGCGGCAAGGATTCGTTCAACATAGGATTCACATATATCAGAAATTTGGACTGTTAAGTTACTGTTGCGGCATCTATAATATTTGGGGTTTTGATTGAGCCTAATAAGGTCAGGATATGATATATTCAATACAACATCTGAACCATCTTTCATATGCACAGACAGCCAGAATACTACACCGCCATCTTTATACATATCTAATGGATAGATACTCGAATGTACACTGATAGACATCTTCATCTGTTGTAAACACTCAACAATTTGTATTTGGTCAGCTTTGCTTACCTGATAAGGAGGCAGAAAAGGAGGATAAGCTCCCAAAATTATATCCATAGAAACAACATCCTCCTGCCGGAGATCATCAAACAGGTACCACATCCATCGTTCCCTGATTTCAATACCCACCGCAATTGCAAGCATGACGCACAGCCAAACGATAACACCGATTTTATCCCGTTTTTCCATCCTGTCACATCCCAAACAATATATACCTCTTTTCCTTCACAGCTTTCCTATCATTTCCTCCCAATTTCCCGCTTAAACAATCCGTGATGATTGCAGTACCAGAACAGCACCCCGTTTCTTCTCCGGAAAAACCTCGCTCTCGCGTCCCCTTCCGGATAGAGCTTTACCACCTCAAACCGCTCACCGGTGCAATAGGCCATAAAGGAAATATAGTGTTCCTTGCTCATGGGGTGCTGGACGGTGACAACATGCTCGTCGTCCATGAGCTCCCACTGGGCCTGATGCTCCTCATCCGCCTCTTCCGCCTCCAGGGGCGGCAGGGTGACGCCGCAGCAGGAGATTACGGCAGGGCCGGTGGAATGGAGAATGTTCCCGCAGATGGGACAGACATACAGCTTTGACCGGATGATATTTGCCGACCGGTTGGTGTTGATAATCTGTTCGCCGGAAAGCAGCTCCGGCACCGAGACCTTTAAAATGTCCGATAGTGGTTCAATCAGGGAGATGTCGGGAAACCCCTTCCCCGTCTCCCATTTGGAAACCGCCTTGTCGCTGACGCACAGCTTTTCCGCCAGCTGGGACTGGGTCATGTGTTGCTTCTCCCGCAGGGTTTTGATTGCCGTACCTGTGATATAGTTGTTCATTTGATAGGTCACTCCTTTCATGTCATGCCTATAGAATAACACAACCCATACCGGCAGGCAACCTACGCAGCGTAGAGTACCGGTATCAGTGGGCTCCCCCACTCCTCCACAAAAGCATGTTGTTTTCAAAAAAGCCCTCTATTTCCCCCGCGTCCTTCATCCACGCCAGATAGGAACGGAGGGTGCTTCCAATCAGCACATACTGCTCATAGGTCATGGTCAGGCCATAAACCTCAAACACCCTTTGCAGAATCCCGTCAAAGGAGAGGGGCTCTCTGCAAATGTCTTTAATCCGCTCCGCAATTTCGTAAACCTTCTTCTGGTTCAGCTCCGCCAGGGGACGGATGTCCTCCACAGCCTCGGCGTGGGACGGGACAAACAGCTTGGCCTGCATTTCCTTTACCATGTCCAGGGTTTTCAGATAAGCCGCCACATCGTAAATAAAGGAGAGCTGATACTTTTCCAGGGTGGCGGGGCTGCTCAGGCAGTCGGCAAGAAACACAACGCCGTCCGGGGTCCGGAAGCCAACCATATCAAAGAAATGCCCCGGCAAGGGGATAATCTCAATCTCCTGGGGAAAATCCGCGTCCCGGAAGCTGCTTACATCGCTCTCCGCCGCCATCAGGAACTTGTGCCGGAGCTCCTGAAAGGGGAAGCCGCCATACAAAAAGGACGGCTCCAGAAGCGGATGCTTGGTAAACGCCCCCTCAATCCCCTCCGCGAACACCTTGCATTGATACTGCTGCTGCAAATACCGGTTCCCGCCGATGTGGTCGGCGTTGGAGTGGGTGTTGAGGATTCCCTTCAGAACCCAGCCGTTTTGGTCCAGAATTTTCTTCACCTTGCGGCCCGCGTCCTTGTCGCCGCCGCTGTCGATGAGGTAAACCTCCCGGTCGTTTGCACGGTAAATCCCGATTTTCGCCGGGCACTGGATATAGTAGGTTTGTTCTCCGGCTTGTATCAGCTCATACATATTTCATACCCTCTTGTGTTTAAAGTCAGCTCCCCGGAGCTGTTTTCCCTTTTATTCTACTCTTTCCCGCCCCTTTTGTCCAGTTTTTTGAAGGGGGAGCCCTTCCCCAATCCATAAAAAATTACAAGCTATTTCTCAGATTGAATTGAACCTTTTTCAATTTTGTGGTAAAATAGAAGGGCGAGTAGATGAAGGGGATTTTAGCACACTCCGTTTACAGCGGGGTGTTTCCTTTTATCGAAAAATTTTGAATAGGAGGTGCTGTATTGTGTCACACGCGCTGCTTAAACGATATCCCAGCCTGTATGATCTGGTATATCTCAGCAGCTATCTTTACGAATCGGAAGGCTTTTTAAAGTGCCAGTATAAGGAGGCCACTCCCCCCTGGAGCGCCATGAGCCGGACCTACGTCATGGCGAAGGACAGCGACTTTATCTGGCGGCAGGGCCTGTCCCCGGCAAACGCCAAAACGGCGGATCGTATGCTGATTAAAACCTGTTTTTCCGCCGGACCGGACGATCCCCTGCTGCTGCTCTGCGTGCGCAACCGCAAGCCCATGGCCAAGTCCCCCTGGTATGCGGAGCGCTTTATCTCCCAAAGCGAATTCCAGCGCAACGGACAGTTTGCGGGAATTCCGGAAGGAGAATGGCTGCGGAGCTGGGCCATCATCCGCCTGGGGGAAACCCACGATTACTTTGGGGCCCTGGGGGAACTGAAAAAGCTGACCCATTCCGATGAACGATGGTATTTCGGAGAAAAGGAGGACAGCCGGTTCCCCATTCTGGGGAATTATCTGCGGTATGTTTTTTATAAGCTCTGGCTGGACCAGTGTATCTGCTACAGCGAGGACGATCAGATGGCCTGCTTTAACACCGGCCTGGTGAACAACCGGTATGAATACATCTACGCAGTATTCGACCGGGTGCCGCCGGTAAACGGGAAGGTGTGGAATTTAAAGGGCTTCTGCATTGCCGGAGAACAGGGACTTGGAAAAGAGGTTCTCCGCCAGTTTAACCCCATCCCCCGCCCCGCCCGGTTCTTTACCAACACCTCGGAGCTGATCTACGAAGTCAATTATGATCTGCCGTTGTCCTCTCAGCTCCCCTATGTGGATTACAGCCACATCATCCACGACAATCTGGACCGGTTTCCCCTTCCCTTCCTCCAAAGCGCCTGCTTTGGATACCGGGAAATTCTCAAGCTGCTGGAACAGGTTTCCTCCGCTTCCTCCCAGCCCGACCTGGACGAAATATGGGAGAAGATTGATCGCCAAATCGACGATGAGCTGTTCATGCGCATCAAGGGGCAGATTGAGCGCGCGCTGCACATCGCCATGCGCCGGGTCATGTGGAATTATAAAACGGCCATCCCCGTTTACTTCCCGGTGCGCAACGCTATCTCCTGGCTGCTCCCCCTGGCCCTTTCCGCCGGAAGTCAGGCGGATGTGGCGCTGGTGGTGGAACGCTTCCCCAACGGAAATCTGGAGGGGCACACGGTCCTGGACCTGGATATGGCATACACCAACGCCCGCCTAATCAGCAAGCCGGAAAGCGATTGGCTTTCCCCCAACATCATCAAGATGGGTGATGAAACCCGGCTGGTCATTGAGAACGAAACGCCGGAGGCGGCTCCCCCCAACTGGCCCGCCGCGGCGGAAAATGCGGAGTCCACCCCAGTGGACGAGCCGCCCGCCAAGGGCGGGAAGGAAACTCCCTCCCCTAAGCGGGAAAGCGGCAAAAAGACATCCACCAAAAAGCCCTCCTCCGGAGATGGAGAGAAAAAGGCGCGGGACACCGCCGCTCAAAAGAAGTCCCACAAAGCGGAGGAATCTCAAAAATCCGCCTCCTCCAAGGCTGCAAAGCCTTCTAAGGCGGCTCCGGCAGCCCCCAAGGAGAAGCCCCTTCCCAGCGCGCTGCAAATTCTTCACTCCCAGCTCCACACCCCCTCACACGTCACCGCCATTTCGTATGGCGTCCCCGCGGCTGGGAGTGGGGCAAAACCGCGCCAGGGCAAAGTGACAAAGGAGATGGTGGGCAGGCAGATTGTCCTGCCCACTGTGTCGGCCCGGAAAAAGCACAAGGGCCTACAGGGGGTGTACCAGGGGACGGTTGTCACGATTCCTCAAAGGCTGCTCTCCCAAGAACCCTCCTTTTACGTCGGCAAGCCGCTGAACGTGGTCATCACCGGCATCAACCCCCAGGGGAACCAGTACACCGCCGAACCAATCTCCCACAAGCCTTCAGGTGTCGTGAGGATTCATCTATGATATTGATTCTTGCCCCCGCTAAAAATATGGCAGACCCGGAACAGGCGGCAGTGCTTCCAAGTCCGCCCCTGTCCCGGCCCGCCTTCAGCCGGGAGGCCGCCCTGCTGGCCGGGGAACTGGGAAAGCTGGCCCCCTGGCAGTTGGAAACGGTTCTGGCGGTCAATCCCCAGTTGGCCCTGAGGGCCTTTGAGGCGTACCAGCGCTTCGGACTCCGGGAGGAACGGAAGACCGCCGCCCTGCTGGCCTACCAGGGCCTGCAATACCAGCACATCAATGCCGGGGATTTTACCCTGGAGGACTTTGCGGTAGCACAGGAACGTGTCCGAATTATCAGCGGGCTGTATGGGGTGCTCCGGCCCCTGGACGGAATCCTCCCCTACCGGCTGGAGATGCAGTGCCGCTATCCCTTTCAGGGAAAGCGCCTCTACCGCTTTTGGGGCCGGAAGCTTTGGGACTCCCTTGACGGTGCAGACCCCGGCGGCAAGATTGTAAATCTGGCCTCTCTGGAATACGCCAAGGCAATCCTCCCCTATGCGCCGCCGGGACAGGTAATCACCTGTGATTTCCTTGTCCCCAAACGGGGAAAGCTGACTTGTGTGGCCACCGCCGCCAAAATGGCCCGCGGGGAGATGGTCCGTATGGCGGTAAAAAAGCGGATGACCCAACCGGAGGAGCTTCAGGCGTTCCAATGGAATGATTTTCGCTTCCAGCCTAAGCTTTCCAAAGAGGTGCGGTACGTCTTTGCCCCGTTGGAGAACTGAAAGGAGATACTCAACATGGATATAATCGAACAAATTGGTCAAAGCCGGGACCTCCCCTCCCCCGGAGACGGGCTGCTGCGCATTATCCAGGAGCTGGTCCCCGGCAAACAGATTACCATGGCCCATATCATCGCCGGGCCGGACGGGTGCATCTACCAGAAGCTGGGCCTCAACCCCAAAATCGATTACGCCAAGGCGGCCATCGGCATCGTCACCATGAGCCCCAGTGAATCCGCCATTATCGCGGGGGATATCGCCATCAAGACCTCCGGGGTGGACCTGGGGTTTGTGGACCGGTTCAGCGGCTCCCTCATTGTCACGGGGAGCTTTTCCCAGGTGGAGGCGGCGCTGAACGCCATCCTGGCCTACTTCCGGGACACCATGCGCTTTGCCGTCTGCGAGATCACCAGAACATAAGGACGCCAAAATGAAAAAGATTATCCTCATCGGCCGCAGCGAATGCGGCAAGACCACCCTGACCCAGGCCCTCAAGGGGGATACCATCCACTACCACAAAACCCAGTATGTCAACCATTACGACGTGATTATCGACACGCCGGGCGAGTATATCCAGACCAAAAATCTGGGCGGGGCCATCGCCATGTATTCCTTTGAGGCGGATGTGGTGGGGCTGCTGCTCAGCGCTGTCGAGCCCTTTTCCCTCTATCCCCCCTGCGTCACTGCCCAGGCCAACCGGGAGGTGATCGGCATCGTCACCCAGATCGACCATCCGGGGGCGGACCCGGAGCAGGCGGAGCGCTGGCTCCGGCTGGCCGGATGCGAAACCATCTTCCACGTCAGCTCCTATACGGGAGAGGGCGTGTGGAGAATCCTGGAATACCTGCGAGAGGAGGGGGAAACCCTCCCCTGGGAAACGGAACAAACAGACGGAAAGAAAGGAGAGCTTGTATGAACCAGCAGCTTTGGGAAATGATTGAGCAAAGCCGGTACGCCGTGTTTTTCGGCGGCGCGGGGGTTTCCACCGAAAGCGGCATCCCCGATTTCCGCAGCGCCGATGGGCTTTATCATCAGAAATACGCCTACCCGCCGGAGATTATCCTCAGCCACGGCTTTTTCAACCACAACACCGAGGAATTCTTCCGCTTTTACCGGGACAAGATGCTCTGCACCTGGGCGGAGCCCAACCCTGCCCACAAGGCATTGGCCAAGCTGGAGCAGACCGGAAAGCTGAAGGCGGTCATCACCCAGAACATCGACGGGCTCCACCAGAAGGCCGGGAGCAGCTGCGTCCTGGAGCTCCACGGTTCGGTCCACCGCAACCACTGTGAAAAATGCGGAAAGTTCTATAATTTGGATTACATTCTTTCCACCGAGGGCGTTCCCCGATGCAGCTGCGGCGGGGTGATCAAGCCGGATGTGGTGTTGTACGAGGAACCTTTGGATGACAAAACCGTCCGGCAGGCGGTGCGGCATATCCAGAAAGCGGACCTGCTGATTGTCGGCGGCACCTCCCTGAACGTCTACCCTGCCGCCGGTTTTCTCCAGTACTTCCGCCCCGGAAAGATGGCGGTCATCAACCGGGACCCCACCTCTGCCGACAGCCGGGCCCAGCTGGTGATTCGTGATCCTATTGGGCAGGCCCTTTCCATGGAATAGGAATCTGTTCAAAAATACTTTTTTAAAAGTATTTTTGAATGGTTTTCGTGATCCCATCGGACAGGCTCTCTCCATGGAATAAAGGGAGGAATTTGAAATGTCAAGCGGACTAAATACCCGTTACATCGCCCACCGTTTTTTGCGGGAGCACGTCCGCCCTGGGGCGTTCTGCATCGACGCCACCGCCGGGCGGGGACGGGATACCCTGCTGCTCTGCCAGCTTGCCGGAGAAAGCGGAAAGGTGCTGGCCTTTGACATCCAGCCGGAGGCGGTGGAAAGTACCAAGGCGCTGCTGGAGCAAAACGGCTTTGCCCAAAGGGCCCAGGTGGTTCTGGACAGTCACAGCCATATGGACCAATACGCCGGAACGGAGACAGTGGACTGCATTGTCTTCAACTTCGGCTGGCTCCCCGGAGGGGACCACAGGCTCCACACGAAAACCGGCACCAGCCTGGAAGCCCTGGAAAAGGGGCTGAAGCTGCTGAGGCCCGGCGGTATCATGAGTTTAAGTTTGTACTACGGGAAGGAAACCGGTTATGAGGAAAAGGACGCAATCTTAGAGTATATCAAGACGATTGACAACAAATCCTACACGGTAATTGTCACCAGCTTTGCCAACCGCCCCAACTGTCCGCCCATTGCCGTGTGCATTTGGCGGGATTAGAAATTTAACGCCCTTCCCTTGTAATTTCGTCAGAAATGAAGTATACTTATTACTGCGGCAGAGCAACTATGTTTCATTTATTGTGTTGCCGTCACACATATCGCGAATTTGTGTAATACATATCTATAAAAGGATTACATCAAACGGGGGTATTCAATTTGGGAGAAAAAAATGTCATCGTAATCTCCTTTGTGGGGGTTCTCTCCTTTCTTTTGATTGTCAACATCGTCGGTTTTTTCCTTCTGCACTTCCAAACCCAGGGCTTCCAGCGGGATATTGCGGAGGCCATCTCCCAGCGGGAGATGCTCCAGGACCAACTGCGCCGCGCGGATGAGGTGAACCTGAGCGCGGCCCAGTCCGCTGCAAACACCCAGCTTTCCGAGCTCCAGGAAGAGCTGGAGCTTCTCCAGCTTGAGGTGGAGATGCGCCGGGAGGAGCGCGTTACCGCAGAAGAACAGGTGGTAAACGCACAGCAGCAGCTTACGCAGATGAGCGGCTATTGATTCAAGGAGGAGAGATACTTTGAAAAGATATTTATGGGCCGCACTGGCGGTACTGCTGGCGGCGGGCCTGAGCGTCTCCACGGTTGCGGCGTACAGCAAATACCAGGAGAGAAACCGCATCAGCGAGCAGTACGGCTATATGGAAAGCGAACTGGCGTCCTTGAACCGGAAGATTGAAATGGCTGAGATGGAACGTCCCGATCCCGCAGCCACTGGGGACAGTCGGCTGAAAAACATTCAGCGGCAGATGGAGGAGCTCAACAGGGAGCTGGCGGAGGAGGAGGAGCTCCTCGCCGCCGCCCAAAGCACCCTGGAGGAGCTCACCGCTGAAATTACCCAGGCGGACCTGGATAATATGCGCAGGGCCCAGGAAGAGGAGCTGGCCCGTGAGCGGGAGGCAAGGCGTCAGGCGGAGGAGGAAGAAGCCCGGCGTTCTTCTCAGGCCGCCGCTTCTCAGGCTGCGGCGTCGGCGGCGTCCCAGGCTCAACCGTCCTCCTCCCGGACAAGCTCCCAGGCAAGCGCCTCCTCCAACCGTCAGAGCAGCTCGTCCCGTGCGCAGTCCTCTGGCTCCGCTTCCAGCAGCGGCTCTGAAAGCAGCAGCTCCAAAATTACGGTGAAAAAGACAAGCTCCTCTTCGGCATCCGCGGCCTCAACCGCCCCCGGCGAGGAATAATCAAAGGTTTCCCCAATAACGGGTATTCCGTATTCAAAACCGGATACCCGTTATTTTTAAGCCATTGGAGAAAACAACTCGCTTTTAGAATTTTCTGATAAGGGAGAACTTACGCATGAATAGATTTATCACCTCGGCCGAGAGCCTGATTACCACCCACGAACAAACACGAGCAGGCTTTCTGGCGATAGCCCTTGAGAAAAACACTGTGGGAGACCCCTATGTCAAACAGGCGTTGGCGTTTAAAGCCATGGCGGCGCACACCTCCGGTCCCGATGATTTTTTAAATATGCCCTCCATCCGGCCCTTTATGCTGACAGCCGCCGGTTTGTCGGAAAAATCCCTACAGCATCTTGATGAGGACGATCAGACTGCCGTCATCAAGGAGCTGATTGACAAATTTCTGAAGCCGGCAGGAACAGCTTACATCGACGAAACGGTATACAGATTCCTGCTGACCAAGGGCGATGCCGTGGGTGGCGCCATGCGCAACCGAATCGGCGCGATGGGGCAGGAAAAGCTGGTCAGATACATCCTTTCCTGTATGAACGTCCGGGGTATGGACTACCATTGGTTCGGCGGGAGCCAAAAGTCGTGGACTTGGCATCAGAAGCCGGAAGAAGACATGGGAATTGAAAAAAACATAAGGGCCCTCCACTGGACAAACCAGGAGGGAAAGGCACGGACCCTGGGGTTTAATATGACCATATCCACTGTAAAAAAGAACGTTGATATCTGCCTGTTTGCAGCTGATATGGACGCCTTTGCCCAGGGAAAAATTGCAAAGCAAATGCCGGAATCAGCAATCATGCTTGGAGAGCTGAAGGGCGGCATTGACCCTGCCGGGGCTGACGAACACTGGAAAACGGCCAGAACCTCTTTGGAGCGCATCCGAACAAGGTACAGCAGCGTTGGGCAGACTGTCCTGACCTCCTTTGTAGGGGCTGCCATTGAAAGGGCAATGGCGGAGGAAATCTATGGACTGCTCCAAAGCGGTATCATCTCCAACGCCGCAAATCTCACCGATACCAATCAGCTGGTAGAGTATTGCGGCTGGCTGCTGGAGCTTTAAGGTGGACACGGGAATGGAACAACTATCCTTTATGAAAAATCCAACGGATTGCTATCTTGTCGATACCTTTTCGGCGGACCATCTCTGTGACGAGACGGAAAGGCGGCTGCTGGAAGCCCGATATGCGCCAAAGCTGGAGATTACTGAAAAGTTCAACCGTCAAAGCGTCAGTTACCAATTGAGCAAAAAGGACGTTCTGCACAGTTGGTTAAGGTATAAAGAGGGCTTCTCCGCTTCATTGGTCAATCTCCTTTTGGATGAAATGAACGCCGTTCCGGGCGACTGGATTATGGACCCCTTTATGGGCTCCGGCACCACGGCCCTGGTGTGCAGGATGCGCGGAATCAACAGCATCGGATACGATATCATGCCCATATCCGACGTTTCGTTGCGGGCAAAAGAGGCCTGTACAGAATACAATTTGGATGAGCTCAGGGAGATGCTCGAAGAGGTCAGAGCGTTGGAAATGCCCGCCGCGTTTCAGCGCAAAACCCCTTACGTTGCAATTACGCAGGACGCATATCCTGAAGAAACCGAACGGTTTTTGCAGTATATTTCGGAGTGGCGCGACGGGGCGGTATACTCCGCTGAGGCAAAGAATCTGCTGACGCTGTGCATCATCAATTCCCTTGAAAGGGTCAGCTATACGTCAAAATCCGGTCAATATCTCAGCTGGGACGGAAGATCAAAAAAGGTGCATTCTACCAATGCCGCCCGTATTGCCAAGGGAAAAAAGCCCTTTCCCGAAAAGCGGGTGCGCGGTGAGATTCTCCCCGCAAAGGAGACCATTCTCAGTGAGCTGGAGCATGTGCTGGGCGATATTGTGTGCATTCAACAGAGCGCAGGCGAACACACTGATGCACAGATTCATTATACCCCCGGCAGTGCCTTGTATGAGGTTCCAATGCTGCCTGACGGCATTCTGAAGGGGGTCATTACATCTCCCCCCTACTGCAACCGCTATGACTACACTAGGACATATGCCCTTGAGCTGGTGTATTTGGGTGCAGACGAGGATAGAATTAAAAAAATACGACAGGACCTGCTCTCCTGTACTGTGGAAAGCAAGTCCAAATTAGATTCCCTCCGCCGTTTTTATGAAAAGCTGGGTAAAACAGAGCGGTTTGAATCTATCTGTGAAACCATAAAGGCCAACAAAGCCTTTTCGGAAGTCCTGCGCGCCCTCTCCCAGCGAAAAGCCCATGGAGACCTGAACAACAAAGGCGTGATACAAATGGTGGACGGATATTTCACCGAACTGGCGTTCCTCTATGCCGAGCTTTACCGGGTATGCCGCCCCGGCGCAATGGTCGCCTTTGTAAACGACAATGTCAGATACGGCGGAGAGGTTATCCCTGTGGACTTCCTCAGCTGCTCTTTTGCGGAGCAGTTCGGCTTTAAGGTCAAAACCGTTTACACACTGAAGCAGCAGAAGGGAAACAGCAGCCAGCAGATGGCTAAGTTTGGAAAGGTTTCTTTGAGAAAAGGGATTACTGTTTGGACAAAGGAGCAGTTGTAAGCACTGACCGCCAATAAAAATCGAGCCAAGGTTGGCTCGATTTTTTACAAGTTGTTAATGTTATGACAGGATATAGACAGTTACTTCTCCTCCGGGTCGTCCTTGTACATCAGCTTTTTGAGAAAGCTCTTCTTCTCCTTTGGCGCGGCTTCCTTTTCTTCCCCGTCCTTTTTCCGGTAGACCAGCTTCTCCGAAATGGATATCCGGGCGTACCCCAGCCGGTATCCCAGGGTGGTGAACAGCGGTACATATAAATACAGCAAAAATACCAGGATAATCTGCACCACCCCAAAGCTATCAGTATCTACCAGCGGGATAAACAGGTTGATCAGCATGTTGATCTGGGGATTCATCAGCTTGTAGAAGATGACCAAATCCGGCATGGCCAGCACCTTTCCCAGAATCAGGAGAATTCCGGTGGCCATGGGGAACAGCATCCCCACCAATCCCACCTTGGTCCCCCAGTTCAGGTCCTCCTCCATCCGCCCGAACTGGACAAAGTTCTTCTCCCGGTCCCCATAGTACCACATGGTGCTGTACAGGATTCCCCCGCTTACCAGCATATTGAGGATCTGGATGATCACCTTGCCCCAGCTCTTATCCAGCAGGAAGGACAGGGAGAACAGGATAATGGAGCAGATGATCGCCGCGAAAAAGACGGACTTGACCATCTCCCAGAACATCTTGGGCATACTGCGTTTTCTTTGCATAAGCTTGAACTTCCTTTCATCAGAAAAACAGTCTCCCCCTATGGGGAGGGTTTAGGATAGCCGCCGGATGATTAAGCAAAAAAATCAGCATCCGGACAGCCCAGCAGCCGCTTCACCGCCCATATCTGCGGCTTGACGTTCAGCTTCCACTCAGCCTCGTTTATGGGTATCCACTCCAGTGTGTGGTCGGTTTCGATGGGTTCGGCAATTCTTTCCCCCAGTTGTCCGGAATAGTAGTATTGAATCGGGTGAAAATATCCCAACTCCGAATGGCGGCAGTAGACCTCCGCAGACCCGATATACCCTTCTACTCTGGCCGTGCAGCCGGTTTCCTCCATACACTCCCTCAGAATACACTCCTCATGGGTTTCCCCTGGGTCTATTCCGCCGCCAAGCAAGTAATAACCCTCAGGCGTTCGGGCCACTGCCAGGCAGCCGTCCTTCACCAGCAACAGATATGCTCCGGGCCGGTCCCAGTATTGCAGATTCTCCTCTTTTGCGCCAAAGGTCTTGTCCATGGCCCTTTCTCCTTATCACTGGAACAGCTTGTTGAAATTCTTCTGGCTCTTGTGGGAGAGATAGCCGCACCGGCGGTAGAATTCATGGGCCTCTGTCCGGGATTCCCCGGAAACCAGGCGAACACCCGCCGCCCCCGTCTCCGCAGCCCACCTTTCCACAGCGGTTAAAAGGGTGCGGCCAATCCCCTGGCGCCTGTACTCCCCTGACACGGCAATTCCCATAATGTTCTTCAAATGGGGCATATACAACGTATCATAATCACAGGCGTGGATATATCCCGCAATTCTTCCCTCTGCCTCCGCGACAAATATCTTATCCTTTTTGCTTTTCAGCAGGGCGGTCAGCTTTTCCTTGGTTTTCTCCGGCGGATAGCTATAGCCCAGCTCATTTTGGTTGAGAATGCAGATGCCCTCTGTATCTGCCTCCTCCGCCTCACGGATGTGAAAGGTCATCGCTGACTCCCCCTGTTTTTCGCCAGCCTGGCCCGCAGCAGGACGGCAAGCTCCCAAGCTCCGCTCAGCCCCATCACCAAAAATCCCACAAGGGCGGGCGCGGCACAGAGATAGATTGCCGTCAAATTTTCGTCAATGCGGGCAATCCCCTGCCCGAATATGATAAACCCCAGGCCGAACAGGCCAAAGAAAATCAGCGCCAGGCAGAAAAGTCTCATTTTTTTCAGTTTGGTCACTTGGCAGCATCTCCTTTCCAACGTCAGGCTTCCATACATTTGGGATAGTAAACGTCAAAGTCCGCGTCCCGGTAGCGACATATCTCCTCCCAGTCGGCGGGCTCGTAGTACTGAATAAAATCCTGCTTCACCGCCTCGGAGATATCCGTCCCCGGCTCCCCGAAGATGGCCTCCAGCACCTTCTTCATGGTAAAATACTCGTTGGCGACGATAAAGGGATAGGGTGGCGCGTCCTTCATGCGCTCCCCTAGCTTCATATCCGGGTTCATGGGAGCAGGCCCCGCATGGTGGGTGCAGCAGGAGCTGTCACAGAGGGTGGAAACCACCTCATAGGAAATGTCCGGATTAAAGCCCTGCACATTGTATTTATCTATATGGTAGCAGAAAAACTGTTCAACCTCGACCGGAGAATTAAGGGCGCGGAAAATCTGATGGGTTGCGCACTCATAGATGTGGCTGACGTACCGGGTCCCAGTGATCAGATGCTCCGAACGCCCTTGGCCGTCAATCGCCTTCATCTCAGGAGTGGAAACCACCTCACGGTATCTCTGGTAATTTTCAAAGTCAAGGGGATTTCCGTCCCGCACCGCACGCTGCGCGGCGCGGATGCCCCGCTGGGAGGCGTAACGGTAAAACGCGGCCTGAAAAGCGTCCATCGCCTGTTCGGGAAAGCGTTTCTTCAGATAGTGGTAGTAGCGGTCGGCTAAAAAGGCCTGCATTTTAATACTGAACGCCATCAATCTCTCCTTTTCTTCTCCTTGATAGAAATCCTCCGCCCAGGGAAACCAGGCGGAGGACCCTTATCCATAAAATGGTTTCTCTTATTCCATTGCGGTACACATCAACAGGAAGGCGCCCACGCCGTGGAGGTCGTTGGCGCTGGTGGGACGGTTGCAGTAGTGCTTGTAATCGCCGACGCCGGTGCCCACGCACACATTGTCGATGATAAGGCCCTTCTCGTCCTCCTTCAGGCGGTTGATAATGCCGGTATAGCCCTTTTCCGCCACCGGCAGGAAGGACTTGTCCATGATGCCCGCTTCCACCGCCCGCTTGATGGCGGCGGCATACAGACAGGTGCAGGAGGATTCCAGCCAGTTGCCCTCCATGCCGCCCTTGTCAACCACCTGGTACCACAGGCCGGTTTCCTCGTCCTGGTACTTGGCGACGGCGGTCATCAGCTCGCGGATAATCCGCTCCAGCTCCCCTCTCTCCGGGTGGTCCTTGGGCAGGAACTGAAGCACGTCCAGGATGGCGATGGGCACCCAGCCGATGGAACGGCCCCAGAACTCTGGAGACAGCCCCGTCTCCTTGTCGGCCCAGGAAACCTCCCGGCTTTCGTCCCAGGCGTGGTACCACAGCCCGGTCTTGGAATCCTTGGTGTTCTTTTCCATCATCTTAATCTGGAATACCGGGATTTCCAGGTATTCCGGCTTGTTGAAGGTTGCGCCGTATTCCGCCAGCAGCGGTCCGCCCATGTAAAGGCCGTCCAGCCACATCTGATAAGGCAGGTGATCCTTGTGCCAGAAACCGCCGCATTTGCACTTGGGGTATTTGTCCATGGCATCTATCAGGGTTGCCAAAGCCTTGGGATAGCGCTCGTCCCCTGTCTCCTTGTACAGCTGGAACAGCAGGATGCCCGGCTGAATGTCATCCATCTGTCCGGGGTCAAACTGATGGATGGAGCCGTCCTCCCAGATAATAGAATCCACCCAACCCTTGATGTAATCAAAATACTTTTTGTTTTTAGTCAGGCGGTAGGTATTCTGCATTCCGGACAGAAAAACGCCCTGATGGTAGTGGAAACGCCCAACCGGCGGGAGCTGGTCCGGGGCAAACTTCCGCATTAATGTTTCACAGGCCTTTTCAGCGTATCCCAGCGGAGAGATTCCATTAATTATGACACTCATGGATGACAACCTCACTTTCAGAAATTCAAGCAGAGATTCTTGGCAAAATGCGCAAATTCTACCTGCCCTTTTTCATTGTCCTCTGTACTATTAAACCAAATTTTAGGCGGTTTGTCAATGGCTGTAACAGATTCTTTACAGAGTTCCGCGGTTTTTATTCTTACTCAATCACCTGGTACTGCTGAGGTGCCGTCTCCTTCGTGGCGTATTCACTGACCTGCAATACCTTTACCTTGAGCGGCTTACTCCCCAGCTGTATCTCTATGGTATCCCCTATCTTCACATCATAGGAGGCCCTGGCAATCTTGCCGTTTACCAGTATCCTCCCCCCGTCGCAGGCCTCGTTGGCCACTGTGCGGCGTTTGATCAGTCTTGTCACCTTTAAATATTTATCCAGCCTCATCGGATCAGATCCCCCTTCCGGAGAGAACCTCCCTCTCCGAGCCAAAATAAAAAGGAGGCGGCGGCAGGTGGCCGCGCCTCCCACGGACTGGGGACACATCTATGAAAACACGTCCCCGCAGTTCGTCCGGCGTTTCCCATGCGCGCCCGACGAACCCGAAAGCAGAATTTATTTGGAAACAGCGTCTTTCAGGGCTTTGCCGGCCTTGAAGGCAGGCAGCTTGGAGGCTTCGATAAAAATCTTTTCCTCCGGTTTACGTGGATTGACGCCGGTCCTTGCAGCACGGTCCTTCACCTCAAAGGTGCCGAATCCAACCAGAGAAACCTTGTCTCCGCTGGCCAGGGCCTCGGTGATAGCATCCAGCACCGCGTTGACAGCTACTTCGCTGTCCTTCTTGGTGAACTCTGCCTTTTGGGCAACCACATTGATTAAATCTGCTTTTGTCATAATTCCAATTCCTCCAAATTTTTCCGAGTCGATTTGCCGTTTTGCCGCGTCAGGATATAGGATAACATCCGCCCCGGCTAAACGTTTTTGCTGTTGAGCGCTCCTTTTTCCGCCTGTTCCCAAAGGGAAAGAAGTTCTCCGCGGGAATAGGCGTCCAGAGATTTTCCCTGCTCTGCGGCGAGCTGTTCCGCCGCAGAAAAACGCTCTACAAAGCGGTCACAGGCCTGATACAGGCTGAACTCCGGGTCCAGGTCAAAAAGCCGCGCCGCTGCCGCCATAGTAAAGAGCATCTCCCCCAGGGCGAAATCCGCTCCGGAAACATCTTTTTGCTCCAATGCGCCGGCGAGCCTGTCCAAGGCAGTCCGGAGCGCATCAACGGGCGGGAACAATGTTCCCATATCCACCCCCGCCTTTTGGGAACGGGACTGGAGCTTTTCGGTGCGCATCAGTGCCGGAAGCACCTTCGGGACGCTTTCCAGGGTCTGGGTTTTTGTGGTCTGGCCCTTTTCCTGCCGCTTGATCTCCTCCCAATTGGAGAGGACCTGCTGGGTGGTCTCGGCCACAACGCCGGCAAAGATATGCGGATGGCGGCGAATCAGCTTTTTGCAGATTCCGTCGCACACGCTGTCGATATCAAATACCCCTTTTTCGCTTTCCATTTCCGCGTGGAATACGACCTGAAGCAGCACATCTCCCAGTTCTTCCTCCAAAGCTTCGGAATTTTCCTGGTCGATGGCTTCCAGTACTTCATAGACCTCTTCCACAAAGTTTCTGCGGATCGAATGATGGTCCTGCTCCCTATCCCATGGGCAGCCCTCACTGCCCCGCAGGACCTTCATGATCTGACACAGATCCTCAAAACAGTAGCGCTCCTTTTGTTCAAAAGGTACCGGCACAACGCAAAACCTCTTTCCATGTCCAATTTTGCCCTGGCTGTCGGATTTTCCGGCCTTATCCACGCCTCCGCTATCCCGGATGCGTCCTTTCGGTCGGGAAAATCAGCGACTTTATATATATTAACCGATGAAAAGTGTTTTTGCAAGAGGATTTCCAAGAAATATCTTGATTTTCCTGCCCAAATTAGCAAACTTTTTCTTTTTTGACATTTTCTGAATTTTTTGGTATGGTATCTATAGGAGAAAAAACATTGGCTGGGCATCCGGGAGTCACTCATTCCCTGGACCTAGCGGAAAAAACGAGGTGCTTTTAAATGGGAATCGTTATCGGCATAGACATCGGCGGCAGCACGACCAAGATTGCGGGCTTCCGGGGCAGGGACCCTTTCCCGCCCCAGATGGTCACCTCCAGCGACCCGGTGTCCTCTCTGTTCGGGGCCTTTGGGAAGTTCACCTATGACAACAAAATCCCCACATCCGATATTGAGCGTATCGTCATTACAGGGGTAGGCGCTGCGGCGGTGGAATCCCCCATCTTCGGGGCGCCCACCTATCGGGCAGCGGAGTTCGACTGCATCGGCTACGGGGCGCTGTATCTCAGCTCCCTGGAAAAAGCGGTTATCGCCAGCATGGGCACTGGAACGGCTCTGGTATACGCGGACGGAAAAAAAATCGAGTACCTGGGCGGCACGGGGGTCGGCGGCGGAACGCTGGTAGGGCTGTCCAACTACATGCTGGGCATGAACCATGTGGGAAACATCATGCACCTGGCCCAGACAGGCTCCGCCGAACAGGTGGACCTGACCATTGGGGACGTGATGCAGGGCAGCAGCCTGCCCCAGCTCCCGGCGGACTTCACCGCCTCCAACTTCGGCAAGATAAGCGAAACCGCCAGTCAGTCGGACATCGCCATGGGGATATTCAACCTGGTGGCCCAGGTGGTGGGGATGTTCTGCGTGTTCGCCTCCCGAATGGTTCATGATTCCAATGTGGTTCTCACCGGCAACCTGTCCAAGGCGGAGATCATGCACCCTATCTTTGACGCTATGGCCAAGCAGTTCCGGGTCAATTTTATCATCCCGGAAAATTCAGGATATGCCACGGCTTTGGGAGCGGCGCTGTGCTTCGACAAAGGGGCAAAGCTGGAGCAGATACTCAGCCATTCATAAAAGAATCAATTTGGTTCAGCACTGCCGGGTCCTGCTGGTAGGAAAAGTCTGAGGCTTCAATCACCAGTGTTTCCCCCATAACCTTCTCTTTTTTGATCCATTCTGCTGTTTTGAGAAAATCCTCCTTCACATCCAGCGTGGTGGACAGGTGAACGGGATGACGGTTTTCTTCGTTCATACGGTGGAGATATCTTTGATACAAAATCTCCGGGTTTCCCCGCAGAACAATAGTCAAAACTTCATATTGGTTCTGATTTGCAATGGAGTGAAGCTTTTCCAGTTCATGCTCATGAAAATTCGCTTCCAGGATAAGATCGCCGCCCGTTTGAGCCGTTTGTGAAAAAATATGGAACATGATTCCCAGTGTCGCGTTTGAAAGCTTTTTGTTTTCCTCGCGGTTCTGAAAACCGATGGTATCCCCTAAAACTTCTTTTATGCTGTCCTTTTGAAAGACAGCGGAGTGATACCTTTCAGACAATATCCGGGAAAAGGTTGTTTTCCCCGCCGCTATATCCCCTGTAATCAGTAATAGCTTTTTCATTAGTTTACCTCTTTATCAGCATCATAAAGCAATGAGAGGCAGGATGAAAATGCTTCTCATTGCTTTTAAGGAATAAATGATTTAAATACAGGCATTAAATACGCTGGTAATGTGTCCACATAGCAACTATTTTTACAACCTTCAGATCTGTATCAATCATATAAACAAGCCTATGCTGTTTATTGATTCGTCGGGAATAATAAACACTCAGTTCTCCCCGAAGCCTTTCAAAAGGCGGAGGGCTTTGGAATGGATCATTTCTCAGAATTTCCAAAAGACTGTCAACATTATTCTTCAGCGAAGGAAAAGACTTGATTTTCTCTTTGTCTTTCTGTGCAGATTTCGTGATAACAATTTTGTAGTTACCATTCAAACTCCTCACACTCCTCCACAGGAATATCCTTATCTTTCAAAAGCCGTTCCTTCATCCCAGGGACACCGAGCAGATAAATTGTTTCCTTTAAACTGTTGTATTCTTCTTCGCTAAGCAGAACCGCGTTTCCGTTTTGTGTATTGACATTTATAACATCTTGGTGAAGTACAGCCTGATTGAGATAATCTGAAAGATTTTGCTGAAAGGAGACAGTATTCGTATTTATCATAGATAAAGCCCTCTCTTTCCAAGTCTAAAATTCAGCCTTCCCCGTTAATCTCCGCCAGCATTTGGTTCTTGATATCCCAAAGCTTCTGGGAAAGGTCCACATAATAGCGGTGAGGATTCTCGAACCGCTTCACCTCGTCCCACAGCAGATCCACCTGCTCCAGGCAGAACTTACGGATGTCGTGGATAGACGGTGACTCATAGACGCATTTGCCCTTTTCAAAGATGGGGACCAGCATGGGGCGGACCTCCACATTGTCGAAGGTCTTGCGCTTCCAGGTGGCGATGGGGTCAAAGATGGTGATGGGATGGTTTTCATCCACCTCCACCTTTTCGTCGTAAACGGCGACGTAATCCGCCATGGCCTTGCCGGTGTCCTTGCTGAAGAACCGGTAGACCATCTTGAAATGGGGGTTGATAATCTTTTCCAGCGTTTCGCTGACCTTGATTTTCGGCTGATAGCTGCCGTCCTGCTTCTGAACCGCCACCAGCTTATACACGCCGCCGAATACCGGATCGCTTTTGGAGGTAATCAGCCGCTCCCCTATCCCGAACATATCCACCTTTGCGTCCTGAAGGTACAGCTCTCGGATGATGTACTCGTCCAGGGAGTTGGAGGCCATGATCTTCACGTCCGGGAATCCCGCGTCATCCAGCATCTTCCTGGCCTTTTTGGAAAGGTAGGAGATATCGCCGCTGTCAATGCGGATGCCCTTGGGCCGGTTGCCAGTGGGCAGGACAACCTCGTTAAACACCTTGATGGCGTTGGGAATGCCGGATTTCAGCACGTTGTAGGTGTCCACCAGCAGGACACAGTTGTCGGGATACATTTTGGCATATTCTACAAAGGCCTCGTATTCGCTGTCGTAGACCTGGACCCAGCTGTGGGCCATGGTTCCCACTGCGGGGATGCCGTACAGCCGGTCGGCCAGCACACAGGCGGTAGAGGTACAGCCGCCGATATAGGTGGCCCTGGCGCCGAGGACCGCGCCGTCATAGCCCTGGGCGCGGCGGGAGCCGAATTCCGAGATAGGCCTCCCCTGGGCGGCGCGCACCATCCGGTTGGCTTTCGTGGCAATCAGGGACTGGAAGTTAATGGTCAACAGGACCATCGTTTCCACCAACTGGGCCTGAATCATCGGCCCGCGGACCACCACAATGGGCTCATTGGGGAACATGGGGGTGCCCTCTTTCATAGCCCAAACGTCACAGGTAAACTTGAAATTGGCAAGGTAATCCAGGAATCCCTCGTCAAAGATTTTTTTGGAGCGGAAGTAGTTGATATCCTCCTCGGTAAAGTGGAGGTTTTTCAGGTAATCAATCAGCTGCTCCAGCCCCGCGCAGATGGCGAATCCCCCACCGTCGGGAATCCGCCGGAAGAACATATCAAAGACGGCGATCCTGTTTCCCATTCCGTTTTTGAAGTATCCGTTGGACATGGTCAGCTCGTAGAAGTCGGTAAGCATGGTCAGGTTTTTTTCTTCTTTCCAGTTATAGGTCTGCATCATGATCTCCTCATTTCTTTCTTGTCATAGTAAATAGTTATTCTCTTTATCAGCTACCTGAAGCGACGCAAGGGTATAGGTTGCATAACCCTCCACAACAAGCGGCTCTAACTTACATAGAGCTTCTGCTTCCTCATAGCTTTGCGTTTTAAAAATGACCATGCCAGCAACACCGGGATAACCCTTGCATGGACCACAAAGCTCTATCTTCCCCTCAGCATCCATTTTTTTCAGATTTTCCACATGTCTTGTAATGACCGCCTTTGTAACTGTGTTATATTTTTTTCCTCTTTTGATTATCATAACATATAGCCATTTTTCCATATGACTGCCTCCTCCAAAAATGATTTATCGCATTGCCGGAAAGCATTACAGCGCAACGTTCTCGCATAGCAGCACCCCATTGGACGCCATACTGTTTAAAAAAACCACATTCATCAGGTCGCCGTTATGCCATTCCCCGTCATAGGTCTCCACCAGGGACAGCGGCACCACCACATCCGCCTTTACATCGTTCTGGTTCAGAAACGCCTTCAGGGATACCGCAAACTGATAAACACAAATATCCGTACAGCACCCGGTAACAATGTAAGTCTTGTAAGAGCTGGTGAGAAGATTCCCCATCCCTGTCATAAAGGCGTTGGTGGAGTTTTTCCACACCGGCTTCAGCTCCAGGTCCTGGAGCTCCTCCACCAGCTCATACTCCTCCGGAACGGCGCAGTGCTCCGGGTAGGATTCCAGCTCCGCCGAGGAATTTGTGTGTCGGTCGGAAAAAGCCGTCACCTTAATTCCTTTGTTCAGCGCCGCTTCCAGGAAATCCGCTGTTGCCTCAATCATTTCCTCCACCCGCCCGCTGGCAAGTGCCCCCTGGCGGGTAAAGCCCTTGTTCATGTCAATGGAAAAGATACAGATTTCCTCCGGCTTTTGCTGGGTGCAGTCGTAATCCGCCAGCCCCTCCAGTGTGTCTATCATATCCGACAGGCTTTCTGTTACCCTTTGCATAAATTTCATCCGGTTTTTTATCCTTTTCATAGGTGCAGCTCCTCCTTAGCAGTTCTTTGGCGGCGTGTATAGACTGAAAGCCCAGCCAGTTTATCTATATTATAACCTCAAAATGAAAGTTTTCAAGATGTTTGGGAAAAAAGTGTCTTGACAGCTTTTTGTCATGTCTCTGAATTATTCTTCATATTTTTTCAAAACATTTGTTCCAAATGCTGTTTACGCGATAAAATAAATGTGATATAATACTCGAAGAATGTCTTCTGCTGCGCCGGTTCGGCGTCTGCATCCGTAACCATCTATCTCTTTTTACGCACCCCGAAAGGAGAGTACCATGCCGGATCATTTTATCCTCCATTCAGAATACGTCCCCACCGGCGACCAGCCGGAGGCCATCGCCAAGCTGGCGGAGGGAGTTGAGTTGGGGCTTCGGGAACAGGCCCTCATGGGCGTAACCGGTTCCGGAAAGACGTTTACCATGGCAAACGTCATCGCCAAAACCAACCGCCCCACCCTGGTGCTGGCCCACAACAAAACCCTTGCCGCCCAGCTTTGCAGCGAATTCAAGGAGTTTTTCCCGGAAAACGCGGTGGAATACTTTGTCTCCTACTACGACTACTATCAGCCGGAGGCCTACATCGCCCATACCGACACCTACATCGAAAAGGACAGCGCTATCAACGAGGAGATTGAAAAGCTCCGCCACTCCGCCACCTCCGCCCTGTCGGAGCGGCGGGATGTGATTATTGTGGCCAGCGTGTCCTGCATCTACACCTTGGGCGACCCCATCGACTACCGGAACATGGTCATCTCCCTGCGCACCGGGATGCAGAAGGAGCGGGACGAGCTGATGCGCAAGCTGGTTTCCATCCAGTACGAGCGCAACGACGTCAACTTCATCCGCAACAAATTCCGGGTCCGGGGGGACGTGGTAGAGGTATTTCCCGCCTACTACAGTGACACCGCTATCCGGGTGGAATTTTTCGGGGATGAAATTGACCGCATCAGTGAAATCAACCCTCTCACCGGGGAGGTCAAGTCGGTAATCAGCCATGCGGCTATCTACCCCGCCTCCCACTATATCGTCCCCCAGGAAAAAATGCAGGGGGCCATAGGGGATATCCGCCGGGAGATGGAGCAGCGGGTGGAATTTTTCAAGGAAAACGGAAAGCTCATCGAGGCCCAGCGCATCCAGGAGCGCACCAACTACGACCTGGAGATGCTCACCGAGATAGGCTTCTGCAAGGGCATTGAGAACTATTCCAGAGTGCTGTCCGGCCGGGAGGCGGGAAGCTGCCCCTATACCTTGCTGGATTACTTTCCCGACGACTTTCTGCTGTTTGTGGACGAGTCCCACGTCACTCTCTCCCAGGTGCGGGGGATGTTCGCCGGGGACCGGGCCAGAAAACAGAACCTCATCGACTACGGCTTCCGCCTCCCCTCCGCCTTGGACAACCGTCCCCTGAATTTCGACGAGTTTTACAGCAAGCTCAACCAGATGATCTTTGTCAGCGCCACCCCCGGCCCCTTTGAGCGGGAGCACTGCGCCCAGATTGTGGAACAGGTCATCCGTCCCACCGGACTGGTAGACCCGGAAATCGTGGTCAAGCCCATCGCCGGACAGATCGACGACCTGCTTTCAGAAATCAATCTGAGGGCAGAGCGGGGCGAGCGGGTGCTGGTCACCACCCTGACCAAGAAAATGGCCGAGGACCTGACCGCCTACCTGGAAAACATGGGGGCACGGGTTCGGTATATGCACCACGACATTGACACCATCGAGCGGATGGAAATCATCCGGGACCTGCGCTTGGGGGAATTCGACGTCCTGATTGGCATCAACCTGCTGCGGGAAGGGCTTGACATCCCGGAGGTGTCCCTGGTAGCCATCCTGGACGCGGACAAGGAGGGGTTCCTCCGTTCGGAAACCTCCCTGATACAGACCATCGGGCGGGCGGCCCGCAATGCCAGCGGCATGGTTATCATGTACGCCGACCAGGTGACCGACTCCATGGAGCGGGCCATCTCCGAAACCTACCGCCGCCGGGAAATCCAGCAGGCGTACAATAAGGAGCACGGCATTGTTCCCCAGACCATCATCAAGAACGTGCGGGACGTGCTGGAAATCTCGGTCAAGTCCGACGACGGCAAGCGCAAGGGAAAGAAGGGCAAGCCCGCCAAACGGATGACCGAGGCGGAAAAGCAGGCCCAGATTGCCCAGTGGACGCTGGAAATGAAGAACGCGGCCAAGCTGCTGGAATTTGAACACGCGGCCTACCTGCGGGATAAGATAAAAAAATTAAAGGAAAGCTGAAAGTGAGGGCACAGAGCACATGGCAAAGGATAAAATCATCATACGGGGGGCGCGGGAGCACAACCTGAAAAACATCTCCCTGGAGCTGCCGCGTGACAAATTCATCGTGTTTACAGGGCTGTCCGGTTCAGGGAAATCCTCCCTGGCCTTCGACACCCTTTACGCCGACGGCCAGCGGCGCTATATGGAAAGCCTTTCCTCCTATGCCCGCCAATTCCTGGGACAGATGGAAAAGCCGGATGTGGACGATATTGAGGGCCTCTCCCCCGCCATCTCCATCGATCAGAAGACCACCTCCCAGAACCCTCGTTCCACTGTGGGCACCGTCACCGAAATTTACGACTACCTTCGCCTGCTGTACGCCCGGATAGGCATTCCCCACTGCCCCATCTGCGGGCGAGAGATCACCCAGCAGACGGTGGACCAAATGGTGGACCGGGTAATGGAGCTGCCGGAAAAGACCCGCATCCAGATTTTGTCTCCGGTTGTGCGGGGCCGCAAGGGCGAGCACGTCAAGGAGCTGGACGGCGCGCGCCGTTCCGGCTATGTGCGGGTGCGGATTGACGGGAACCTTTATGACCTCAGCGAGGACATAAAGCTGGAAAAAAACAAAAAGCACACCGTTGAGGTGGTTGTGGACCGCCTGGTGATACGCCCGGACATCCGCTCCCGTCTGGCGGACTCCCTGGAAACTGCCCTGGCCCTGTCCGGCGGACTGACTACCGTCGTCACCGATGGGGAGGAGCTGCTCTTCTCCCAGAACTACTCCTGCCCGGAGCACGATATCAGCATGGAGGAGCTGACCCCCCGAATGTTCTCCTTCAACAATCCCTTTGGAGCCTGCGAAAAGTGTACCGGCCTGGGGACCTTTATGAAGGTGGATCCGGACCTGGTGGTCCCCAACAAAAGTCTTTCGGTGCGGGAGGGAGCCATCAAGGCCAGCGGCTGGTACTTTTCCGAGGGGGGCATCGCCCAGATGTACTTTGAGGGGCTAGCGGAGCACTACGGCTTCTCCCTGGATACCCCCTTCAAGCAGCTCCCCAAAAAGATAACGAATATCCTCATGTTCGGCACCGGCGACGAGAAAATCCTGCTGAAGCGGGAGAGCGGCTCCATGCGCGGCTCCTATCAGGCCGCCTTTGAGGGTGTGGTCAACAACCTGGACCGCCGCTTCCGGGAGACCAGCAGCGACTGGATGCGGGAGGAGATCACCAGCTGGATGAGCGAGGTCCCCTGCCCACAGTGCCACGGCCAGCGGCTCAAGCGGGAGGTGCTGGCGGTAACGGTGGGCGGACTGAATATCAGCGAGTTCAGCAGCCTTTCGGTGACGGCGGCACTGGAGTTTCTGGACAAGCTGGAGCTTTCCGGCCGGGAGCGGATGATCGCCGATCAGATTCTGCGGGAGATTCGCAGCCGCCTGGGCTTCCTGAAAAGCGTGGGGCTGGAGTACCTCTCCCTCTCCCGCGCCTCCGCCACCCTCTCCGGCGGGGAAAGCCAGCGGATACGTCTGGCCACCCAGATCGGCTCCT
Source organism: Oscillospiraceae bacterium (assembly GCA_022800935.1). Taxonomy (GTDB): domain Bacteria; phylum Bacillota; class Clostridia; order Oscillospirales; family Ruminococcaceae; genus UBA1405. The sequence continues at coordinate 82,607 of JAAWRH010000002.1, forward strand.
CCCTGGTGGGGGTGCTGTATATCCTGGACGAGCCCAGCATCGGCCTGCACCAGCGGGACAACGACAAGCTCATCGACACCCTCAAGCGGCTGCGGGACCTGGGCAACACCCTGATTGTGGTGGAGCACGACGAGGACACCATGCGGGCCTCCGACTTTATTGTGGACATCGGGCCGGGGGCCGGGATTTCCGGCGGCCAGGTGGTCTGCACCGGAACGGTGGATGAGATTATGGCCTGCCCCGATTCCATTACAGGACAATATCTCAGCGGGGCAAAGAAAATCCTGGTCCCCAGGGTGCGCAGGCCGGGAAACGGTTCTTTCCTGACGGTTCACGGCGCTGAGGAGAACAACCTGAAAAAAATCGACGTAAAAATTCCCCTGGGAACCTTTACCGCTGTGACGGGGGTTTCCGGGTCGGGAAAGTCCTCTCTGGTCAACCAGATTATCTACAAGCATCTGGCCGCGGAGCTGAACCGGGCCAAGCACAAGCCCGGAAAGTTCCAGTCCATGGAGGGGCTGGAAGCCCTGGACAAGGTGATTAACATCGACCAGTCCCCCATTGGCCGGACCCCCCGCTCCAATCCCGCCACCTACACAGGGCTGTTCACCGATATCCGGGAGGTCTTTGCCCAAACCAACGACGCCAAGATACGGGGCTATACCAGCGGCCGGTTCTCCTTCAACGTCAAGGGCGGGCGGTGCGAGGCCTGCGAGGGGGACGGCATCCTGAAAATCGAGATGCACTTTCTCCCCGACATCTTTGTCCCCTGCGAGGTCTGCAAGGGAAAACGGTATAACAGGGAGACTCTGGAGGTAAAATATAAGGGCAAAACCATCAGCGACGTCCTGGAGATGACGGTGGACGAAGCCCTGCTGTTCTTTGAAAACGTCCCCAAGCTGGCCCGGAGGCTGAAAACCCTCAAGGACGTGGGCCTGGGATATGTCAAGCTGGGGCAAAGCGCCACCACCCTTTCCGGAGGCGAAGCCCAGCGGGTCAAGCTGGCCACCGAGCTCTCCAAGCGCTCCACCGGCAAGACCATCTATATCCTGGACGAGCCCACCACCGGCCTGCATACCGCCGATGTGCATATGCTGATTGACGTGCTGCAGCTGCTGGTGGATGCCGGGAACACTGTGGTGCTGATAGAGCACAACCTGGATGTAATCAAATCAGCGGACTATATCGTCGACCTGGGACCGGAGGGCGGCGACCGGGGCGGTACGCTGGTTGCCCGCGGAACGCCGGAGGAAATCTGCCGGGTGGAGGAATCCTATACCGGGATGTACCTGAAGCGTTATTTAAGCAACCAATAACAAAACTGGAAAAGTTTTTAAATTTTTTCTTCCCGGTCTTTACAAATATACCTGTCCCGTATATAATTGGAGAAAAGGAATCCGGCGGCAGTATCCGGCGGATTGAATTTAAAGGAGGAATATTTTATGAAAAAATATGTCTGCTCTGTATGCGGCTACATTTATGACGAGGCGGCGGGCGATCCCGATAACGGCATTGCTGCCGGTACCAAGTGGGAAGCCCTTCCCGACGACTTTGTCTGCCCTCTCTGCGGGGTCGGCAAGGACCAGTTTGAAGCGGAATAATTGTCAGGCTGACAGCGCACAGCAAAGGGGAAAGGCGAAAAGCTCCTTTCCTCTTTCTATGTGGTGAAAAAATGGAAAGGATGAAAAAAATGCCCTCTCGTAAAATTACAGACGGAATCTATTCCGTTGGCATCAAGAACCCGGCCCTGCGGGTGTTCGACATCGTTATGACCACCGACTATGGAACCACCTATAACTCCTATATTGTCAAGGGAAGCGAAAAGACCGCTCTGATTGACTCCTGCCATCCGAAGTTTTTCGATCAATATCTGGAGAACATTCAGGAAATTGTCCCTGTTGACAAGATAGATTATATTGTCTGCAACCACACCGAGCCGGACCACTCCGGGGTTATGGCGCGGATTCTGGAGAAGAACCCCAACGCCGCGGTTTTGGCGACAACGGCGGGCTCCAACTACCTGAAGAATATCACCAACCGCGCTGACCTGAAGGTCCAGGTGGTCAAGGACGGACAGACCATCGACCTGGGCGGAAAAACCCTGAAATTCCTGGTCTCCCCCAACCTCCACTGGCCGGACTCTATGTTTACCTGGATCGAGGAGGACAAGACCCTGTTCCCCTGCGACTTCCTGGGCAGCCACTACTGCGAGGTATATGACTTTGACACCAGCATCGCCTATGGCGAAAAATACGAGGCCGCCTTCAAGGGCTATTATGACGCCATTTTCGGGCCGTTCCCGTCCTTTGTCCGGAAGGGCCTGGAGAAGATCAAGGACCTGGACATCCGCTTTGCCTGCCCCAGCCACGGGCCTGTGCTGACCCCCGGCTGCCGCCTGGAATACACCATGGAAAAATACCGGGAGTGGAGCGCCCCTGTCCAGCGGGAAAACAAGCTGATTCCCGTCTTCTACTGCTCCGCCTATGGGAACACCGAAAAGCTGGCCGAAACCATTCGGGATGGCATTCTTTCGGTACTGCCCGGCGCGGACTGCCAATGCTTTAACCTGATTGAAAACGACATGGGCCAGATGCACGCCCTGATCAACGCCGCCGACGCGGTGGCCATCGGCAGCCCCACCATCAACCGGGAGGCGGTTCCGCCGGTATGGGTCCTGCTGGCCGGTGTGGACGCCATCAACTCCGGCAAAAAGCCCGCCCTGGTATTCGGCTCCTACGGCTGGACCGGCGAGGCGGTTCCCAATCTGATCCAGCGGCTTACCGCACTGAAGATGAAGGTCTTCGGCGAGGGCATGAAGGTAGCCTTTGTCCCCTCCGAGGAGGACCTGAAGAAGGCCCGCGAGCTGGGACAGGAATTCGCGAAGTCGCTGTAATTTTTCAAAAAGGACACACAGAATCAAAAACGCTTTTGTGGCTCTTTAGGCTGCAAAAGCGTTTTTTCTGCTCACATCAATATCAAGACAGGATTTGTCAAAGATATTTTCGCCTCCATATTCACTTTGTGGGATGCAGGACAGAATAAAAAACGATTGCGAAGTTGGGCTGTTTATGATAAAATAGAAGTGGAATATATTTCAGATGGGGGTGAGTACAATAGCAAAAAATAAATTAGCGGCTCCAGTTGTAAAGTGGGTTGGAGGCAAACGCCAACTCCTTGAAGAAATTACACAACGGCTTCCCAAGCGGATCACCACTTATTGTGAACCTTTTTTGGGTGGAGGGGCTGTTTTATTTTCGCTTCAGCCCAAAAATGCTATTGTCAATGACCTTAATGCTGATCTCATGCTTGTTTACGAGGTTATCCGAGATAATGTTGAGCTTTTGATTGCATCATTAGAAAAGCATGAAAACACAGTAGAGTATTTTTACAATATTCGCGATTTAGATCGTGACAAGGATGCCTACCGTAAGATATCTGTAGTCGATCGCGCTTCTCGGATTATCTACTTAAACAAAACCTGCTACAATGGTCTTTTCCGGGTAAATTCGTCAGGAGAGTTCAATTCTCCTTTCGGACATTATAAAAATCCGAACATAGTAAATGCACCTGTCCTAAGGGCAGTAAGCAAGTATTTGATAGCCAACAACATTCAACTCCTTCATATGGACTTTGAGGAAGTGCTTCGACAATTGCCCAGAGGAGCTTTCGTTTATCTTGATCCCCCGTATGACCCTGTCTCAGATACCGCTAGTTTTACCGGTTACAATCGGGGTGGATTTGGTCGAGAGGAGCAGGAGAGGCTTAAACGCTGCTGCGATGAATTGAACGCACGTGGAGTACGATTCTTACTTTCTAATTCTGCAACCTTATTTATTCGAAATCTGTACACTGGGTACACTGTTGAAACCGTTCATGCTAAACGGGCCATAAACTCCGATGCAAGCAAACGAGGAGCCGTTGAGGAGGTTCTAATTAGAAATTATGGGACTAAATGATACTGCATGGGAAAAGTTGTTTGATCGCTATAATATACTTGAAAAAATTGCAAAAAGCGGGATTTTTCGGATTACTGCTGATCAAATCAAAGTTGAGCGTGAGCCACGGCTGATGACCAAATTCGATCATAGAGTTAGTCTCCCGTCAATCTTTAAGGATAATAATCTTGCTATCCTTCCTGTGACTCGCGGAGATTATGTCATATCAAGGTTTTCGGCATATCACGATTTTGAAAGATGCACGCCTGAAAGCCAAAGGGTCAATTTGCCATTAGACATTCAAAGTCTTTTGCCGCAGTACATAGTCAGTGAGGCAATTGCGCTTAACTGTGCAAACGCTTGCGGTATTCTTGAAGATTTTCTTGAAGACGAAAACCTCGTTTCTACTGTAAGCGGGCGCATGAGTTCTGGAGAGTTTTGTTTTAACATTGCAGCTGGCGGAATTCAACAAGCCATTGATGTTCGTAATTCCCAAATTGAGATCGATGCAGCATACGAAGGCCGCAGCTGTCTTGCTTTATTCGAGGCAAAACGTGATATATCAAATGATTTCTTGGTGAGGCAGCTTTACTATCCCTTCCGGGCATGGTGCAATCGTGTTACAAAGAAAATCAAACCGGTATTTCTTGTTTTTTCAAATGGCGTATTCTATTTGTACCAATATGAATTCACTGACCCGCAAAATTATAATTCTTTGTCCCTTGTAAAACAAAAGAATTACATTCTTTCTCCAGAAATTACAGTTGCCGACATACAAGCTATTGTTGGGAATACTCCAATCTGTTTGGAGACGGAAGTGGCTTTCCCTCAAGCTGACAGCATGAAAAGAATTGTCAACCTTATGGAAATGTTATCAGAAGGAGATATGACAAAGGAGGATATAACCAATAGATACATTTTCAAAGAGAGGCAGACAAACTACTATACTACGGCTGGCCGTTATCTCGGCTTTATAAAGAAAGGCGAAAGATGTTCAGATGGTCTTGTCTACTTTTCCTTGTCTGGTGCCGGTCGCCGTGTTATGAAAATGCCTTACCGGGAACGGCAGATTGCAATCGCCACAGCTATTCTTCGCCACAGAGTTTTTAACGAAACACTGAAAATTCACCTTCAATATGGTGAAATGCCGGACAATAACATGATTGTACAAATTATGAAAAATTGCGGCGTTTACAACGTTGTATCTCCCAAAACTTTCAACCGCAGAGCTTCAACAGTTAGAAGCTGGATTGAATGGGTTTTGGGACTAATTGAAGGTGAATAAACTAAGATAATTATGTCAAAAAAGATTATTCAAAGATGGGAGCCAGATGACTTTCTTTTAGAAGAAACAACTGTCTGGAATTTTCCTAACCATGGCGATTGGGCTACCCATAACTCCAAATGGCGTGGAAATTGGACACCTTATGTACCAAGAAATATCCTATTGAGGTATTCCCAAGAAGGCGATCTGGTGCTTGATCAGTTCGCTGGAGGTGGGACAACTTTAGTGGAGGCAAAGCTGCTTAATCGAAATATAATCGGTGTTGATATCAACGAAAATGCTCTGCTTTGGTGCCGGGATAAAACATCTTTCACTCATGCTGGCGCCAATGGAGTCATTTATCTCAGGCAGGGAGATGCAAGAAAACTGAACTTTATTCCAAGCGAAAGTATTGACCTCATTTGTACTCATCCGCCCTATGCAGATATTATTCGGTACAGCCAAAACAATCTAGCAGACCTGTCGTGCTTAAGTATTCCATGGTTTTTGGAGGAAATGCGCCTTGTTGCGCAAGAGAGCTTTCGCGTGCTAAAGTCGCATAAATATTGTGCGGTTCTCATGGGCGACGTGAGAAAAAGAGGACATATTTTTCCGCTGGGCTTTGAGGTCATGCGCCTTTTCAATGATGTCGGCTTCAAAACAAAAGAAATCATTTTGAAAGAACAGCATAACTGCCATTCTACGGAATATTGGAGCGCGAATAGCAGTAGAAAAAGTTTTTTTTATTGCACATGAATATCTGTTTGTATTTGACAAGTAGATATTGATTTAAAGTGTCTAAAGCTAACAAAGGCCACCTAGAAAAGGCGGCCTTTGTTAACTTTAGACACTTTTTACAGTGCTATTATCTGAGATAGAAACTTATCCGATGTAAATCGACCATTCTAATGAATACAAACATTTCAAAACGATTATCTCGTATCATATTAAGCGCCTATCCCAGAATCAGATAGAAATCTCGTTGGCGATAGAGTACAGCTTTTCATCAAAGACCCGCTTCATGTTCAGGGCCTCCAGAATATCCAGATCGACAATCTTGTTGTCCCGGTACACCACAACCCGGTTCCCTATCCCCTGCTGGAGTAGCTCCACCGCGTGATGTCCCATCTCGCTGGCCACAACGCGGTCCCTGGCGCTGGGGCTCCCGCCCCGCTGAACATGGCCCAGAATGGTCGCCCTGGTCTCGACGCCGGTCTTACTCTGGATGTACTTGGCCATCTCCTCTACCCCGCCGATGCCCTCGGCAACCATGATAATGAAGTGCTGCTTGCCGGTGCGGGTGGAACGGCTGATGCGGCTGACCACGTCCCGGTCCAGGTCATAGGGGATTTCCGGGACCAGAATGCAGGTGGCCCCGCAGGCAATCCCCGCGTGGAGGGCAATATCGCCGCAGCGGCGGCCCATGACCTCAACGACCGTACAGCGGTCGTGGGATTGGGAAGTATCGCGGAGGCGATCCACCATGTCCACCACTGTGTTCAGCGCCGTGTCAAAGCCCACCGTGTACTGGGAGGAGGAGATATCGTTGTCAATGGTCCCGGTCACGCCGATGCAGGGAATCCCCTTGAGGGAAAGGTCCCTGGCCCCCCGGAAGGAACCGTCGCCGCCAATCACCACCAGGCCGTCAATCCCCATCTCCAGACACATATCCCGGCCCTTGTTGACCCCTTCCTCCTTCATGAACTCCGGGCAGCGGGCAGTATACAGCACCGTTCCGCCCCGGTGGAGGATATCCGAAACGCTCCGCAGGTTCATCTCAAACATATCCCCGGACAGCAGCCCGTTATACCCCCTGCGGATGCCCATCACATGCAGGCCGCGGTTGATAGCCGTGCGGACAACCGCGCGTATGGCCGCGTTCATGCCGGGAGCGTCTCCGCCGCTGCTCAATATGCCAATGGTTTTTACTTTTTTATCCATAATCATTCAATCCTTTCGACGTCAGTTTTTATGTTATGCTGATTGGTACACACTTTGGGCTATTCTGTTCCGGTGGTCTCCGGGGCCGATTACTTCCCCAAAGGACCTCCTGCTTTCATTATAGAAAACCTTTTTGACAGGCGCAAGCTGTCAGGGAAATGTTGAAACTTTTGTACATTTTCAGGAGACTTTTTTGAATACCACATTCGCCTCTCCCAGCACCCGGCGCAGCTCCCGGAGCATGGGCTCGTTCATATCCACCCACATTCCCTGGGGGGCCTTCAGATATTTTTTCTCCGCCTGGAGATAAAAATACACCGGCGTCAGCCCCTCAAACACCAGGAGAATCTGCTGGGCCTTGCGGAAGGCGGGGGATTCCCGGCTTTCCACCCGTAGGTACAGCGCCATTTTCTCCTCCTGCCGGGGCATTCCTCCCTGGGCCGAAGGGACGGACCCGTTCCCGCGGGGAGGAACAGACGTCCTCGGATAGCCTGAGAGCAGCGGCGCGGACTTGGCGGGCTCCCGGTATTCCGCCGGGACCACCATGGCGTCCACAATCACCTTGGGCTCCTCTTCCTCCCGCGCGGAAAGCCGCCCGTTTACCACAACCACCTGTCCCTCCTTCACCAGCGCGCGGACCTGCTGGCAGACCCTGGGGAAGATGACCAGCCCGCCGACAGCGGTCAGGTCCTCCAGCTTGGCAAATGCCATGGTCTCGTTGTTTTTGGTTATCTTGGTCCGGGGCTCGCTGATAATCCCCACCAGCTTGACGGGGCGGCCGTCCAGCTGTGCCCATCTGGTCTTGGCCTCCTCCAGCAGGTCCCCCAGGCTGTCCGCCCGGATGCGCTCCATCAGGGGGCGGTACTCCTGGAGGGGGTGGCCGGAGATGTAGATGCCCGTCACTTCCTTTTCCATGGCCAGCCGTTCCGCCGGGGTAAAGTCCACCGCCGGGGGCAGGACATAGTCCTCCGGCTTCCGGGCCTGTTCCCCCTCCTCGCCGGGCAGGGCGAACAGGTCCAACTGGCCGTCCAGGTTGTTTTTATGGGTCCGCTCCAGCTCATCCATAATGGGACCATAGGCCTGGAGAAGCTGCCTGCGGTTGGGGCTGATGGAGTCGAAGGCCCCGGACTTGATAAGGCTGTCCATGGTGCGGCGGCCAATCTCTCCGCCGTACATCCTCTGGCAGAAGTCAAAGAAGCTGTCAAAGGGGCGCTGGCTCCGCTGGGCGGTCAGCTCCCGGATAAACCCCTTGCCGATGCTCTTGACCGCCAGCAGCCCGAACCGTATCCCCTCCTGGGTGACAGTGAACCCCTCCTCGCTCTTATTGACGTCCACCGGCAGGGTTTTGATCCCCCGCCGGGTACATTCCGCCATATACTCCGTCACCTTGTTCACATTGTCCAGCATACAGGTCAGCAGAGCGGCCATATATTCCATGGGATAATGGCACTTCAAATAGGCGGTCTGATAGGCCACATGGGCATAGGCGGTGGCATGGGGCTTGTTGAAGGCATAGGAGGCAAAGGAGCTCATCTGGTCAAAGATGGCGATGGCCGTCTCCTCCGGCACACCCCCCGCGACGCATCCCGTACATTCCACCGTCCCGTCCGGCCTTGTGGAGCCGTAGATGAACTTCTCCCGCTCCTTCTGCATGATGTCCGCCTTCTTTTTGGACATGGCCTTGCGGACCATGTCCGCCTGGCCGTAGGAATACCCCGCCAGGTCCCGGCAAATCTGCATCACCTGCTCCTGGTAGACGATGCACCCATAGGTCACATCCAGGATGGGCTTCAGCTTGGGATGAAGATAGATAATTTTTTCCGGATGGTGGCGGTTTTCAATATACACAGGAATGGAGTCCATGGGTCCGGGGCGGTAAAGGGCCACAACGGCAGCCAGGTCCTCTATGGAGGCAGGCTTGAGCTGGGTGATGACCTGCCGCATCCCCTCCGATTCAAACTGAAACACCCCGCTGGACTGTCCGGCGGAGAGCATCTCGAAGGTTGCCCTGTCGTCCAGGGGAATGGCCCCCGCGTCAAAGTCCGGCTGTCCTTGGCGGATCAGCTCCTGGGCCTTGTGGATAACGGTCAGGTTGCGCAGGCCGAGGAAATCCATCTTCAGCAGGCCCAGCTCCTCCAGGATGTTCATGGTGAACTGGGTGACAATCACCCCGTCGTTCTGCTGGATAGGGACATAGCTTTCCACCGGCTCGCGGGTGATAACCACCCCGGCGGCATGGGTGGAGGCGTGGCGGGGCATTCCCTCCAGCGCCCGCGCCAGGTCGATGAGCTCGTGTATCCTGGGGCTGGAATCATAGATTTCCCGCAGCTCCGCCGACTGTTTAAAGGCCTTGGCGATGGTCATCTTGGGCTCCGCGGGGACGCACCGCGCCACCACGTCCACCTCCTGGTAGCCCATCCCCAGGGCCCGTCCCACGTCCCGTATGGCGGCGCGGGCGGCCATGGTCCCGAAGGTGATGATCTGGGCCACATGGTCCTCCCCGTACTTGCGGATGACATAGTCTATCACCTCCTGCCGCCGTTCAAAGCAGAAGTCAATATCAAAGTCCGGCATACTCACCCGCTCCGGGTTGAGGAACCGTTCAAACAGCAGGTTGTAGCGGATGGGGTCCACATTGGTGATTCCCACGCAGTAAGCGGCAATGCTGGCCGCGCCGGAGCCCCGACCCGGCCCCACGGGGATATTCTGGCTCCTGGCGTAGTTGATAAAATCCCACACGATGAGGAAATAGTCCACATACCCCATCTTTTCAATCACCGAAAGCTCGTATTCCAGCCGTTCCAGGACGGTCTGCCCTGGATTTTCCCCATAATTCCGGCGGAGGCCCTCATAGCAGAGCTTGCGGAAAAAGGCCCGGTTCTCCATGCCGTCAGGGGCCTGATAATAGGGCAGCTTGGTGACGCCGAACTCAAATTCCACATGGCACCGGCCGGCGATTGCCGCCGTGTTTTCCACCGCTCCGGGGTATTTCCCCAGCAGGGCCCGCATTTCGTCGCCAGATTTAAGGTAGAACTCCTCCGTCTCAAAGGCCATATCGTTGGGGTCGTTGACGGTGCGGTTGGTCTGGATGCAGACCAGCAGGTTCTGGACCTTGGCGTCCTCCTTGGTCAGGTAGTGGCAGTCGTTGGTGGCCACAAGCCCGATTCCGGTCTCCTGGGAGAGCCGCGCCAGCATGGGCAGGATGGTCCTTTGCTCCTGTATTCCGTGGTCCTGCAGTTCCAGATAAAAGTGATCCTTTCCAAAGATGTCCAGGTATTCCAGCGCCGCCCGCTTGGCCCCGGAGTAATCCCCCCCTGTCAAAAGCCGGGGAATCTCCCCCGCCAGGCAGGCGGACAGGGCGATAAGCCCGCCGCTGTGCTCCCGCAGGAACTGCTTGTCCACGCGGGGCTTGGAATAAAAGCCGTCCCGAAATCCACAGGAGACAATTTTAATCAGATTCTGGTAGCCCTCGTTGTTTTCGCACAGCAGCACCAGGTGAAAGGGGCTGTTGTCCAGCCCATGAACCTTGTCGAACCGGGTCCGGGGGGCGACGTATACCTCGCAGCCGATGATGGGGCGGATTCCCGCCTCCTTTGCCGCCTTGTAGAATTCCACAACGCTGTACATCACCCCGTGGTCAGTGACGGCCACCGCCCTCTGACCCAGCTCCTTGGCCCGCTCCACCAGGGCGCGGATGCGGCAGGCGCCGTCCAGCAGGCTGTATTCGCTATGGACATGGAGATGGACAAAATCCGTCATACGCTACTCTCCCCTTTCCCGCAGCTCCTGGGCAATGGCGCTCAGCCGCTTGAGGCGGTGGTTGACCCCGGAGCGGGTGATGGGCTCCGAAAGGGCCTCCCCCAGCTCCCGCAGAGAGAGCTCCGGATTTTCCACCCGCAGCCGGGCCAGCTCCCGCAGCTCCTCCGGCAGGCTCTCCTCCCCCCGCGCCCGCCAGATCAGGCGGATATCCTCCACCTGGGAGGAGGAAGCGGCCACCGTCTTGCCGATATTGGCGGTTTCACAGTTGGTGATGCGGTTTACCTTGTTGCGCACATCCTTATAAATCTTGATATCCATCAGCTCCAGGCTGCTCTTTACTGCGCCTATCATGGTGAGGAGGTCCTCAATCTGTTCGCTCTCCTTGTAATACAGCAGCTGAACCCCCCTGCGCACCGTCCGCTTGGGATGGGACCCCAGGGTGTTGAGCAGAAGGGCAAGGTCCTCGCTGAGCTTCAGGTGGGGGACGCTGAATTCGGCGTGGTAGTTCTTTTGAGGATCGGTGATGTTTCCGCAGACCAGGTAGACCCCGCTGACAAAGGAGGCGGCGGTATCCGGCTCCAGGTTTTCCATATGAATCCGCAGGTTTGCCTCCTCCGGACTGTGGCCGAAGGCGGAGAGGACCCGGCGGCGGTCGTCCTGGTCGTCCACCGTCACCAGGTAGATGCAGCCGGTCTTTTTGCGGTACTGGACAGTGGTGACGCCGCTTTGCAGCCTGGCAAAGTCGAAGAGATACCGGACATACCGGTCAGCCACCGCCTTGTTCTCCGTCTGGAAAGAGACGGAGGAGAGGGAAAAGCTCCTCCCGAACAGGGCCATCCCGTATGCCTGGGCCCTCTGACGCGCCTGCTGCGCCGGGCAGCCGTCCAAAAGCTCCTGCTTGACCTGTGACGCAAAGGACATCTCCTCATCTCCTCTCCGACCGCGGCATCCCCACTGCAGCCGGCAGGGGGACGCTGTTGATCCCTTTATGTTTTATGTTATCTGTGTTCCTTCCCCGCGTCCCGGTGGGAGGTAACGCCGAAATACCCCAGCCGGGAAATATACTGGTGCATCAGCTCCGCAAAGGTGACAGACCGGTGCTGGCCCCCGGTACAGCCGAAGGCAATGGTCACCTGGCTCTTTCCCTCCTTCTGGTAAAGGGGAAGCAGCAGGGAGATGAGCTCCTGGAGCTTATCCATCAGCTGGCGGGACTCGTCAAAGCCCATCACATAGTCCCTCACCTCCTGGTTCATACCGGTGAGGCTTTTCAGCTCCGGCACATAGAAGGGATTGGGCAGGCAGCGCACGTCAAACACCAGGTCCGCGTCGCTGGGCAGGCCGTTTTTGTAGCCGAAGGAGACGCAGTTGACCACCAGCCCCCGCTGCACATCCTCCAGGAACAGGCGGCGAATGTGCTCCTTTAACTGGGTCGGGGAGAGCAGAGAGGTATCGACCACATAGTCCGCCTCCTGGAAGATGGGGGCGAGCATCCGGCGCTCCTCCCGGATGGCCTGGTGGATGGTGGCGATCTCCCCGCCGATGAGGGGGTGTATCCGCCTCTGCTCCTGGAAGCGCTTGACCAATACCTCGTCCGAGGCGTTGAGGAACAGGATGTGGCAGCTCCCCTCCTCCTGGGTGACGGAAAAGCCCAGCTCCTCCACCACGCCGCCCATCTTTCTGCCCCGCACATCCATCACCACGGCGATGCGGCTGACGGTGCCGTTGGATATCTCCAGCAGCTTGTGTACCATCTGCGGCGGGAGGTTATCGACACAGAAAAATCCGATATCCTCCAGAATGTTGCTGACGAGGGTCTTTCCCGCCCCCGACATACCGGTCACTATCAATAGTTCCACAGGACGCCCCCTCCTTTCTTTACTGTTATGACGTATGATGACCCAAAACGGAAGGTAAAAATCGCCCAAAAACAGCTCCAGGAGCGCGGGGACGCGCTTTCAGAGCCGTTCCTGGGCGGCCTCTGTCGGTTATCAGGCAAGGAATTTAACTGTCTTTACTGAATAACTTGGCCAGCCGGACCCTTGGTGCGGAGTAGGACGCGCACCGGACATGGGGCGGCAGCCTGTGCCAATCCGCCTCCGGGTCGTTGACCAGCCCGAACCGGAAATGTCCCTCCCACACGCCGTTTATCTCCATAAACCGGGGCGAGTACCCCTCCTTGACAAAGCCCAGCTTCTCCATCACCCGCAGGGAGGGCCCGTTTCTGGGGAGCACCGCCACCTCAATGCGGTTGAGGCGCAGCTCCTCAAAAACCACCTTGATCCCCCTGGCAATCGCCTCTGTGATATACCCCTTGTTCAGGCTCGCCCCGTCCAGCTTATAGGCCAAAAAGGCGGAGGAAACGTTCCCGTGCTTGATGTTGGAAAAGGAAACCATGCCGATAATCCTGTCCGGCTCCTCCTTGGTAAAAATCCAAAACTTCAGCGTGCTCCCGGACTGCCTTTCCGCTTCGTCCTGCTGGAGAATCAGGAACTGGTATCCGATGTTGTAAAACCCTGGGACCCGCTTGGGGTCCAGCGGAGTAAAAAGGCTCTGGTTTCTCCTGTAATAGTCCAGCGCCTGCTGAGCTGTCACCAGCCTGGATGCTCTCAGAATCAGACGTTCGGTTCGGTATTCCTTTTTGGGCATAGAGAATTGACCTCCGTTTTCCCCTTTGCCCTGTGTCCACGGCGCGGGTCGCCGCAGATACAGGGGCGGGGAATAAATTACTCCATATGCGCGGCCAGCTCCAGTACCCTGACGCTGTGCTTCATAAAGTCCGCCATCTCTTCGGCGGAAAGGGAACGGTGGCTGAGGGTGGCAAGGTCGTAAATATACCGGCAGACCAGCTTTTTGTTCTCCTCGTCCAGCCCCGGAATCGCCTTGACAATCCGGCAGCGGGAATTGAGCACAATGGAGACCTTGGGCTTTTCGCCGTATCCAAAGTCCATGCCGTACATGGCGCTCATGTCCTGAAGCCTGCGGGCCTCCTCGCTGAGGAGAATCACAGCGGGGGTGTCCTCGTCCTTGAGGGCTTCCGCCTTTACCTCCAGGTTCTTGTCCTCCAGGGCCTTGGTAAACTGCCCGGCAATCTCCTTCTGCAATTCGGCGTCCCCTTCGCCCTCCCCGTCCTTCATGGCGGAGCCGATGTCCGAGTCAATGCGGGCGAATTTGACCTCCTGGTTCTTGTACTCCAAAAAGCTGATGAAATGGGTGTCTATGGCGTGGGACAGAATGGCGGCGGGCATATTCTGGGCCTTGAACATCCGGATATACTGGGACTGCTGGTTTTCGTCGGTGACATAGAAAATCTTCTTGTCCTCCCCCTTGGGGTACTCCTCCAGGGTCTTGTACTCCCCGTCGATGGTCTTCAGCAGGAGGATGTCCTTCACCCGGTCATAGAACTTCTCGTCCTTGATGCACCCGAACTTGATAAAGGGAGAGATGTCCTCCCAGTACTTGGCGTACTGCTCCCGGTCGCTGTTAAAAATCTCATGGAGCTTATCCGAAACCTTCTTGGTGATGTGCTTGGAAATTTTAGCCACATCCCCATCGTTCTGCAAAAAGCTGCGGGAGACGTTCAGCGGCAGGTCCGGGCAGTCGATGACCCCCTTGAGCAGCAGCAAAAATTCCGGGATGATCTCCTCGATATTGTCAGCCACATACACCTGGTTACAGAACAGCTTGACCTCCCCCGGCATGACCTCCACCTTGTTCTGCTGCCTGGGGAAGTACAGGATTCCCTTGAGGTTGAAGGGGTAATCCACATTGAGGTGAATCCAGAACAGAGGCTCGTTAAAGTCCATGAACACCTTGGAATAGAAGGACTTGTACTCCTCGTCGGTGCAGTCCTGGGGGGCCTTCAGCCACAGAGGATGGGTGTCATTGACGGGGTAATCCTTCTCCGGGGCCTTTTTCTCTTCGCCCTTTTCGCCCTCCGCGTTCTCCCCTTCCGCCTTGTCCGCTTCGGCAGGCCCCTCCGGGGGCTGCTCGTCCAGGTGCTTGGGGTTGAGGTATATCTCATAGGGCATAAACTGGCAGTACTTGTGGAGAATCTCCCGGATGCGGCTCTCCTCCAGGAATTCCTCCTCTCCCTCCGCGATGTGGAGGGTTACAACAGAGCCCACCGTGTCGCGGGTGCCGTCACCGATTTCATAGTTGGCGGTGCCGTCGGAGAACCAGTGGACCGGCGCGGACCCCTCCTTATAGGAGAGGGTGTCGATTTCCACCTGGGCCCCCACCATAAAGGCGGAGTAAAAGCCCAGCCCGAAGTGGCCGATGATACCCGCGTCGCCGCCGTCGGATTTCTCCTTGTAGTGGTCGATAAACTCCTGTGCGCCGGAAAAGGCCACCTGGGTGATATACTTCTCCACCTCTTCCTCGGTCATGCCGATGCCGTTGTCGCTGATGGAGAGGGTTTTTGCCTCCTTGTCAATGGAGACAACCACCCTCGGCGGCATCTCGGAGGCGGGGGCCTCCCCGATGCCCCTCAGCTTTTCCAGCTTGCTGATGGCGTCGCAGCCGTTGGAAACCAGCTCCCGAAGGAAGATATCCTTGTCGGAGTAAAGCCATTTTTTAATAATCGGAAACATGTTCTCCGATTCCACACGAATTTGTCCCTGACGTTTCATTTTGACATTCCTCCCAGTCTACTGCGTTTTTACTTGTCCGTCTTGGGCTCAAAAGGGACCTGTATCCACACATTTCGGATACAAAACCTTTTCGATATATTATCCTACTCCTTTGAGGGGTATTTGTCAAGAACGGTAAAATGCAGCCGCCCTATTCCAACATCTTTAAAAATTCCGCCTCATCCAGTATGGTGATTCCCAGGTCCTGGGCCTTCTTCAGTTTGCTGCCCGCATCCTCCCCCGCCAGCAGATAACTGGTCTTCTTAGACACCGAACCGCTTACCTTTCCCCCCAGGGCCTCTATCTTCTCCTTGGCCTCATTGCGGGAAAGGGTGGGGAGGGTCCCGGTGAGGACAAAGGTCAGCCCGGAAAGCTTATCCCCCACCGGCTTTAAGGTGGAGGCCATGTTCAGCCCCAGCTCTCTCAGCCGTTCAATCAGCTCTCTCGTCTTGGGCAGGCGGAAAAACTGCACCACATTTTCCGCCATCACTCCGCCGAAGCCGTCGATGGCGCTGACCTGCTCAAAGTCCGCCTCCATCAGCTGGTCGATGTTATGGAACCTCTGACAGAGCAGTTGGGAGGCCTTCTGTCCCACATTGCGTATTCCCAGGGCGAAAACCAGGCGGGAGAGGTCGTTCTGCTTGGACTTTTCCAGGGCGGCCAGCAGATTGGCGGCGCTCTTATCCCCCATCTTGTCCAAAGAGGCGATGGTTTCCGCTGGCAGAGTGTACAGGTCCGCCGGGGAGTGGACCGCCCCGATTCCCACCAGCGCCGTCAGCACCGCCGGACCCAGTCCATCAATATCCATGGCGTCGCGGGAGGCAAAGTGAATCAGGTTGCGCAGCAGCTGGGCCGGACAGTCCACATTGGTACACCGCAGCACCGCCTCCCCCTCATCCCGGACCACCGGGCTGCCGCAGGAGGGGCAGATTAGCGGTATCTGAAAGACCTCTTTATCGGGGTCATGGCTCACCGAGGCGATAACCTCCGGGATAATCTCTCCGGCCTTACGCACCAGTATCCGGTCCCCGACGGCAATCTGCTTTTCGTTGATAAAGTCCTGGTTGTGGAGCACCGCCCGGCTGACGGTGGTCCCAGCCAGCTGGATGGGGTCAAAGACGGCGGTGGGGGTCAGCGCCCCGGTGCGGCCCACCTGTATCTCAATCTCCCGCAGGGTGGTCTCCTTGACCTCCGGCGGATACTTGAAGGCGGCGGCCCACTTGGGGAATTTGGAGGTAGCGCCCAAAATAACCCTTTGGGAGAGGTCGTCCACCTTGACCACCGCGCCGTCGATGGCATAGTCGTATTCGCTGCGCCGGTCCCCTATCTCCCTTATCTCGCCGATGACCTTGTCGATATCCTCACAGGCACGGTAGGCGGGGATCACATGAAATCCCAGCTTCTTCAGATAATCCAGGGACTGCTTGTGGCCGGTGATGGTTTCGCCGCCCTCCTTTTGCTGGATGTTGAACACAAAGATGTCCAGTTTTCTGGAGGCGGTAATCTTGGGGTTCTTCTGCCGCAGGGAGCCCGCCGCCGCGTTGCGGGGGTTCTTAAAGGGCTGTTCGCCGTTGAGTTCCTGCTGCTCGGAAAGCTTTTCAAAGACAGACCTGGGCATGAACACCTCTCCCCGGACCTCCAGAAAGGGTAGCGCCTCGGTGAGCTTCAGGGGGATGGAGCGGATGGTCCGCAGGTTTTCGGTGATGTCCTCCCCCGTCAGGCCGTCGCCGCGGGTGGAGCCCCTGGTAAATATCCCGCCGGTGTACTCCAGCGAAACGGAAAGGCCATCTATCTTGGGCTCGCAGATATAGAGGGGATGCTCGACCGTCTCCCGCAGGCGCTGGTCAAACTCCCGCAGCTCCTCCTCACTGAACACGTCAGACAGGCTCCCCATCTGCACCTGATGGACCACAGGGGTAAACTGGGTTGTGGTGGATTCTCCCACCCGGCTGGTGGGAGAATCGGGAGTTTTGAACTGGGGATATTGTTCTTCCAGTTCCTCCAGCTCCCGGAGCATCTTGTCAAATTCAAAATCCTCTATCTCTGGGTCGTTGAGAACGTAATAGCGGTGGTTGTGGTAGTGGAGCTTTTCCCGCAGGTCCTCCATGCGGGAACGGATTTCCTCCTGTTGGTCAAAACCCGCTTCCATGGCAAATTTCTCCTTTTTTCAACACGTTTTATAGGAAAATGGATGACATTTCATAATACCTTTATTGTAGCATATCCACCGGTGGATTATCAATATTGAAAGCTGATTTTTTTCAGATAATCGCACCAAAAACGGCGGGATATGCGCCGCATATCCCGCCGAAAGCCAATCAACGCCGCCGTCCCGCATAAAGCTTGAACCCTATGGCAACCAACGCCGCAGCGGCAACAATCAGGCAAAGCACCAAAATGGAATTAAACCTGTTTCCATTGTCGGATTTCTCCGGCTGGGAAACCGCTGCTTCCACTGTCTCTGGCGCAGTAATGGTTTCTCCGCTTTCCTCTCCGGCAGCGCTCTGTTCTTCCCCGCCGCCCGTGTCCTGGCCGTCGTTTACAATATGCTCACGCTCCTCCACCTGGTCTTCCGGAAGGACCGTGACATTGGCGGCGGTCTGGTTTCCGCCGGACACCACCTGCGTCCCAGTCCCAGCTGCCGCGCCTGCTCCCCCGACTGTTCCGGATGCGGCAAGATGTGTAAGCTCATCCTTCTGGGTGGTTTCCCACATGTTTTTTGTGGAAATAACGTACTTGGAGGCGTGGGTAAGCGAAAAGGTTATCATGCCGTCAGCGCTGGCCTTTGCACTCTCCCGGAATTCCAGCGTCGCTTCCTTTTCATTGTAATAGGACAGGTGCAGCGTTTTTTCCGCGGCACTCTCCCCTGCTAGATAAGAGAGAGTTGCGTTGCAGGGAAGGGAACCACTATAGGAAATTTCAAACTGTACCAGATCGGTATTTTCCACCGCAGCGGAAAGATTTTTATAGCGGATTGTCTCAATGGAGAAATCAAAGAACAGCCGGTTGGCGGGGATGGACACGCCCTTGGACGTGTCGAATATCCAGATAAAATCCCCGTAGTTGAGCTTGAGCAGCGCCTTCTCCTTGGCCGCCTGGAGGAAGATATCCCGGCTGATAACCTCGCCCTCCCGGACGCGGATGGTCAGCGTCTTCTGCCCGCCGCTCTGGGTCAGGCGGCCGGAGACGTCCTCCCAGCTCAGCGACGTTCGGGTGCTGGTGCTGGTGTAGGACGGCGAATCGTCAGAGTCGTTCTCCCCCTCCAGCCAGGAGCCCCCGGAGGTCGAGCTTCCCCCTCCGGAGCCGGTATTGCCGCCCCCTGTCTGGATGGCAGAAACGATAAGCTTGGGATTGGAAAAGACGGTTTTTTCCTGATGCTCATCCAAGGCAATCATCTCGCTGCCCGGCGAAAAGCCGGAGGCGGGAATCGCCTGGGAAAAGGTCAGCGTTGCCAATTCCCGGCTTCCGCTGTTGGCAATGGGCCGAAGCTGGTCGATATAAACCGTCAGCACCGTTTTCCCCTCTGACTGCTCAGCGTTAATCAACTGAAAGTGATCGGCAGAATCATCTGTCCAAACCTCCTCCGGCTTTTCCACCTGGCCGTCAATGACAATCTGGAACTGCACCGATTCAAATTTGCTGCTGAACTGGTCCAGCCGTAAAATGTACTGATTTTGGACGCCGCTCTCTTTGAGGACGATCCGGGGCTGCTCCCCCTCGGCAAAGGCTGTCAGCATACAGCAGAACAGCGCCGCCGCCACGGTAAGCACAACCCCTATCCGTTTTCCAAGGTGTTTCATCGGCAATTAATCCTCCAATATGATTGTGGGCATGGATTCATAGGTGGGCGACGGAATCCAGCGGGTATCGCTGGTAATCCGCCCTGCTCCGCCCTCCGGCACATCCGTGCGGTGGAGCTCCGCCATAATCCGCGTGGGCAGTAAACTGTTGGCACAGCCTTGGTCAGAATCGGACATTGTGTCCTCCTGCTGGTCGGGAACGAAAATCCACAGCCCGTTGTCGATCTCCGCCATATCTCCGGTTTCGGGAATCGCGGCAAAGAGGTAAACCTCACCCGCTATGGGGATACGCTCGTTCTCGTTCAGCTCACCATCGGCAGCCATGTCGCCGTTCTGGGTACACCCGTACACGCGAACGGTGTTGAACACCGGATTTCCCCGGAAATTGCCGGTAACAACCAGCGTTCCCGCCTGAATATCTCCGTAAGCCTCGCCCAGGATGCCGATTCCGTTTTCGCCGAATTCGATGAAGTCGCCGGGGTAGGCCGCAAAATCCAGGTCCTCTGTTGTGATTCCGGCGGGCAGGCCGCTTATCCTGACGAGCTTGGCGTCAACAGGACAGATGCTGCCGTCCGCGTCCTTCCGGGTAAACAGCCGCAGCTTGCCGGGATTGGAGCGGATATCCTGATAATCCAGCTCCAGCACAGTTGTGAAGCTGCTGCCGTCGGTGCTCGCCTCCACCAGGACCTTACCCTCTGTATTGTCATTGGTCTGCGTTTCCTGCGGCGCGGTTTCCTCTGTCACCGGCGCAGGCTGCTCTGGCTGTTCTGATTCTGCGGGGGTATCGGATGCTGTCGGCTCAGCGGGAATGTCAGGGTTCTCTGTATCCTCGCCGTCTGCTGGCGGCTCCTCTGGTGTTTCGGAAGACTGCTGCTCATCAGAGGTCTGTCCGTCCTCCTCCGTTGTGGGCTGACTGGAGATAGGCGCTTCACTGCTTTCAGAGGACTCCTCATCCCCTGTTTCCGCATGGGGCACAATCGGACTTTCGTCTTGCGGGAGCTGGCCATCCGCTTTACTGTCCCTGTTATCCGTCTGCGGAGGCTGCGGCTCTTGCCCCTGTTCCTTCGGAGGAATCTCCTCGTCCTGCTCCAGCTCAAATTCAGGAGCCCCCACATGGGGAACAGGCTCGTCATCAATGGTTTCCTCCGACTCTGAAGCATCTGCGGTATCTTGGGTACCCGAAGAATTTGTGGGTTCAGAGGATTCTGTTGGTTCTGTTGGTTCTGTTGGTTCTACAGGTTCTGTAGATTCACTATCTGCTTGTGGTTCGGTGGGTTCAGTAGGTTCTGCGGGCTCTGTAGGCTGTTCCGTCTGTCCAAAGCCGCTGAATTTGATTCCGGCGACCGAGGTCTGTCCGTCAAAGGTCGCGGTGAGAACCCCTTCCTCCAATTTGGAGGTATCCCAGGTGTACGCTGTCCTGTCTATCAGGTTGTCGTGGGAAATATCAATCTGTCCGGAGGTATCCTCGGCAATGACATATCCCAGAATATCCACAGCCTTCACGGAATAGGTGACGGCCTTGTTGTTGACCGAACCGAGGGCATCCTCCCAGGTGGTTACGCCGGAGGCCGCCGAAAGGAAGGCCACCGTTTCCGTCTTGCTGTTAAGGGTGCGGCTGATTTCATAGCCCTGCATTTTCGCGCCGGATGTGGGGGTAATGGTAACGGTTGCCTTACGGGTGTCCCTGTTGTAATCCGCCTGAATCCCCACAGTACCCGATTGCCTCAGAATACCGGCCAGACGTTCCCGGCGGGATTCGTCAGTGAGATACTGGAGCTTCCGCTCCTCCTTAGAACCGCCCTGCCCGCTGGAGTCAAAGCCCCAGCTCTCAAAGAACTCGGATAGGTCATGACCGGATACGGTGCTTGCGGCCGCCATAAAACGCTCGTCTATGGAACCGGAATAGCCTCCGCTTCTCAGCTCCTGGTTCACCCTATAATAGAAGTTGTCATCCGCACCGTCATAGGCCAGGTGCAGCTGCCAGTACATTCCAAGGCTGACGAATACATCGTTGGACATACCCTTCTGCCCGGAGGTCACCTTTTCAAATATCTTTTCGTATTTGTTGGAATTTTCCAGGCGGGATCTGCCTGTATTCTGCCCCGCATCATAAGTCTGGGCAAACAGGGCGTAGATGTTGTTGGTGATTTCGGCCTTACCCAGGGTATCCATGACATGGCCTATCTCATGGTGGATGCCCCATCCAAACAGATAGCCGGAGCTCCCTGTGCCAAACGGTCTTCCCGCAATCATTCCGGAGCAGGAACCGTATCCAATGCCGATATGATTTCCGCTGGCGTACATAAACGCCTTGCCGAACATCCGCATATAACGGATGTTGTGGCGGGAGCGGGATATCTCCAGGTCATCTTCATCAATGCCATGGGTGCGGTACATTAGCTGCATCAGTTCTTCCCACGCAAGGCCGTCGTTATAGAGGGTCTCCACGCCGTTGGAGCCCAGGGCGCTGCGCACCTGGGTAGCGGGCAGGGAAAGGAGCACATGGGGGAAGGCGATTTCAGTGGCGTTCAGGTAATGGGTTTCCAGGGTGCCGCTGTTCATACCGCTTAGCCGCGCCGTGTAATAGCTGTTCAGTTCATCGATATAAGCAGTAATTTTTGATTTTACCTGCTCTTCGCTCATTTTATGCCAGTCGGAGAGCTCCAGCAGGGGTATCTGAACCCCGCCGCGCACATGAAGCTTGATGCTGTCCGCCTCTGTCCCGGCATATTGCAGGTAGAGAGAACCGCCCTTTTGGGGAGACACATTGTTGATTTGCGGAATGGTGATGATGTTGCGCCCGCTTTCCAGCTTGATGGCGCTTCCGCTCCATTTGGCCGCTTCGGCAAAGTGCTGGGTGGGAATCAGGTTGACCGTCTCTCCCTCCGGAATCTCGGCATAGACGACAATCTGGGTTCCGGCCTGGGCGGTCACGCCTATGGGCTGGAAGGTGTTGATCGTCTTTTTATCGCCGGAGGTGTCACGGGACTGGACATCGTCTATGATTCTTCCCAGCTTGGAGGAATCGTTGTTCAGCAGGGCCTGGGCCAGATCCAGCTCATCCTTGAGAATATCTTTGTTGACATAGTACCCTTCGGTATTTTCCAGGCGGGCATAGAGCTGATCGATCTGCCCCTGGGTCGTTGCGGGGTTGATCTGGGTATAGGTACGGTCGGTGAACAGCGCCTCAATGCTGTCGTCGATGTCGTCATAGGTATAGAAGGCAATTTCCGCAAGGGATGGACTTGGCTTGGGCGCGCCATTCCACTGGCGGACCATTACCGAAATCTTTTTGATGTGGTCGTTGCGCTCAAAGGGCAGGATGGCGTATCCGGTTTCCTTGGGGTTGTTGCGCACGGTGGGCGCTGCGACGTCCCCATCGTTGTTGTTGCCCAGCTTCCCTTGGTCGGAGGTCAGGTGGGTCATATTTCCGTCCTTATCCCAGACAGTGACCGAGTACTTGGCAAAGGATTCCGGGTACCCCTTGTTGAGCCGGGGCACATAGACCAGATAATCCATGCTCTTTTCTTCATTGAACTCAAAAGTAAACCTGCTGCTTCTCCACCAGCTTTGACCGGTCCAATGGGTTTCAAAGTCCTCGTCATAAACCCACGATATGTCAAATTTTCCGCCGTATTCCGAGGAAACGTTGCCAGGGTCGTCCATGGTCACGCTGATAATATCGGAATTGGGAATCCGGTTGAGGGTAGGCAGTGTCGGGAAGTTCAGGATTTCCTTTTCCGGCGCGCCGGTGGCCACCAGGGAGGGGCGGCTGAAGCCGATCTTGTTCCCCGCCGTGACATAGAAGTCATAGGAGACGTCGTTGGTCAGTCCGGAAACCGTATAAGAAACAGCCGCGGTCTTTTCTGCCGCCAGCTTGTACTGGCTGGCAGCGGATTCCTTATAGTAGAGGTTGTAGAACTCCGCGTCCTCCGCTTTCTTCCAGTTCACGACAATGGCGCTGTCTTCTGGGGTCAGTGAGAGGTTGTCCGGCGGCAAGGGCTTGCTGCTGGGCTGGGGGATGCAGCTCGCCGGTACGGAGGGGCTGCTGGTCCAGTCGCCGCTATAGGCGGAGACGGTGAAATAATAGGTCTTGAGGTTTTCCAGCCCGGTGACAACGGCCTGATTGCTTCCCACCCGCAGCTGCAAGGTAAGCGCTCCGGGAGCGGTCCCGTATCTCACGATATATCCGTCCACGTTGTCAACCTTGCGCCAGGTCAGCGTCGCCTGCTTGCTCCCCGCCTCCGCGTAGAGGTTTTTGGGAATAGACGCGCCCAGGTCCAGGTTTTCTGGAATAATGTCCTTTAAAAATTCAATCTTTTCGATAACGGCAAAGGAGACCTTTCCGTCCTCCCCCACCACCTTTTCCACCTTGATGGTGATCTTCTTGACCGGAACCCGTCCGTTCAGGGGGATGACGACCATGCTTTGCCCTGCCGTCCTCTCGGTGGCGTGGGTGTCCTCCGGAGGCGTTATATCAAAGGGAATCTCATCGGACTCTCCCGATGTGTATTCGACCACCACGCTGCCCTTTTCCAGCGCCCCCTTTACGGCGGGGGAAATGATGCTGATTTCGCTCATTTCCTTTGGCTCGTGGAAGACGATGGGAATTTCGCATTCCTTGTCATTGGTTTTAATAGTCACAGGCTTGCCGTTATCCAGGAAAAGGTTTTCCAGCCGTTCCTTGGCGGTTCCCTTTTCGGCCCCGTCCACCAGGATTTGCAGGCCATTGTGTTCCAACTCATTGGCCATGGTCCCTGTTTCCAGGACACCTGCCGTTACCAGCTCGCCCTCGTACACCTCGGCGGGGCGGGGGGAGACCATATTGTGATGAACCAGGGCAATATCGGTGATATCCACCACGCCGTCCAGGTTCAGGTCCGCGGCCTTGGAGGACTGGCCCAGGGCTTTGCTCACCTCGTCCAGGTCCTTCTGATTGATCTGCTTATCTGACGTGACGTCCCCCAGGGCAAAGCCTCCGCTTTCCGCGCTTATGTACACTCTGGGAACATATTCATCGATGGAGGCGGCGGTTTCCGGCACGGTGACGGTGCGGTAGCCCTCCCCTTCAAACCT
Organism: Oscillospiraceae bacterium; assembly: GCA_022800935.1. Classification (GTDB taxonomy): domain Bacteria; phylum Bacillota; class Clostridia; order Oscillospirales; family Ruminococcaceae; genus UBA1405. Next base: position 107,010 of record JAAWRH010000002.1, read on the forward strand.
GAACTGATATTTGGAGCTGGCGGGCAGACCGGAAAATTCCACCAGATAAAAGCCCACCTTGTCGTTTGGGGCAAGGGGTGCGTCCTGGGGATTGAGCAGGGTGATTTGAGCACGGATTCTGTTTTTGCCTATGGTGAAATCCTTTTCCTGGTCCGAAGCGCCGAGCACAATCTTGCTCTCTGCCTTATTGTCCTGAATCAGTGTAAGGGACAGTTTCCGGTTTTTCAGAGTTTCGGCGGATTCCCGGTAATCCATCCGCAGCACGACCTCCAGCCGTCCCGCGTTTGCCGCCGTTTCCGGCATGACATCGACGGTTTCGAGCGTGTCCTGGGCGTATACCGGGAGCTGGACCCCGGAAAGGACCAGCATGACAGATAAAAGACAACTCAATGCTCGTTTCATGATTTTTTCTCCTCTATAATAAAGATACATCGGGTTGGCAGCATTTGCCGATTATCAGTATAGCATAAAAAAGGATAGAACGCCAGATATCTTTTTTCATTTTGGAAATAATTTTCCTAAAGCTGTCCAATCGCCCCTATAAACCGTGCAACTTGCATATTGTCGGATTCTCTGTTCTGATGTATAATAGAATTTAACGGTTTTTCTCTGTACTTCGGTTTGCAAAGTAATTGAAGCTGACTTTAACCTGGTATTTTTAGAAAGAGGGCTGAATATGACCAATGATCGAAAGCTGAATCTGTTTGAAAGCGCCCCCATTGCAAGGGCGGTGCTTCTTCTGTCCGCACCGACAGTGGCAAGCTGTTTGGTGTCAATCCTGTACAGTCTGGCGGACACGTATTTTGTGGGGATGCTCAACGACCCCATTCAAACGGCGGCGGTGACGCTGGCCGCTCCGGTTCTCCTGGCTTTCAACGCTGTAAACAATCTTTTCGGTGTGGGAAGCTCCAGTATGATGAGCCGCGCCCTGGGCCGCAAGGACTTCAAAACCCTCCGCCAAAGCTCCTCCTTTGGCTTTTACGGCTCCGTCTTCTGCGGGATTCTGTATTCTTTGGCGTGTATAGCCTTTATGGGGCCCCTGCTGAGCATACTGGGGGCGGATGCCACCACCGCGGAACCCACCCGGCGGTATCTGATCTGGACCGTCTGCTGCGGGGCGGTGCCCTCCATTCTGAATGTCGTCATGGCCTACCTGATCCGCTCGGAGGGCGCAACCTTCCACGCCAGCATGGGAACCATGTGCGGCTGCCTGCTCAACATTGTACTGGACCCCCTCTTCATCCTTCCCGGCGGCCTGGGAATGGGGGCGGAGGGCGCTGCCCTGGCCACCTTTATTTCCAACTGCGTCGCCACCCTGTACTTTTTCTGCTACCTGATTATCAAACGGAAGTCCACCTATGTCTGCATCTCCCCTAAGGAGTTCACCCTGCGCAGGGTGATTTCCGGCGGCGTGTGTACTGTCGGCATTCCAGCCTCCATCCAGAATCTGCTCAATGTGGTCAGCCACATGCTTCTCAACAATCTTGCCGCCCCTTACGGTGCCGCGGCCCTTGCCGCCATGGGGATTGCCTCCAAAATTTGCATGGTCCCCTTCTTTGTCTCCAACGGCATCTCCCAGGGAGTCATGCCCCTGGTGGGGTATACATATGCTGCCAGGGATATCAAGCGGATGAAAAAAGCCCTCTGGTTTTCCGCCAAGCTGTCCCTGTCCATTCTGACGGTCTGCGCGCTGTGCTTCTGCGTCTTTTCCAACCCCCTTACCCGCTCCTTTATCGAGGACGCCCAGACAGTGGCCTTCGGCTCCGTCTTTTTAAAGGGAATGTCCCTGTCAGTGCCCTTCCTGGCATTGGATTTTCTGGCGGTGGGCGTGTTCCAGGCGGTGGGAAAGGGCTCCAATTCCCTGCTGATGGCCGCCCTGCGCAAGGGGGTATTTGAAATTCCCGCCCTCTACCTTTTAAACTTCCTGTTCCCCCTTTACGGCCTGGCCTTCGCCCAGCTTCTGGCGGAGGTCTGCATGTCTGTCATCGGGACGATTCTGCTGCTGAAGCTGCTCCGGCAGATTGAGGCGCAGTATGCGAAATAGATAAGGAGGTACCCCCCATGCCCCTTCCCAACGCCCCCTATTACGCCTGGCAAATCAATGCCAGCTTTGAAAACAACGTCAAGCTCCCGCCGGGCCTGAAGAAACACACCAATTCCTACGGCCAGCTGAAGCTCCTGGGCAAGGACGTCGCGCCCCGAACCGTGGAGCCCCTCCTCACCCTTGTCCTCCAGAAAAAGGTGCGGCTCCTGTACATCAGCCCCTTTGCCCCCGCGGGAGAGGACGAGTCCCTCCAAAGGGAGCTGAACAACCAGCTGCTCTGTGAAACCTACACCCACGGCTGCGGCGTCATGGGCTTTAACCGGGAAAAATCCATCGCCTGCCTGCGCAGGCTGGATGCCTCCTCCCTGAATCTCCGCAGGACCAAAGCCGCCGGCGATGCGCCTCTCCCCTGTCCTCCGGTGGTCTTTGATTCCTACCAGGACATGGCCGAAGCCGCCAAAAACATAATTCTCACCGGGTCCATAGACGGAAGCCGGGGCCTCCCGCCCACGGCCTCCGATACCCGGCGGGGTGTCGATCCAGGGCTTCTGTACTGGATTGAAAACGTCCTGCGCACCATTCCCGAAACGCCGGAGGACCTGGCAAAGGTCACAGGGCTGGTTGCCAACTACTACCTCCCCGCCTACCCGGTGTTTCCCGATTGGCTGGCCCCCGAACCGGGGAACTGGTCCCTTTTGGGGGAGCTGCCAAACCTGAAGGTTCTCTTTATGCCCAAGGTAAAGCCGGACAGCCTTGACTTTCTCCTCAACTGCCCTTCCCTGGAACGACTCGGACTGGCACAGACCGAGCTTTCCAATCCGGATGTACTAAAAAATCTCCCCCGCGTCACCTATCTTGACCTGCCTCCTGCGGATTTTGACGATTTTTCCTTTCTGCTGGGCTGCCGCAGCCTGGAAATTCTCGACCTGAGCCGGACAAACTTCCGGGACTGCTCCATTCTCACCTGGATGCCGGAGCTGAAAAGGGTCCTTCTCCCCGCCCAGCGCCAGCTCCTCCGCCGGGAGCTGCTGGATCCCCTTCCCATCCAGGTCAAGCCCAATCCCAAACGGGTACGGGGAAAAGATGTCCCTCTCTACGAGCTGATACCGCCCCGCCCGACGGAGCCCTTAGATACCCGTCCGCCCTACAAGGTTCTGCACATCGAAGGGGGCGGCCTGAGCTGTGAGGGCCGGGGTATCACCGAAAAGGTGGTCAGGGACCTGATAAAGGACATCCAAAAGGGCGAGGCAGCAGATGAATTGTATCTTTCCCTGGAATACTGGGGAGAGGATGAAAATATGATCCTGGCAATGGGAGAGGACGGAATTGAGCTGTGCTTTGAGGATCAGGAGCAACCGGTTTTCTACGCCCTATATGACCCCGAAACCCCCTGTGACAGCGCAAAAAACGATCCCTACCGGAGACCAGCCACAAAAAACCGGCAGCTTGCGGCGGACTGCGCCGCTTATTTCATCAAAACCGGGGAGCTGTACCCCGGCGCTTACTGGGCAAAATACTATAAATAGCTGAAGGTGAATTTTATCCACAAAAAATACCGGCGCGGCCCCCCTGCTATTGAGGGGCCCGCGCCGTTTCTTCATTTCAGCCCGGACTGCATTTCCGCGAACAGCCCCGGCACCGCGCCGACGATGACCGTTTCCGCCAGCGGAAAATCCACCTCTGCCACGCTGGAAGTGGAATATCCCGGCGAAACCACCGCCACATCCACCGTAATATGCAGCAAAATCTGATGGACTGTCTGGTTGATCCCCGCCGAAAGGAACTGCTGCCGCAGCTCTGTCTTTACATATCCCACGGGGATCAGCTTAAAGGTGAGCTCCGGCCCCCTGCCGGAGAGAAAATTCCCGCCGAACAGCGTTCCCAGGGGGATGCTGGCCTCCTGCTCCTGGCGGAGGAGCAGCCTTTTGTCTATGGCGCGGGTCAGCTTGGTCCGCAGCAGGTTCATCTCAATGGTCTTGGTCTCAATGGCGAGGACCCTCCCCTCCCCGTCCTCCCGCAGGACAACCAGGTCCTGGTAAGTGACCGGCTCGGCGGCCAACACCTCCATAACCGCCTCGTCGATCACCCGGACGGCGGCGGCCTGGGCCTGCCGCCCGGCGAACAGCTGAATCACAGGCCGCAGCTTTATCTCAACCACAATCGACGCTGTCAGCACCATTATCAGAAAAATAAAAATCCGCACCGAAAGCTTCAGCCGCCTGCGTCCGCCCCGATATCCGGCCTTTCTCAATCCGCCTCTCCCCTTTTCGCCTGATAAAACAGTATATTCCAAAAGGGGGAAAGGGTTTCATACAAGTCAAACAAACATGGAGCTCTCCTCCGAATCAATGGCCTCCTGAAACAGCGCCAGCGCCGACTGATAGATACGCACCGGGTCCTTCATAAACGCCTTGCGGATGGCCTCGCACTGCTTTTCCTTTGGAATGAACAGCGACAGCCGCATCAGGTCGCTGCCTATGTCCGACACCACCAGCGTAATCTGGTAGCCGTCCTGCACCTTGATGATCTCCGCGTAATTTTCCTCCATCATCCGCTGCTGGGCAAAGTAGGAGGCCGACACCTCCAGTCCGCGCTCCCGGATGGAGAGGGGGACCAGATGCTCAAAGGAGTCCGCAGTCAGCTTGCCCTTCTGGGTCAGGGTATAGGCCTCCTCCCCGCTGTCGTTGTGGGTGACGCTGAGCTGACCGCCCTGCTTCAGCTGGCTGACGGCGGCAACGAACTCAAAGTAATTAACCATCCCGTCTGTCTGTATGATCTCGCTCAGCTGGTCAAAGGTCGCGGGGATTCCGATATGCTTGAGAAGATAGCAGACAAAGACCTGCACCTCTAAATCAGTTGTCAGACCACCCGGCTGCAGGCCGGCGGTAAAGGCGTTGGGGAATTCCATACGGAACCTCCACCTCCTTGCTTCCGGCGCGCCGAAGGAGGCCGGACGCGCCTGTATACTTATTCTCCTTTTATTCTACATGAAAACCGCGGAAAAAGGAAGTATCAATTTACGGTTTTGCATAAAAAACGTTGCTCCGCCCTATGACACATAAACCAGGGCCTGTTCACATAATCATAGAGTTGAAAGAAAATCTCAGGGAGAAAGAAAGGAATGGTTGATGTGACAGCGGTACAGGAGCGCACAGCCCCCCAGCCTGTCCTCCGGATGAAGGCGGGGCTGACAGAGGCCCAGGCAGAGGAGCGGCTGGCAAAGCATGGCAAAAACCGTCTGACAACGGGGAAGAAGAAAAACGCCTGCCTGCTATTCTTCTCACAATTTAAGGATTTATTGATTATCATCCTCCTGGTGTCCACGGGGATATCGGTGCTGATGGGAGAAATCACCGAGGCGATTGCGATTATCACCATCGTATTTCTCAACGCGGTGCTGGGATTTTTACAGGAGTACCGGACGGAGCGGACACTGGAAGCCATGAAGCAGCTGGCCGCGCCGGAGGCTCAGGTGATCCGAGAGGGCCGCGTCCGTTCCGTTCCGGCGGATGAGCTGGTCCCCGGAGACATCGTCGTATTAAAGGCAGGCTGCCGCATCCCCGCCGACGGATTGCTGCTGGAGGCGGAGGGCCTGGCGGCGGACGAGTCGCTCATTACCGGCGAATCTGCCCCTGTGTCCAAGCGTGCCGCGGAGTCCGCGGCGCTTCAGAACCCCCCCTCCGGTCCCAACCGTCCCGACATGGTGTACATGGGCACCACATTGACCAAGGGCCGCGGCCTGGCATATATCACCGTGACAGGGATGGAAACGGAGATGGGCAAAATCGCCGGAATGCTCCACTCCATTGAGGCAGAGACCACCCCCCTGCAAAAAAAGCTGGACCAGCTGGGCCGGTATATGGCGATGGGCTGTCTTGGCGTCTGCGCCATCGTCTCCCTGGCCGGAATCCTCCGGGGGGAACCGGTGCTGGATATGGTCATCACCGGACTGTCGCTGTCGGTGGCCGCCATTCCGGAGGGCCTCCCGGCCATTGTCACCATCACTCTGGCCCTGGCCATGGGCAGGATACTGAAAAAGAACGCCCTGATCCGCCAGCTCCACGCGGTGGAAACCCTGGGCTGCGCCGATGTCATCTGCTCCGACAAGACGGGCACCCTCACGGAAAACCGCATGACCGTGAAAGAAATCCAGCTTTGTGACCGCCTGTATACCATCGAGGAGGGGAAGCTCCAGGGCCCGGACTCCTCCGGCTGCGAACCCCTGCGGCAGCTGCTCCAGGCGGCGGTGCTCTGCAACGACGCGGAGATGTTCCCGGAGCCGGGAAAGGGAACTCCCCGCCAGCCTGTCTACACCTATACCGGCGACCCCACCGAAACGGCCCTGCTGGCCGCCGGGGCCGCCGCCGGACTGGTCCGCCCGGCGCTGACGCGGCAGTGGAGCCGCTGCGGGGAAATCCCCTTTGATTCCCAGCGAAAGATGATGTCGGTGACAGTAAAGAATGCCGCCGGACAGCGGGTCACCTATGTCAAGGGCGCGCCGGACTATCTTCTCAACCGCTGCGTCAAATGCTGGACCCTCTCCGGGATACAGCCCATGACCCCTCTGCTCAAAAAGCGCATCCTGGAGCAGAATCTGGGACTCGGCAAACGGGCCATGCGGGTGCTGGGCTTCGCCGTCCGGGAAAGCTCCGGCGACAAGCCGGAGGAAACCGGCCTGACCTTTCTGGGCCTCAGCGGAATGATCGATCCGCCCCGTCGGGAGGCATATCAGGCAGTCAAGCTCTGCCGCCAGGCGGGAATCCGCCCGGTGATGATCTCCGGCGACCACAAAAACACCGCCTGTGCCGTTGCCAAGCAGTTGGATATCCTCCGGGAGGGGGACAAAGTGTACACCGGCGCGGAGCTGGACGCCATGACCGATGAAGCCCTCCGGGAGGCGGTAAAGACGGCCAGCGTATTTGCCCGCGTCAATCCGGGGCACAAGCTGCGCATTGTCCGCGCCCTCAAGCAGAACGGCCGGGTTGTGGCCATGACCGGCGACGGTGTCAACGACGCCCCCGCCGTCAAGGAGGCAAACATCGGGGTGGCCATGGGCAAAAACGGAACCGACGTCACGCGGGAGGCCGCCGCCCTCATTCTGCTGGACGACAACTTCGCCACCCTGGTAAGCGCGGTGGAGGAGGGCCGGGTGATCTACCGGAATATCCGCAAATCCATCCGCTATCTGCTCTCCTGCAACATTGGGGAGGTGCTGACCATGTTCGCCGGGATGCTCATGGGCCTGCCGGTGGCCCTGCTGCCCATACAGATTCTGCTGGTGAACCTGGCAACCGACGGTCTCCCCGCCATCGCCCTGGGCCTGGAGCCCCCCGGAAAGGACATCATGAAGGAAAAGCCCCGCAACACCAATGATTCCGTTTTCTCCGACGGCCTGCTGTCCACCATTCTGTTCCGGGGATGCCTGATTGGGCTGACAACTTTGTGGGTATTTGTATCCATTCTCCAAAGCGCCGGGCTGGAATATGCCCGCACCGCCGCCCTGCTGACCCTGGTGATGACCCAGCTGTTCTACCTGTTCGAGTGCAAGGAGGAGCACAAGAACATCTTTCAAATTCACTTCTTCTCCAATCCCCAGCTGATACTGGCGGCGTGCAGCTCGGTGGTCATTATGGCCCTGGTGATATTCTTCCCGCCCCTGCAGGCGGTTTTCCGCACAGTGGCCCTGACGGGACAGCAGCTTGGCTTCATCTTCCTTTCCAGTTGTGCTGCGCCGGTGCTGTCGGCCATATTCTCCGGCGGAAGGGTTTTTTCGGGGAGGAGGAAAAGCGCCTCCTAATTTAAATTCCTTTCCCTCAATAGATTGATTTATAATATTTAAATAAAGGCTGCTGTCATAAAGTGTAATTTTTGACAGCAGCTTTTATCACTATATTACTACTTTGATATATGAAAAGCAATAGATTTCCCGAAAAAAAACTCAAAAAATATGCTGGATGCGCATAGGAGCAGGGACTGTCAAAAGGTACACCTTTTGACAGTCCGGCAAACATATGCAACGAGAGACGAGGGAGCGGGAATGTATATCATTTTATTTTTTGGTATGGCGGCTTTGGCTGGGGGCATTTATCTCATTACCGTCGCCGCAGCGGCACGGAGGAAAGGACGGCAGGCCGTCCATAGCTTCAATCAGGCGGTTCAAAGCCTCAGAAGCGCACAGGGCAGCCTGGACGAATACATCTCAAAGTCCAACGAACTCCTGAGGGCTGTAAAACGGGCCGACGTCAAGGACCCGGTGCTGTTGGAAAAGTTTGATTCCCTTCTGCGGTCTGCCCAGGACCTGGTCCGCTTCAGTCCCCCGGAGATGAAAAAGCGCAGAGAGGAGATACGCGCCCAGGCCCGAAATATCCGGGAACAGAACCGCGCCGCCTGGAGGCTGTATGCGGAGCTTGTTGATGTATTCTTTCTGGTGGAGCAGATACGCCGACAAATCGCCGGTACAGGGCGGCTGATTGTATCCCTTTCCGCTGTAGCCTCCCCGGCGGGGAGCTTTCCCGTTTACGCCCTCCATCCCGAAACCGGGGAAGCCGCCCTGGTGTCCTCCTTTCCCATTTCGGACGGTTCCTATAACAGCGTCCAAACTCCCTCTACCCTTTTTCTTCCCGCTGCGGCAGAACCCCGCCGGGAATGGTATTCCGCTGATTTCAGTAAACTGGCGGCCACAAGGATATGCAACCGGACCGGAGAAAGCCACGCGGGATGGATTGACACCCGCGGCAATTTTTTTGACGTTACGGAGGCCCTTGGATTTTCCTCCATGGCCTCCTCTAGGCCGCCTGACCGCTGGCACGCGGCGGGCTTTATGGGGGATATCTTTGGATTTTACCGGGAAGAGCAGGGAGAAAAAAGCTATTTCTACATATCCACGGACAGCGTCTCCCCTCTTGCCGTACAGCAGGGGAATATTCTCGCCTCCAGCCGTCCGCTTCCCACCGGGGAGGACTCAGGGAGCCGATGGAACGCCGTCGTCAGTCCCAACAAGGAGAGAATCGCTTTCATGTCCCTGCGCCCCGGCGCAAAGGTGAAGACCCAGGAGAACATCGACATCTATATTGCCCCCGCAGACGGTGAAGGCCCGATGAGGTTTGACGGGTATGCGGCATTTGTAAACGGCATAGGAGGCCGTTATTTTTCCAATGGAGACAATGACGGACTGCTGTACTGGACCCTGATTGACTGGTGCTGACATCAATCAAAAAAGCTTCACCCGCCTTTTTTACAGGCCAGTGAAGCTTTCTTACTTTATAAGCAGTCAACCTGCCAGAAACCCGTCTTGGGATGCTTCCGCTTAATCGTCGTCCTCGTCATCCTCCGGCATATTCCAGTTGTGCCACACATTCTGGACGTCGTCGTTGTCCTCCAGCATCTCCAGCAGACGCTCCATCTTCACCGTCAGTTCCTCGTCGGTGATATCGGTCATGGTGGAGGGCAGATACTCTATTTCGGCGGACTCAAAGGTGTATCCCTTCTCCTCCAACGCTATCCGGACGTTTCTCAGCTCGTTGGGCTCGGTGGTGATCTCCACCACGTCCTCCTCCACGGTAAAATCATCCGCCCCGGCGTCCATGCAGTCCTCCATAATCTTGTCCTCGTCCAGGCCCTCGTTGGCGATGACGATAACGCCCTTGCGCTCAAACAGGAAGGAAACGCAGCCGCTCTGTCCCAGATTCCCGCCGCACTTGTCAAAGTAATGGCGCAGGTCCCCTGCCGTGCGGTTGCGGTTGTCGGTGAGGGTCTCCACAATCACCGCCACGCCGGAGGGGCCGTATCCCTCATAGAAAATATTTTCGTAATTATTTTTATCTCCATCGCCCACCGCTTTTTTGATAATGCGGTCGATGTTGTCGTTGGGGACGTTGTTGGCCTTTGCCTTGGCAATGCAGTCCTTCAGCTTGGAGTTGACGTTGGGGTCGCCGCTGCCGCCCTCCCGGACCGCCACGGCTATCTCACGGCCAATTTTGGTAAAGATACGCGCCTTTGCGCCGTCGGTCTTTTCCTTTTTCCGCTTAATATTGTTCCACTTAGAATGTCCTGACATTGGAATCTCCCTTTCCTGTTATTTGTATTATGTTCCGCCCCTGTGCGGGGAACGGCAGAATTCTAACCATATTATTTTACCATATCTTTGGCCTGATGGCAATAGGCCGGATGGGAGCTTTTTTTGCTCTGCGTGCTATGCGTTAAGGAATTTTACAGCCGTTCCGGTCAGGAGCTTCATCCCGTTTTTCATGGCCCGCTCATCCCAGTCAAACCTGGAATGGTGGTTGCTGTAAATCTCCCTGCCGTCGTCATACGCCGCCCCGACGATTGCGAACACCCCCGGAACCCTTTCGGCAAAAAAGCTGAAATCCTCTCCCCAGGTCTCCGGACGCTGTACTATCCTAGCCGCGCCCTCTCCCAGCTCCTCCCGGCAAACCTCCAGCAGCAGGTCCACCATTCCGTCATCGTTGACCGTTGAAAGATACCCGTCCTGATAGTCCAGCTTGGTGGCAACGCCCATGCTCTTTTCCACACCCTCCAGCAGATTCCGGACGCATTCCTTGATGTGTTCCCGCATCTCTACCGAAAGGGTGCGGACGCTGGCCCGCATCTTGGTGTATCCGCTGGTGACGTTTTCCACCGTCCCGCTGTGAAAGGTCCCCACCGAAATCACCGCCGTGTCAAAGGGGTCCACCTGGCGGCTGACAATGGTCTGCAAGCCGTCCACGATTTTGCACCCGGCCACCAGCGCGTCCACATTGAGGTGGGGGCTGGAGCCGTGCCCCGCCCTGCCGAACACCTCAATCTGCATCACGTCGGTGACGGTGGTGACAACGCCCCGCTTCACCAGGACCGTCCCGGCGGGCCGACCCTCCCCTGCCCAAAGGTGCAGCCCCATGACGGCGTCCACCTTTGGGTTTTCCAGCGCGCCGTCCGCAATCATCGCCCTGGCGCCGCCGGTGGGGGCGGGCTCCTCCGCGGGCTGGAAAATCATCTTCACAGTTCCGGAAAATTTATCCCGATTTTGGCGGAGTATCTTTGCTGCCCCCATGGCCATGGCCATATGCCCGTCGTGGCCGCAGGCGTGCATCACGCCGGGATTCTGGGAGGCAAAGGGCAGGCCCGTCTCCTCCGTCACCGGCAGGGCGTCCATGTCCGCCCGCAGGGCAAGGACCCTTTGGGGTCCGGGACGGGTCCCGCGTATCAGGGCCGTCACCCCGTTGCCTCCCACATGCTCCCGGATATCCTCCAGACCCATTTCCCTCAGCAGCTCCGCAACCCGCGCCGCGGTGCGGGTCTCCTGGTATCCCACCTCCGGATGGGCATGGAAATCCCGCCGCCACTCCACCGTCTGGGCAAACTGCCCTTCGACGCTTTTCTCAATCCACTCTGTCATTTCTCTTTCCCTTCTCAAAAGCCGGTTTCAAAGGCTTCTACTGAGCCTTACATATGTACGTCGTAATCCATCAGCTCCACGGTCCAGTCCTTCAGCACTTCCTTCATATCGGCGGCAATCCTCTTCGCGCCCTCCAGGTCGTGGTCCAGGTAGTTGCCGCACTCCCTGCTGAATTCCGCCCCTGGGATCACGCCCTCAAAGCCCAAAACAAAATCCAGGGTTTCCCGGAACAGGTCCAGGGCCGCCTGATGGGGCAGGTTTCTGGTCAAAAAGTAAAAGCCCGTTCTGCACCCCATAGGGCCTACATAGACCACATTATCCGTATACCGGCTGTTGCGGGCATAGGTGGCAAACAGGTGCTCAAAGCTGTGGATAGCGGGGTTATCCAGGTAGACGCCGCAGTTAGGGACCACCATCCGGATATCATAGGTAACGATATCCCGGTCCACCCTGGAGATGTACATCCCCTTTTTCAGCTTGTCGTGGTCTACGCAGAAGCTCGCAATCTTTTCCATACCTTTTCTTCCTTTCCGTTATCGGTGTTTATTGAAGATTAGTATAACACCATGGACTTTTATCTGTCAACGCCTTTCCGCCCTGCAAAGGAAAAGCGGCGGCCTGAAATAATTTCAAGTCCGCCGCAAGAGCTGAATATATCCTAAAACCAATGGCGCGTGGCAGGGGTTTTGCACTCAAAATACTCCTCAACAATCGAAATCGTCACTTTATCCGTGTTGTCCCTCGCTATAATTTCATCTACCTTAGAACGCACCTCATCACTTGTCATTTCGGCCAAGACCTCGATGTCAGTTCCATACCAAAAACTGTGAATATCATTGACCACATTGGAAATCACTGTGTCCCTCTCCCCCACAGTAACAGTATCCGGATCACACTGATAAGCGATGCCATACGCCAGCTCTACAGATAAATTTTTTACGCCTTTTCCTACAAGATCCTGTCCATATGAAAATCTCAATTGGGGGAGCAATGAGGCTTTCAGCGTAGTCCATATAAAATTACTTTCCTCCTCAGTAACGTCGCCGTATCTCCACCTCATGTCGTCATTTTTCACCGGGTGTTGACTTCTCCACTCTGAAAGGGCATTGTTAAATTCCGAAACCGTCTGGTCCTGATAGCCCTCCACCATCAGCGCCTCCAACATCGGGCGGCCGTCGATGGGCTCATAATCCGCTTTGGTATCCCTGGACGTAGCGAGAACCGTTGTAAAACCCGCCACCAATATGACCGCAATACATGCGGCCCAAATCGAAGCCCTTTTAACCTTCATAATCGCGGTAATCCTTTCTTCAATGGCGTTTTTGCTGAAACTGCTGCACAGCGGGGCAAAGCCGCTGCGCGCTTCCTCCATGCCGATCAGCGTCCGAGCATAGTCCGCCCTTTTGTTTTCCCCAAACAGCCGGACCACCGCCTCGTCACAGGAAAGCTCAATGTCCCGGTTGGCCAGCAGATACATGAGCCACACCAAGGGATTGAACCAATGGACGCACACCGCGGCAATCAGCACGAATTTGGCCACGGCGTCAAACCGGCGGATATGTATATATTCATGTGCCAAAACGTATTGCAGCGGCTTGGCGTCCTCCCATTTGGCGGAGTCTGGCATTAAGATTACAGGGCGAAAAACGCCGTAGGTCAGCGGGGTGGAAAACCGGCCGGACTGCCGGATTGAAATGGAACGCCTCAGCCGGTGGTCCCTCAGCCAGTTCCTGACAAAGTCGTTTTCCACCGGCAGGGAAAACCGAAAAGCCCTCCTGCAATTCCAGTACGCTATGGCAAACACCAGGGCGCAGACTACCGCGCCGACAGCCCAGATGCTCCACCAGGCAGCAAACCCTCCCCCGGCGCTGGGCGGCGCAGTGGCCACCGGCTCGACCGCCCCCGCCGGAAGGGTCCCGGCGGCCTGGGGGACATCTGTCGCGGCAGTGCCCAAAGGCTGGCCGTCCAGCACCGAATACACGCTGAATGGAGAGGGAATGGAAAGAGGGAGCAGAAGCCGCGCGGCGGCAATCCCCCAAAGAATCAAAAAAGTCCGTTTCGGCAGCCGGTTGATTGCCAAGGCCCGTATGATCAAGATTGCCAAGACCATCACTGATCCTGCAAAGCTCATTTCCAGCAGATTCATAAGCGCCTCCTCTTAAGACTGTAGTAGTGTTTACAAGTAAATACTACCATAGTCTTAAATGTTTGTCAATCCCTTTTTCATACAAAATATCAATTTGGCCAATGCTTTTCAGCAGGGCTTGGTATAAGAAGAAAAGTTTTAAAATGTAACTTTGCAATGGAAAAAAGGATGGAAAAAAATCACTGTGTGCTATAATATTAAGTATCGGCATCCCACCTTATTAAGTCAGGAGTTGAGAAAATGAAAGAAAAAACATCTGGTGCGCATCCCGTTGACCTTGACACCGTAAAAATTACCGGCGGCTTCTGGTCCCGCTTTCAGGACCTTGTCCGCACCCAGGTGATTCCCTATCAGTGGGAGGCCCTCAATGACCGGATTGAAGGCGCTGCTCCCAGCCACTGCATGGAGAACTTTAAAGTCGCGTCCGGCCAAAAGGAAGGGACCTTTGGCGGCTGCGTCTTTCAGGACAGCGACTTTGCCAAGTGGATCGAGGCGGTGGGATACTCCCTGACCATCCATCCGGACCCGGAGCTGGAAAAAACAGCGGATGAAGCCATCGACCTTGTCTGTTCCGCCCAGCAGCCGGACGGGTACCTGAACACCTATTATATCATCAACGGCCTGGAGGACCGCTTCACCAACCTGGCCCACAACCACGAGCTGTACTGCCTGGGACACCTGATGGAAGGGGCTATCGCCTACTATCAGGCCACAGGTAAGGATAAGCTGCTGAACGCCGTGCGGCGGTACGCGGACCTGGTGGACAGTCTGTTCGGAGCCGAGGAGGGAAAGCTCCAAGGCTATCCTGGCCACGAGATTATTGAGATGGCCCTGGTAAAGCTGGCCGATGTCACCGGCGAGGAGCGCTACCTGCGTCTGGCGAAATACTTCATCGATCAGCGGGGCCAGGAGCCCAATTACTTCCGTGAGGAAATAGAGAAAAGCGGTAAGCCCTGGGGATGGGCAAAAAGCCCCTTTGGCCTGCAATATTATCAGGCGGGCAAGCCGGTGCGGGAGCAGACCGCCGCCGAGGGCCATGCGGTACGGGCGGTCTACCTGTACAGCGGCATGGCGGACGTTGCCCGGAAGACCGGCGACGAATCCCTCTGGAACGCCTGCAGAACCCTGTGGGACAGCATCGTCCGCCGCCGGATGTATGTGACGGGGTCTATCGGCTCCGCCCACTATGGGGAATCCTTTACCTTTGATTATGATCTCCCCAACGATTCTGTCTATGGAGAAACCTGCGCGGCCATCGGCCTGGTATTTTTCGCCCGCCGGATGCTGGAAACAGAAGCCAAGGGGGAATACGCAGATGTGATGGAGCAGGCACTTTACAACGGCGTGATCAGCGGAATGTCCCTGGACGGCAGAAGCTTTTTCTATGTCAACCCCCTGGAGGTCCTCCCGGAGGCCAGCGAAAAGGACCACGACCGCTCCCATGTCAAGGTCCAGCGCCAGAAGTGGTTCGGCTGCGCCTGCTGTCCCCCCAACCTGGCCAGGCTTGTCTCCTCTTTGGGGATGTACATGTACGGAACCGGAACCCTTGACGGCGGGGAGGTTCTCTACCACCACCTGTATGCCGATGGCAGAGCCTCCTTCACCCTGGGCAGCAAGCGGGCAGAAATCCGCACCGAGACCCGCTATCCATGGGACGGTACGATAAAAACCCTTTTCTCCCTCCCGGAGGGAAGCGCCAGCTTCACCTATGCCCTGCGCATTCCCGGATGGTGTGACAGATACACCCTGACGGTTAACGGCCAACCCCTTGAATACCGTTTCTCCGACGGATACGCTTACATCAGCAGAACCTTCCAGGACGGAGACGCTGTCACCCTGGAGTTGGAGATGTCCCCCCGCCTTATCTCCGCCAGCCCGGAGGTCCGGGATGACATTGGCAAGGTATGCGTCTGCCGGGGGCCGGTGGTCTACTGCCTGGAGCAGGAGGACAACGGCGCAAAGCTCCATAAGGTCCGGATATCCGGGAACACCTCCTTCCGGGAAGCCTGGGAGCCGGAGACACTGGGCGGCATTGTCTCCCTGGAATGCACAGGCACTTCCCTGGATAAGCCCAGCCAATTCGCGGGAGCCCTTTACCAACGCTATACGCCGCCTGTCTACAAACCGCAAGTGCTTCGGTGGATCCCCTATTACGCCTGGGCGAACCGCTCCGCCGGAGAGATGACGGTGTGGGTCCGCGTACAGGATTGAGATACAGTCTCTTATCCCATATAAATTTAGGGGGAAGCGTATTCATGGTCTCCCACTTTTTTAATTGATCTTCAGGATAAAATAGGGTTCCTGTACACTCACGCACCCCAAACACCGCACAGGGACAAATAGAAGGACCAGGGATCATTCTCCCCGGTCCTTTTTTGCGCTTACTCTTGGTCTTTTGCCATAGCAATTTTGTCAATCAGCTCTGTAATTTCTTCTACCGTGTACTCTTTTTTATCGCCAGTGGTCAACAATATGCGCAGTTCATAAAATGCGGCTCTCCGCATGATCTGGTACTCTTTTTCAGTGTGCACTTTGTTCACCTCCTAAAAATAGTATATCATAAAAAACATGATGGGTGCAGTATATATTTCAAACAAATCACACTAGGTATATTTGTGCAATTTTAATCAAAGATTCGTATGAGAGGTCCGCAGTTCCTCTATTTCCTCATAGGATAGCCCCGTATCCTCCATGATTTCTTCAACCGGCCTCCCCCGCTTGAGAAGCTTTCGAGCCATAATTGCTATTCCCTGTCCTATCCCCTGTTCTATTCCCTGTTCTATCCCCTCCGAAAAAGCAATCTGCCTGGTATGATTCAGCGCCTGGGCTTCATCGTGTCTGGCCTTTTCCCGAATTCGTTCCAGCTCCCGGTACTCCGGCAATGTCGTTATATTTCGATACGCATTGACGGCTTCACTCATTACTGACACCCCCATTTTATCAATTCTCTCCAGTTCTTCCTCTGTATTCGCATTGAATAATGACAGCCAAAGAATCAGTCGTTCCCCTCCGTCAATCTCTGATGGCAGCTTTGGCAGCTCAAAAAAGTAGAAGCCCATTTTATCTGACAATAGGGTATGCCTTGTCACCTCCAGCGGTTTAAAACAGGAATGGTACTCTGCACATTCAAACAATTCAAAATCCAGAATACTGACAATCATCGTCCCCGGCAGCGTCGAATAATCCTCTCCTGCGGGCAGCGCGGATGAATAGTCCCTTGCCCAGTAAAACATCACCCGCTCCGGGTAGTTTCCCTCATTTGCCATCTGCATTTCAATGTCTATCCGCTTGCCGTTTACCCTCATATTGATGTCCAACCGACAGAATTTACTTTCAATGTGTGCCGGAGTCATTTCAGGGTTGATGATTTCAAAATCAGTAATACTTTCAACCGGAACCTCAAGAACTGCTGACACAAACGCCTTCAACAGGCTGGGGTATCTGACAAATACCATTTTAAACAGAATGTCACTTTTGAATGTATATCTTAGTTTTTTCATCACAGCCTCCGGATGATTCGTTTTTAAGTTTAACATCACTTATTCCAAGTAACTCTTTGGCAATCGTCACCGCTGAACATATCTGTCCCCTGCCAACATCTCCCCAGTCCAAAAGCGATATTGCCTGTTTGGGAGACACAAATATCCTTTCATATGTCCTCCCCGTATCAGGGTCCGGCCTTGAAGCCCCAAACCGATCCAATTTGGCGGCCATCCTCACCTGGGCATAGGCAGGAATCCCGTTCTCCTCGTCAACCAACTGGTATCCGGCTATAACAATACGGCTGACTGAAACATTGAGCTCTTCATCAAGCTCTCTTTTCAGCGTCGCTTCTATATTGAGGTCAAACGGCTCCGGCTTGCCGCCGGGGAGAGAATATTTTTCTCCATCTTTTCTCAGCAGTATCCTTCCATCCTCTGCAAAAACGATTCCATAGACCTGCTTTACCTCCAGCCCACAGGGAACAGCTCCTTCTACCCATTGGTAAACGCTCATGATATTCCCCCTCTTCATCCGGCATAAACAAATATTCGCCTTATTCTTCCCTATTCTCAGTATAACATATTATGATGAATTTTTCCATAGCAAAAAAGAAAGGGCAGTCGCTCCCCTGCCCTTTCATCCCGCTATTTCTTTTCGATAAACTTCACATTCAGCGCCCGCATGGCATTGAGAATGGCAATCACCGCCACACCCACGTCGGCAAAGACGGCCTCCCACATGGTGGCAATCCCGAAAGCGCCTAAAATCAGCACCAGCGCCTTGACCGCAAGGGCAAAGACGATATTCTGGTACACAATCCTAATGGTTTTGCGGGAGATTGCCATGGCGTCAGCAATGCGGGAGGGCTTGTCGTCCATGATGACGATATCCGCCGCCTCGATGGCCGCGTCCGAACCTAAACCGCCCATGGCGATGCCGATGTCCGCACGGGTCAACACCGGGGCATCGTTTACGCCGTCACCCACAAAGGCCAGCACACCCTTGGAGGATTTCTGCTTCAAAAGGGACTCCACCTTTTCCACCTTGCCCACAGGGAGCAGCTCCGTAAACACCTCATCAATACCCAGTTCTTTCCCGATGGCCTCCCCTACCGGCTTCAGGTCGCCGGTGAGCATCACCGTCTTTTTCACCCGTCCTTCGGTTTTCAGCCTCCTGATGGCCTCCCTGGCATCGGGTTTGAGCTGGTCGGAGATGAGAATATAACCGCTGTACTTCCCGCCCACGGCCAGATATACCACAGTACCTGTGCTCTTGACCAAAGGAACCTTTACGCCAATGGATTCCATCAGCCTGCGGTTGCCCGCGGCCACCTGCACGCCGTTAATGACAGCCTTTACACCGTGGCCGGAGATTTCCTCCACCTGGGATACCTGCTTGGGATCAATTTCCTTTCCATACGCTTTTTTCAGGGAAAGGGAAATGGGATGGTTAGAATAGCTTTCCGCCAAAGTGCAAACCCTCAGCAGCTCCTGTTCAGATACCCCTTCTGCTGGGTGCAGCTCCGTTACCTCAAAGCTGCCCTGGGTCAGGGTTCCGGTTTTGTCCATGGCAATGATCTCTGTCTTGGCCAGCGCCTCCAGATAATTGCTGCCCTTGACCAGAATTCCGCATTTGGACGCACCGCCGATTCCCCCGAAGAAGCTCAGGGGCACCGAAATCACCAGCGCGCAGGGGCAGGAAATAACCAGGAAGATAAGCGCCCTGTGAATCCACTCACCCAAAGGCTGACGCAGAATGAGGGGCGGGAAGAATGCAAGCAGAACGGCGGCGATTACCACCGAAGGGGTATACCAATGGGCGAACTTGGTGATAAAGTTTTCGCTTTTGGCCTTTTTGCTGCTGGCATTTTCCACCAGGTCGAGAATCTTTGCCACCGTCGATTCCCCAAATTCCTTAGAAACCCGAATGGAGAGCACTCCCGTCAGGTTAATGCACCCGCTGATGACATCGCCCCCCGATTCCACCTCTCTGGGGACCGATTCGCCGGTCAGGGCAGAGGTGTCCACCGTGGAGGTTCCCTCCGTCACCACGCCGTCCAGGGGTATCTTTTCCCCTGCCCGGACGACAATGGTATCCCCTATCTTCACCTCATCGGGATCAACTTGGGTCAGCGTGCCGTCTACCATGATGTTGGCGTAATCGGGCCGGATATCCATCAGCCCGGCGATGGACCTGCGGGAACGCCCCACCGCGTAGCTCTGGAACAGCTCGCCCACCTGGTAGAACAGCATGACGGCCACGCCCTCCTGATATTCGCCGGAGGCAAAGGCCCCCACCGTTGCCAGCGCCATTAAAAACTCCTCGTCAAACCACTGGCGATTCCATATCTTCCGGGCCGCGCCATACAGCACATCCCACCCGCAGATCAGGTATGCCGCCACAAAGGGAAAGGGCTTCAGATACGCGTTCAAAGGTAGCAGGACAGCGATAACCAGCACAACCGCGCTTATGATAATGCGGAGCAGCATCTTTTTCTGTTTTTTTGTCATTTCAGTCAATCCCCTTCCGTGTATTCGGCGCAGGAGAATCACTCTTTTCCCATCCCGCGCCCAAGACCGCCGAATTTACTTCAGGACGATTTCGCAGTCCGACTCCACCTTTTTGCAGACCTTGACCACTTCCTTCATGATGGCGTCAAATTGACTGTCCTCCGCTTCCACCATCAGCTTCTGTGCCAGGAAGTTCATGGCTGCGTCATTGACGCCGGGGATCTTCTTGATGGCCTCTTCCAACTTGGCGGCGCAGTGGGCGCAGTCCAGGTCGTTTACCTTAAATGTCTTTTTCATAGCCGATTCCTCCAAATTTCATAATAAAATATTTATTTTGATGCCGGACCTCCGGCGGGCTGACACTATTCGGTGATGTGCTCCATCCCCTGGTTGATAATCTGCTCCACATGCCGGTCGTTGAGGGAGTAGAACACCGTCTTCCCCTCCCGGCGGAACTTGACCAGCCGGGACTGCTTGAGCACCCGCAGCTGATGGGAGATTGCCGACTGGCTCATATTCAGCAGCTGGGCGATATCGCAGACGCACATCTCCGACTCAAACAGCACATACAGAATCTTGATTCGGGTGCTGTCCCCGAACACCTTGTACAGCTCCGCCAGATCATAGAGCTGTTCCTCGTCGGGGAGCTGGGTCCTCACCGCCTGGACGATATCCTGGTGGACCTCGCAGACGTCGCAGCGTTCGGTGTTGTTTTTGTCTATCATATGCACTCTCCTTTTATATGAGCTATTGTTCATGTGTTCATAATACTACTTTAAGAATCATTTGTCAAGGGGTTTTTCCAAAAGATTTGGTTCATTTTGGGGAGAAGCCCTAAAACAGGTTGATATTATCCCTTTCTTCCCTTATAATAAAGATGTAAAGAAAACCAAGTGGATATTTTGAAGGGAGGAAATCACATGGAAGTAGCAAAGATTTCCAGCAAGGGGCAGATTACCATTCCCGCCTCCGTAAGGAATAAGCTGAAGCTGAAAACCGGGGATAAAATTGTCATTTTGGAAGAAAACGGTAGATTTTACTTTGAAAATTCGGCAATGCTGGCCTTTAAAAGGGCAGAGGAAGCCTTTGCCGGAGAGGCGGAAAAAGCGGGTTTTTCCACTGAGGAAGAAATGCAGGACTACATGAGGGAAATCAGAAAAGAAGTAAGGGGATTTTGATGCGTATAATGCTTGATACCAGCATCTTTATCTCCATGATTTTCTTTCCCTCCGTGCAGACGAGGGAACTGGCCAAAAGGCTGACCGAAAGGCACCAAATTGTTGTATGCGATTATGTGGTTGAGGAATTACGGCTGGTAACTGATCGAAAATTCCCATCGAAAAGAAAATACCTTGACCGCTTTTTTCTTGAATTGCCTTTTGAGTTGGTCTATACTCCAAAAGCTTTGGATTTGACCGATTATCCTGAAAGGCGTAATGTAAAAGATTCGCCAATATTGGCAACAGCAATTATGGAGGGTATTGATGTATTTTTGACCGGAGATAAAGATTTTCTTGTCTTAGAGGTGGAGGTACCTGAAATTCTCACAATGGCAGAGTTCCTTGAACGTCAAATATAAATCTAAATTAAATGGTACCCCGCAAAACAGATACACCTTGCTTTTATGTGTACCTGCTTTGCGGGGTACCGTTCATAATTTCAAACAACCTTTAATTTCCGCTTCTATGAATGAGCTGCTCATAAACCCAATCCACCGGTACACCCTTTGTCGTAACCTCCACTACAACATCTCCATAACAAACGCCAAAGGACATCCGCGTTCCGTTTGTATCGCCCCTTTCATTGACAGAATAGGCCCTGCGGCTGACTGCCTCCAGCGTCAGCTCATCAATGGGGAAGATGGGATGGTCCACTATCTCAAACAATTCTTCCGGCACCGAATCGGCCAGCGGAAACGGGTAAAGGCTCAGATCATAGTTTTTGGTATCGTCAACCGAGGTTATCCTGTTCGTCATCGTTTCATTGTAGAAGGATACCCTCCAGCTGATTTCGTCAAAGGACCCCTCCCCCTTTGTCCAAAGTCCATACAGATAATTGTCGTTTTCATCCTGATATCGCTGAATTGTATCGGCGGTAAATCCGGCCAGCACCCTGGCGGGAAGATACCCCCCAAAGGGCTCGGAACGCTGAGCTTCCTCCAGGGTCATGGCTTTATCAATGAAAACGTTCTCTCCCCTTTGTTTATTGGCCTCGTCCTGGCTGGCGGAGCCGGCCGTGCTGCCGGGTTCAGGCTGTGATGGGATAACACTGCTGTACGACTGCGGAGGTTCAATCGAATCATCAGGTAAGACTGTACTTATGCCGGAGTGCTGCATGAGCTTTGGAATCCCAAGGGCTGCACCCAATACCAAACAAAAGCATGCGGCAAGGGTGCCCCATCTTGTCCAGCTGCCGCCGGACCTTCCCTTGTAGCGAATTGCTTCGTCCACATACCTGCTGTCAAGCTCGCCCATAGCTTCGGAAAACTTCTTTGCATTCATACAAAAACCTCTCTTTCTGCTAAATACGCTTTCATCCTTTGACGGATACGGGTCAGCCGGACGGTAACATTTTTCTCTGTAAGCCCTACCAATCCGGCTATGTCCTTACAGCTGTCGGAGAACCAGTACCGGCGCATAAAGATGACGCGGTTTTCGGCGGTCAGCGTGTCCAAAAAGTCTTCAATGACACGCGCCAGCTCCCTGGCCCCGATTTCGTCTTCCACGGTGCAGGGGTCCGCGATACAGCCTTCGATTTCCTCCATGGCGGCTGTATAGCGGCTGCTTCGCTTGGCGGCTCCATTTCTGTAATAGCATTTCAATGAAATGTTCCGGACAATCCTGCAAACATAGGTCAGCAGCGGGTCCGGCCTCGCTGGGGGAATCGCGTTCCACGCGCCTAAGTAGGCGTCATTTACGCATTCCTCCGCGTCCTGTCCGTTGTTCACAATGTTGTACGAGAGCTTGTAAAATACCCTGCCGTATTTTGAATCCAGCTCCTCTATCGCCTGTTCCGAACGGCGGAAAAACAGCTCAATGATTTTTTCGTCCTCTGTCAAATTATCTCCTCCTTTCCGGCTTCACCCATATACTACCGTTTTTGTGCCAAATACTACAAGAATTTTAAAAATGAGATTATCTCAATCCCCTTTCCTTTTTACAAGTTCGGCAGAACCGGGCTTAACCGCCTTGACATTTGCTATTATATTTGTACACAAAAACTCAAAAGGGGACGTTATGCCGCATGGGACCGATTGAAATCAATACCAGAACCAATATTAAATACTGAACGGAGGAACCATCATGAAGAAAAAAGAACCGTCTTTAGAACAAATAGAACGCTGTTTTGCACAAATTGATGCCATAGAGCCGGAGGAACCTACTCCGGAAGATCTAGCTGCTTTTGCAGCGGCAGAAGCGGAGGATCCTGCTGGAATGCCTACATTGGAGGAATTCAACACCCAGATAAACGGACACAGCGGAAAGCTCTCCCTGCGCATTCCCAAGGAGCTGCACCGGCAGCTGGCCCAGGACGCCAAGGCGAACGGGGTAAGTCTGAACCAATACGCGCTTTATAAACTGGCGCGATAAAAGAGGAATGTGGCTGTCTCAAAACGAAGGAATGGTCGTTTTGAGACAGCCACATTTTTGTATAATGAAAAGACCCGTATCAGACAAAGAATTCCACCGGCTTATACCCGGTCCTATCCCACACATTCAGGGTATTATAGAATTCCCGGAAAGCCTCCATACACTCCTTCTGGGAGCAGTCCTTCCCCATAAGTCTGGTCTTATCCCCTTCCTCTATCCCCAGCTCCAGGTCGATTCCCCTGTCGGTCTGGGCGGCCTGGACAAAGCGGATATGATAGGGTGCCTCCCCTGCCGTCAGGGTGACAAACTCGTCCGAATCGGCAAACATCCCCAGAATGCAGGCCTCTATCTCCTCCCAGGAGGAGACGGAGCCGTCCCGCTCCTGGGTCCTGAGGTTCCACGGCACGTGGCAGACGGTATTTTGAAAGGTAACGTCCGTCGTTGTTTTCTGTTTTGCCTTGTCCCTGGATTTTGGTTTTAATTTATCCCAAAAACTGAATTTTGCCATACTGTCTATCCTTTCTCCGCAGCTGCTATCCAAAAAAGGCTTTTTATATTTCGTCGTCGCCCAGACCGATTACCTCATCAATGGGCATGGACATAACTATCCCCTCCGCCTCGCTCTTTAATCCGCAGGACTCACTGATGGCCTTCATAATCGCCAGCTTGTTCTCCGCCGAGGCAATAATCATCACAATCTCCTTGTCGTCCTTGGCCCCTAATCCCCAGAAGCTCAGTCCCTTTTCATTGCCAATCCGGCGGCTGTGGAGCACCGAGCCCCCACTGGCCCCCGCGGATTTGGCCGCGTCCATCAGCTTTTCACTGTATCCCTGATTGATGATTGCCGCAACCATCGCGTATTTCATCTCACCCATAGAAGCTCCTCCATCCTTTCCTTCAGGGACCCTATCGGTTTCCCCTTCATCACCCATCTGGTTCATCACCCGCAGCATCAGCGCGCTGGCCCCCGTCAGCGGCATGGTAAACACAATACCGCTGTCCGGCAGCCCGATCCTCAGGGTTCTTTTCAGCATCTTCAGCAGCCCTCTGCACAGGCTCTTGGGCACCATGCTGATCAAAAAGTTCTTATCTGTGCTCCCCAGGCCCAGAATGTCCAGAATTTCACTGGACGCCGTCCCCGCCGCGGTCAGTTGGAAGTGCATGGGAATGGCGTTTTCATCCAGCAGCTTGGTAGCCTTGGGCGCAAGCTTAGGGTTGGTAATGACAATCAGAATGCGGTATGCGCCCTGAACGGATGCTTTGCCTGTACTCTCGCTCATGCTCACGCAAACACCTCCTCGATCTCGACAATGTCGTCCGCGTCAGCCGGCAGTATGGACTTGGCAGCGGAAATTTTCTGGAGCCGGTTGAGCTTGAATTTGTATTGAATCCCCATAATCTGTACCGCAATCAAAGGGGTAAGGGCAACCAGGGCAATCACGCCAAAGGCGTCGGTCATCAGGTTGCCCCCGTGCATCTCGCAGGCCCCGATGCACAGCGGCAACAGGAAGGTTGAGGTCATGGGTCCGCTGGCCACGCCGCCGGAGTCAAAGGCAATACCGACAAATATCTTTGGCACCAGCTTGGACATTGCCAGGGCAATAATATAGCCGGGAATGATAATCCACCGGATGGGCAGTCCCACCAGAACCCGCAGCATGGAAAGCCCCACGCTCACCGACACGCCGATGGAAAGGCAGCGGTTCATCGCCTTGGCGGAGACCATGCCGTTTGTAACGGTCTGTACCTGCCGGTTGAGAATCTGTATGGCGGGCTCGGCCTTGACGATATAGTAGCCGATGAGCATCCCGATGGGGATCAGCAGCCACTTGACGGAGGACCCGGCCAGGTTGTAGCCGATCATGGTGCCCACCGGGGCAAATCCCACATTGACCCCGCACAGGAACAGCACCAGTCCCAGATATGTATATCCGAAGCCCACAACCACCCGCTGTCTCTGCCTGTGCTGATAGTGGTGGGTGTAAAGCTGAAATATCACAAACATGGCCAGGATGGGGATAACGGAAATGAAAACCTCCTTGGCATAGTGGGGGGTTTTAAAGGCAAAGGCCTTTGCCACATCCTGCATGGTGGAAACCGAAAACTCCTCCCCGGCGGCAAAAAGCGCGCTCTGGGGATTGTAAAAACACCCTAAAATCATGACCGCCAGAATGGGCCCCACACTGGAAAGGGCCACCAGACCGAAGCTGTCGCTGGAGGCGTCCTTATCCACACGGATGGAGGAGAGGCCAACACCCATCGCCATAATAAAGGGGACGGTAATCGGGCCGGTGGTCACGCCGCCGGAATCAAAGGCCACCGGCAAAAATTCCCTGGGAACCAAAAAGGAGACAGCCAGCACCGCAAGATATAAAAACATCAGCAGCATGGAAAGGTCGATTCCTTTGATGATCCTCACCACCGCCAGGGAGAGGAACACCCCTACCCCCGCCGCAACGGTGAAGATAATCACCATATTGGGGATGGAGGGCACCTGATTGGAAAGCACCTGTAAATCCGGCTCTGCCAGGGTGACAATCACGCCCATGAGCAGGCTTATCACCACAATGGGGAGCAGGCTTTTGGACTTGGAAATCTGTCCGCCGATGCCCTCTCCCAAAGGGCTCATGGACATCTCGGACCCCAGTTGGAACATTCCCATGCCTACAATCAGCAGGATGGCTCCTACCACAAACATGACCACCGAGCCGGTATCCAGCGGCACCAGAAAGATGCTCAGCAGCAGGACAATACCGGTGATTGGCAGCACCGCTGAAAGTGATTCCAGTATTTTTTCTTTCAGTTTTGGATTCAAAATAGGGCCCCTCCTGTTTCATTGGTTTTTGACTCCCAAAAGGGAAAATATTGCGCTTATTCAAAGGGCTGTCCGTTCTCCATCAGCACGGCGATCCGCAGCACATGGACCGTCTGTATTTCCAGCCCTGCCTCCTGGGCGAAGGCCTCCAGATAAAGGGTGGGATTGATGTTCTTTTCTATCCCCGCCGCGCAGCAGAGGTTCAGCTTCAAAAACCCCTCCTCCACACAGGGGTTGGAGAGGATGACGTCCGGACGGATGTCCGTCTCCTTCATCCCCTTCTTGGTCCGTTTCATCACTGGGATGGCCTCCAACCGGTCGAACGACTCCAGTCTGGTGAGGGCCTCCTCCGGGCCGCAGTCCTCAAAATCCATGCGGATGATATAATCGGCCCGGCGTATCTTTTCCGGCTTGTTCTTTTGCAGGGCGACTCTTTTCACCACAAGCCCCTCCGGCAGGGCGGCGTTCAATCTATCCGCCACCTCCTGGCACCCCATGACGCGGGTGATGCGCATATCCATAGTCTCGCACAGGCTTTCAAACCCCAGGGAAAGGGGCAGGGCAAAGGTGGTGTAGGGGTGGGGATTGAAGCCCTCGGTGTACCAGACGGGTATCTCCGCCCGCCTCAGGGCCCGCTGCATACAGCGGTTGATATCCAGGTGGGAGATATATTTGGCCCTCCCTGTCTTTTCATAGAAAACCCGTAAATTGGGCATTTTGTTCACATCGGTGATGACGATATCAGTCAAAGCAGCGGCCTCCTACCAGTTGATTGGCCCCGCAGCCTGCGCATTGCTGGCGGCAGTTAGGGGTGGTTTGGTTGTTGTGCGCCTTTTGATTCTCGCGGACCAAAAATTCCTTGGAAACCGCGTAATCCAGGTGATCCCAGGGCATTACCTCAGCGTATTCCCGTCTGCGGTTGGCGTAGAAGGCCGGGTCCAGCCCGCACTCCTCCATGGCCTCCTTCCACCACTCCATGTGGAAGTGATTGCCCCAGCTGTCCAGGCGGCAGCCCTTTTTCCAGGCCCGGTAGAGCACCTCTCCCAAACGGCGGTCCCCCCTGGCCAGCACCCCTTCCAGAAAGCTGGTATCCGCGTCGTGCCAGTTGAGGCGTATCTTTTTGCTCCGCAGGTGGGCCAGCATGTGGTCCTGTTTTTCCCGCAGCATCTCCCAGGTGTCCTGGGGCTCAAACTGGAAGGGGGTAAAGGGCTTGGGGACAAAGCAGGCGCAGCTCACCGTAACGGTGACGGACTTCCCCTTCTGGCGGCTGGGCAGGCTGTAGTAAAAGTCCACAATCCGCTGGGCCAGGTCCACAATTCCCTCCACATCCTCCATGGTCTCGGTGGGCAAGCCCATCATGAAGTAGAGCTTCACCGCCGTGTAGCCGCCCTCAAAGGCAGTACGGCAGGTATTGAATATTTCGTCTTCATTGACGTTTTTGTTGATTACATCCCGCATCCGCTGGGTCCCGGCCTCCGGGGCAAAGGTCAGGCCGCTTTTGCGCACCTTGGACACGGTTTCCAGCAGCTCCGGAGAGAAGTTATCCACCCGCAGAGAGGGCAGGGAGAGGTTGATCTTCTTATCATCGGTCCACTGGACCATTTCAGTCAGCAGACTTTCCACCTGGGAATGGTCGCTGGTGGAGAGGGAGGAGAGGGAAATCTCGTCGTACCCGGTGGAGGAGCACAGGTCCCGCCCGTTGCGGCAGAGGGTATCCACGTTTTTCTCCCGCAGGGGACGGTAGATAAACCCCGCCTGGCAGAACCGGCACCCCCGGATGCACCCCCGCAGCACCTCCACAATGGCCCGGTCATGGACGATATCCGTATAGGGCACCACAAAGGAGGAGGGGTAGAACACCTTGTCAAAGTCCCGGATGATCCGCTTGCGGACCTTGGCGGGGGCCCCGTCCCTTGGGGTCACGCTCTGGACGGTGCCGTCAGGGTTGTAGGAGACCTCGTAAAGGGAGGGCACATAGATTCCCTCAATCCGGCAGGCCCTCCGCAGGAACTCCTCTTTGGACCACCCTTCCCGTTTGGCAATTTTGTAGAGGTCAATCAGCTCCAGGTTGACCTCCTCCCCCTCTCCCAGGATGAACAGATCGATAAAATCACACAGGGGTTCCGGGTTGCAGGCGCATGGGCCTCCCGCCACCACCAGCGGAGCCAGCCCAGTCCGCTCCGCGGATTTCACCGGGAGCCCGGCCAGGTCCAGCATGTTTAACACAGAGGTAAAGCTCAGCTCATACTGGAGGGTAAAGCCGATCATGTCAAACTCCCGAATGGGGTCGAAGCTCTCCAGCCCGTAAAGGGGGATATCATTTTCCCGCATCAGGGTTTCCATATCTTTTTCCGGGGCGAACACCCGCTCACACCAGATGTCCGGGCGGGCGTTTTTCAGGGAGTAGAGTATCTTCATCCCCAGGTGGGACATTCCCACCTCATACACATCCGGGAAGCAGAAGGCAAAGCGCACATCCACCTCCTTGGGGTCCTTGACGACGCTGCCCAACTCGCCGCCGGTATAGTGGGCGGGCTTTTGGACCTGCATCAATATGCGGTCCAGCTTTTCAGAAATCTGTCGGTTTGGCATATCCTATCTCTATCTCCTAATCTGATATAGTTTAAAAGGTTTTCCACAGGAAAAATTGAAGCATTATTCCCATTATAAATCATTATAGCATAAAACAAAAGGTAATGGTATAAGTTCTCAAGGATATATCATGTAATAATTGTAAATTTGTTGTGTCTTACAAAGTAAGACATCCATATTTTACTTTTTTCACAACTGCCGTTCCCCTAAACCCCTGGTAGATTGATTCTCAAATACCGCGTTATTGCTTTTCCACCTAAATAGACATACAATATAAGCAGGACCGGCGCCGGTCACTTGAACGCAAGGAGATACTGCAATGGAAATGAAATTAGGCGAAAGAATCCGTAGCCTGCGGAAGGAGCGGAATATATCCCAGGAGGTTTTGGCCCAAAACCTTGGCGTCACCTTTCAGGCGGTGAGCAAGTGGGAAAACAACTCCGCCCTCCCGGACACGGCGCTGATTCCCTCCATCGCCCTCTTTTTCGGTGTGTCCATTGACCGGCTTTTTGACATCAACCTTTTGGAAACGGACAAGCAGGTCAGCGCCCTCTGCGATGAGGCGGCGGCCTGCCGTGAAACCGACCCGGCCAAAAGCGAGAACCTTCTCCGGGAAGGGTTAAAAAAATACCCCGGAAACGACCGGCTTCTCAACAATCTGCTTTACACCCTCCGCGCACCGGAGCGAAGCGACGAGGTGATTTCCATCTGTAATTCCCTGATCGAAATCACCCGAAACGACGTCATAAAATACGACGCTTACCGAGTCCTCGCGGAAGCCTACAAAGCCCGCGGGGAATACGGGCTGGCGAAGTCCGCTCTGGACAAGCTCCCTGAAATATATTTTACCAAGCTACAGATGCAGGCCCTTCTGCTGGAGGGAGAGGATATGTACGCCCCCGCCTGTGAACAGAAGGACCTGGCGGCGGAGATGCTGGTGGATATGCTAGTACGACTAGCCGGTTACTACCAAGAAAAGGGCTATCCTGAAAAGGCAAAGCGCCATCTGTCGGTATGCGCCAAGGTGATCAAGGCCCTGTCGGAGGAGGAAACCGAAGAGGGCCGGGATCGCACGTTTTATGAATACTATGGTAAGGATGTTCTAAAAGAGATACAGTGCCGGTAAAACAGAACCGCCGCAAAAGCTGCTAAAACTTTTGCGGCGGCAATTTTTATCTTCCGGTTAAACGTTCCAAAAGGGAATGATCTCCATCCAGCAGGTACAACAGACGGCTGGCAGCGCCGGAGGGCTCATTTTTCCCGGTCTCCCAGGCTTCTACCGTTTTGGGTGAAACCCCCATCACATATGCAAGCCCGCTCTGTGTCAGGTTTAGCTCCTTTCGGGCGCGTGCAACATCTTCCGCTTTAAACGTAGGGGCAGAAATTTTTCTGACAGAAACCTTCCCCTTGGAGTGATCACCCTGCTTATAGGCCAACGCGTCTTTAAGACCTTCCATAATGCCTTCATACACATTAAATTCTTCCATAGCAATCCTCCCTACTTACGCTTTAAAGTATTGACAATCTTTTTAAATTCTGCTATTTCCGCTTTGCTTAGATTCTCTTTAGCAGACTTTGGATAGGCATAAAGCATATAAATAATTCTATCTATCACAACATCAACATAAATAACTCGGATACCACCGCTTTTACCTTTTCCCGGAAGTGAAAAGCGAACTTTACGAACCCCGCCGGATCCCTCAATAACAGTACCCGCCTGCGGATTCAAAAGGAGCATTTCTTCAAGAGCATAATATTCATCTTCACCGAGGCCAAGAGCTTTCCATGCTTTTTCAAATGAAGAAAACCGAATAAACATTCTTTCCATAACGCCCTCCTCATTATCATTATATCTAATTTACTGCCATAATGCAAGCATAAGATTAATGATATCCACCTGACAGAACCGCCGCAAAAGCCCAAACAGACTTTTGCGGCGGCAAATACCATCAATAATATATTCCAACAGACTGGAAAAGCTCCGGGAAATTCTCCATCACAAACTCAATCGTCCCCATGGTCAGCGCGAACCCAGCCATCACCAGCACCAGGAACACCGCCGCCCCGTCATACTTCAGCTTCTCTTCCCCGCTGGTAAAGTGGCAGAACAGCAGCTCCAGCCCCAGCAGAATCAGAATAATGGGCCAGCAGGAGAGAATCACCTGATAGTTCAGCGTCTGCACAAAGGGCCTGACCAGGAACATCACCCCAAAGACCACCAGAACCAGCCCGGCAGTCAGGGAACCCACACGGCGTTTTTTATTCATGGCGCTGCGCCTCCTCCGGGTCCTCCTGGGCTTCCTCCACAGGCTTCACTTCTTCAGCCTCCTGAGCCGAGGGCTGAGGCGCTTCCGCGGGTTCGGCTGTCTCCGCCGCCGGATTCTTCTCCGGGCTTTTAGCGTCCTCCGTTGGAACCTCCTCCGGAGCGGCCTCATTTTCCAAGGTCAGAACGATTTCCGGGGCCTTCTCCTCTTCTGTAGGCTGGATCTCCTCCGGATGTTTAAAAATCTCAGAGGATTTAAAAATTTCCGACGGCTTTCCGTCCTCCGGGGGCTGGAAGCCCTCCGAAAAGGGGATATCCTCCGGGGCGCGGTAATCCCTTCTGTATTGGTAGTCTTCCTCTTCCTCCTGGTTCATCATGGATTTCAGGTCCTTCAGCTCCTTGCGCTTGCCGAAGATAAGCCACAGGCCGAGTACAACGATAGCAATCGCCCCAATAAAGCGCGGCAATCCATCCATGATTCCCGAAAAAATTCGGTAAATATAGCTCTCCCACCCCAGCAATTCGCTTCTCGCCAGCATTTCCATAAAGTTCCGCAGCAGCAGGATGCCGCCGGAAATGGTCAGAATCCAGCCCAGCAGCAGCCTGACATACCGGTTGAACCGGAAGTTGAAGTTGTGGAGCTTAGGCATGGCGCCGCCATCTGTAAACAGGAATTTGTCCTCCAGCAGATAATATTCCTCATCTGAGGCATAGCACTTATTCAAACAATCGAAGAAAGCGTAACACCAGATGATGGGAAGGAGGAATCCGATAAATTCAAAGAAATAATAAGAAATCTTATCCAGAAAAGCCATGGCGGAGATGGTGCCGAAAAAGAGAATCATATAGGAAAGCCCCAGGTGCATAAAGCCCATGAACATATGCCCCGCGCCGGGGCACAAACTGAACAGCATGGTCAAGAGTTTATTTTTTCGTGTTGGCATCATACAAAACCTCCGTATCAAAATCAGTAAGGGAACCGCCCTGATAGGGGGCGGAAATGGTGTAGCCCCTGTTTTCGGCCCAGGCGGCGGCCATATTGCGCAGGTTCATCATCTTGCCGCTGCCGGTAAAGATCAGGGCCACGGCGGCGCAGGTGGATAAAACCACCTGTAGGGTGTACACCCGGAACTCCCGGCAGCGCTGGCGGTACAGCTCCCGCGTGATGCGCTCGGTAAGCCCCCTGGGCGGCATGGGCTGAATGGGGAGGGGAGAAAGCCAGGGATTGCCCGCATTTTCAAAGGCGAAGATCATCGCCTCGCCGCACCGGGGACAGCCCGCCAGGTGCTGGGCAAATTCAGCCCTTTCGTCCACATTCATGCCTCCCGCCAAAAATCTTTCAAGGTCGCTGCACTGCATAGACGTTTTCCTCCTTCCATTCTTCCCGGACAAGCTCCCGGAGCTGTTTTTTGGCCCGGTAAAGGCGCGTTTCCGCCGTCCTCAGGGGGACCTTCAGCTCCAACGCAATCTCCGACAGCTTCTTGTTTTTGCAGAAATACGCCACCGCAACCTCCCGGTAGGGCTCCCGAAGACTGCCGCACAGCTCCAACAGCCGCTTTCGCTGGTCGGTATGTATCACCAGGTCCTCCGGCGTGGGGTCGGGGGATTCAATCTCCCCCAGGGTGGTGTCGGAAACCATCTGCATCCTTCTGCGGGGATCGGTCAGGAAATTCCGGCACTTGTTGGCGGCGATGGTCATCAGCCAGGCCTTGAAATTCCGTCCGTCAAAGCTGTCCAGCTTTTGAAAAGCCGCCAAAAAGGTTTCCTGGGTCAAATCCTCCGCGTCAAAATAGTCGTGTACAAAGGAATTGCAGACCTGGAACACCAGGGGCTTATAGCGTTCTATTTCCGCCGTAAACATTCGGACATCAATGGTTTCCACCTCCCCCCTGCTTTTCTACAAACAGATTTTCTAAGCCCCCAGGCCGCTTTTTTAATCCGTTCACTTACTATAACAGCTTACAGAGGAAAAACACGTCAGATTTTTTAAAAAAAATTGTCCAATAGGCCCCCGGCAAAACCGGAGATTATTCATAAAAAGGAGTTTTTTGTCTCCATCACCGGCAGTAGCCTTCTTTTGAACCACTCGCCTAGCGAGTGGTTTCTATATACAGCAATGGGACGCCCATAATAAGGACGTCCCCAAAAGTCTGTTTTAGAACCTGTATTCACAACCGCCGAACCCTGTTACCGGAGGCATTCCAAAATTTTATCCCGGTTGCTCATATCCAAGGAACGGACCTTCTGCCTCACCCGCAGGATAGAATTGGCGGACATACTCAGCTCATCAATACCCAAAGCCAGGAAGGTTTCGGTTAAGGTTGTATCCGCCGCCATTTCCCCGCAGATGGCAATCCACTTTCCCTCTTTATGTATGGCGTTAGCCGCAATCTGTATCATCCGCAGCACCGCCGGATGGTGGGGCCGGAACACATTTTCCACCTTTGGATTCTGCCGGTCCGCCGCCAGGGTGAACTGGATCAGGTCATTGGTCCCGATGCTGAAGAAATCCACCTCTCTGGCCAGGCGGTCGCTTATCATCACAGCGGCCGGGGTTTCTATCATAATGCCCAGCTCAACGCATTCGGCAAAGGGCTTGCGTTCCGCCAGCAGCTCCGCCTGCACCTGCTTTATCAGCTCCTTCACCGCCCTTATCTCCTCCACCGAGGTGATGAGCGGCAGCATCAGCGCAAGGTTCCCATAGACCGCGGCGCGGTAAAAGGCGCGCAGCTGGATGCGGAACAGATTTGGCTGCCCCAGGCTGACGCGGATGGCCCGGTACCCCATCGACGGGTTCTCCTCCTCCGGCAGCCGGAAATAGTCCGCCCGCTTGTCGCCCCCCACATCCAGGGTGCGGATAATCACCCGCCTGCCCCCCATGCGCTCCGCCGCAGCCCGGTAGGTGACAAACTGCTCCTCCTCCGATGGAGGACGGTCCTTCCCCAGGAAGAGGAACTCGCTGCGGAACAGCCCTATCCCTTCCGCCTCATTGCACAGCGCCAGGGACAAATCCCCCACCGAACCGATGTTGGCGCAAAGGTGTATTCTCTGCCCGTCTCTGGTGATATTCTCCAGACCCAGCAGGGATTTCAGGTCCTCCTCCTGTCCCCGGTACGCCCGCTGCTGGGCAACCGCCTGAGCCAGCGTCTCCGGGTCCGGACAGAACACCACCTGCCCGGTAATCCCGTTTAAGATGACCGTTTCCCCATTGTGCTGCTCCAGCTCCTCCGGGAGCTGGGCCACAGCCGGAACCCCCATGTTCCGGGCCAGTATGGCCGAATGGGAATTGACCGAACCGTGGTTGGTGATAAACCCCAGCAGCCGCTCCTGGTCTACATGGAGGGTTTCGCTGGGCATCAGGTCGCGGGCCGCCAGAATGACCGGTCCCTCCCCCTCCATCTCCCTTATGTTCCGCCCCGCCAGGGCGTCCAGGAGGGTATAGGCGGAGTCTATCACATCGGTGGACCGTTCCTGTAGATACGGATCGTCCAGGGTGGCAATCATCAGCGACATCTTCTGCGCCGCCCGGTAGACCGCGTATTCGGCGTTTTTCCGTTCATTGCGTATAATATCTATGATTGCTTCCTCAAAGTCCATATCCTCCAGCATCACCTGATGCACCTGGAAGATAAGGGAGGGCTGTTCCCCTGCCCTCTGCAGCGCCTTCATATAAAGCTCCTGGATGCGCCCGATTGCCTCCACGCGTGCCTGATAAAAGCGCTCGACCTCCAGCTCCGGGTCATCTACTGTGTATTGAACCGGTTCCCTCCGGTCATGGTTATAGTAGCGCAGCTTTCCAACCGCTATTCCGCCTGAAATGGCCTTTCCCTTGATAGTCGTCATGGAAGGGACCCCCTTTTATACCCACTGCACAAATCGTTGTCTGCGAACATTTCATGCCTTCCGTCAAAGCCGGCCACATAGCAATATCTCCCCTTTCAGGCGGATGCTGCTTCTCCATCCTTTTTCCACCGGCAAAGGCAGGCTCTGCCGGTACTATCCATCAAATCCCATCATTAATTCAAAAATGACAGAATAGCATTAAAGCATTTTAACATCTTCTCTATTGGTTATTATACCATAAACCAATCCGCTTTTCCAGATGAAAACTCAAAAAATTTACAAAAACATTGTTTTTTTTAATGTTTCCCAAATTTTCACATGCACACTGATATACATAAACTTTTTCATTATCAAAAATGACTAATAGTGAGAGATTTTTTTGAAGTTGAATCGTTCAAATAGCCAAAAATTATAAATAGGCCAAGGAACTGAAGATTTTTCCCGTGAAACCTATTGTTTTTTTGAGGCAATAGTGCTATAGTATTACCAGGGATATGTAAGAATACTTACAAATTTGGCATTTTATAGGAGGTTTTTAAAATGAAAAAGTTATTGTCTCTGGTTATTGCAGCAGCAATGGCCGCCAGCGCAACCGCTACCGTGTTTGCCGCTGACTATCCCACCGACGACGACAACAAGGTTGTCGGCACCCCCACAATCGGCGACGGTACTTCCGCCAGCAGCCCTGCCGCTGTCGTAACTGCCACCACCGTTTCCAAGGTAATTAAGGAAGCGGCTTCCAGCGGTAAAACTGCTACTGTGAACATTACCGCCACCGCCAGCGTTCCCAAGAGCGTTATCGACAAGATTACCGCTCCCGTTACCTTCAAGGCTCCCAACTTCACCATTACTATTGACCCCGCCAACATGACCGAGAAGGTTGACATTGACTGCGGCGTTAAGACCAACGCTCCCGCTGCTCAGGCTACCTTTGAGAAGTTCTTCAACGAGCCTGTTGCCACTATCGCCTGCGCTCAGGACGGCAGCTTCGGCGGCACCGTTCAGATTGACGTTAAACCCGACAATCTGGACAACATTGATACTTCCAAGACCATTTATGTTTACTCTTGGAATCCCAAGACCAATTCCTACAAGAAGATGGGCACAGCTGTTCTGCTGAAGAACGGCCAGATCAGAGTAAATGTAACCCGTGGTTACAATCTGGTTCTCTCCAACGCTGCTAGCTTCACTGCTAAGTAAGTTTTCTTAATATCCCCGAAAAAAGGGCGTCGCATTGCGCGGCGTCCTTTTTGTTTTGGGACTAGCCCAAGCTGTTCCCTCTGCTTTGGCACAGATTACACGAAAAGCGGTGTGGCCTTCTCTCCACACCGCTTTCTGTCAATCGTCTCCGTATCTCTTGCCGTAGCCGTAGCTGCCATAGCTTCCGTATTTGCCGTAGCCGTACCTGCCATAATGTCCATAGCCGCCGGAGTACCCGTAATTGTGCCCGTAACCGCCTAACCCAGACTCCGCGCCGTTGAGTACGCCGCCCAGCATCTTCACACCGCTTTCCGAAAGGCTCTGTATTCCTTCCATAATCCGGTAAAGGGGCGCGTAATCTTGCTTGACCACATACACCGCAGCGTCCGCATAGCTGGCAACCGCCGCCGCGTCCGCAATGATGCCGCAGGGCGGGGTATCCAGTATGACATAGTCAAACTGCTCGCACAGCCGGTCCAGTATATCCTTGATCCGCCCGGAGCCCATAGCCGCAATGGGGTTTTCCATCGGTTCCCGTCCGGCCAGGAGGTAGAAGCCCCCCTCTTCCTTCATGTACTGCAATGCTTCCTTCAGGGTTTTCTCTCCGCCGAAAACCTCCTTCAGCCCAAACAGCTCCGTATCCTTTTCCTCGGAGAGGCGGGAGGCAATGCTGGGGTTCCTCAAATCGCAGTCCACCAGGACCACGCTCTTTTCCCTCTGGGCAATGGAAATGGCAAGGTTGAGGGAAACCGTGGTTTTCCCCTCCCCCGGCAGGGTGCTGGTAATCACTAGAATCTTTTCCTTTTCCCCCATGCGGCGGATCAAACGTGTGCGCAGGGCGCGGATAGATTCCTGAAAGGCCGCCCCCGAATTCCGGTTGATAATGGTAATATCCTGGTTGATGGTCTTCCGCCGCTTTTTGAACATCACCTGGGGCACGGTACCCAGACAGGTCATATTCAGCTTTTCCTTCATTTCCTCTTCCCTGCGGATGGTGTTTTTGGTGATGGCATATATGAAAATGAAACCGCACCCCAGCAGGATTCCTATCAGGAAAGCTATAATGGTGTTGCGCAGATAGTCGTAAACATTGTCCGGCTCCTCCGGAATGGTGGGCGAGGTCAGGATGTTCACCTGGGTGTCGCCGATGACATAGTCCGCCACCTTGTGGTAGTTGTCTATGATGGACTTTAGTATCTCAAAGGCGTCCATGGCGTTGTCGCTTGTCACCATAACGGTGAACAGGTTGGTGTTGTCTGTGGCCTCGGCGGTGATCTCCCCGTTCACCTCGTCCACACCCATGTCCTGGGCGATAATCTCCTGCATCAGGTCGCTTTGCAGGATATAGGGAAAGGTTTTTGCCATCTGGCTGGCGGTGGAGGAGCTGTAATCATAGGTGTAGTTGTCTATCTCACCCACAGAGGTCTGTTTGGTCATCTGGGTGCTGATGGTAAAGGTGGCCTTGGCCACATATTCCGGCTTAAAGATCAGCAGCGAGCCCATAAAGGCCAGGTCTGCCAGCAGAATGGCCAGCAGGGCCACAATCCACCAGAACTTGAACAGTCCCTTCCAAAGGTCGCCGATTAAAATTTGGAGGTCGATTTCCTCCTCGGAGTCGTCATAAGCCGCCTGAGACGTCTGGGACGAACCAGATGATACAGACCCAGAATACCCGGTGCTGCGGTGAGAACCGGAATGCTCGGAGCGCTCAGCGCGTTCTTCCTGCTCGGAGCTCCCGCTGTAGGAAGCGTTATACTGCCTTTCCATCATCTTCCCTCCCTGTCGTTTCCGGTATTGTCGGAACGTCTTGCATTTTTGCGGCTGCCCAGCATGGAAAGGTCCAGCTCCAGGTCCGCCGCGCTGGCGCCCCTCTGCCCGCCGCTCTGGGGTGTCCCCTGGGCTGTGGACTGCTGCGCGCCGCCCACAGCCGCCGCTCTCCTCGCTGCTGCCTCCGGGGTATAATAGATGGGAGGATTCTTCGGTGTCCATGTGCTCTCGGAGGAGGTAACAGACGGCCTGCCGCTGCTTGAAGTAGTAAGCGTTTCACGAGCAAGGGGCTGGGGGGGCTGGGGGGGCTGAGAAGACGGGGACCCCTGGGATGGTGGTTCTGCGGCCTGCGCCTGCATCTGGGCCAGAAGAGAGGGCCTTCCCTGGGTTTTGGAGCCTGCATCCGCTGAAGGGGTCTTTGCTGCCACAGAAGAGGGCATCCCCCAGGAGGTGGAGGAGAAAAATCTCTGGTCAAATGGATTGGCGCTTGTTTCCTCGCCGCCTGTCTCCGGTTTGGCGCTCTCCGCTCTGGTAGTTCCGTATCTGTTTTCATCCGTCTGCCGCTGTCCCCGATAGTCGGGAATATCCGCTTCCCGCCTGGAGGCGCTGCCGCGGGCGGATGCTTTTCTGGCTGCCGGTTCCCCCTCAGACCTGGAGGAAGAACGGGAGCCGTTGGCGTTCACCATATATTCGGTCCAATCCACACCTCCTCCGGGAGCTGTGTGCTCAGTTTCGGCATCTGTAGATACTGGCAGCTTGGGAGATGTCCGGGAGGAGGATTTCACAGCCCTGTCCCCGGAATTGTTTCTGGAAGCCCTGGAGGGTTCCGGCCTTTCCTGGGAATCGGACCGGCTGCGGGAGGTCTTTTTTTCCTCGGCCGCAATGCTCTCCCTCATCTTGTCGTCCCAGTCGCGGTAGCCGCTGGTCTGGTTGAACACATTGGAGGCAACCGCGCGTTTGGTGCTGTGCTGGCTGTGGGTGTTCCCGCCCAGGGCGTTGGCGGTTTCCACTCCCTTTTCTGTCGCCGCGGAGCTCTTTCTGTCGTATTTTCCGTACTGGCCGTATCCGTATCTGCCGTATTTGCCATAATGGTCATAATGTCCGTAGCTGGTGACGGGTATGACGGAAGTCACCGGCACGTCGTTAAAAATACATCCCAAAAAGGTACCCTTACTCTGGCGCAGCACATCCACCGCGTCGTTGATGTCCGAGGTGTAGGGAACATCCTGCCGCACCACCAGAATGGAGGCGTCCACCAGGTCGTTGAGCCCCTCTGTATCTGCCACCAGCATCATGGGCGGGGTGTCCAGAATGATGAAATCCGCGAACTCCTTGCACTGCTCCAACAGCTTGGCCATGGACTCCGAGGCGGACATTTCGGCGGAATTGGAATACTTCTTAGTTCCGAATATCATATAGATACCGGTCTTCTCGTCATAATAGGCGATGCGGCGCACATCCCGGCACCCGCCCAAAAGGCAGATTCCAATCTCCTGGTCTGGCGGGACCTCCTTTTCAAATATCTTGAACTGGGCAGGCTTGCGGAAGTCTGCGTCGATAAGCGCCACCGCAAAGCCCTTCTGCGCCAGGGAAAGGGCGATGTTGGAGGCAACGGTGGACTTGCCCTCGTTTTCCGTGACGCCGGTCACAAGGATGCTGCGGCACCCCTGATTGACAGAGGCGTATTCAATCTTGGTGCATATCTTGTGAAAGGTCTCCACAAAGGAAAAGCTGACCAGCGGATTGTTGAGCAGGATACTGCTCTTGTTCTTTTTCCCCAGGAAGGAGCGGACCGAAACGTATTTATTTTCGTGGTGAATTACTGCCATCAGTTTGGCGTCCACCTTGTTGTGGAAAGCGGTTTCGGTTTTCACGGTATCCTTCAGGAAGGACATCAGGGCGATGAGCATAGTCATCAGCAGCAGGCCCCCCAATATGGAAAGCTCCACCACGATGCTGTCCTCGATAAAGTTGGTGGCCTCCTCCGGCATGGTGGGGTGGCTGATGACATCCAGCATGGCGTTGCTGTAAATATAGTCGGAAATAGTGGGATAGACCTTTATCACCGACTGCATCAGGTCAAACGCCCCCTGAGGGGAATGGGCAGTGGTACTGATCTCCAAAAGGTTGGTCTCCGGAATAACCTCCACCTTGAGCTTTCCCGGAAATTCCAATACTCCCATATCCTCGGCCACCTTCTCCTGGAGCAGGTCGCTGCCCAGAACCTGGGTAAAGACGCTGGTCATGGCGGAGGACATCCGCAGGTCTGAGTAAGCGGAATCGGAATTGGTCTTGGCTGTCACCACGATGGTGGCGCTGGAGGTAAAGGTTGGCTGGATAATCAGATGAAGGGCGACATAGGCGCCCATGGCGGCAGTCACCATCGCCATGACGATCATCCAGGCGTAGCGGCGGATATCCCGGAGGATACTGTGCCATTCCAGATTTGCCAGGCTGAATACCTGTTCTTGATCATTCATCCTTGTCCCCCCTATTCTTCCACAACTACAGTGAGGATGGCATGGCCTTCCCGTCCGTTTTCATCCTGGGCGCGGTAGGTCACCTGGTAAACGCCCTCCCGCATCATATTGATGGGAGAATCCACCTGTACCTGGGGATCCTCCATCGGCTCCTGAGCGCCTGCGGCGGTCACGCTTTTCAGGTACCGGTTCGGCTCAAAAGTCCCGCCCTTGGGCAGGTAGATGATATATTCGTTGAGCTCCACCACCGGGAGCATCGGGTCCCTGGCGGTGATGTATACCGGCAGCTCCAGCTCGGAGGAATCCCCCCTGCTGTTGGAAATCTTCGCGGCAATGTGATACACCCCTTCGGAGGTGGTGGTCAAATCGCTGGAGGTAACTCGCACCTTATTGCTGATATCCCCGTCGATAACGTCCACCGCACCCAGATAATTCAGGATGTTCACCGTTGACCCCGCCTGGAACACCAAATCGCTTTCCAGGGTAAAGCGGGGAGAAACATAGTCCTCATACACAACGCTGCGGGTGTACTTGACCACATGGTTGTCCTCGTCGGCCACCGCGTAGGTCACGCGGGCGATGCCGGGCTCGATAAAGTTGGAGATATACTCCACGATGATCTTATCGGTGATGTCCCCGTCCTTTTCGTCAACCGCCCGGACTCCCTCCAACAGCTTGTCTTCGGTATCGTTGAGCTTCATGACGATTTTGGGCGAATCACAGAGAATCTCCGGGACGGTGTCGTCCTTTTTGAACAGCTCCAAAAATACAGTGATGATAAACAAAACCACTGTCAGGCTAAACAGGCAAATCAATCCTATCCGTATTACTTTCATACCTTCAGGCGCCTTCCGGCCCTATCTCTCCTTTTTTGTTCTTATGTGTGCGCAGCTGCGCGGCTCTGCCGCCGGTTTTCCTTTTTATCTCCTTCGCGGCCGGCCCGGCTCGGTCGGCCTGTCCTGCAAAACGCTCAAAGGATTATCCCAAAAAATCCGCTGCGCCTCCTGCAAGGAATACAGGTCGCATACCATATTGTAGGCCTCCCCCATAAAGGGTGTCCTCCGGTAAGGACTGTGGGCATCGCTGGCAACAATATCGGCCATCCCCTGCTGCAGCAGATAATGCACGGCATCCTGTACGCTTCTGCCAAAGCTCCCCACAATGCTCCCCTTGTTCACCTGTAAAAGGCAGCCCATTTCCTTCCACTCCGCCGCCAGGTCCGGGTCCTCCCGGACATATTCATACCGCTCCGGGTGGGCGACAATGGGAATGACCCCCTCCTCCAGCAGCCCCTCCAGCACCGCCTGAACCCGTTCGGGGTCGTCGCTGAAATAAAACTCCACCAAAAGGTACCGGGTGTTGTTCAGTGTCAATAGCCTGCCCTGCCGGAACAGCCGGGGCAGGTTATCGGTTCCAAAGGTCTCCATCCCCAGGGCGAGCCGAAGGGGAAGTCCCTCCCGCTCTATCCCCTTTTGCAGTTGCAAAAAGTACTGAATCAGATAATCGTCAAAATAATTTGTGTATTCGTTGGGGATATTGCAGTGAGGGGTGGCCACCAAAATTTTTGTCCCGTTCTCCACTGCCAAGGAGGCCATCTCCAGGGAGGTCTCCATACAGTCCGAGCCGTCGTCCAGTCCGGGCAGTATGTGGCAATGGATATCTATCATATCAGCCAATGATGAATCACCTACATTATCACTTGATTCTGCTATGGCGCGGGCCCCTGGCGAACCGAATCCGAAAAAGGGGCTTCTTCACCATTCACTATTATAACATTTTTATAGGCTTTTGGAATCCCCTTTTTGCTTTTTTGCAAATTTTTTGTCACTATTGACAGAAACGCCGCCAAAACAAAAGCTTTCCCCACCATTCCGACGAGACAACGTGATTTACACGCCGAGGTAAGGGAGTATTATTGCCTACACAGTATCATTCATCTTTAAAATCGAAGCAGTCCTTGACGGTGAACGTACTTTTTTGCGGTGGCTCGTTTCTGGTCAAGAAACGTCGAATTGGTTTGTATTTCGTGGCGGATGCTTTCTGTCAGCCGCAAAAAGGCGGGGCAGCACACGCCGCTCCGCCGGTCCCATACGGTTATTCCCTTGCTCTGATTTGCTCAACGAGAGATTGCTTTTTTAAATTTCCGGTTGTATAAGAAGTCAAGATAAACTGCACAATCAGCAGAATTCCTAAATATATCAATACGACCAGCCACGGGAATGAATAATAAAAATATGGATTCATCGTTTTCACAACTGCCTGTACAGATAGGAAACCGAGTCCAGTTCCCATAACCAATGTTACAAGCACAGAAAAAGCTGAATAAAGCAGCCCCTCATAACACAGCATTTTAATAAGCTGCTTTTTACTCAAACCAATCGCCTGTAACATTCCAATTTCCTGCCTCCGAGACAAAAAGTTCGTGATTGTCGTATTGACAAGGTTGATTAGAGAAAAGCATACAACAATAACAGCCACGATCAACAATACCCCAAAAGAAAGTTGTTGAAGTCCGGTATAATACGTTATACTTTCCTTTATGGTTTCCATGACCAGATCGCTATTTCCGTCTATCAGCCGGTCTAATGCAGCTTCGACCGCATCGAATTTATCTGGGTCTATCATTACAGAAATCGCACCTGTGCAATCTATCCCGGCTGCTTCATTCATAAGCTGCTCCGGGAGCGTAAAGCATTTTGGAAAGCCACAGTAAGAATATTCGTTCACAATCCCCATGATTGTATAGGCTTTGGTGTGAATATCGCCGGATTCGGTTTGATAATTCACTTCAACAGTATCGCCCAGCGCAGCCTCTATATCATAGAGACCGGCGCGCTCTTGAAGCAGGACAATTCCATTACCCGCAATCAGTTCATCATAATCAACCGTTCCCGCAATTCGTTCTTTCTCCAGATTCTGCTGCTCATCCCGGCGAAAGCCCTGAATCCATTTTTCAGAATTTCCATTTACGCTATATTCCGCGTCCGTATAATACCAACGCACTATCTCAGCAACGCCATCAATGGATTCGATTGCTTTTTCAAAATCATTATGATATAGATTTTTTCGCTGTAATTCAGTTAAAGAAACGTGTGCGGTATCAAAGGATTGATTTGCGTTAAGTTTAATATTAAATTCACCGGCAGGGAAAGCCCGGCCTCTTGCCTCCGCGACGCCATCATAAGAAACCAACATGGTCGCAATCAGTACAATCAATACGCCGCCAAGCGAAAGGGAAAGTATTGTTAAAATGGATTTTCCCTTTTGTCTGGACAGATTCATTTTAGCCAGGGAAGCAGGGGTTATGTTACGGTGCAGCACAGAACTTTCTTTCATCTTCCCTTTATAATCGGAATATCGCAATGCTTCCATCGGAGATACTGCCGCAGCTCTTTTTACAGGAGTACGAATGGCAATCATCACAATCATAAAAGCAAAAAGTCCAACTCCAACCGTCACACATAAAGCAGTCAGCCAGTACCAGCCAGCGGGAACCAGAAAATAGCCAATCACATTTCCGGCCACCAAACCGATGGGAATACCAATGGCAGCCAGTAATTTTCCCTCGCGGTAAACCATCTTTTTGATCTGCCGTTTTGTTGTTCCGATTGTGCGAAGCTGCCCATAATTACGGGTACTGCTTGCTACCGAAATGTAAAAAATCGAATAGATAACAATGCCAGAGCCAATGAAAGTGATAAATCCGATCAGAAAATAAAACAGCATGGCGCTTCCGCGGTTTTCGTCTCTTAGGTTAAAATAAGTGGAACGGATAATAACATCATC
Source organism: Oscillospiraceae bacterium (assembly GCA_022800935.1). GTDB lineage: Bacteria > Bacillota > Clostridia > Oscillospirales > Ruminococcaceae > UBA1405. The sequence goes on from JAAWRH010000002.1 coordinate 150,923, forward strand.
ATCGGAAATTTTTAATTGCTGTGCCAGCGTGTCTGCATAGCCGGCGGCTCTTTCCTCGCTCATGTTTTGAGCGCCTTTCAGCCCGATGTAATAATCAATCATGTCCCTGCTGCCATACTTCTGTCTTACCAATTCTTTCGATATAATGGCTGTATAGCGTCCAATATCGCCTGTTTTCACATCTAAGATTCCTGTCAATTTAAAATCATGGATCGTTCCGTCAGAAAAGGGGATTTGAATCATTTGTCCCAATTCATTTGAATACCCTAAACTGTTCAAAAAAGCTTCCTGTACTACAATTTCATCCGCCAAAGCCGGCAAATCTCCCCAATAGGGCATACTTTGCGATTTCAGCATATCTGCATTTGCATAAATAAACTGAACGGTTGAATGATTTACCTGTTCAGAAAATGCATTAAAAAATTCTCCCACCCACGCAATTTCTTCCTGATGATACAATTCCTGTCCCTGCTGTTCAGAAATAGCATGATACATAATCTGTGCAGTTTTTTGGTTGCGGTTCTGCATTTCCTGTATGACCCCAAAACCATAAAGGACAATAGCGGATAGTAATGCACCCGCAAGTGCAATCGTCAAAGCAATAAAGATATTTCTTTTCCGATTTGCTGATACGCTTCTGTTTGATATACGTTTTACTATGGCGCTGGTGTCATTTTCAAAAGGCCATGTCATTGTCTGCCACCTTCTTAGTTTCACAATCTTGCTGTCCGCCTGTTGATAGAGCTATTGTAAACTCCAAATGTCACAGAAATGTCCGCGCCGGAAAAATTTGATTCAACTAAATCGATTCCACAAAAAAGGAGGGGCGGAATGGTTCTCCACCCCGCCCCGGCATTACTCCAGAATATGGATATCAATTCCGTTGACCTCAACGCCCTCGTTGGCCTTGATTAGGATATACTTTATCCCGTCGATCATCCTGGTCTCCACCAAATCCCTGCACTCCGGCCTGACCTGTATGGTAACGTCAGGGGTATTGAGCTCAAACTTTTTGACATTGACCAGGTTTTGGGGAGGCAGTCCCGCGTCTTCCCCGAACTGCTGGTCAAACTTCTCCTCAAAGGCGGTCACATGCTCCTCGTCCACGCCGCAGGAGGACAGCACATTCTTCACCGCCTGCTTGGATATGGTCAGGGGTTCCTCCGCCTTGCTGGACTTGTGGTCCTCCACCATATCGCTGATCTGCTCGTGGACCGCCTGAATTACCTCCAGGCTGCATTCCTTGTCCAGGGCCTCCACCAGGATGGCGTCGAAAGTCTCCTTCTGTTCGGCGGCGGGCATGGGGATTTCCGTGTGGAATACGGCGTCGATAAACTCCCGGTGTCCGTCCGCGATGCCGCGGGTGTAAAACAAAGCGCTGTAGATGTTGGCGGCCCTGTCGTCAAAGGTGGGGAACATAAAGCCCAGCTCCGGCGGGGAAACAAGCCAGTTGACGTTGCAGTTGTGGAACTCCTTCTGGGCATGGGAATAGCTTAAAACGGGCTTGGACGCCTTTACCGGGCAGATGCTGCATATAAAATAGGAAAACACCTCCGGGGAATCCTCCTCCAGCTCGTCCAGGGATTTCCCCCGCCGGGGCACGTCAAAAGACTCGCAGGCCAGCAGAACCAGGTAATCTTCCTCCATGCTCACCGCTCCGGTCACCTTCTGGAAAAGGAGATGGACGGCTTCTTCATCCCCCAGGGCTGAATCCCGCAGCTTCATTAAGAGGGAATGCTCCTCGCTCCCGGCCACCTGCTGGGTGGCAAAGGAGATATCAATGAGATTCCTCCCGGCCGCCCCCGAAAGGGTCCGCTTGAGGAGGGACATCATATTCTCCCGCTCCTGCTCCTGCATAGAGGACAGGGGCTGATGGAATTCGGAGACGATCTCCCCCTTTTCGTTGACATAGCAGCCCCGAAGGGAGGTGATGTTGGTTTTGTCGGGCCGGTACCGGCGGCGGATTTCAGCGGTTTCTTTTTCTGTCATGTGTGACACTCCATATTCTGTAAAATAATGATTAATTTATATCGGAATCTTCAAAAAACATCTTCCAAATCTCATCATTGAATTCATCAATATCATCTGGTATTTCGTATTTGCCCTCGGCAATTCCAAGTATTCTTTTAGAACCATTTGAAAGCATATCCTGTTCTTTTAATTCCGGGTCTGTACTTATCTGAGAAATTGTTCCCTGCGTCATATTACCCCCTCCCTTCATAAAAATTATATCATATGCCTGCACAAAAAAGCAATAACTTTTATGTCGCAAAAGGGCCCTATGTCCGGCATACGCCAGCCCATAGGACCCCTGAACCCTCTTTTTATGCTATTTCTCCGAGATAAACGACCCTCCGGCCTTTTCCCGCAGCATCTGATAAAATTTCTCCTCATCCACCGGCAGGTCTACCCATTCCCCGCCAGTCCAGGAGGAAAGGTGGATGGCGTTGGAAATCATCAGCCCCTTGATTCCCTCCTCGCCGGGGGCAATCAGCGGCTTGCCATCCAGGATGGCGTCACAGAAGTTGGCGGTAATCCCCGCGTGGCTGGTGTAGCTCCCCTTCCCCAGTGGAACCTCCATTTCCCAAACCTCCGGCTTGCCAAGGCCGCCCTTGTAGGTGGCGTTAAACTCCGGCTCCGGAACCCGCAGGCGGGAGAACTTGATCTTCCCGTTCTCCACCACAATCTTCCCCCGCTCACCGGAAATCTCCAGCCGGTTGGTCCCCGGCGCGTCGCCGACGGTGGTGATGTAGCATCCCGTCGCCCCGTTGGGATATTCCACTAGGGCGGTTACATCGTCCTCCACCTCAATGTTGCGGTGCTTGCCATAGTAAACCTGGGAGCGGACCCGGCTGGGCATTCCGCAAATCCACTGCCACAGGTCCAGGTTGTGGGGATTCTGGTTGAGCAGAACGCCACCGCCCTCCCCGCTCCAGGTAGCTCGCCAGCCCCCTTGGTCATAGTAGCTCTGGGAGCGGTACCAGTCGGTGATAATCCAGATCACCCGCTTGATCTGACCCAGCTCGCCACCCTGGACCAAATCCCGCACCTTGATGTAAAGCGGGTTGGTGCGCTGGTTGAACATCATGGTGTAGACAACTCCGGCGGTCTTTGCCACTTCGTTCATCTCCACCACCTGCTTGGTATACACCCCGGCGGGCTTTTCCACGATGACATGGTATCCGGCCTTCATCGCCATAATGGCGTAGGGCGGATGGAAGTAGTGGGGAACGGACAGAATCACCGCGTCGCAGCACTTGGCCGCCAGCAGGTCCTCAATGCAGGAAAAGGTCTGAATATCCTGGCCGCATTTTTTCTTTGCCAGCTCCAGCTTTTTGGGGTCGGTGTCCGCCACTGCGGTCAAAACCGCCTTGGGGACCTTATTCTTGGTCAGGTATCCGGCGTGCTGGCCGCCCATGGCGCCAAAGCCGACAATACCGATGCGCACTTGTTTCAATGGTGTTTCCTCCTTTTATTCCCCGATCATGCTCTTCATATACGCCAGCGCAACCGGCGCATCCTTGGCCATGTCCTCGGTTTTGCCCTCAATGCTCACCCGTCCGTCATACCCTATCTTTTTCAGGCACTGGAAGTACAGCTGATACTGCTCGTCCTGCCCCGGCAGGGGATACAGCCGCCCCTTTCCGGAGGCGATATGGATATGGCCAAACTCCCCGATGCGCACTACGTCCTCCACCGGCTCCCCGTCCTTAGCCACATGGAAGAAGTCGGACAGCAGCTTGACATTGGGCATATTCACATCCGCCGCAAGCTGCGCGCCCTCCGCCATGGAGTTAATCATGTTGGTCTCTCCCCGGTTCAGCGGCTCAATGACAATGGTAACGCCGTATTTGGCGGCAACCTCTCCGATGAGCTTGGTCACCTCCACCAGCTGGCGGTAGGCGGAAAAGAAGTCCACATCCTCCGGGCGCTTTCTGGCCCCGCCGCTGCCAAACACCACGGTGGTCCCACCCATGGCCTGGACCCGTGAAAGGGCCAGGTTCAGGTATTCCACTGTCGCTTCCCTGTTGTACTCGGACCCGATCAGCTTGATGGTCTTGGGGAACAGCACGTTAAAGCAGCTCACCGGAATGGAGGCCTTCGCCGCCTGCTCCTTCCAGGAGGCGAACTCCTCCTCGGAAAGGGAGGCCAGCTTGGAAACCCCGCATTCAATGTAGTCAAAGCCCATCTCCGCCAGGAGGTTGATATTCTCAATAGAGGTACAGATACCGAATTTCATAGGAAACACCCTTTCTTTTATTCAGTGACCGAAACCGTTTCCGGCTCCAGCGTCAAGGTTTTGCCGTTGATGGTCAGGACCGCTTTTTTCATGTCATACTCCCCGGAAACCTTCGTCCCGGCAGGGGCAATGACGGTGATAAACCTTTGAGGGGCCTTTCCCCGCTTGGTGACGCGCAGTTGGGGAACCGGCTGCTTGATGGGGTAGCCATAGGAAACCCACCCGCCGATGGGGTCCTCGCTGCCCTCCAGAATTCCGCTTTTGTGTTCGCCCAGGGTGGTCATCTGATAGGCCGTTCCCTTGGCGGTGGCGTAATTCCAAACGCCCTCCCCGGCGGGGTCCAGCTTGCCGGGGGCAAAATTGAAGTAGAGGTTAAAGTCGTGCTCCGCCATTCCCAGGCCGGTAATCTGGTCGTCTATGACAAACACATCCCCCGGCAGGGCAATCACCCGGCGGCGGTGGAAAATGGGATCGTCCATAAAGGTGTAGCCGTTGTGGGAAATGTCGATGAGCTGGTAGTCCTTGGTCTCCTCAAAGTGGTGGCAGTGGGTCCGCACGCCGCGGATTCTCTCGTCGGTATCGGGGACCGCGCCCATGCGGTGGTTTTCAATCTCCAGGGTGTTGTGGGCCTTGGCGGAGTCGATGTAGGCCCGCCAGTTCTTCCAGATGGAGCTCCGGTAGATGTACCGCCCTGTATCCTGGAGGATATCCTCCCCCTTGATGTGCAGCTCCAAATGCCCCTGGTCGTTGTGGGAGTGGGTGCTCCTCTCCCCCCGCTCCAGCTCCACGCCATGGAGGTGGAAATAGCTGTCCTTCTCCCCCCAGCCGGTGCGCATGACATAGAAGCCCGCGTCCGCGCTGATGTAATTGCGCTTTTCCGGGGGCCTGCCCTCCCGGCGGCAGGTGGCAAAGTAGAGGAAATCCTCCCGCCCGGTCAGCTCGTACATGGTGCGGTAGAAAGCCCGCATTTCGTTGAGGTCATAGGGGTCAAAGGAGAGGTTCATCCCCTCGTAAATAGAGGTATCCGCCCGGCGGGTGGTCAGGTCGTCCCGGTCCGCGTCGCCAATCATGGGGGTGGACAGGTCCGGCTTGATGTGGTACATTACAAACTCCGCCGCCCGTTCAAAGATGGAGAGGGCATAGGGCGGAACGGGAATGTCGTTTTTCAGGCACAGCCGGTAGGCCTGGAGGTAGACGATGGTCGCCACAAGGTGATAAATAGGGGTCCGCTCCATGTGGATGCCATCGTTGTCAAAGGAATACTTGATCTCGTGCATCACCCGCTGGTAGCCGGTGTGGAACCATTCCCCGGCGTTTTTCATCTCCGGGAACAGCAGCCCGCATTGGAACATTCCGCTGGATTCCATGGTCAGCCAGTTGCTGGACCGGTTGTGGTTGGAGTAATGCCCCATCAGATAATCGGCGGTATCGCAGATCAAGTTTAGGAAGATGGCCCAGCTCTCCCCGTCCCACTCCTTGGAGGTGCGGAAGGCCACATAGCAGGGCATCCACACGGTGTAAAAGCGCATGGCCGTCTCAATGGTCCGCCAAGCGTGGCCGGGGAAGGAGAAGGTCTTTTCAAAGGTATCGTCCTCCATAAAGGGCTTGACCGGCCAGTTCTCGTAGAAGCTGTGGAGCTGCGCCAGAAACTCCCTGGTGTACTTTTCGTCCCCGGTGAGCACATAGGCCCGCGCCAGAGGCTGCCAGTAGATCAGCCGGTACAGGGACCAGCTCCATTCGTTGTCGCGGGAGGTTTCGGCGGTGGGGTTAAAGTGCCAGTCGATGGGCCCGTCAAACCTGTAGCCGTAAATATCATGGTCAAGGGTTTTCTGGGCCTCCTCAAAGGTTTCAGGGTCGTCCAGCTTCTCCATGTCGCTGCGCTCAAAAAGGTACTTGGGGTTTTCACGGGTGACAAAATGGCGGACAATCTCCTCCATGCACCCCTCTTTATCTCCGCTGTCTAGCCGCTCCTTTGCCTTTTCCAGGCCAGGGTAATCGAAGTTGAGCCGTTCAAACAGCAATTCCTGTGGTTTCATCGCTTGTGTTCCTCCCTTATGTCAAAGGATCAGGAGTTTTTCCTGTTCGTATGCTTCCAGCATTTTCTCCTCCAGGCCGTTCACTGCCCAGAAATGGTCCCCGTCCTGTTCCCAGGTGCGGACCTGCCCCTCCGGTACAGGGGCAACCGGGTATTCCTGAAGGGCGTTAAACACCGCCACATGGGGCATGGCCGTTTCAATGGTGCAGAATGGGGAAATCCCGCAGCGCACGCAGTTGAGAACATCGTACAGCTTCTGCATCCTGTGGCCCTTGGGGACCTGATTGTAATCAATCACGGTTCCATCCTTCAGGTATCCCACAAAGCCGCCCTCCTCGGAGCGTATCTCCCCCTTGGTAAACCGGTACAGGCTGACCGGCCCCACCTTGGAGGCCAGGGGATGGGCGGTCTGGTACTGTATCCTCACACCCGCCTCCGTCTCGCCGTGGACCGAAACGATGTCATAGTTTTCCACATTGGGGTTTCCCCGGTACAGCCTCGCGCCGGTCAGCTTCATCCCGGCGGCGGTCCGGATGCCGTCCCCCAGCAGGAACAGCATATTGTGCAGCTGATGGGCGCAGGCATTGCTCAGGGGGCTGTCGTAGACGGGAATTCCGTTTACCTCCCTCCGCCCCGCCCAGCTGCTGCGGGCGTAATACTTCGCCCCCCGGCGCATGGCGTGTACTGCCTTGAACAGCACCGGCTCCCCGTATCTGCCGTTGAGGATATCCTCCTTCATCTCCAGCACATCGCGGGAAAAGCTCAGCTGATAGCCCACAGCGGCGAATTTCCCGCTCCTTCTCTCGGCTTCCAGCATCTCCTGCGCCTGGCCATACAGCGGGGCCACCGGCTTTTCGCAAAGCACATGGCTCCCGCGGTCCAGGCAGCCGATCACCTGCCCGGCGTGGAAATGGATGGGAGAGGAGATAATCGCCAAATCCGCCCTGTGACCGGCATAGAATTCCTCAATGGTATCATAAACCGGGATTCCCGCGTCCTCAATCATCTCCCAGCAGTCGGAGCGGCGGGCTACCGGGTCGGCGATGCCGGCAACCCTCACGCCCTCCGGCGCGTCCGGCCCCAAAAGCTCCCGGACATAGTTGACGCCATAGCCGCCCACCCCCACCAGCAGTATTTCAATCATGGGCTCCAAAGCTTATCCCTCCATCTCGTCAAACACCGAGGCCAGAATCTTCCCGGTCTCCACCTCCAGCGCCCCGGTGGGGCACACCTGGAAGCAGTAGCCGCAGCCGATACATTTATCGGTCTTCACGGCCTTGCCGTCCTTGAGCTCAACGCCCTCATGCCAGCAGACGTCCACACAGCGGGAGCAGCCCACGCATTTGGCGGCGTCCACCGCCCTCTCCCGGTAGGCGGTCCCGATTCTCCTGGTCCGCTCCGCCGCCACCTCGGAGGACATGTTGAACAGCTTCAGGGCGTCCCCGGTGAGCTGGGCGACGCTTTCATAACCCGCCTGGTCCATCCATTTTTCCAGGTCGTTCATCATCTTTTTAGTGGCCCCCACGCCGCCGGCGCAGGCCAGCGCCCCCACCTGGACGCACTGACTCCCCGCCATGAGGATGCGGGCCGCCTGGTCATAGGAGAACACGCCGCCCCCCGCGAACATGGGGATGTCAATCCCCTTGGAGCGGGCCTCCGCCACGGCGTAGCAGACAATGGGGTTGGCCTGGGTGCCGCCGTAGCCGGAGCCGGGACGGGCCTGGGTTTCCTTCCAGTTCAGGTCCATGTAAAAGCCCTTCCAGCGGGCGGTGGGTCCCACGGCGTCCGCCCCCGCGGCCTGGGCCACCTTGATGGCGGTCAGGGGATCGCAGGCCTCCACCGCCAACTTGACCATCACCGGAATGTTTGTCGCCTTTTTAATCATCTCGGTGCAGCGGGAAACCAGCTGGTAATAGTTAAAGCTCCTGTCCTTGGCGACCGCCACGCCGGGGGTGTTGAAGTGCAGCTCCAGGGCGTCGGCCCCGGCCAGGGTCAGCTCCTTGGCCTGACGGACCCAGTACTTCTCCCAGTCCCCGCCCTTGACGATATCACTGTAATGCCCCACCGACACCCACAGCTTGATGTCCTTGTCGATGGAGGCCTTTATTTTCTTCACTTCCTCGCAGTACTCCTCCAGGCTGTTGATGGGGTCCTTCACCTGGGTGCCCACGGCGTGGCTGTGGATGGACTGCTGGCCGGAGAACATGGCCTTGCTGTTGGGCCCGATGTAGCTGCCTCCCCCCATGCCGTGGCCGAAGTTCCGCAGCACAATGGCTCCGGGACGGACTGCGGAGGTTTTAATCACATTCCTGGCTCCCTGGGTGGCGGGGCTGGAGGCAATGACAAAGGGGTTAATCATATCCAGTTCTTTGACGTACATATCAGCCATGTTGGTACACTCCTTCTTCTGTCAGCAGCTCAATCAGGGCCTTCGCGTCCGTTTCCAGCTGTTCGACGGTGTTATCCTTTACAAATTCCAGCAATGCGAAGCGGTCGGAATCTCTGGGAACGCAGGAGAGGTACTGCCGCCACTCCCCTTTTCCGGGGGCGAATTCTCCCCGCTTTCCGTCCGGCCAGTAGTATGTATGGAGGTTCAGCAGGCGGTCCCCCAGCAGGCGTATGCCCTCACACCGCTGCTCCATGTTCAGGGCAACGGTGGGCTGCCACAGGCAGTAGAGGTTGGGGTGGTCCGCCCGTTTTAATAAATCCATGGCGGATTCGTTGGTATCGGTGAGGGTATTCTTGTGCCATTCAAAGGCAATTTTAATCCCCTCCTGCTCCGCCCGCCCCGCAATGCGGGCGGCCTCTCCGGCGGCGCTGGCGCGGTATGCCTCGTCCGCCTCCTCCGAGGGGATGTTCCCCGCCCACACCCGGATAACCGGCGCCCCCAGGGCCTTGGCCGAGGCCAGGGTGGGTTCAAAGTCCATCCCGGTGCAGAGGCGGTAATAGGAGCCATAGGCGGCAACGGTCAGGCCGGCCTCCAGGGTTTTCGCCCTCAAAACGGCGGCCCCCTCCGGGTCGCCAGGCATGACGTGGGCGTTTTCTCCCCACTCCACTGCCCGCAGGCCGTTTTTCACGCAGATTTCAATGATTTCCTCCGGCTTTTTCTCCCGGAAGGTGACAGAAACCAGTCCGGGGATAATCATAAGGCGCATACCCCTTTCCAGATGGCTTCCTCCACGGGAATGCCCAGGCGGGTGTTTTCCTCCCGCACCTTCAGCAGCCCCTCGCCGGGGTAGCGGACCTCCCCGCCCTCTGTCATGGGGGCGGATTCTTTCAAATCCATGGCAGTGCGGTGGATGTTCTCCAGTACCTCCTCCTTATCCGAAAGCCGGTTGACGTCAATGGCGATAAACACCTGGCTCAGCTCGGTTTCAATGGGCAGCTCTCCCACCTGGCGGGTGGTGCGCCCCCCTGCCAGGGAGGAGGCGATGAGGTCCAGCATCAGCGACAGGCCGGAGCCCTTCCAGTACCCGATGGGAACCGGCTGATGGGTCTCCAGAATGGCCGCCGCGTCCTTGGACATATTACCCTCCTTGTCAAAGCCCCCCTCTACCGGCAGCTCCTTGCCGGAGCGGGCATAGCTTTCCAGCTTGCCGTAGGAGAACATGGACATGGCCACATCCAGCAGGATATGTCCGCCCTGGTGGGGCACCGCGAAGACAACGGGATTGTTCCCCAGCTTGGCGTCTTTTCCGCCCCACGGGGGCATATTGGGGACGGTGTTGGTCCACAGGACGGCGATGCACCCCGCATCCGCCGCGTCCAGGCCATAAGCGCCGGGGCGCATCCAGTGGTTGGTGTTGCGCAGGGCAACGCAGCCGATGGTGTTCTGGTGGGCCAGCTCCACCGCCCGCTTCATGCAGAAATCGGCGTTGAGGTTGCCGGGACCGTGCTGTCCGTCGTACCGCTCCACAATGCCGGAGGTCTCCACCAGCACCGGGACGGCGTTCATCTCCACGCAGCCCTTTTCCACGCTCTTAATAAACTTGGGGAACCGGTTCAGCCCGTGGGTATACACCCCGTCCAGGCTGGCGTCGGTGTAAAGCTTGGCGGAACGGGCCGCCCGCTCCGGGGTCATGCCGTACTTGGTAAGCACCCGGACGAATTCGTTGTACATGTTTTCGTATGGTACACGCATTGGTTTTTCTCTCCTTTTTCTGCGGTTTTCCCTCTTGCGTCAGCCCTTCAGGGCCCCTACCAGGACGCCCTTGTCAAAATACTTCTGCAAAAACGGATACACGCATAATATCGGCACAGTCGCTACTATTATTGTAGCATATTTTAGCGTTTCTTCAACTGCTTTCCAGCTGGAATTTATGGCGGTGTCCTCCAACGCGTCCATACTGCCCTCAATCAGTATCTCCCGCAGCACAAGCTGGACGGGGAAAAGCTGTCTGTCGGTAAGATAAATCATGGCGTTGAACCAACTGTTCCAGTGGCCCACGCCGTAATAAAGGGCGATAACGGCGATAATCGGGGTAGAAACCGGAAGAATAATCTGATACAGAATACGAATATCGGTGGCTCCGTCAATGCGGGCAGACTCCTCCAGCTCATAGGGAATTCCCTGGAAATAGGTTCTCATCATGACCATGTTGTAGGTGCCGATGGCCCCCGGCAGCAGAATCGCCCAGGGGGTGTTGAGCATACCCAGACCGCTGATGAGCAAATAATCGGGGACCATACCTCCGGAAATAAACATGGTGATGGTAATCATAATCATAATGTGTTTTTTAAAGTAAACATTCCGCCGGGAAAGGACGTATGCGCCGTGAAATGTCATCACCATATTGATGGTAGTCCCCACCAGCACATAAAAGATGGTGTTCAGGTAGGAGCGTATCAGCAGCGGGTGCTTGAACACCTGGACATAGGCCTCATTGGAAAGCCCCAGTGGCTTGAACAGCAGCCCCCGGTGGGCCATAATCCGGGTGGGGACGCTGATGGAGGCCATCAGAACGTGCCACAGAGGATAGAGGGTGACAAAAGCCATGACAACCATAAAAACAGTGTTGATAACGCCGAAAATTACTTCGCCCTTTGTACGCTTGATTTTCATATCGTCCGCTCCTCCTTTCTCAGAACAGGCTGGTTTCGCTGACCTTGCGGGAGATAAAGTTGGTGGTCCACAGCAGCGCAAAGTTTATCACCGTATTAAACAGGCTCACCGCCGCCGAATAGGAGTAGTTCATGTTCAGCAGGCCCTCCCGGTAGGTATAGGTGGATATCACATCGGAAACCGGCCAAGTGGCCTCGTTGTAAAGGAGGAACACCTTCTCAAAGCCAACGCTCATCATCTCGCCCATGCGGAAGATTAGCTTGATGATAACGGTGGGCATAATGCCGGGAATAGTGACGTAAATTGCCTGGGCAAACTTGCCCGCCCCGTCGATGACCGCGGCCTCATACTGCGCCTGGTCGATGCCCAGGATCGCCGCGATATACAGAATCGAGTTCCACCCTATATTTTTCCATATGTCCGAAAGAATGTAGATGGTTCGGAAATATTTGGGGTTCATCAGCAGGTTTTTGGGTTCTGTCCCCAGAAGATTGGCGACGGCCACACCCAAAAAGCCATCGGAAGCGCAGAACATATGAATCATACCGCAGACCACCACAATGGAGACAAAGTGGGGCATATAGGTGATGGTCTGCACCGTGCGGCGGAACTTGGTGGAATGAATCTCATTGAGGAGCAGCGCGAAGATGATAGGAGCCGGGAATGCGAATAAGGTTCCGTAAAAGCTGATTAAAAAGGTGTTTTTGACCACACGGATAAAGTAATAGCTGTTTACGAATTTTGTAAAATGCTTTAACCCCACCCAGGGGCTGGCGGTAATCCCCTTCATCAGGTTATAATCCTTAAAGGCGATCTGTATGCCGTACATGGGCACGTACTTAAAAACGATGTAATAAATAATCATCGGCAGGGCGATGAGATAAATGTGCTTGTTGACATGGATATCCCGGCGGACCATTTTAAAATGGTCCTTGAGCCGGCCCATCAGCACGCTTTCGGATTTCGCGGCCTGCCCTGGGGTCGCAGTTTTTGCCATAGTTTCCCGCTCCTTTCACAGTTGAAGGCTGCACCGGAAACCGTGCCGCCCTCCTATAAGAAGCAGGCAGCAGACGAATCTGCTGCCTGCCCTGTTCCCCTTTGAAAGGGAATTTGTATTACTTTTTGTTGTGCTCGTCCAGATATTTCTGGGTGATAGCCATGGCCTTGTCAACGCCCATAGCCTGGATTTCAGAGACAAAGGCGTCAAAGGTTTCCAGGTCGCGCTGGCCCATGATGAACTGGGTCACGCCCTCGTAAACGTAGGTCTCGATGTCCTTGTAGATATCGGCGCGGGCCTGGGCATCCTCAACGGAGTAGTTGAGACCGGGAACCCGGTTGACAGCCTCAAAGGAGGACCACAGGCTCAAGGCTTCCTGACGAACCGTGTCAATATGGCTCTTTTTCTTGGCAAGGGGATCGTCCCCTACTGGTGCGGAAACAACGACCTTGGGGCTGGTGGGGTCCAGAATGGTGTTGTTGGCATAATCCAGAATACCTACCAGATAACCGGGGCCAGCGTCGCCAAAGGTAGGTCTCCAGCTTTCCACCAGGTTCTTATAGGTGCCGTCCGCCTGCTGCTCATAGGGGTCAACCAGGCCGTCGGCGGTCAGCTTGTAGTGGGTGCCTTCCACGCCGTAGTTGAGGGCCCTGTTTGCCTCTTCGCTGTACATAAAGTCCAGAACCATGGCGGTCAATTCGGGATTGGCGCACTTGGTGGACATATAGAAGCCCACATTGGGGTTCACTTCATCGTAACGGGGACCAATCTTGGGGGTAGCGCCCTTTTCCAGGGTGGGAACCGGCGCGCCTATGTACTCAATGGGGGAATCCACATTTTCTTCCACAATGGCATACCAGGGGTTTTGCAGGTTGCCGCCTGCTGCGCCGACGTAAGAACCAACCAGACCGGCGGAAACCTTGGCGGTGATGGTCTTGGTGTCGGAGGTCAGGTAGTCGGGGTCCAAAAGGCCGTCCTCATACCAGGTGTGCATCAGCTGGAGATACTCCTTGAATTCCGGCTGGGTTGCGCCGTACTTGACGGTGCCGTTGTCCTGGTACTCAAAGTAGGTCATGTTCCAGGCGGAGATAAAGGGCATATTGGTGTTAAGCCATTTGTTGTCGCGGGGACTGAAGGGAATAACACCCATGGTCTTAAAGGCGCGGAGGGCGGCGTCCCATTCCTCAATGGTGGTGGGAACCGCCAGGCCGGCCTGGTCCAGCAAATCCTTGCGGACCACCAGTCCGTTGGAGTTCAGGTTTTCAGCATGGCCGCGGATGTTGGGTACGGAGAGGAAATCCCCCTCGGAGGTGCGGGCCATGTCCGCGTATTTGGGGAAGGCTTCATAGAATTTGGACAGGTTGGGCATATACCCCTGCTCCATATAAGGGGTCAGGGAGACGACCACCCCATCCTTAAACGCCTGGATATCGCCGCCGGTATAGGGGCCGACGCCGTTAAATACATCCGGCAAATCTTTGGAGGCGATTTTCAGGCCGAACTGCTCGTTCCAAACCTCGTTGGCGACGGTCTGGAAGTCGATGGTCGCGCCGGTCTGCTCGCTCCACCATTTTACAAAGGGAATGTCGTTGTAATTTTCAACCTTGCCCACAAATTTAGCGTTAAAATTTGAGAAAATGGTAACGGTCAGCGGTTCAGATAAAGGAAGGCTGGGTACCGCCGCTGCAGGCGCCTCGCTGGAAGCAGAGGACGAACCCCCTGCCGCGCTGGAAGTACTATTGCTGGGGGCTGCAGAAGATGCCTGGGAACTGGAACTGGGGGTGGAATTACACCCAGCCAGCAGTCCCGCCAGTACAACCGCACTGAGGCCCGCAGAAGAAATGCGTTTCCAAGTGGAATGGCTCATAAAGGATACCTCCTAATGTTTATTGATGATTTGTTCACGAAACCTTTTTAATTTAGATAGGTTCCACAAATCTATGGCCCCATTATACGACGCAAACTAGGCATTTTTCAATATCAAAAAAGTGGAATCCGTATAAAAAAACGAAAATGACATACAAATTTTTTGAAGGAAATGTGAAAAAACTGTACATTTTAGAATTTTCAGCAAAAAAGGGACCGTTTTCAGGCCCCCTTTTCTGATGTATCTATCAATGTTTATTCTGACTCAATTAATTTGAGGCAGGTTTCCAAAGGCGTTTCCCCATCGGGTGAAACAAAGTCCGGCATTGTTCCATATTCTGTATTACATGACCCATCTGCATTTGTAGGATAGATGGTATGAAACCGGACAACAAGACCGGAATTGGGCAAAGCAAAGAATTGAGCATCAATTCCCCCGCTGTCTCCTCTGGATTGTGTGCCAACGAGAGTTGCAAACCCCGTTGACTTGCAAAAGAGAGCGAAGGCTTCAGAGGAAGAACAAACCCTTCCGTCTATCAATACCCAAATTTTTCCCGAAAACGGGGATTCTCCAGTCGGTTCATATGTGGATTTATTTATATAGAAGTATGCTAACTGTTCGAGGTCGTCTTGTTCAAGGCCGGGCAGCTCCGGTAATTGGGAAACGGGAAGCAGTTTTCTCCCCGAATCTACTGATTGAACATATTCAGCCACTGTTTGTGAGTCTGGAATCATGATAATTTGTTCAGTGGATGTTGGCTGTGATAGATTTGGTGCAGCAATATACTGTACCCAATAATAGGAATTGCCGCCGCTATTCCCTGTTATGTCTATGATAAGATGCTCGAAACCTGCTATCTTGGCATAAAAGTCGATAAATTGGCTGTGCGCCTGCGGGGTATCTTTCATAATGGGAACCTTTATATAGGCGATTCTGTCAGGCTCCAAAATATTAAATGTCGGATTGTCAGCAAATACTGACTCTAAATCAACATTTTCCGATTGTTCTTCCGACCCGTTTAAAGCAGCTAATTGTTCCTCCAATTTTTCAAGATTTGCATAACCCTGAATGGATACAGGCTCATTTAAACCTTCATAAAGGATTTGGATTTTCTTCATGTTGGGATTCTTTTCCAGATATGTTTTATAACGATTGTGAAATCCATGGTAGGAATTGTCGGAAACTAGGCTTAAATGTCCAATACCCTTAAATTGTCGGATAAACTTCCCTATTTGGTTATAAAATTCATAGTCACCGCTTATTCCAGTTAATGCTTGGCGGGTTTCATTGTATAAAGCCTCTGCATCAATGCCCCTCCGCTGCAATAAGCCCCAAAGGGGGTAATTATCCTGCATGGTTTTCCATAAGTAATCAACATCTTCCTGCATTTGCTGGAGCGTAAGCCCGCCAAAAACATCGCCGTATTGTTCTATAACCTCATCGTATGTGGCGGGTGCGGCAGCCTCAGAACTTGTAATAGTGGACTCTGAGGATTTAGAGGATTGGGCAGATGCGGCAGTATCTTCAGAAACTGTAACAGTGGATTCCGATGATTTTGATGATTCAGAGGATATGGCGGATGTAGTTTCATCAAACCCTGTACTGGCGGATTCTGATGATACCGTTGAGTTTTCAGTGCTGCAAGCTGCAAGGACGCAGCACAAGACAAGTGTCATCGAAATAGAAATTATTTTTCTCTTCATTTTCCAACACCTTCTCATACCTGAAGTTTTTTGCCAGCATTACCGGCACAAAAAACAGCCCCTCTTTCGAGAGGCTGTCCGAAACGTCATTAGTCGTTTACATAAGGCAGCAGCGCAATATGTCTGGCGCGCTTGATTGCCGTGGTCAGCTGGCGCTGATGCCGGGCGCAGGTGCCGTTCATCCGGCGGGGCATAATCTTTGCCCTTTCGGTGATATACTTGCGCAGACGGTTGATGTCCTTGTAATCGATCTCTTCGATCTTATCCACGCAGAAAGCGCAGACCTTCTTGCGGCCCTTGCGGTTGGGGCGGCCAGGTCTCTCGCTTCTCTCAGGTCTATCCATAGCCATAGCTGTAACCTCCTATCAAAAAAGTTCAAACGGACTGAAAGCGGCAGCGGAAATCAAAAGGGCAGATCCTCGTCGGATTCAATCTCCTGGAAATCCCCAAAATCGCCGCTGGAGAAATTGGAAGCAGGCTGCTGGGGCGCAGCGTTCCCCGCAGGCGCCGGAGCGGGCTGGGACGAAACAGGCGGCGCATACGACGCAGGACCTGCGTTCCCCGCAAAGGAATTTCCCCCTCCAAAATCGCCCCCGGAGGAAGCGGAGGATTTCCCCTCGACAAAGGAAACGTTCTCGGCAATAATCTCAAAGGCGTACCTCTGCTGATTGTTCCGGTCGGTGTAGTTCCTTGTTTCGATATGCCCCACAACGCCTATCATATTTCCCTTGTGGAAGTAATTGTGAACAAACTCCGCCTGATTTCTCCAGACGACAATGCTGAGGAAATCGGTCTGGCGCTCTCCCCCGCGGGGCGCGTAGGAGCGCTGTACCGCCAGACGGAAAGTACACACGGAAACGCCGTTGGGCGTCTGACGGAGTTCGGGCTCGGTGCAGAGTCTTCCCACTAAAACCACGTTGTTGATCATTCCCTATTCAGCCCCCATTCTTCTCTTACAAATCAGTCTTTCATCAGTCTTGCTTCGCGGTGATCAGGGAACGGAGAACGCCGTCGGTAATCTTGTACACACGGTCCAGCTCCGCCGGGAAATCGGGCTTGCTGGTGAAATCAATCAGGACATAATATCCCTCGCTCTCATCCTCGATGAGATAAGCCAGCCGGCGTTTTCCCCAAACGTCTACATTGTTGATGGTACCGTTCTGCTCGATCAGGGCTTTGAACTTTTCGACAAGGGCTTGGATCGCGTCCTCACCCAGCTTGGTGTTCAACACCATAACTGTCTCATAATGGCCACTTTGCTTCGCCAATTTTGACACCTCCTTTTGGACATAAGGCCCTGGAATAAGTCACAGGGCAAAGAGTACAGCGGAAAATTCCCCAAAAAGCCGCCATAGCTGCCATGGGAGAAATTGCCGCATTGCAATTTATTATACAAAAGGATTGGCGGATTGTCAATCCTTTTTTCACAGGGTTTTGACAAAATCTTTGAGATACGCCCGAAAAGCCGCGGCCAGCTCCGGATGCTTGACCCCTACCTCCACGGCGGCCTGTAAAATCCCCAGCTTGCTGCCCATATCGTACCGTTTGGAGGTGTATTCCACCCCCACCATCCGGCCCTGATGGGCAAGCTGCCGCATGGCATCGGTCAGCTGTATCTCCCCGTTGGCCCCCGGCGGCAGGTTGTCCAGGATGTCAAACACATCCGGCGGCAGGACGCACCGCCCCAGGGCGGCGTAGTTGGAAATAAACTGGTCGTCCCTGGGCTTTTCAATCATCTCGGAGATGCTGTATATTTTGTCCTCCAGCTTTTCCACCTTGAGGGTGCAGTACTTGCCAATCTGTTCCCTGGGAACATACTGGATTCCGGCGACCCCCTTCTGATACTTCTCATAGGCCTCGCACAGCTCCCGCGTCGCCGGAATATCCCCGATGATTACGTCGTCGCCGTACAGCACCGCAAAGGGCTCGCTGCCCACAAAGGTTCTGGCGCAGGCCACCGCGTGGCCCAGGCCCTTGGTCTCCTTCTGGCGCAGGTACTGGATGTTGGCCAGCCGGGAAACCGCCACCACCTCTTCATAGAGATCGGCCTTGCCGGTAGCCTTCAGCCGGTCCTCCAGCTCCGGGGCGCGGTCAAAATGGTCCTCCATCACCGCCTTGCCCCGGTTGGTGATAATCAAAATCTCCTCAATGCCGGAGGCAACCGCCTCCTCCACAATATACTGTATCGCGGGCTTGTCCACAATGGGCAGCATCTCCTTTGGGACAGCCTTAGACGCAGGCAGTACGCGGGTACCCAAGCCCGCGGCGGGGATGACCGCTTTTCTTATTTTCATGATCTGTTTCTCCTCGTCTCTTAATGTTGTTGCGGCGGGCAGGCGGCCCGCGTTATGTCAGCCAGAACACCGCAAGGGCCGGTATTCCAAAGTTGATAAACATCGTACACACCATCATAATCAGCACAATTTTCATGTTGACCCTCCCCTTCCGGGCCAGGGCCGCGAAGTACTCCTGAGAATCAGGGAGCTGGCGTTCCGGCGAAACGGCTTCCTCCGGCTTTTCCCCTTCTGTTTTCAACCATTCCTGGCGCAGCAGCCCCACATCCTTACACACCTTCTTATAATAGATGCGGTTTGCAGCCAGGGAGGCCGCCATTCCAAGGGCGAGCAGAATAAAATTCGCGATATAGCTGTAATTCATATACCACTGGACCGAGGAGGGCATGGTGGTAAACATGCTGGAGGAGGTCAGCGCGTCATACAGGTAATGGATGTAATCCGGCAGGGTCAAAAACATGGGGAGCTGAATCAGCAGGTACGCCCCCAGGAACAACGCGCCCGCCAGGTACATTTTCCGGTAAAAAAAGTAGATGAAATGGAAGAAGAAGGCCGACCAGTTCCACTGCACCTTCCCAATCTTCCCGGCAATCATCTTAAAGCGCGGCAGATAGTAGTGGGAATTCGGTCCCACAAACAGCACCATATCCCTAGCCGGGATGCCATCTATCTCCTCCTCCGGCGCAACGCCCCCATAGGGGGTGGTAAAGGGATTTAAGGGAATGGGCGGCGTCCGCCCCGCCTGGTTCGTTCCCCCTGGATATCCATAGGGGGAATGAGGCGGCCGCCCTGGAGGAACCCTTCCACCGCCGGTGGAATAGGGGTTTTCATACTTCCGTCTTTCCCGCTCTTGCTGTTCTTCCTGTGCTTCCTGTGCTTCCAGTTCGTCCAGTTCCTTCTTTATTTCCGGATCCTCGACGTCGAGGTCATATTCGGACGAAAAGATATCATCACTTAATTTCTTTAACTGCTCCTCCGTCCAGGGCGGATAGTCGGAATCCCAGTTCTGTCCGGGGCCGCCTACCTTCTTCAGCAGGTTGGAGCCGCAGACCGGGCAGAACAAAACCCCCGGTTTGCAGAGGGTGGCGCATCTGGGACAGCGCAGCGGGGCGTTGCCGTCGATGATCTCCTCATGCTTTGGCCCCCAGCCTTCACCGGCGGAGGACCATTTGACCGCCTCGCCGTGTCGGCTCTCACAGGCGCAGTGGCCCAGCTTTTTGTAGCACTCCCGATGGTGGGGCGCGCCGCAGTCGGGGCAGACCACTACGTCGTCGTTCTCGTTGAAAATCACCTTGCAATACGCGCAGGGTTTTCCGGTATATTTCGTGTTCATGCAATCCTCTCATTCTGGAACGAAAAATTTTCAGGGAACCTGCCGGAATCCCGCCCGGACAGCGCCGGAAACGGTCATGCCAGTATTTCCCTCCGATACAATGGTTTTATTATACACCATACTGGAGGGAATTACAAACCTTTTGCCGCCAGCTTTACAAATATTTCACTTTCTTTTGCGAAATTTATTCACACTCCGGGAAAAAACGTCCCGGAGTGTAAATAAACCGGGACGGTGAAACTATTTATCCTTAAAAAAAGTCAGCTTGGTCATACAGCTTTGGGTAACATAAAGGTACCCATCTTTGATCTTTGCGCCGTTGGGATGCTCCATCCCATCCGCCACCACAGACCACTCCCGGATGCCGTCCTTATCCGCCTTGACCCGCAGGACCCGCCCCTGAAAGGCAAGCTCCTCCTCCCCGGACCAACCCTGGTTGTCGCAGAGATATAGGCTTCCGTCGGGCCCGAAGACGATGCCCATGTTCCGGGCCTTGCCGGTTTTGGGGTGGACGGGGGTATCAAACCACTTGGTCACTTTTTTGTCCTTGCCTATCTTTACCACGCAGCCGCTGGTTTCCGGCTGGGCAAAGTTGGGGCAGGAAAGGATCAGGTTGCCCTCCTGATCGATCTCCATGCCATCCGGGGTAGAGATATACTCCGGAAGGGCGAGAAATAATCTGGATTGCTGCATAGCCGTTTCCTCCTTCATTGTATTTCCGCTGGGCGGAAGTTTTTAAAAGACAATGACGTTTTTCAGGTCGGTCTTTTTCTGTTCAATCATGTCAAAAGCCCGGTCAATTTCCTCAAAGGGAATTTCCTCCGAGATGTACTGGGAAGGCACCAGCTGGCCGGATTCAATCCAGCCGCAGATTTGTTTGTGCTGTTCCCCCTCCTGGATTTTAGAGGGCCACTGCTCAAATTGCAGCCCCCAGTTGTAGGGCGCGCGGCTCCAGTCCAGATTCATCTGCAAATTGGGGGAAATGCCGTAACAGCAGATTTTCCCACCGGGGACAATCAGGGACATGGCGGTATTGATGATTGCGCTCACCCCTACGGCGTTCAAAACCATATCCACGCCGTCAGGATAGATATCCCGCACAAGGGCGGCGGCGTCCTGCCCCGCGGAGCAGAAAGCGTGCTTTGCCCCGTGCTGAAGCGCCCGCTGCGCTTTTTCCGGAACCAGGTCCAGCACGGTAATCTCCTCCACGCCGCTGAGGGACAGCAGCTTGGTGAAAATAAGCCCTACCGGGCCCGCGCCGAAAATGACGATGCGCTTTCCAGGCGTCATGCCGAAGTTCTTGATTCCCCCCAGTACCTCCCGGAAGGTGACAATCATCGTTGCCTCCGCGGAGGTAAGAGATGCGGGAACCAGATTCTGGGCAAAATAGCTTTCCGACCAATAGGGACTGTCAGGGGTGAGACCGTCCGCCTGGATGGCGGCGATGTCCCCTACTAGGCCGTATTCCGAGTAGCCGCCCCAGCCGCTGTAATACCCCGCTGTATCCTCCCCGAAGGGCAGCGTCACCCGGTCGCCGGTGCGGAAGCTGGAGACCTTTTCCCCCAGCTCTACAATGGAACCCACCGCTTCATGCCCCAAAAGGGCCGGATAGGTGGAGAAGTTTTTGAAATTCTGATGAGCAAGCTTAATATCGGTGCCGTTGCAGACGCCGCAGGCCTCGATTTTTACCAGCGCCTGATAGGGACCCGGCTTGGGGATGGGCACTGTGACAATGCGGCGGGAGCCGTCCTTTTCTATGGCATAGCCTCTCATATTACCGGTCATTTGGGCATCCCCTCCTTTGCCAGCATGGACAGGTACTCTTCCATAATTTTTACGCTGGCGGTACTGCCGATGCGCCGCGCACCGGCCTGATACATGGCGGCGGCATCCGCCAGGGTGCGGATTCCCCCCGCGGCCTTCACCAAAATTCTTTCATCGGCGTTTTCGCGCATTAGGCGGACATCCTCCACCGTCGCGCCGCCGGTTCCAAAGCCGGTGGAGGTTTTGATGAAGTCAGGCCCCACCTGATTGGCGATACCGCAAAGGGCCAGCTTTTCCTCCTGGGTCAGAAAGCAGTTCTCAAAAATCACCTTGGAGATTACACCGGCCTGACGGCAGGCGGTTACGATTTCCTCCATCTCCTTCTGGATATAGGCATAATCCCTGTCCTTCAGCTTGCCGATATGTATGACATAGTCGATTTCATCCGCCCCCTCCTGGATGGACTGCTCGGTTTCCCGGCGCTTTACGGCAATGGTGGTCTGCCCCAGCGGAAAGGAAATCGCCGCACCGACGTGTATGGGGGTATCCCGCAAAAGCTGCTTGCAGAAAGCGGTCTGTACCGAATTGATTGCCACCATTTTGAATCCAAATCGTTTGCTTTCATCGCATAAGGTGACAAAATCCTTTTCCTGGGCATAGGGGCGGAGCTGGGTGTGGTCGAAAAGCTCTGCCAGGTCTTTGGCAGTTGGGAAGATAGAATGCATTGTCAATCACCTCTTAATTTTTTGTCTGTGTCATGGGGTTAAAGCCCTCTCCTTTAGGTCTACCCTATTCTATGAACCGCTACCGGCTAAAGCCGGCAGTGGTTCAGTGGTATATTATCGGGTAAGCTCAATGGTAAACTTATTGTTGTCTCCGCGATAGCGGGCAATGGAATATTCCACCGGAAGGGAGCCGCTGCTGTAAGCTACCGTTTTGACCAGAAACAACGCGGACCCCGGCTCTGTCTCCAGATATTTTGCTTCGTCCGGGTGGGCGTTTACCGCCTCAATGCTCCTCCGCGCCCGGATAACCGGCCGGTGGTACATGCTTTCCAAAAGCTGATACAAGGAGTTCTTTTCCATATCCTGCTCCAGAAGGCCGCCGAACAGCTGGGCGGAGAGATAGGTGTCCACCTGCACAACCGGCATACCGTTGGCAAACCGCAATCTTCTCAACAGCAGCAGGGGGGCGTCCGGGGGAAGCTCCAGAACAGCGTTGATCTCGCCGTCAGGGGGAATTCGTTCCCACTGCAAAACCCTAGTGGAAGGGGTAAGACCCTTTTCCAGCATCTCCTGGTGAAAGCTTTCCAGCTTGGCAAAAAAGCCGCCGTCAATTTTGGGCGCGGCCACAAAGGTGCCCTTCCCCTTTTTGCGGTACAGCAGCCCTCTGTTTACCAGACCGCTGATGGCCTGCCGGACCGTCGCCCGGCTGATTCCCAAATGCTCTACGATATATGTCTCCGGGGGAATGCAGTCGCCGGGCTTTAAATCGCCGCTGGCAATGGCGGCGCAGAGGAGCTGGCTCAGCTGATAGTGGAGAGGAAGGGGGGAACTGTGGTTGACCGTAAGACAGGTAACATCCCAGGACATAAGGCATCCCTCCTTATTGAACAGCAGAAGAAATCCCGGCCAGCCGCGCAGCAACCTCACTTTTGTCAGGGAGGGAGGGAATCGCCCCCATTTTAGTGACGGCAACCGCTCCCGCGGCGTTGGCGAAGGCAAGCCATTTTTGGATTTCCTGATCTGCCTTGAGCCGGTAGCCGGGGAAAGCCTTGCGCTTTTGGGCAAAGTGATATAACATGGCGGAAGTGAAAGCGTCCCCCGCGCCGGTGGAATCCAACAGCTGGGACGGCACCCCCGGAAGATAGCCCTGGGCATCGCCGTCGGTAAAATAGCATCCCCTTTCCCCCAGGGTGACGGCGACGGCCTTTGCGCCGCGCTTGAGAATGAACTCCCCACAGCCTTCAGGGGTATCCACCCCGGTGATAAAGGTCATCTCCTCCTCGCTGATTTTGACGAAATCGGCGTAATTAAATCCGTCCTGCATCTTCTGGCGGGCAAGGGCCTGATCCGGCCAAAGGTCCGGGCGGTAGTTAGGGTCGTAGGAAATCAGCGCGTCCCATTCCTTTGCAAACCGGATGGCATGGAGAGTGGCCTGCTCGGAATCCGGCGCGGTAAAGCTGATGGAGCCATAGTGGAACACCTGGACGTTGGAAAAATAGCTTTGATCCAGTTCGTCGGGACGGAGCAGCATATCCGCTCCGGGGTGGCGGTAGAAGATGCAGTCCCGCACGCCGTCGCTTTTCTGTGCCACAAAGGAGAGGTTTGTTCTGGCACCGGGGTCCCCTAAAAGGAACCTAACATCCACTCCCAGTTCCCGCAGCACCTGTTTTAAGTAAGCGCCAAAGGGGTCCTTTCCTACCTTGCCGATGAATCCGGCCGCACCGCCCAGACGCGTCACGCCCGCCGCCACATTGGCAGGCGCGCCGCCGGGGGCCTTCAGAAAACCGCTGCTGGCGGATAGGCTTTGATTCTTATCCAGAGAGACAAAGTCTATC
Source organism: Oscillospiraceae bacterium (assembly GCA_022800935.1). GTDB lineage: Bacteria > Bacillota > Clostridia > Oscillospirales > Ruminococcaceae > UBA1405. The sequence continues at coordinate 174,778 of JAAWRH010000002.1, forward strand.
AGCAGTTCTCCCAAACAGATGATTTCAGGCAGAGCTGTCATGGCGAAACCTCCTTATATTTTTTAGAATGCGGCAAATATATGTCCGTATGTACGTACATTATAACAAATATTATATTGATCAAAGCATCCCCTGTCAAGGGGGTTAAATGAAATTTAAAGCAAATTTTAACCAGGGGTTCCGTATTTTTACGGCATCCATAGATAATACCGTAAAAATACGGAACCCGGCGCTTGCATTTTTATTCCATTCCCCCTATAATAAAAAGGTATACACAAAACCATAAGGTCTCTTCCGGCGGCTGCCGGGATGGACAGTCACCGTATAGGAGGGACAATCAACGATGTTAGAATTGGAAGAACTGCGGTTATTCCTTCTCAGCCTGGAGGAGGAGCTGAAAAACCTGGCGGAGGCCCTGGGCATCCAACGCCTGAGGCGGCAGCTGGAGGAGCTGGAGACGCGGGTCTCCGACCCCGATTTCTGGAACGACACGGAAAATTCCCAGAAGGTGCTGCAGCAGACCGGCCAGGTCAAGGGAAAAATCAGCGCTTATGAGGAGCTGAAAACCCTGTATGAGGATACGCTGACCATGACCGAGCTGGCCATTGAAGAAAAAGAGGTTTCCGAATACCCGGAACTCAAGGAAAGCTCCGATAAAATTTCCGAGATGCTGGAGGAGCAAAAGCTCTCCACCATGCTCACCGGGGAATACGACGCCAAAAACGCCATCCTTACCTTCCATGCGGGGGCGGGGGGCACCGAGGCCCAGGACTGGGTTCAGATGCTGTACCGGATGTACACCCGCTGGGCAGAGCGCCACGGCTTCAAGCTCAAGCTGCTGGACATGCTGGAGGGGGACGAGGCGGGCATCAAAAGCGCCTCCATTCTGCTGGAGGGCACCAACGCCTACGGCTATATGAAGTCAGAGGCAGGGGTTCACCGGCTGGTGCGCATCTCCCCCTTTGACGCATCGGGACGGCGGCACACCTCCTTCGCCTCGGTGGAGGTCATGCCGGAGATTGACAACGACCTGGAGGTCAAAATAGACGACAAGGACCTGCGGGTGGACACCTACCGTTCCAGCGGCGCGGGCGGCCAGCACATCAACAAGACCGAATCGGCCATCCGTATCACCCACATTCCCACCGGCATTGTGGTGGCCTGCCAGAACGAGCGCAGCCAGATACAGAACCGAGAGGTGGCCATGCGGATGCTCCGCTCCAAGCTGGTGGAGATTAAGGAGCGGGAGCACCTGGAAAAGATAGAGGACATCAAAGGGGTCCAGAAGGAGATTGCCTGGGGCTCCCAGATACGCTCCTATGTGTTCATGCCCTACACCCTGGCCAAGGACCACCGGACCGGCTTTGAATCCGGCAACATCGGCGCGGTGATGGACGGGGACATCGACGGCTTCATCAACGCCTATCTGAAGGCCTCCAGCCTGGGAACCCTCAAGGACGCGGCGGAGGCCGCTGAATAATAAAAAACATCCGCACTTCACAGCCGTGCGGATGTTTTTTATATTATTCTCCGGTTTGCCGTTCCATCAAATACACCTCTACAGTGTATTCTTCGTTCCCCGGCATCTGTCCCTTTTCCGTTTTCACAATCCGAAAACCAAGGCTCTCGTATAAGGCGCGGGCGGGTTCGTTGCCCTTGAGTGCCTCCACATACCGGATGTTCGGGAACCGGCGCAGGACATACCGGGCAAGCTGACGGCCTACTCCCTTGCGCATATGCGCGGGAGAGACATAGAGCCACGCGAATTCTTCCTCCGTGCAGGCGGCAAAGCCCACAACCTTCCCGTCCAGCTCCGCCGCGAAAAGGCCGGGATAGTCGAACAAACCCTCTCTCTTTGCCGCTGTTTCCAACGGGACAAACGCATCCTCCAACCCCGCCAGCTTTAATTCCATCTTCCGCGCACGGTCGTGTATCTCTTCGACGGACTTCCAATCCGTTTCCCTATACTCCCGTATTTCCAGCAATTTGTTTTTCCCTCCACTCTTTCCGTTCCGGCAGAAGGTTTTCCATGGGAAGAGGCTTCTCAGCAATCCACTCCGAAAAGGCCGTCCCGCTTCCGCAGGCAACCGCCATCCGGAGAATCTCCCGCGGACTGCCGCCGTTCAGGAATGCAGCGAGGCACCCCGCCAGCATGGAATCCCCCGCCCCCACGGTGTTGACCGCATTTCCCTGGGGCGCTTCCAGGGACCAGACGTTTTCGGCGTCCCAAAAGAGCGCGGCGCCCTCCTTCCCCATCGAAAGGAGGATATGCTCCGCCCCGTACTTCTCCGGGTTTCCATATCTCCAGAACCGGCAGACCGCCTTGGAAAGGCTTTCCCAGTCCGTAAGGGACCCGCCCGCCAGCTCCTCCAGCTCCTCACGGTTGGGCTTTGCCAGGAAGGGGCCGGTTTCCAGCAGCCGCCCCAGTGTGGGTCCGGAGCAATCCACCGCCAGCTTTACTCCCCTCTCCTTCAGCCGGGGAAGCTGGGAGAAAAGCGCCTGCGCCGCCTCCCCCTCCGGGAACCGCCCCGCCGCCGCAAGGATGTCCCCCCGCTGTAACCGGTCCAGTTCCCGGCATACGGAGGTGATCGCGGCGGAGGTCATGGAAGGGCCTTTGGCGTTGAGCTCAGTGACCGCCTCTCCCCGGAGCTTAACATTGATGCGGGTAAAGACGTTTCCCCGAAGGGGGATCATCACAGGGGTCAGCCCCTGGAGGCGGAGCAGCTTTTCCAAAAGCTCCCCTGTATCCCCCGCCTTCACCGCGATGCACCGGCTGTCTATTCCCAGCCGCCGCAGCATGACCGAAAGGTTGATTCCCTTTCCGCCGGGGTAAATCCGCTCCTCCTCCGACCGGTTGGTTTCCCCAAAGCGCACGTCGGGACATTTCATCACATAGTCGATGGACGGGTTCAGCGTCAGGGTTGCAATCAATATGTTCAGCCCCCTTTTTATGTTTCGGCAAAAACCGGCTGTCGAATATGGCAGCCGGTTGATTCCCGCGGCACAGCGCCGCCTTTTCCCATCTACAGTTTACAGAAGGTACTTCTTAAAGGTCGTGTACGCCTCGTCCCACTGGGCCGTATTCTCCGGCTTGAATTCCTTCACCGGGAAGGAGTTGATCACCGCCTGGCGCGCTGCCTTCAGGTCCTTGATGTACCCCAGGGACATCAGCTGCACCGCGATGTTGCCCATAGCCGTCGCCTCGATGGGTCCGGCCACCACCTTGGTATTGCAGGCGTTGGCGCAGAGCTGGCAGAGAAAGCCGTCCTTGGTGCCGCCGCCCACCACGTTGATCTGGGCGTAGTTCTTTCCGGCGCTTGTCTTCAGGAACTCAAAGACATAGCGGTATTTCATAGCCAGGCTTTCATAAATGCACCGCATGATTTCTCCCACCGTCTCTGGCACCCGCTGGCCGGACTTTTTGCAGAATTCCTTGATATCCTCAATGATGTGGCCGGGCTTTAAAAACTCCGGCGCGTCCGGGTCGATAAAGCTCTGGAAGGGGGCCACCTTCAGCGCCTCCTGCTCCAGCTGGGCGTAGGAGTAATCCTGGCCCATTCTGCCCAGCTGGCGGCGGGTCTCCTGAATCAGCCACAGGCCCATGATGTTTTTCAGGTAACGGGTGGTGTAGTCGTACCCGCCCTCGTTGGTGATGTTAAAGTCCTTGGACTTCTTGTCCATGATGGGGTGCTTGAGCTCGGTGCCCATCAGCGACCAGGTGCCGCAGCTGATAAACACAAAGTCTTCCTCCAGCGACGGCACCGACACCACCGCCGACGCGGTATCGTGGGAGGCAGAGGCGATTACCTTTGCCGCCGGGACCCCCAGCTCCGAGCAGATTGCCTCGCTGAGCTGCCCGATCTGTTCTCCGGGCTTTACAATATCGCACAGCATCTCCGTCGGGATAGACAGCCGCTCAAACAGCTCCCTACACCAGCCGTGGTTGGCGTCCAGCAGCTGGGAGGTGGAGGCGATGGTGTACTCCGCCGCCTTTACCCCTGTCAGGAAATAGTTGAACAAATCCGGGATAAACAGCATCCGGTCGGTGCGCTCCAGCAGGTCCTTCCGGTTCTGCACCAGGCTGAAAAGCTGGAACAGGGTGTTGATCTGCATGATCTGGGTGCCGGTCATGCCGTACAGCTCCTCCAGCGGGATGATCTCCGCCAGCTTTTCCACCATACCGTCGGTCCTGCCATCCCGGTAGTTCACCGGATTTTCCAGCAAACGGCCCTCCTTGTCGATCAGGCCGAAGTCCACTCCCCAGGTGTCGATGCCGATACTCTCAAAGCCGCCCGCCAGGTTGGCCTTGACAATCCCCTGCTTGATTTCGTGGAACAGCCGCAGGATATCCCAGTACAGGGTCCCGTTTACCAGCACCGGGTCGTTGGAAAAGCGGTGAACCTCGGTCAGCTCAATTTTGGTCCCGTCAAATTCGCCGATGATTGCCCTGCCGCTGGACGCGCCAAAGTCAAAGGCGAGCACTCGCTGTTTCATTTGTGTTTCCTCCCTAAATCATCATGTTGTCGGTTTCGTTTATCAGCCGCCCCAGTTTGTTTCAGCAGCAGATATGTACCATATCCAGTTGAGACAGGCTGTCATCTGCATCCATTATAGCATATTTTGTTTAGAATAGCAATTTGGAACCTGCATTCCTCATAGCCGCTCTACCAGCTCCAATCCGGCGGGATCATAGGCAATTTTAGCGTGATTTTTTCTTAAAAGCTCCTCCTCAATCCTGTTTCCCGTCTTAACATCAACCGTAATCCGATAAATCTCATTGTTCCGGTATACCCCGTCCGCCTCCCTGGAAAAGAACTCATTCCGGCATTCAATGTGATATTTCCTGGCCGGGCGGCCATCACACCGAAGCTCCCCGCAGAGATATCCATCCGATACATGGACAATCAGCTGATATATCCTGTCTGTATCGTTTAAAAACCGGTAGTCCAGATAGTTATATAGAATGGAGGTTCCCGTCCCAAAGGGAATCACCCGTCCAAAATCCGGAAACAGGTCCACCCCGTCGTGGTGGTGATGCTCAATGATCTTTAAATCCGAGTGGAGTACCATCCAGTGGATCAGGTTGGTAAACTGGCACATTCCCCCGCCTATTCCCTGTCCCGGCCTCCCGGAGGCGATGATCAGCCCCTCCCGGTAACCAGAGGCCGCGCTGGGCTTACCCACCAGCTCCCAAAAGGAGAAAATCTGTCCGGGCCTTATCAGCACATGGTCCACCTTGGGGGCCGCAAGCGCCAGATTGACCGCTTTGTTCTCCTGGAGCTGCATATCCACATTGCCCAGCCGCCGCCGTATCAGCGAGGAATGGGAGTACAGCCGCTCCCTCAGCAGCTCATCGGATTTCTCCCGCGCGAACCGGGAACGCAGCCGCAGATTCTTCAGTCCTCTCAGCAGTATCTCCTTTTCGGTGGAAATCCGATAGGTCAACGGAGATATTTCACAAAACAATTTTCTGCTCAATTAAAAACACCCTCTCCCTGATGTTCTCATTTCGCAATAATCATGTCGCCTTGGCTTCTGCAAAGCTTTGTGGCTGTCAGCTTTCCAGCGCCCTATCCATCGCCGCCCGGATTTTCTCCTTGGACGGCACCCCCTCCATCAGCTTTTCCCTTCCCAGGTAGAGACAGGGAACATACCAGTAGTCATAGCTGTCCGCCAGCGCGGCCTCCTCCGATTCCTCCACCCTGTGGAATTTGATCGCCGCGTATTTGGGGTCCTCGCTCACCAGCTCCTGAATCAGCCGGTCGGCGCGGTGGCAGTGGGGGCAGGTGCGGAGATAAAAATAGGTCAGTTCCATCATCATTCCTCCGTTTTTTAAAATCATTACAGCCGGATTTCATATTTTGCACAGGTTTTATCGATTAGATACGTAAGCCCTACAAAGGAAAAGCCGAAGCCCTCATAGACGGCGCGAAGCTTCACCCTTTCGCTGCGGCAGTCCAGGCGCATATACTCCTTGTGCCGCCGCAGGGCCTCCTGCCTGGCGAACTCCAGCATCTTGTGTGAAACGCCCATGCCGTTAAATCCCTTCCCCACCGACACCTTGTGGACGAACAAGGACTTCCCGTCGGTGATATGGGGCCAGAAAAGGCCGTCGCCGTCACAGAGGATAAAGGTACCGGCAGGCTTCCCCTCCACCCGGCAGATGTAGGCCTGTCCCTCCGAGAAGAGGGCCTGGTCGGAGAGGTCCTCCTCGTCCCACAGCGGCATGTTCCGGGCGATAAGCTCATTGGCCACCTGGCGGAGCATATCCTTGAATTCCCGTTTTTGCTCCGGGGTCTTGACAATTTCAAATGTAATGGTATTCTCCATTGCAGATTTCCTTCCTATGACACAGTTGTAAACATACATAATATAGCATAGAATTGCGGCAATTTCCAGAATTTTTTACGGAATTCCACCCCGTCCCACATATTGCAAACCAATTTATTAATTTTACATTAAATTTTTGATATAGACTATTTTCAAAAACATTTTGACATGGTATGATGAAATATGTGATATGAGATAGATTTTTGGGGAACGTTCTCAAAATAGCGGACAGGTCCCCGTTGTTATGTTTTTCCCGCCGCGCCTCCCGTGTGGAGACGCCGGCCCGGCATTTAAAAAATTTTAAAGCGGCCTGCAACAAAACGGTCCTTATCAGCTACTTATAGAGTGAACCGGTTACAGCAAGCCAGCATCCAGAACGGTGGTGGACAGAAGATTGGATATCGATATCGAATTGGTAAAAAGCGCACGGCAGGGCGACCAGCGGAGCTTTGCCCAGCTGTATGACGCCCTCTCCCTGTATATGTATAAATACGCCATGTACTCCCTAGGCAACCACTACGACGCGGAGGACGTGGTATCTGAAACCTTTATGGACGCTTTCCGCGGCCTGCACACCCTGCGGGACGAAAGCGCCTTTAAGCCCTGGATTATGAAAATATTGAGCGTCAAGATTAAACGGAAAATCAAGGAATACACCGAACAGCGGGATATCTCGGAGCTGTCCGAGGAGATCGGCTTCGGTCCGGACCCCTCCGACGACCTGGCTGAACACAGCTCGGTGATGGAGGCGCTCAAAACTCTCACCCCGCAGGAACGGCAGATTGTGGTGCTCTCCGTGATATACGGCTACACCACCAAGGAAGTGGCGCAGATGCTGGGGCACCCCCAGGGAACTGTCAGCTCCAAGCTTCACAGGTCTCTGGCCAAGCTGCGCACCGTACTGCAATAGGAGAAAGGAGTGATGAAGAGTATGTTTATAAAGAAAAAGCCTGTTAAGCTGACTGCGGCACAGCAGGAGAAGCTCCGGCAAAAGCTGCGGCAGCTTGCCCAACAGGACGAGATACCCCTGCCGGATTCTCTCCGCTCCTCCAATCTGCTGGCCAAGCTTCAGGAACAGCCGTCCTTTGTCCGGATTGACGGCGACCCGTCCCCCCGCAGGCGGTCGGTATACGTGATCACCACCTGCGCCGCCGCCCTTTTGATGGTTGTGGGCCTTTCCAGGATTATGCCTGGGCTTTCAAAGGGGGCATCGGGCTTTGCCGTCAACGATTCCGTAAGTTCTATGGCAATGTCAGCGGCCCAGTCCAATCAAGGGGGAATCAGCAACTATCAGGAAATCATCACTGCCCTCCAGTATCTGGCCGGTACCGAAAGCCCCGCCGCCGGGAATATGCTTACCGCCGCCTCGTCATATGCCGAGACGTCCGGCAATCCGGATACAGCAGGGGCCTCCGACAGCCAAGAAGCCAAAAGAGCTGCCCTTGCCCCGAATGCCGGACCCGCAGAGTCTGAAGAGGCGGTACCCGAAGAACCCGTGCTCCCGGCCGATATACCAGAAGAGGCCAAGGAACCCATGATGGCGGAAACGGAAGACGAAATGGTCAGCGATGACAGCTCGGAGGGCTACGCCGCCTCTGCCTCCTTCCATTTCAGCGCCTTGAGCAACACCTCCAATTGGACCTATTGGCTGGACTCCCAGAGCAATACCCTGCGGCAAATCGCGCTCAGCGATATGGAGCAGACCGCCCAGGCCGCCCTTCCCCAGAATGCGTATGTCACCCAGCTGGAGAGCTACGGCGACCGGATTGCCTGTATCGACCCCTACCAGCTCTCCTACTACGACCAGGGCAACCTTATTTCCACCGATTCCCCCGGCATCACGGTCCATCTGTACCAAAGGGACGAAGAGGACTCCCTGAAGCTGGTGGATGCTATGTCCATGTCCGGGATGTATGAAACCAGCTATCTTTCCAACGACGGAAAGCTTTTCTTGGTTTCCAACCAAGAGGTTTACGCCGGTGCGGATACCATTGAGGAGGCGCTGGAAAGCCTGACCCACGAGGAGCTGGAGCCTGACAGCCGCCTTTCCGACCTGCTGCCCGTGGTATACCACGACATTCCGGATGAAACCCCTTCCCTGCTGCCCCCGGAGCAGATTTCCATGATTGGAACCCCGGTGGAGCTCAATTATCTCAACGTCATGATTGTTGACCTGACCGGGGAAAAGGACTGCTCCTTCTGGGCGTTTCTGGGCCGGAGGGGGAGCGTCTCCCTCTGTGACAGCTCCATCTCCATGATGACCGCGGACGGCGAGGGCGGGTGTCAGCTGGTTTCCATCGACTTTTCTGGCGACCGGGTTTCCTACCGCCTTTCCAAGTCCATGGAGGAGCAGGACGCTGTGTCCGAAGCCCCTGAACTGGAAGATAGCTATAACCCCCCAGTCTAAAAATACGGGAAAGTAAAAAATTGCTTGACAACCCGATAAAAATCGTGTATGATAATTTCAAATTCAATGAATCACCACAAATACAGGGAAAAGGAATAGTAGAAGAAATCCTCTGTGCCCAGAGAGCTGCCGTTTCGGTGTGAGGCAGCGTCAGAGTTTCTTTGAACTGGCCTTGAAGTAGCTGCCCGAACTGACAGTAGGCGCAGACGGAGCCTGTCCGTTATCATGCAGGAGGATATAAGGCAAGCTGTTTGTCCGTATCCGCTGAGGGTCTTTCTCCTGAAGGAGAAGGAAAATTAGGGTGGTACCGCGTAGGATGATGTTACAAGTCCTCCGTCTCTAATCAAAGGAGACGGAGGACTTTTTTATCTTCTTGTCCAGCCAGCCCAACAAACCATACACAGAAAGGAACAGAAACCATCATGAAAAACGCAGAAAAATACACCATCGGATATTACCCCGCCCCCGACCAGTCCATCAAATGGGTCCACAAGGACCACCTGGAAAAGCCGCCTATCTGGTGCAGCGTGGACCTTCGGGACGGAAACCAGTCGCTGATTGTCCCCATGAGCCTGGAGGAAAAGGTGGAGTTCTTCAAGTTCCTCTGCAAGATAGGGTTTAAGGAGATAGAGGTTGGTTTTCCCGCCGCCTCCGAGACAGAGTACGCTTTCCTGCGCACCCTGATTGAGCAGAACCTCATTCCCAACGATGTCACTGTCCAGGTCCTCACCCAGTCCCGCGAGCACATCATCAAAAAGACCTTTGAGGCGCTGGAGGGCGCAAAGCGGGCGGTGGTCCACCTGTACAACTCCACCTCCGTGGCCCAGCGGGAGCAGGTGTTCCGCAAGAGCAAGGAGGAAATCATCGAGATTGCCGTTTCCGGCGCAAAGCTGCTGCTGGAATACGCCGACAAAACCGAGGGGAACTTTTCCTTTGAGTACTCCCCCGAAAGCTTTACCGGCACAGAAATGGAGTTTGCCAGGGACATCTGCAACGCGGTTATCGACGTCTGGAAGCCCACGCCGGAAAACAAGGTTATCATCAACCTGCCTGTCACCGTCTCCATGTCCATGCCCCACGTCTACGCCAGCCAGATCGAGTGGATGTGCGACAATCTGAAGGACCGGGACAGCCTGATTATCTCCCTGCACCCCCACAATGACCGGGGCTGCGCGGTGGCGGATTCCGAGCTGGGGCTGCTGGCTGGGGCCGACCGCATTGAGGGCACCCTGTTCGGCAACGGCGAACGCACCGGCAACGTGGACATCGTCACCCTGGCAATGAATCTGTTCTCCCACGGCGTGGACCCCAACCTGAACTTTGAGAACATGCCGGAGGTGGTGGCCCTGTACGAGAAGGTGACCCGTATGCACGTTTACGAGCGTCAGCCCTACAGCGGCGCGCTGGTGTTCGCGGCCTTCTCCGGTTCCCACCAGGACGCCATCGCCAAGGGCATGAAGTGGCGGGAGGAGGCCCCCAGGAAATACTGGACCGTCCCCTATCTGCCCATCGACCCCAAGGACGTGGGCCGGGAATACGAGGCGGACGTGATACGCATCAACTCCCAGTCTGGCAAGGGCGGCATCGGGTATCTGCTCCAGCAGAAGTACGGCTTTGAGCTCCCGCCCAAGATGCGGGAGGAATTCGGCTACACGGTCAAGAGCGTATCCGACCACGCCCACAAGGAGCTCCAGGCCGAAGAGGTCCACGACATCTTCCGGAAAAACTATGTCAACCTGTCCGAACATCTGGAAGTTATGGAGTGCCATTTTGCCCAGGTAAACGGCATTCACGCATCTGTCACCCTAAAGCACCGGGACGGCAGCGTTCAGGTTGCGGAGGGCGACGGCAACGGCCGCCTGGACGCTGTGGCCAACGCGATACGGAAGGACGCCAACATTTCCTTCACCCTTGTCACCTACACCGAGCACGCGCTGGAGAGCAAATCCAACTCCCAGGCGGTCTCCTATGTGGGAATCGCCGACGCAACCGGTCACACCTACTGGGGTGCGGGGATTCACAGCGATATCATCATGTCCTCGGTTTACGCGCTGGTCAGCGCGGTGAACCGGATGCAGGGCAGAAAATAAAATCGTTCTGCACTGCGGCAGCACCTGTTCATCTTAACGGATGGGCAGGTGCTTTTTGCGTGATATTTTGCCGCATTTTTTGCGTAGCCCGCATTGAAAAGAAATATAAATTATGATAAGATGGATACAGGGAAACATATGTGAAAGAAAACAGATGATAAAAATGAACCCGACAGAACAAGAACAGATATACCAAAAAAATCCGGAAAGAATCAAAGCCTTCCGCCTGTGGAAAATATGCTGAACCGGTCTCTGGACATCCTCGCGGCGGACAGCACCGGGGCAAGGTTCAACGTTGAAATCCAGCGTTCCGATGCAGGCGCATGGCAAAGGCGGGCACGTTTCCACAGCAGTATGCTGGACACCCATCTGTTGCAAAAGGGCAAAAAGTTTAAAGAATTACAGACGTCAGAAGCCCAACATATCAGTTAAATCTCTCAGAAAGGACAAAAAGCCATGGAACAACAAACAATCTTAAACCAATGGGGCGACCTGGGCAACGGATACTACCGCAACCCTGTCCTGAACGCCGACTACTCCGACCCCGATGTCGTCCGGGTGGGCAGGGACTTTTATATGGTCTGTTCGGAATTCCACTATATGGGAATTCCCGTCCTCCACTCCCAGGACCTGGTCAACTGGAAAATCATCGGCAGAGCCTATGACCGTCTGGACATCGCCCCCCAGTACAGCGAGATGGAGGCCTACGGCCGGGGAAGCTGGGCGCCTTCCATTACCTATCACGGCGGCTGGTTTTACCTCTACTTCTGCACCCCCACCGAGGGGCTGTTCATGACCAAAACCCAAAACCCCGCAGGGCCCTGGGAGCCCCTCCACTGCGTTCACAGAACCGAAGGCTGGGAGGACCCCTGCCCCTTCTGGGATGAGGACGGAACCGCCTACCTGGGCCACAGCGTCCTGGGGGCGGGTCCGATCATTGTACACAAGATGTCCGCCGACGGCAAAACCCTCCTGGACGACGGAAGGGTGGTCTATGTGGGCAAAACCGCCGAGGGGACAAAATTCTATAAGAGCCACGGCTATTATATGCTGGTCATTCCCGAAGGAGGTGTCGGAAAGGGCTGGCAGACGGTCCTCCGCTCCAAGGAGAGCGTTTACGGCCCCTTTGAGAAAAGGGTTGTCCTGCAAACAGGAAAAACCAATGTCAACGGCCCCCACCAGGGCTCCCTGATTGAGCTGGACAACGGCGAAAGCTGGTTCATCCATTTCCAGGACACTGGGGCGCTGGGCAGGATCTGCCACCTTCAGCCTGTCACCTGGGAGGACGGCTGGCCTGTCATGGGCTGTCACGGGGAGCCGGTTTCCATCTGCCAAAAGCCGAATACCGGCATTGTCTGCCCTCCTTCCCGCCCCCAGTCCTCCGATACGTTTGAAGAACCCTCCCTTGGGCTGCAATGGGCCGTCAACCACAACCCAGTAGATGGAAAGCTTTCCCTCACCGAAGCTCCCGGCGCGCTGCGGATGTATTCTATGGAGGCTGGCCACCTCCTCCACGCCCGCAACACCGTCACCCAAAAGCTGATGGGCCGCAAAGGGCAGATCACCGTCCGGCTTTCCGCATCCGGTATGGCGGAGGGGCAACGGGCAGGTCTGGCAGTCTTGGGCGGCAGGGCCGAAAACTGGATTGAGGCGCAGAAGCGGGACGGCAAACTCTTTGTGGAGGCCGCCGCCGGAGGAATCGCCGCCTACGGCCCACAGGCTGGCAATATCCTGTTTTTCCGCTGTAACGTTGATTTAGACGGCGTCACCAGCTTTTGCTTCTCCCTGGATGGAAGTGTGTTCATGCCTCTGGGCGGGGCCTGTGAGATAGTCAACGGCTTCTGGAAGGGGGCGCGGCCCGCGCTGTACACCTTCCACACCCCCGGTTCCACCGGCGGGTATGCCGATTGGCACAACTTCACCTACGAAATGTTTGACTAAAAAACGGCCTGTCCCGCTGACACGCGGGGCAGGCCGTTCCTGATTCAGGGGTTTTCCACAGGCCACAGGTTGTCTGTATTGACGGGAAGAAGGACGATCTCCCTCCGCTCCAGACGACCCAGGGCTTCCCACAAAAACCTTTGGGCTAGGCTGGGGGTGACAACCTCTCTTTTAGCCTCCTCCAGGGAAAACCACTGGGCCTTATCCACCTCCGGGGTCCGCCCGCTCAGGTCCTCGCTGTCCACCACGGTGAGATAATGGAGCATCAGGGTGTTGGACGGCTCAAAATAGGTACTCTTTACAAAGGCCATCTGTGTCACCCGCATCCCCATCTCCTCCTGAATCTCCCGGACTACGGCGTGTTCGGCATTCTCCCCCTTGGAGATGTATCCCGCCACCAGAACGTTCCGCGCCCTGCCGTACTGCTGGATGAGAAGGGCCTTTTTTCGGTCCGGGGACAGCAGCGTGGTGCTCATGGCCGCGCTGAAAATGGCAAAACGATAAGCCCCGCATTTGGGACAGTAGGGGACAATCCCCTCCCCTTCCAGCTCCTTTGGAATCAGCCTGGTCCCGCATTCATAACAATGTGTCATTTTTTCTTCCTTTCCGATGCTTTTCAGAATTGTCGCTTTTAAAAATGGCCTTAGCAGCTTTCCGCCAACGGCACAATCCCCCCAATGTCCCACAGACTTCCGTCGGGGGTTGGTATGGTGAGAATCCGCGCGCCGTGGGCTCTCACAAAATCCGCCATACGCCCCCCGTCAGGATGCGTCTCCAGAGAGCCGCAAATCCCCAGCATCCCCGGCCCCAGCAGTCCGGTACATCCGCCGATAAACCCGTACTCATACCCCGGCAGGCTGATATGTCCCGGCTGAATCTCCAGGACATCCAGCCCTACCCTTTCCGCCGCCATACCGATGGAGGGGTCCGCTGTAATCACAGCGTTTTCACTTACGACGCACACCGAGCATCTCGTATACCCCTGTCTCACCGAATGGACGGACATTCCCCTCTCCTCCGCAAACCGGAGGATTTCCTCCGCCGCTCCCGGTCCTTTTGGACTGCCTGTCCTGCAAAAGAGTTTCTTTCCCAGCAGCAGCACATTTAACACCGCATCCCCCGGATAGACGCCCTGGGGACGCCTTCCCGGTACGGACGCGCCCAGCCCCCTTTCCCTCAGCAGCCGGGCGAGTTCATCCCCGTCTGCCAGAATCCGTCCCTCCCCCAAATAACACATTCTCATATCCGGGTGGGAGGCGCAGGGCGCGTGAAGAATGGGGCTGGACGATATCTTCAGGACCTCAATTCCCCGTTCCCGCAGAAACCGAACGGCAAATTCCCCTTGGCCCGAAACCGCGCAGAGCGCCGCCGTCCCTTCCGGAAGGTTCGGACGTGTCAGCCACTTCATTTTTGCCATACAAAAATTCCCACCTTGTCCGCCGCCCTGTGGAGCGCGCATATTTTTTCCCTTTCATCCAAACAATAATTCACAGCCGGCATATGGCGCTGCCGCCTATCCCGTGCCGGAGAAAGGGAAGAGCATACCATGAATCTTATCCACTGTCAAAAGGACTGCGTCTATCAGTCCGACGGCTACTGCGGCCTTGACCGGGCTGCCGCTGTCACCTGCGCCCAGCTCAACCAGTGCAGCTTTTACCAGAATAAACCCCCACTGCCCTCCATAAGGCCGGACATTCCTCCGGAACACCAGGCAGCCCCCAGCGAAGCCTCCCCCACCCTCAGTCCCGCCCACGACGGCGCGCAGTTCATGCAGGGAGACGACGCTCTGCAATAACTCCACAGGGCGGAAATTTCCGCCC
>JAAWRH010000050.1 GCA_022800935.1 Oscillospiraceae bacterium
TGATAGTTATTATGCAACTATATCGGTTACTACAATGCAGCGTTTCACTTTTTTACCTCCCAACCTAAACTTACAGATTTGATTATACCACTCCCTCTCTTTATGAAAATACCTTTAATAATTTTGTTTAAGAATATAGCAAAATCTAGTTTGTTTTTCCGTTTCTATTTACCTGAGCTGTAATATCATAAGTGTGTTTTGTGCTTCCATATGAATAGTATGTAAGCTCATATGTCACAATATGTTTAACTTTACCTTTCTGCTATGCTCTACTGGCATAGCTAAAAAATATTTTTTAAGAAGAAAGTTCCCAAACATAACTTTCTTCTGTTACCCATGCTTTTGCTTTTATGTCGTAATAAGTTTTTACGCTGATAGGTTCGCCATAATCAACATTAGTAGGTCTTTCTATGTTTGTTCGTTTATCGTTAGCATAAGCTGTCCCTACACACAAAAAGACAAAGCCACCAATAGCTAAATATAATAGTAACTTTTTTATATGCTTCACCTCTTCTCTTTAATTCTTTTATTCATATAAAAGTCTTTTCCATTGGAATCACCCCGTTTTTTAATTCTACAGAAATTCTACCATAGTAAATATATTTTGTCAATACTATTTCATAAAATTTCCATATTTTTTGACTAATATTAAAGAAAGGACTCCCCATAAGAGAATCCTTCCTGTTGACTGATTCAATTTTTATGGGAGGATGTGTAATACCGCCGACCTTGTTATGCGCTAAAGGTTAAAGAGCCGCTTTGAACTATGATTGGCTCATCAGAATAGTTGGTAATATAGAAATAATAATCGCCAGTGGCTGGCATTGACTTTGTTACACTGAAAGACGAGCCAGTCCCATACTTCATTTGTTCTGTATAACCAGTGCCACTGAATCCGCATCCAAATGTAATTCTTTTGTTGAATTTAGCTTGAAAAGTCGCCTTTTGTCCTTTGGCAAGGTTAAAGCTGTGATACTCCATCGTCTCTCCGGCTTCAATTGTGTGTTCCGTCAATGAATATCGGGGAGTTATCACCGGAATTCTTGTTTCGTCTGGAAGTCACCTATACATCATTAATTGGTTCAGGTCGAAAGTTTTTGTAGAACCATCAATATTTTCTACCTGTGTTGTCTCACAACCATCTTCTTTGGATGCTGCTGCCGCAAAGGCAGTAGTCCCTGCAAATGTACTGATAACCATTGCCGTGGTCAGAACTGCCAAGAGCCTTTTCTTCATAGAAAACCTCTCGTTAAAAATTTATTGTTTCACAGTAAAGGTCTCCGCCAAAATTGCTTCTGTCGTATAGGCCTCCACATAAAACTCGTATTCACCGGCTTCCGGCGCGGTAAAGCTGAGCTCCACCCCGCATTTTATCTGCTCACGGATCATAATTGTTTTCTGCCCGCCACAGATAAATCCCAGGTCTATCATCTGCCCAACCGTAATATCGGGCCTGTCCGTTATCAGGAAGCAAATGACCGCCTTTTGGCCTTTCTCAAAGTGCCAGCCTGTTCCGCCGTTGTTGTAAATTACAAAACCTCCGTTTTTGATATCGTGCTGATAGGCTTTTCCATGAGACATGGGGACATAGGCTGCTTTCCTCTCAGGGGGTGTATGGGGAACCGAAGACCGGCTTTCTGAATGAACCGGGCTCACACGGGAAGACGCAAACCCCTCCGGCTCCAGCGGCTGCCTGCCTGCGGCATATACAATGGAATTGGTTGAGAGGCTTACAACCGCCAGTACGCTGACCGCCGCAGAGGTAATCCACTGAACAGAGGAGCGCCTTTTGTGCTTCATCACCGAGCGAATTCGCTTTTTCAGCAGCCGGACGCTGTGGAACTTGGACAGCACCGGGACCCCCGCCGCCCTTTCTTCAACAGGTAAATCCACCAGAAGCCGGGCGTATTCCTCCCGGTACTCCGGGGGATGGGCGTTTAAAACCTTTTCATCGCAGAGCAGCTCTATTTCGGTCTGGATGTACCAGTAAAATACCCACACAACCGGGTTGAACCAGTGGACGCAGAGCATCAGCAGAGACAGGGCCTTCCAAAGGGTGTCGTGGGCCTTCAGGTGGAACAGCTCGTGCTCAAAAACACCCCTGGTCCTTTCGGTAAACCAGAACCCCTCCGGCGCCAGAAGGTATCGCTTCCCCAAAATTCCGCAGGACATGGGCGACGCTATCTTCCCGGTACAGCGGAGCTCCGCTTTTATCGGGACGCCCTCCAGCCACGCCTTTCCGGAGGGGTCCTCAAAGGGGACCGAACCCCTTACCAGCAGAAAACCCCGCAGCGCAATCACCGCGAACACCAGCGCCGCGGTCCCCAGCCCAATCCACATCAAAAGGGGGAACACGCTCATGGACCGCACCGCCGCCACCGAGGCAGGGTTGACCACCACGCCTTCTCCGGTATACTCCGCATAGATTAAGGGCCGTTCATACTTTGGAGCCAGCCAGTTGAAGGCCGACACCGGGGAGGGGACCTTGGCAAAGGGCAGCAGAAACCGGATTAAAAGCAGCTTCCAGGTGATACTCTGGGCCCTGTGGGAAACCGGCAGCACCCGGCACAGCAGCAGTACCAGCACAGCGGCGGCGCAGTGGATGGTGAAATACAGATAGTTCAAAACACAGCCCTCCTTACTTCAGGCGGTCGATCATCTCCCGCAGCTCCTGCTTTTCCTCCTCGGACAGATTTCTCGTCTCAGTAAACGCGGCGAAAAAGCTAACTGCGGAATTGTCAAAAAAGCTGTCCAGGGTTTCGCGGATGCTCTCCTGTTGGGCCTTTTCCCTGGAAATCATGGAATAGCAGTTGTACTTCCCTTCCCGCCGGACAAGGCCCTTTTCCATGCAGCGGCTTATGATGGTATAGGTGGTGCTTTTGGACCAGCCCGTCGGTTCCAACAGCTTGGCAATTTCCTTGGCGGCGATGCCTTCCTGCTTCCAGATAATTTCCAGAACCTTTTTTTCTGATTCGTAGAGCATTTGATGTATCCTCCCTATCTAACCTTATAAATATTCTACTACAGTAAACAAAATTTGTCAAGCGGGAATTTTGGGTTTTCTGTTCAATCCCATGGGCTCTAAACCTTTTTGATTGAAACCGGCCCTGTTTTCTGGTATACTGATAATACTTTTGTATCACACAAGGGGGGGAACCGTATGAATCAGGAATGGAACTGGGAACCATTGTCCCCCTCCCTTTCCATCTGCGTCTCCCGCCAGCATAAGTTCGGTACCGACGCCGTCCTCCTGTCAGACTTCGCACAGCGGTGCTGCGGCCTCTCCTTCCCCCAAACCATTGCCTGCGACCTGGGTACCGGCTGCGGTATCATCCCCCTGCTGTGGTACCGCCACTCCGCCAATCACCCCCTGAAAACCTGGTGCGTCGATATCCAACCCCAGGCAATCGCCCAACTGAACGCCACCCTGGCCCGCTTCCCTATCCCCGGCATCCAGCCGGTGGAAGCGGATTTGAAGGAGCTGGAGGGAAGGATTCCCCTTCATTCCTGCCATTTGGTCACCTGCAACCCGCCCTATAAAAAACAGGGCGCGGGCATCCTCAGCGAGGGGGAACCGGCACAGACCGCCAGGCATGAAATCCACTGTACCATTGAGGATATCGCGGAGACTGCCCGGAGCCTGCTGCGGGAGGGCGGGCGCTTCTGCCTCTGCCAGAGGCCGGAACGGCTGGCGGATGTGCTGGAGGCCATGCGCAAAAACCGGATTGAGCCCAAACGCCTGCGGTTCGTCCAGAAAAACGGCAGTTCCCCGCCCTGGCTGTTCCTGGCGGAAGGACGGCTTGGCGGCAGGCCCTTTTTGCAGATAGAGGCCCCCCTCCTGATGGAGGACGAACCGGGCAAGCCCAGCCGGGAAATAGAACGGATTTATACACAGAGCAAAGCCCTGTAAAGAAAAAAGGAAGAAGGCGGAACGAATGGCCGGGACGTTATATGTTGTGGGAACGCCCATAGGGAACCTGTCGGACCTGTCGCCGCGGGCGGTGGAGACCCTCCAGGCGGTGGACTTTATCGCCGCAGAGGACACGCGGGTGACGGTCAAGATATTAAACCACTTTGGCATTAAAAAGCCCCAGGTGAGCTACTACGAGCACAATCTGAGGGAAAAGGGGGAGCAGATTGTCCAGCGCCTCCTGGCAGGGGAAAGCTGCGCCATTGTCACCGACGCGGGAATGCCCTGCATCTCCGACCCCGGCGAGGATTTGGTCCGGCTGTGTGCGGAGCAGAACATTCCCGTCACCGCCGTTCCGGGGCCCAGCGCGGCAATCACTGCCCTGGCTGTGTCCGGCCTGCTGACAGCCCGCTTTGCCTTTGAGGGCTTTTTATCCATGAACCGGAAGCGGCGGATGGAGCGCCTGGAGCAGATACGCGGGGACGACCGCACCCTTATCTTTTATGAAGCCCCCCACAAGCTGCGGGACACCTTAAAGGACCTGCTGGAGGGTTTAGGGGACCGGCGCGTCTCCCTCTGCCGGGAGCTGACAAAGGTCCATGAGGAGATTTACCGTACCACCCTGGCCGGAGCTCTTCAACACTATTCCCAGGGGGAGAACAAGCCCAAGGGGGAATTTGTGCTGGTGGTGGAGGGGGCTTCCCCCGAAGAGCGGGAGGATGCCATGACCCTGGAGGAGGCTGTGGAGCTGGCAAAGCGCCTGCGGGAGGAGGGGCTCCCTCCCTCGGAGGCGGCCAAACAGGCGGCCAAACAGTCCGGGCAGAAGAAAAACGACATCTATCGGGCCATGTCTTCCGATGAACTTTAGGAGGCTTTACTGATGAACGAAAAACACCATGTGTTTATCCGCAAATATCTGCCTCTGGCCGGGGTGATACTCCTCTCCCTTTCCGGGGCGATTCTGCTGTTCTTTGTCATATTCCGGATGCAGGTCATCGGGGACTTTTTCCGGAAGCTGCTGGATATCCTTGCGCCTATCCTGTACGGGGTGGTTCTGGCCTATCTGCTGTCCCCTGTCTGCAACGGGATAGAGAAGGGACTGCGCTTCCTGTTGGAGCGTCTGCGCGGCCGCCGCGCCGCCAAGCCTCCCCGGCAGCCCTCCGCCAATCCCCTCGCCAAACTATTCCCCCGCTTTTTCCATAAGGAACGTTCGGGGAAAGCGGTGGAGTCCCTTATCTCCGGCATATCCATCGCCGGATCTCTGCTGCTGCTGATACTGGCCGTCTACGGCTTGATCGCCATGGTGGTTCCCCAGGTGGTGAGCAGCATCCGCTCCATTGTGGAGGCCCTCCCCTCCTACCTGCAAACCGCCGAAAACTGGATGATTCAGTTCCTCAACAACAACCCCGAAATGGCCCGGACGGTACAGCAGGCCATTGATTCCGCCGTCAGCTGGCTGCAAAACTGGATTAAGACCGATCTGTTGCCCAATCTCAACAACATTGTTTACGGCCTTTCCTCCGGTGTGATGGGGGTGGTAAACGTTTTGAAAAACCTGGTCATCGGGCTGATTGTGACGGTATACCTTCTGGCCAGCCGCAGGCGCTTTGCCTCCCAGGCCAAAAAGATTGTATACAGCCTGTTCCCTGTAAAATTCGCCAACTCCTTTGTCTCCCATAGCCGGTACACCCACCAGGTTTTCGGCGGCTTTATCAGCGGAAAGATACTGGACAGCCTTATCATCGGGGTCATCTGCTTTGTCGGCTGCTCTTTTATGAAAATCCCTTATACAATGCTGGTCAGTGTGGTGATTGGACTGACCAACATCATCCCCTTTTTCGGGCCCTTTATCGGGGCGATTCCCTGCGGACTGCTGATTCTGCTGGCGGACCCCATGCGGTGCTTATACTTTGTATTCTTCATTGTAGTGCTCCAGCAATTTGACGGGAACATCCTAGGGCCGAAGATTCTGGGGGATTCCACAGGGCTTTCCAGCTTTTGGGTATTGTTCTCCATTCTGCTGTTTGGCGGGCTGCTGGGATTTGTTGGAATGGTGATAGGAGTTCCGGTATTTGCGGTGATTTACAACATGATCAATCAGTTTATCAACCGGCGGTTAGAGAAGAAGGACCTTTCTACCGAGACCCGGCTTTATGACAATCTGGAGTATATCGACGAGGAAAATCTGGGGTATATAGAGCGAAGCGAGGCAGAGGGGAAGGGGCACAGGCCCAGCTGATAAAAAAGGATTTGGGGCGGTAGTGATGCCGCCCCAAACATCTTTTTCAATGAAATCCGCTCAGAACAGCAGCCCCGTCGCCATCAGCCCCGCCACAAATTCCGGATGGCTTTCCTCCAAGTTTTTAATCTGGTTTGTATATTCATCAATCTTCTGCTGGATTGGCTGAATGTCCTCCTCGTCCAAGCTGCGGCGGCCGTAATCCAGCTTGGCCTGCTCCACCAGCCTGGAGAGGTACAGCCCGCTCAGCTCCCGGATGGCCGTCTTGGCCTCTGCCTCGTCCACGCTGGTGTCCATGGGCTGGGGGTTCCTGATAGCGGCCAGGCCGGTGCGCTTGGAGGAACTGCCATCCTTGTATTTGTCGTAGTTGATCAGATCGTATTTCTTGGCGTATTCCAGAAGAAGCGCCTCCATGCGGATGCGGCAGTCGTTGAGGTTCATGTTGAATTCCAGCTGGGTGCTGTCGTTTACTGCGTTATCCTGCACCAACTGGAGGAGGTCGTTGCGCAGCTGTTTTACCCGCGCCTCAAAGCTGGCCACCGGCTTTTGGACTGGCTCACCCTCGTTGGAATAGACGGTATCCTCTACCCGGAAATACTGGACGTTCCTGTCCACCTGGAAGGGATGGTATCTTTGGCCGTCCAGCAGATTGTTTCCCTCCGCGTCGGTCAGGATCAGGCCGTCGGGGATGGCAATTTCCACATTGACGGTGTTCAGCGTCAGGCGGATCAGGCTGTCCCACAGATCGCCGTCGTAATCGATGGTAAAAATGTTCAGGGATTGGGGCCAGTCTTGCAGGGAGATATAGATGGTATTCCCCTGGCTGTTGGCGTCAACGGATATTTTCGAGGAGGAAAGACTGTCGGATTTTACAACGATTTCCCTGCTGTCGCTGTGTGTGATACGGATGGAGGGGAGATAATAGACGTCGAGGCTGAGGGTGGTGATCGTTTCATCCAGGGGAAATACCTCCAGAGGCTGGACGGATTTCAGCTGGTTGTACCGCGGAATCAGGATATTGGAAAGGTCCCGCACCGCAAAGGGGGTCAGGGGAATCACTGCCAGCACGCAGACAGCAGACAGAATGGCAAAAACAGCGGCTAATTTTTTAAGCATGGTCGGTATCCTCCTTTGGGGCGTCAGCGCCGCCCTGGATTTGGTTCGATTGGGCGGGCAGGGGTTCCTGTTCCGCCGTTTTGTTGGGGTGGACAATGGCCTTGGCGAACAGGCCGGTCATCCAGCGGACAAAGCCGCGGACCATCATCACCGCCAGCAGGAGTACGGCGGCGGAGGCGAACAGCGCCGCCAGGGCCACCGCAGCCGCCAGCCCCGCCGCCGAGGGCGGCAGAGAGCCAAGAAACATCAGCAGCCCAGAAAAGATCACCAGCGACGCGGCGACCAGCGCCAAAAAGGCCGCCGCCAGCACCACAGTGAGGGCCGTCACCCCCATAATCAGCGGAATGGAGAGGACAAAGGCCATAGCCGAAAAGGCCTTTACCGCCGCCCGCGCCTTAAACAGATTTCTCACCGTCGGGACGGCTTGGGCCTGGTCTATGTAGGACTCCGCCACAATCTGCACCGCCACCTCCTTGGGGTCCCCCAGACGTTCGGCGATCTGGGCCTCCTCCTCGTTCTGTATGGCGCCGTCCTCAAAAAACTCCTGATAATCCCGCAGAATATCTCCAATCTCCTCCTTGGTCAGGTGCCCATTCAGGTTCCCGGCCAGGGTTTTCAGGTATTCATTTTTCGTCATGCTGTTCGCCTCCAAGTATTGAATTTACAAGCTGTGAAAGGGCAAACCAATCGCCCTTCAGGGCCTCCAGGTGTTTTTTTCCCTTGGGCGTGATGCGGTAATATTTCCGTGCCGGGCCGTGGGGGCTTTCCGCCAGCCGGGTGGACACATACTCCTCCTGGGTCAGCCGGCGGAGGATGGGGTAGACGGTGCCCTCGTTGATTTCGGTGTACCGGCCGATGGCCTGAACCAGTTCATAGCCGTACCGCTCCTGAATGCCGATCAATGCCAGAATACACATCTCTATGGCTCCTTTGCGGAACTGGGTGTTCATGGAAACACTCCTCTGCTTTTGTCGGTTTGACGGTTTTTTTGCTGCCTACAGTATACCATAGTACTTTGTAAAACACAATACCTTTTTCTAAAAAGTAGTTTAACGATGGCGCAGGGAACTAAGGCTCCCAGCCGCTGCCCTTTCTATGTAGCGGAACCGTTGGCTCCCGCGTCCCGGCCAGCGCACCGCTTGGCCCGGTATAAAAAGCTGGAAAGGGGCATCCCGCACGCCCGCGCCGCAGCCGCCCCGGACATCTTCTTGGCCTTCCACTTGGGATACACCCACCAAAACTTTTTTGGGAGCGGCTTGGGAGGCCGCCCAAACAGTACCCCGTTGGCCTTGGCCGCCGCAATCCCTTCCGCTTGCCGCTGACGGATGTTATCCCGCTCGTTTTCCGCCACAAAGGAGAGCACCTGAAGGACAATGTCGCTCAGGAACGTCCCCATTAGGTCCTTTCCCCGCCTGGTGTCCAGCAGCGGCATATCCAGCACCGCAATGTCAACCCCCTTTTCCTTGGTCAATATCCGCCACTGCTGTAAAATCTCCTCGTAGTTGCGCCCCAGGCGGTCGATGCTTTTGACAAACAGAAGGTCATCCCTTTGCAGCATGTCCAACAGCTGCTGATACCTTGGCCGGTCAAAATCCCGCCCGGACTGCTTGTCCATGCAGATATTGTCCTCCGGTACGCCCGCATTCCGCAGGGCTACCCTCTGCCGTTCCTCGTTCTGCTCCCTTGTGCTCACCCGAATATACCCGTATATGCTGCCCACTGAATTGATTCCCTCCCTATCAGAGCCTATGGCGCGCCGCCAGGACGTGCGCATTTTCATGAATCGACATAAACAGATGAAGTTCATAATAAATCGATAAAATGAGAACTTCTGTCTGATTTATAAACAATTTCTTCTGCCGTTTCCTATAATATTACTCAATTTGACGAAAATTGGCAAAAATGTTTTTTGTGTCGAACCGTGGGAACCGGCTTCGGAAATTCTATAAAATGACATGAAAAAGGTATATTCTTTTTGGAAAATAGGGAAAAAATATAGGAAAAATTTTTCTGATGGGGTACAATAAATCACAAACACGGATATGAACATATCCAAAAGACAGGAGAGATGCACAATGGAATCAAAGCTGCATTGGCTGGCGCCCCGGCGTCAGGCGCAGTCGCCTGTGACATTCGGACATCCCTGGCCCCGTCAGGCGCTCAGGCGCGGACAGCTTACCGCCCTGCGGGATGAACAGGGAAATTCCATCCCGGTACAGACAAAGACAACCGCCTACTGGCCGGACGGCTCGGTCAAATGGACGGCCCACTCGGCGGTGCTGGATACCGCGCCGAGAAAAAGCTATGAGATCAAACCGGCGGATACCCCTGTTCCGTCCCTCCCCCAGGGAGAGGAAATCCGGGCGGAGCAGGCAGAGGACGGCATCGTGACGGTGGAAAGCGGTCTGCTGTCCTGCCGCGTCACGCCCCATACCCATGAGCTTTTTTCCGGCTTGACCCGTAAAAAGGCCCCGGAGCTGGACTGCCGCCCCATATCGGCCAGGCTCATCGGGTACATAGAGAATGTGGAAAAGAAACAGGGCATGGAAACCCATTCCCTTTATAAGCTGACCGGGCTCACCCATAAAGTCACCCTGGAGGAATCCGGCCCAGTGCGGGCGGTGGTGAAAATTGAGGGCTGCCATGAGTACGACATGAAAAAGGCCCAGATTTTCCCCTTTGTGGTCCGGCTGTACTTCTACGCGGGCAGCGATGAGGTCCGCATGGTCCACAGCTTTGTCTTTAACGCCAACGAGCAGACCGACTTTTTAAAGGGCCTGGCGGTGGAACTGACCCTAACGGCCTCCGGCGAGGGGTACAACCGACATGTGGGCTTTGTCGGGGAAACGGGAATGTGGTATGAGGCCCTTCAGCCCATGTATGTGGGCGGGGGCATTTGGGGGCGCAAGAAAACTGCCCGCCCTGAATCCGGCGAGGACGAACGCCTTGTCATGTACCGCCGCCAGCAGCAGGACGGCCAGTTTGTGACGCTGGATAAGGAGGAGTACCCGGAATTCGCGGAGGTAGTGGAGGACAACGCCCTGTTCAGCGATTTCCGCCTCAGCCAGCCCTCCTGCGAAAACTATACCATCGTAAAGCGCACCCACCCGGACTGCGCCTACATCACCGCCGCCCAGGGGACCAGAAGCGGCGGGGCGGTGTTTTTCGGCAGCAGGGCGGGGGTAATTGCCGCCGGGATACGGGACTTCTGGCAGAAATCCCCCATGGCGCTGGAAATCAAAAACGGCGCTTCAGAGCATCCTTCCATGACGTTATGGCTGTGGAGCCGCTATGCCGAATCCATGGACTTCCGCGCCTATGACACCGTTTCCCATAAGCACTCCTACGGCGGGGTGATGAACGTTCCGGAGGGGATTGCCAACACCAACGAGCTCACCCTCAAGCTGTTTGACCGGATGCCCGGCAAGGAGGCAATCCTGGACTTTGCCGCCGACCTGCAGACCGACTCCCTGCTGGTGGCAGACCCGGAAGTCTACCAGGATACCGGCGTGTTCGGGACCTGGTGGAACGAGCCCAAGGACCCCAAATACAAGGAAGCCGCCTATGAAAAGGCCCTGCTGGAATACGTCCGCTTCTACATCCGGGAGGTGGAGCAGCGCAAGTGGTACGGCTTCTGGAATTACGGCGACGTGATGCACACCTACGACCCGGTCCGCCACAGCTGGCGGTATGATGTGGGGGGCTTTGCCTGGCACAACACCGAGCTGTGCAACACCTATGTCAACTGGCTGACCTTCCTGCGCACCGGGGACTATGAGATTT
Organism: Oscillospiraceae bacterium; assembly: GCA_022800935.1. Classification (GTDB taxonomy): domain Bacteria; phylum Bacillota; class Clostridia; order Oscillospirales; family Ruminococcaceae; genus UBA1405. The sequence goes on from JAAWRH010000050.1 coordinate 11,049, forward strand.
ACCGCTTCGCCCGCGCCATGAGCCGCCACGCCAGCGAGGTGGACACCTACCACCTGGGCAAATTCGCCATGCTGGGCACCCGGCACAATGTCCGCCACTGGGGCTGCGGGGCCAAGGAGCCCCGGATTTCCACGGCGGGGCACCACCGCTTTTACTACTACCTGACCGCCGACGAGCGGATGGGGGACGTGATGGACTTTGTCAAGGACGTGGACAACCGCTGCGACTACAAGGACCCCATGGGGGGCTTTTTCGGCAAACACTCTCCGGAAAACCGCAACTACGCCCATGTGCGGGTGGGTCCGGACTGGACCTCCTACGCGGTCAACTGGCTGACCCGGTGGGAGCGGTTTGAGGATACCAAATACCGGGATAAGCTGCTCACCGGCATCGAGTCCCTGAAGAAAGCGCCCCTGCGCCTTGCCTCCGGGTCCACCTTCCACTACGACCACCGGGACGGCGTCCTCCACTACATGGGGGCGGAAAACCCGGCGGGACACACCCACCTGGGGGACGGCAACTACTCCCAGCACATGGTGGTCTGCTTTGGCGGGCCGGAGACCTGGATGGAGCTCTGCGAGCTGCTGGGCGACCCGGAAATGGAGGATATGCTAGCCCAGTTCGGGGAGCTGTACGCCATGGAGCCGGAGCAGCGGTATCAAGCCACCAACGGCCTGATTACTGAGAAAAACGACAAGGCCTGGAGCGGCCACGGCCCCATCTGGGGCCTGCGCACCTACGCCTATGCCGCCTGGCTTTACGACCGCCCGGACCTGATGGAAAAGGCGATTGCCAACCTGCGGTATGACGGGGACCTGGACGACGTGATTCAGGACGGGGTCCAGGGCCGTATGCTGGCCGACGGAAGCCTGCACATCGTGCCGGTGGAGCAGAAGGACGCCCCACGCCCCATGGAGGAGCTAGTCTATTCCAAGACAAACGGCATCTCCCAATGGAGCCTGAACTACATAGAAACGGCAAGGCTCCGGGAAATGATGGGCGAAAAGGAATCCAAAGGAGGGAACGAGTGATGAAACGTGAGATGAAATGGCTCAGGGAGCGCAGTCAGAAACAGGTTCCCGTCACCTTCGGCTCCCCTTGGAGCAGGGGGAGCCTGCCCAAGGGAACGCCCCTTTCCCTGACCGGGGCGGACGGAAAGGCGGTCCCCTGCCAGGGAAAGCCCACCGCCTTCTGGCCGGACGGTTCCATTAAGTGGACGGCCCATTCCGCCGTATTGGATACCAGCCAAAATTACACCATCTCCCTGGCGGAGGGGAAAACGGCTTCCCCGGAACAGCCTGTTTCCGCCGTGGAGGATGAAACCGGCGTGACCATTGAGAGCGGTCTGCTGTCCTGCCGGGTGGAGTGCGGCGGCAAACTGATTACCTCCCTGTTGCGGAAGGGGGACGGCTTCCGGCCCATGAGCGGGAAGCTGGTGGCCCTCATCCAAAACGAGGAGATACACGACGACTGTGAGTTCCAGACCATCCGCCGCTTTGAGGGCATCACCCAGAAGATAACCCTGGAGGAGTCCGGCCCCGTCCGGGCGGTGGTCAAGGCGGAAGGGGTTCACAAGAGCATCTTCCCAGGGGACAAGGACAGGACGGTTTTCCCCTTTTCCCTGCGGCTGTACTTTTACGCGGGCAGCCAGGAGATTAAAATCGTCCACTCCTTTGTGTTTGACATTGACGAGCACACTGATTTCCTGAAAGGCCTGGCCCTGGAACTGACCATGGAGGCTTCGGGAGAGCTTTACAACCGCCATGTAGGCTTTGTGGGGGAGACGGGGATGTTCTACGAGGCGGTACAGCCCGCCTATTGCGGGAACAACTGGAAATACCCTGGAACCCCTGTGTCGGAGGAAACCGCTGCTTATGAGCGCCAGCAGCTTGACGGGCAGTTTATCCAGATCCCGGCGGAGGGGAACTTCCAGGAGATAGTCCGCGACAACGCCTGGTGGAACAACTTCCAGCTGAGCCAGGACTCCTGCGACCACTATATCATCTCCAAGAGCACCCATGAAGAGTGCGCCCAGATCACCGCCTTCCAGGGGAACCGCAGCCAGGGGACCATCTTCTTCGGCAGCGGGGCGGGGATGATAGCCGCCTCTGTCAAGGATTTCTGGCAGAAATCCCCCATGGCCCTGGAGATTGAAAACGCGGCGGAGGACCGCCCGGTGATGACCCTGTGGCTGTGGAGCCGCTACGCGGAGCCCATGGACTTCCGCGCCTACGACCGAAAGAGCCACACCTTCGCCTATGGCGGCATCAACAACCACCCGGAGGGGATTGCCAACACCAACGAAATCTACCTGTCCCTGTTTGGGGAAATGCCCGGCAAACAGGCGATTATCGACTTTGCCGCCGACGTGCAGAGCGAAACCCTGCTGGTGGCCGAGCCGTCGGTCTACGCCGAAACCAAGGCCCTGGGCAGCTACTGGACCGAAACAGAAGAAAAATATCGCGTCCCCGCCTATGAAAAGGCATTGCGGGAGATGCAGGAGTTTTACATCCACGAAATTGAGCAGCGGAGATGGTACGGCTTCTGGGATTACGGCGACGTGATGCACTCCTATGACCCGGTCCGCCACTGCTGGCGGTACGACGTGGGGGGCTTTGCCTGGCACAACACCGAGCTGTGCAACACCTACGCCAACTGGCTGTACTTCCTGCGGACGGGAGATTACGAGGTTTACCGCTTCGCCCGCGCCATGAGCCGCCACTGCAGCGAGGTGGACACCTACCACGCCGGAAAGTACGCCATGCTGGGGTCCCGGCACAATGTCCGCCACTGGGGCTGCGGGGCCAAGGAGGCCCGTATTTCCATGGCGGGGCACTACCGGTTCTTCTACTACCTGACCGCCGACGAGCGGATGGGGGATGTGATGGACTCGGTGAAGGACGCGGACTTCACCACCCTGGAAAAGGACCCCATGGGCAGCTATTTCCCGCCCCATCCCAGGTTCTCCCATTGCCGCACCGGCCCGGACTGGACCTCCTTCCTCAGCAACTGGATGACCCGGTGGGAGCGAACCGAGGACCCCAAATACCGGGATAAGCTGCTGCGGAGCATCGCCTCCATCAAAAAGGCCCCCCTGGGGCTGTCCTCCGGCTCCACCTTCCACTATGAGCCGGAAACCGGGGAGATGCACTACATGGGGGCCGACAACCCCGCCGGACACCAGCACCTGGGGGACGGCAACTACCAGCAGCACATGGTGATTATGTTCGGCGGCGCGGAGATATGGTTTGAGCTCTGCGAGCTGCTGGAGGACCCGGAGTTTGAAAAGATGGTGGCCGACTTTGGGGAGTACTACGGCATGACCCCGGAGGAGCGGAACCAAAAATCCCACGGGCTCTTTAACCCGGAAAACGACCGCTGCTGGGGCGGCATCGGCGGCAGGATGACCGCCTTTGCCGGGTGCTATCTGGACAGCGACCGGTACATAAAGGCGGGGGAGGAGAGCGTCACCTTCCCGGCTCAGAAGATGACCGAGGCCTTTGACGGGGAGGGCAACATGCTGCTGCGGCAGGTGCCGGAGAAGGATTCCCCCTATCCCCTGAAGGAGGTCTGGAACCTGACCACCAACACCACCGCCCAGTGGAGTTTGGGGTATATGGAGGTTGCCAAGCTGAAGGAAATGCGGGATAATAAGGGTAGATAGGCCCGGAACATCCGGCGCAGAGGAGGCAGAGGAGGAATAGCCATGGCTTTGAAATTCAAAAAATTTCATATCGGCTGTGCCGCCCTGCTCCTTCTGGCGCTGGCGGTTCCCGGTCTTCTCTCTTTGAGGGAAGCCCCGCCCCAGGATACCGGCTCCTCCGGCGTCTCCGAAAGCGCCGAAGACCAGCCGGTTTCTCCGGCGGAAACCGCCGCCTCTCAGCAGGAACCGCGCCCCGCCGCCATGCGCCAGCCCGACGACCCCGGCGCGGTGGTGGAGCTGACCAGCCAGGCCCTGGAATACCGCCTTCGGGCCGCCCTGGAAAAGCCGGAGGGGGATTTTACCGCCGGGGAGCTGGCCCGGATTCAGCGGCTGCATCTTCAGGACACTGGCAGCGCCGTCAACCCCGAACCGCCGCCGGAGGGTTCCCCTGAGGACACTGGCAGTATGGATGATGATTCCCAGCTCCCTGATCTCCCTTTAACCGACCTTTCCGACCTGAAATATTTCATCAACCTGCGGGAGCTGGACCTGTCCGGCAACCAGAAAATAACCAGCCTGGATCCCTTAAAAAATCTCACCGGGCTGGAAACCCTCACCATGGAATACATGGGCTCCGATGCCCTCGCCGGCCTGTCCCCCCTGGCGGATATGGCCTCCCTGCGGGAGCTGAATCTCTATGGCAGCTATGTCGATGACACTGGTTTCCTCTCCGAATTGAAGTCGCTGGAGACGCTGAACCTATTTGTAAAGGACGCGAATGCCCTTGCACCCCTGGCGGGACTGGCCCGGCTCACCTCTCTGGACGTATACGCGGACAGGGAGGTTGCCCTGGACCTTTCCCCCCTGGCAGGGCTTACCGGGCTTACCCGGCTGAACCTGTCCGCCTGTAAAACCGCGGGCATTACCCCTTTAAGGGGGCTTACCAATCTGACCTTCCTGGGCCTGTCCAACTGTCTGGTGACGGACGTCTCCCCCTTGAGCGGGCTGACCGCCCTGACCGAGCTGCACCTCAACAGCAATCAAATCGCCGATATCAGCCCCCTGGCCGGTCTCACCCGGATGGAAAGGCTTAGGCTGTACGAAAATCAAATTACCGATCTCTCCCCTCTGGCGAGAATGACCGCATTGCAGGAGCTGTATATCAGCGCAAACCAAGTGGAAAGCCTGGAGCCCCTCTCCGCCTGCCTCCGGCTGACCGGGCTGGACGCCGGGAGAAACCGCATTGCCGATCTTTCGCCCCTTTCCGGCGCGGAGGGGATGGGCTATCTCAATGTCAGCGACAACCGGCTGACCCAAATATCCGCCCTGGAAAAGATGGAGCGGCTGGAAACCCTGTACATCAACAACAATCAGATTACCGATATCCAGCCCCTTTCCGGCAAGAAAAAGCTGACGGTGTTATCCATGGACGGGAATCAGATTACCGACCTCTCCCCCCTGAAGGACGCGGAAAGCCTCACCAGCCTTTCGGTAAGGAGAAACGGCATCACCGACTGGAGCCCTGTGGCCCATGTGAGGGAGGTCTGGAAAACGGACTAAGAAAAAAGCCGCGTAACCGGGCGAAACCCGGCTGCGTGGCTTTTTTCTTCTTGTAAAGCGGGAATCATAGGACAAAAACGCTCTGCGCCTATGAATCGCCGCAGGCCTTGGCGTATAACGTCAGGATTTTGACAGCGTCTTCCCGCTGTTCGGGGGAAAGTCTTTGTAAAATCTCCGCAATGGGGTTTCCTGGGGAATCGGGCAGATTTCCAAAGAGAAGATAATCGACGCTGAGGGATAAGGTCTGGCTCAGCCTGATGAGGGTGTCCAGCGAAACGCTTTTTTCTCCCCGCTCTATCATCTGGTAGAACCGCAGCGTAATGCCAATTTGCTCCGACACATACTCCTGTGTAAAGCCCAACGCATTTCGTTTTCCCCGCAGCCGCTCTCCAAATAAAATCCGTTCTCCGTACTCCAAAGAGAATCCCCCCCTCATAGTTCGTATTATACAACTCTTAGTTGCCATTTTTTACGAATTATAGGTTGCATATACGAACTATTAGGTGTATAATGAAAACACCCGGAAAAAACATTGCCCCTGCATTCACGTTAAATTAACAGAAATTTCAAAAAAAATTTGACGTAAAAAACACAATAAAATGGTTTAAGATAGTAGAATCAAGATAAAGGAAAAACAGCCGGAAATGTCACCGAAAAGTCACCTGAGGGTGATAACCTATTGTCAGACAAGGGGAGCTGAATGTGCAAAGGGGTTTTTGTTTTGGTTTGGGATTACGGCTGATGAAAGCTGTCGCAAAGACGGGGGGAAACTAAAAATGGACGTGGCAACCTTTACCCATTATCTGGAACTCTACGGCGGCTGGGCGGTGTTTATCATCGTGCTGCTGGAATATATGAACCTGCCCGGCTTTCCGGCGGGAATCATCATGCCTATGGCGGGAATCTGGGCGGCAAAGGGCGGCATCAGCTTTTTTATGACCATGGTGCTTTCGGTTAGCGCCGGACTGGTGGGAAGCTGGATTTTATACTGCGTGGGACGCTTTGGGGGAGCGGTGTTTTTAAAGAAATATCTGAAACGGTTCCCGAAACATAAAGAGGCCATCGACAGAACCTTTAATATCCTGCGGGAAAAGGGGTTCTGGGGGGTGTTCGTCAGCAAGCTGATTCCCATGGTCCGCACCCTCATCTCCATTCCTGCGGGGGTGCTGGAGATGGATTTCTGGAAGTATACGCTCAGCTCCACACTGGGGATTATGATATGGAACTTCTTTTTTGTCGGGGCGGGCTATGTCTTTGGAGACAGAGTGCTTTCCTTTTTTATCAAATGACTTTGGAACATTACGCTGAAAATTTCTGAATCCGTTGGAATTGTGCCCCGGCAGAAGGTTTTTGCCGGAGTGTGGTGGATATGCTTTCATATTGATGCAGAAAAAATCGAAATATGCAGAATTATTACCTAAAAATTAGCTGCGATTGAATCAGCGTCCATTTCAGCGGCAATATTTTTATTATGAGGGGGTTATGCACAGATGAGAATTGCCATGATGACCAACAACTACAAGCCTTATATCGGCGGGGTGCCCATTTCGGTGGAGCGGCTGAGCAGCGGACTGCGGGAGCTGGGGCATACCGTGTACATCTTTGCGCCGGAATATCCGGGCGGCGGGGAGGACGAGGACCCTTATATCATCCGATACGGCAGCTTTGCCCACACCCTCAGCGGGAACCTTCAGATTCCCAACTGCTTTGACCCTAAAATTGAGGATATCTTCCGTATCCTGGATGTGGATATGATTCACGTCCACCACCCCATGATGATCGGACAAGCTGCCCTGCACCTGGGGCGGAAGCATCATATCCCCGTGGCCTTTACCTACCACACCAGGTATGAGATGTACCTGCACTATCTAAAACTGTATGCCCGGCTCCAAAATCGAGTGGAGCGGTCCAGGAATCCCCTTTTTGCCTCTGCCTGCGGCGGAGTGCTCAGGGTTGCCCAGGAGGAGATTGTCCCCGGCTTTATCCGGCACTTTGCCAACCAGTGCAGTCTAGTCATCGCCCCCTCCCGGTCGATGGCGTTTCATCTGCGCAATCAGGGGGTGGAGACCCCTGTGGAGGTCATGCCCACTGGCCTGCCGGAATCCGCCTACGCGCCGGATGAGGAGCGGGCCGCGGAAATCCGGGAACGGTTTCTCGGCGGGAAAAAACACCTGCTCTGCACCATCTCCCGGCTGGCGGAGGAAAAGAACCTTCCCTTCCTGCTCCAGGGTCTTGCCCGGCTGAAGGAGCGGGTAGGGGACTCCTTCCGGATGCTGTTCCTAGGGGACGGGCCGCTGCGGATTCCCCTGACGGCCCAGGCGGAGGCCATGGGTCTGGGGGACTCTGTGCGCTTTCTGGGGTCGATCCCCAACGAGGAGATTGTCAACTACTGCGGGGCGTGCGACGGGTTTTTGTTTGCATCCAAATCGGAGACTCAGGGGATTGTTCTGCTGGAGGCGATGGCCGCGGGGTGCCCGGTGGTGGCGGTAAAGGCCTCCGGAACGGGGGATGTAGTGGTTTCAGGCAGGAACGGATTTTTGACTGGCGAGGATGTGGAGGAATGGTCCTATTGTGCCGCCCGGCTGCTGGAGGATGAGGCGCTGGGGGCGGAGCTGAGGCTGGGGGCGGTACGGACGGCGAGGGAATATGGGACAGGCTGTATTGCCATGCAGGCGCAGCGGCATTATGAGAGCATGATACAGCGGTATCAGTATTCAGCAGGGCCGAGCTGGCGCAGGGCCCTGGGCCTGCACATGAACCAGTATTGAGCAGAAACCCCAAGCAAATTGAAAGCTTTGGCCACTTTCGAGAAAGCGCGAAACACCCTGCACCAACCAAAAAAGCACGTTAAACATCGCCTAAAAAGCACTTATCCCAAAAAGCCCGTCTTTTCCTTGTTCAGGTGGTAAACCAACCCCAGTCTTTGTAAACCCAATAAAGGAAGCAATCCGGGCTTTTTGGCCCAGCGAAAGGTTGGAGGCGGCGCTCAGCCGCCGACAACATCTTTCGCGGACCGGGCGATGGCGCCAAGGGCAACAGGATAAGAGCTGCTCC
>JAAWRH010000051.1 GCA_022800935.1 Oscillospiraceae bacterium
CGGTATGATTTTTTCTGACGCCGCCATGGACGGTGACAATATATATCTTTCCTATTGGCATCGCTGGCTGCCAGTAGAAAAAGACAGATTTTGGAGAACAACCTCGGACAGCTTTCTTCTCCACGAAATACCCTTCCCTGAGATGGGGGAGGCAACAAGGAATTATGTCCCCTGGTACCGTGCCAGGGTTCATCTGTTGGATGGAACTTATATGCTGTTTAACGACAGGGCGTTTAATATTGTAACGGGAGAGTATGGGACAGATGAGCAGACAGTAATGCTTTACCAGATGACATGGAACCTTTTAGACTCAGAATATAACTGTGGGGTGAATTCACATTATGTGATGACAGCTGGTCTGGATTACCTAAACAAACCACCACAGAGGTATTTCAAGATCGTTCCCCTTCCCAAGACGATAGACGAAAAAATATATACTTTTTGTAGAGATATGCGGGATGTTTTAAAAGATATGGAGGGAGAACAGTGAACCGCCTTACAGCCACAAAAATTTAAAGAAATTTTTAAACATTTTCGCTATTGCAATTTCCCTATTTCGTGCTATAATGAAGCTGTTAAAAAATAGTCAATCTTTTTTCAGGTCCATAATGCCCGCCGGGGGCGGGTTTGTTGGAATAAATGTCCCTACAAATTTTTATTTTATGTCTGGAGGTAATACATATGGCTCGTTTTACTCTGCCCCGTGACCTGTACCACGGAAAGGGCTCCCTGGAGGAGCTGAAAAACCTGAAGGGCTCCAAGGCGATTATCGTCGTGGGCGGCGGTTCCATGAAGCGGTTCGGCTTTTTAGGCCGTGCGGAACAGTACCTGAAGGACGCCGGTATGGAGGTAAAGCTGTTCGAGAACGTTGAGCCCGACCCCAGCGTGGAAACCGTTATGAAGGGCGCCGAGGCAATGCGCGAGTTCCAGCCCGATTGGATTGTAGCCATCGGCGGCGGCTCCCCCATCGACGCGGCAAAGGCGATGTGGGCGTTCTATGAGTACCCCGAAACCACCTTTGAGCAGCTGATCACCCCCTTTAACTTCCCCACCCTGCGCACCAAGGCCAAGTTCTGCGCCGTTCCCTCCACCTCCGGCACCGCCACCGAGGTCACTGCCTTCTCGGTTATCACCGACTACCAGAAGGGCATCAAGTACCCTCTGGCTGATTTCAATATCACCCCCGACGTGGCCATTGTCGATCCCGACCTGGCGGAGACCATGCCCAAGAAGCTGACCGCCCACACCGGTATGGACGCCATGACCCATGCCATTGAGGCCTATGTCTCCACCCTGCACTGCGACTACACCGACCCCCTGGCCCTCCACGCCATCAAGATGATTCACAATGACCTGAAGGCCTCCTACGACGGGGATATGGACGCCCGCGGACGGATGCACAACGCCCAGTGCCTGGCCGGTATGGCCTTCTCCAACGCACTGCTGGGCATTGTCCACTCTATGGCCCACAAGACCGGCGCGGCGTACAGCGGCGGCCACATTGTCCACGGCTGCGCCAATGCCATGTACCTGCCCAAGGTCATCAAGTACAACTCCAAGAACCCGGAAGCCGCCAAGCGGTACGCCGAGATTGCCGCCTTTATCGGCCTGACCGGCAAGGACACCACCGCCATGGTGGACGCCCTTATCGACGAGCTGAAGAAGATGAACGCCTCCCTGGATATCCCCACCTGCATCAAGGACTACGAGGGCGGGATCATCGACGAGAAGGAGTTTAACTCCAAGCTGAAGGACGTTGCCGCCCTGGCTATCTCCGACGCCTGCACCGGCTCCAACCCCCGTCAGCCCTCTCAGGAGGAGATGGAGAAGCTGCTGCTGGCCTGCTTCTACGACAAGGAAATCGACTTCTAAAATTTGTTTTTCTCCCTTTCTATACAGGTTCTTACGTCCGCGCATCCGGTTTGGGTGCGCGGACCTTTCTTTCCCGCAATATTTTTCAAGATTTTCCGATTCCGACTGTGGTATTCTTTTGGTGGGGTGAAGAACGGCTATGACAAACGAAGATGAAAAGAGAAGTGTCCGGTTTGACAGGGACCTGCAAATCGAGGCCTACCAGTTCCAGGGGGTTGAGCAGAAGTTTCCAAACCATTTCCATCCCTATTATGTCATAGGGCTGATAGAACAGGGGGAGCGCCGCCTGTTCTGCGGACAGATGGAATGGATTGTGGGACCAGGAGACCTTTTGCTGTTCCAGCCGCTGGCGAGCCACGCCTGCGAGGCGGTGGACGATCAATCTCTGGACTACCGCTGCCTGAACATCAAGCCGGAGGTGATGGACCGGACCGCCCGCGCCCTGGATATTCCCGCCGCCGGTGGAGGGCTGATCGCCTTTTCCCAGCCGGTTGCCCTGAGGGCTCCGCCGGAGATTACCGGGGCGCTGCGGGAGCTCCACCAGGGGATTATGGAGGGAGCAGGAGACAGGCTGCTCCGGGAGGAACAGTATCTGCTGCTGATGGAGCGTATCCTGGGACTGTACGGCGGCACAGCCGAGGCGGAGGAAAAGGGACAGGACGGCGTTGCATGGGTGTGCGAATACCTGGAGCAAAACTACGGACAGCGGATTGGGCTGGAGGACCTGGAGGGACTGGCGGGAATGGGCCGGTACCGCCTTATCCGGGAGTTTACCCGGCAGAGGGGGATTACCCCCTACCGGTACCTGGAGGCGGCGCGCATCAGCGCGGCCAAGGGGCTGCTGGAGGGGGGAATGGAGCCCATCGACGCGGCGGCGGAGACGGGGTTTTCCGACCAGAGCCATTTTACCAACGCCTTTAAGGCCCGGATAGGGCTGACCCCCAAACAGTACCAAAGAATCTTTGAGGAAAACGTTCCGGGATTAGAAAAGGGGAGATAACAGATGGAAAAGAAATGTGTCATTGTGCTGCTGAAGGGCCTGCCCACAGGACTTTCCGCCAACGCGGCGGGGATTTTGGGGATTACCATGGGAAAGGAGCTGCCGGAGCTGGTGGGGGAGCCGGTGATGGACGGGGACGAGCGGGTTCATCTGGGGATTGTAGAGAACCCCATTCCGGTTCTCGGCTGCAAGGAGGAGGAGCTGCGGGAGCTTTTGGAGAAGCTGGAAACCCCAGAGTATGGGGATGTGGTGACAGCGGACTTTACCCAGCTGGCCCAGCGGTGCAAGACCTACTGGGAGTATATTGAGAAGATGGCGGTCACGCCGGGAAAGGACCTTGTATATACCGGGATTGCCCTGTGCGGGGAACGGAAAAAGGTGGATAAGCTCACCGGAAGCCTGGCGCTTTTGCGGTAAAAAAATTTTTTTGAGATTTTTTGAAAAAAAGCGTCACATTTTCTCTGGTCAACTGTTATTATATTATATAGAGGGATAAATTTTACCATGTCCCTCTTGTACCTCAACCCATGGGGTACATGGATCTCCCGTTCCGCGGGATATCCTTCGTTTCATCGTCGGCCCTCCCCTGTGGCTGTTTCGGGGGAGGGCTTCGGAATGATATGTAAATTTTGTCTCTTTTGGCCCGACAGGATTTTTCTCTTGTGAAAACCGGCGGAATGCGATACAATGAATGGAGAAGCATATTCATCCAATCCATTCCGCCGCCCATTTCCTGTCCAAAAGGAGGCCCCATGAACTGGCTTGAACATCTGAAAACCATCAACCATCATAGATTTCTGGTGATGAAGGCCTGCTTTCGGGTAGGCCTGTACCGTCAGGGGCTTCTCCATGATCTCTCCAAGTATTCCCCCGCTGAATTTCTGGTGGGGGTCCGTTACTTCCAGGGGAACCGGAGCCCCAATGACGCGGAACGCCTGGACAGAGGGTACTCCAGCGCCTGGCTCCACCACAAGGGCCGGAACAAGCACCATCTGGAATACTGGATCGATTACTCCCTCCAGCCGCCGGAGGAAAATCCCCTCCCCCTGACCGGGATGGAGATGCCGGTGAAATATGTGGTGGAGATGTTCTGCGACCGCATGGCCGCCAGCAAGACCTACCGGAAGGAGCTTTACCAGGACGGGGACCCGTGGGAATATTACGCCAAGTCCAAGAGCAAATACCTGCTCCACCCCGCCAGCCGGGAGCTGCTGGAAAGTCTGCTGCTGATGCTGCGGGACCGGGGAGAGGAGGAGACTTTCCGCCATATCCGCGGTCAGGTGTTGAAAAAATAAGGAGAAGAGGGGGCCGGAGCGCCCCGAAAGATAACAGCTTCCCCATGACTTTTGTTTGGGGAGGCTGTTTTATTTTTCTAAATAAGAACAAAAGTTCTAAAATCTATTGACAATTCGCGAATATAGGCTTATAATAATCACGTAAAGAGAATTTATGAAGGAGGATAAAATGAGAAAGCATCAAAAGAAAGAACATTCCACACAAAGTGAGAAGGGAGATGGAAAAGATGACTGAAAAGGTTTCCAATTTTAAGGCAGCGGTGTCCTTGTTTTTCGGAGCGGTGTCGGCTGCGCTGGGGTGGTTCGGCTGGCTGGTCATGCTGTACGGGGCGTGCATGGTGATGGACTGGGTGACGGGGAGCCTGGCGGCCAAGCGGAATCATGAGTGGAAGAGCTCCATTGCGCGGGACGGAATCTGGCACAAAGGGGGAAGCATTACGATAGTGATGGTTTCGCTGATGGCGGATGCGCTTATCGGGCGGATGGTGGAGCTGCTGCCTGGGATGGAGCTTCCGTTTTCCTACAGTGTAATGTTATGTCCGATTGTGCTGGTTTGGTATATTGTCACGGATATGGGGAGTATTCTGGAGAACGGGATAAAGATGGGGTCGGCTGCGCCGGGATTTTTGAGGAAAATTCTGGCGGTAGTGCAGAGGAGTGTTGACCAGGCGGGGAACGCCATGGTGGGGCAGGAGGAGCGGGAAAAGAGCGAGTGAGACCCAATGCGGTGCTGCGCCCGCAGCGTCCTAAAAATGTGGGAAGGCCCAAAAATTTTGCCAAGGAGAAAAAGCTTTGGCCGCTTTCTCGAAAGTGGCAGGTCCAGGGCAGAGCCCTGGTCGCGCCCGCAGGCGCGAAAAGCCCCTGCGCTAACATAAAAGTTCGTAAACCCCCACCTAAAAAGCACCAATCCAAAAAGCCCGTTTATTTACTTGTTTTGGTGGTAGCTCAACGGTAGACCCTGTAAACCCATTAAAGGAAGCAATCCGGGCTTTTTGGCCCAGCGAAAGGTGAGGCGGCATTTATGCCGCTGAAACATCTTGAGCGGACCGGTAGATGGTGCTCAGAACAACAGAATACAGGCTGTCTCAAATCGGGAATAAACTTCCCGTTTGAGACAGCCATTTTTTATCGAATTCACACGGATTAACCGTCAAACGCGAACAGACTCCACGCGGCATAATTGAACTCATCCGGTTCGCCGGACTTAATATCGGAGGCCTTTAAGGACCCGCGCACCTCTTCAATGTCAATCTCCGCCAGCATGGTCTCCACGTCCCCGGATTGATATAACTGCCGTATCTCCTCCGGGGTCAGCACCAGGTCAAGGCGGGCGTTGTTGTACCTGTCCGGCGGGGTGTAACGCTCCCACGACTGCTCGTCCACCGGCCAGAGGTCCCGGAAGGTATCCGCCAGCACCGCCTCTGTGTGCTCCATATAGTTTACTTTCACTGGTATTACCTCTCCATCAGCGGCAGATAGCTCTGGTGCGGCAGAACCGCCTTGTACGCCGGGCGGATCAGCCGCCCGCCGCAGACAATCTCCTCCATCCGGTGGGCGCACCAGCCCGCAACCCTGGCCGCCGCGAACAAGGGCGTGTGCAGCTCGTCGGGGATGCCCAGCATTTTGTATACCAGTCCGGAATACAGGTCCACGTTAGCGCAGATGACCTTGTCCTTGCCCTTTTCGCTCAATACCTCCGGCGTCAGCCGTTCTACCGACTCCAGCAGCGCGAATTCATCCTCAAAGCCCTTGAGCTGTGCAAGCCGCCGGGCGCTCCGCTTGAGAATCACCGCCCTAGGGTCGCTTTTGGTGTAGACCGCATGGCCCATGCCATAGATAAGCCCCGAACGGTCTCCAGCCTCTTTGTTGGCCAGACGGGAGAGATAATCCTTGACCTCCCCGTCGTTGTCCCAGTGCTGAACGTCCTGCTTGATGAATTCCACCATTTCCCGGACCTTTTTGTTGGCCCCGCCGTGCCGCGGCCCCTTCAGGGAGCCGATTCCGGCGGAGATGGCAGCGTAAATGTCCGTTCCGGAGGAGGAGAGAACGCGGGCGGCAAAGGTGGAGTTGTTGCCGCCGCCGTGTTCGGCGTGGAGAATCATGCAGATATCCAGCAGCCGGGCCTCCTCCTCGGTAAACTGGGTGTCTGCCCGGAGCATCCGCAGGATGGTCTGGGAGATGGAATGGTCCGGAAGGGGCTGGTGGAAGTACATGCTCTCCCGGTCCCAGAACCGCCGCTTGATCTGGTAAGCCATCACCATAATGCTGGGCAGCCGGGCAATCAGCTGGAAGGACTGGCGCATCTGGTTTTCAACCGACAGGTCGTCGGGATTTTCATCGTAAAAATACAGCCCCAATACCCCTCTGGAAAGCTGAATCATCAGCTGGTTGGAGGGGGTTTTCATCAGCACATCCTCGGCGAAGCTGTCCGGCAGCTCCCGGTAAAGGGTCATCAGCTCCCGCATGGTGGTGAGCTGGGCCTGGGTGGGCAGCTTCCCCACCAGAAGGAGCCAAGCTGCCTCTTCAAAGCCAAAGCGATGCTCTTCTACACACCCCTTCACCAGGTCGTTGATATCCACCCCGCGGTAGGAAAGCCGGCCCTCTACCGGAGACTTTTCCCCTTCGTCCATGACATAACCGTGGACGTTACAAATCTGAGTCAGGCCGGCCACCACGCCGGTGCCGTCTGGATTGCGGAGTCCCCGTGCCACCGGGTAGATTTTATAGAGGTCTGTATCAATGGTGTTATATTCTTTGAACTGGCTGCATATGGATTGGATATCCCACATAGCGTCCCGGTCGTCGTAATGATGAATCGGCATGTTTACATTTTGCATAATCGTTCACTCCATCTTTCATTCGGTAACAGAAGATTTTTTTGTGTAAAACATAAATTTTCCCAAGGATGATAGAATTATTGTACCTGAATGAAGGGCAAATGTCAATTCTTAAAGGACGGTTTTTTGACAAAAATGAAAGCTTTCGGATAAACTATTTCATTATAAATAAAAAAGCCCTTAAAAGTTTCTTTTATTTTGAAAAATAAGGCAAAAACTTTTTTAAAATCCACCATCGCAAAACAGACCGGCTTCCCGCTTCCGCTGGAAGGCGTTTGGGGAAACTGGCCTGAAAAATACAGGAAAGGAAAGCAAAAAGATGAAGGTAAACCTTGCATTGTGCGTGTGTCTGGCGCTGCTGATTCTGGGAATTCCGCTGGCTGCCTATGGTTTGACCTCCCATCCAGAGGAGGGAAGGGGAGGTATGCCCTCTCAACCACTTTCCTCCTCCGCAGCCATATCTGGGGGAGAGGCGTCTGAGCTCCTGGAAGGATCGAAGGAATCAAAGAAAACGGAGAAACAGAGGGAAGAAGGGGAATCTTTGACAGTGCGGGACGTACCGGCAAACACCAGACCCCAGGCTTCCCAAAGCGGGGAGGATACTCTGCCTGTTTTAGTCCCCTCCAGCTCTGCCATGGCGGAGGGGGAACCGGTTTCCGTTACCCTGCCGGACAGCGACAGCTTTACGATTTATGACCTGACTACCGGAGAACTGCACACCCTGACGGCGGAGGAGTACACTGTCTGCGCTGTCAGCGCGGAGATGCCGCCGACTTTTTCGGAAGAGGCGCTGAAGGCGCAGGCGGTCGCTTGCTACACTTATGCCCTGCGGGCCAAATACGACAACGCCCGGCAGCCTGACCCTGCCCTGAACGGCGCGGACTTTGCGGCAGACCCCTCCGATTGGAAGGGATATGTCACGCGGGAACAATATCTGGAGCGCTACGGCGAGGAAACCGGCGCGGTCTACTGGGATACCATTGAGCAGGCGGTGAAGCCGGTTTTAGGCTATGTGATGCTGTACCGGGAAAATCCCATTGTGGCCGCGTATCATTCCACCTGCGGGGGAATGACAGAGGACGCCTCCAATGTATGGCAGGGCTCCGCCCCCTATCTGGTGCCGGTGGAGAGCGTCGGGGACCAGTACGCCCCCAACTATGAGACGGCAGAGCTCTTCTCCCCTGAGGAACTGAAGGAGGCGTTCGCTATGGTAGGGCTGATGGAGGACTCTGATTTTTCAGGGGAGCCCTCGGAATGGTTCGGAGACTTTGAGCGGAGCAGCTCCGGCTATGTGACGGCCCTGACTCTCTGCGGGGAGCAACTGGACGGAATTGATGTGCGGGGGGCTTTGGGGCTACGATCCTCCAATTTTACAGTGGAATACATCAACGGGTCATTTTTATTTAGGGTCTGCGGGTATGGGCACGGCGTGGGGATGTCCCAATACGGGGCGGAGTATCTGGGGAAAAAGGGAGAGGACTGGAAGGACATTCTCAGACATTATTATACGGGAATTACCATTGCGAAGCTGAATCAATTTTGACGATTTTTTGCGGACAGCCCATATTACAGCCTGTGGGCTGTCCATTTTTGGGGCCGAAACTGAAAAAAGTAAAAATAGCGATTGACATTTTCCTGAGCATATGTTAAAATATAACTCGTCGCAGAAACGGAGAGATGTCCGAGCGGTTTAAGGAGCTGGTCTTGAAAACCAGTGACCCGATAGGGCCGTGGGTTCGAATCCCACTCTCTCCGCCAATTTCCGTTTCCGACCCATTCACCTGGAGAAATACTCAAGTGGTGAAGAGGCTCCCCTGCTAAGGGAGTAGGCCGGGCAACTGGCGCGAGGGTTCAAATCCCTCTTTCTCCGTGAACAGAAAACCTCGTAAACATGCGTGTTTGCGGGGTTTTTTGCTGTCTATTTTTACGGCTTTACCCTTTAAAATACCCTTTACAGAATTTTTTGACCCTTTTCAGCAAGGGTATCATAATAACTTTGCATCCGTTTTGCTGTGTCCTGCATCATGCGTTCAGAAGTGTGGCAGTAGGTGGACAAGGTGAAGGATGGCGTGGCATACCGCAATGGGCTGCGTTCAAAAATGCCCCAGCCCAAACACAGGAAGGAAATGTCCCTACACTAATACCAACTGCGCCGATGACTGCGCAATGAAAGGAGACCACCAATGAGTAAATCGAAAAATTACATGGTAAAGGCGGAGGCTATCGCCAGGGATGTGCTTGCCAAAATCCAAAAGGCGAATGCAGATTTGAGTGCAGCGGAGCAGTGCCGGAAGGAGAACCGCGCCCCACGTACCGGCATGGTGGATGCGGAAGTAATGGCAAAGGCGGCCAGGGCAGAAGCTGACTATGTGGAGGCCAAAGCCGCCTATGAGAAGTGCCGTCGAGAACTGCCCGCCACCACCCTCAGCAGCCTGTCAGCAATTCGGCGGGATCTATCTGTGGCGCTGGGGGACGAATACAGCGCCGACCCGTCTGCCATTGATGCCCACACCCTGGAGTTACTCAAATGCGGTATACTGCGGAGTGATGAGTATGTGCGGCTGATGAACAGGGCAATGGCGAAGGGGAACGACACAATGGCGCGGATTATTGGCAAATACGCCGCCACCGCCGTCGAGGACATGGAAAATCGGTATGGCCCGGCAGATCAACGTGTTATGGAGCTGAGAGCCATTGCCCTCCAGGGCGACAGCTCCGCTGATGCGATGGGCGAAAAGCTGGGCGCATTTGATGCGCTGGTGGAGGCGTTCCAGACGAGCGCGGGCAACACCGCCATGATTCCTGATTGGGAATCGCTTACAGGGCCTATTATTGAAGCATTTTAAGCCCTTTTGAGCGGGCGGGCAAATTTTCACCTACACACTGAAAACGCCATACAGGGGCAAGGTGACATTCCTGGTAGCCTGCCCAATTTCCTGATAGATTGTGTGCGCGGTTTTGAGGGGGCAGGGTTGCGGGGATGCGCAAGGTTTCCACTGCTGCGGACAATAGTCTCATATCATACCCGCGTTTGACACATAGACGGCGGTCGCGCTTGAATTGTGAACCGAATTTTAAATCAAGCATTGGCTTCATCCTCTGCGTCCAGCATAGCAAAAAAGTCCTCCGTGCTTCCTGTCCATAGCTCCCCGCCGCCGCTTTCTAATTCCTGTATAGCGGCGATAGTGGCAGTGTTCGGTGTTTCATCAGGGACTACTATGCCTTGCAGATAGCCCACAACGTAAAGCAATTTGTTTTCGGGCACATAGTCTATCAGGTTTTTTGCAAATTCCCGGTTACTCATGGCTTGCTCCTCCTTTACGGTCATATTCCAGTTTATCCCCCGTGGCCTCTGCGGCCTGCTGTACGCTTTCAAGCGTGTCAGGGAGAGGGGCCAGGGAGCATCTCCCCGGCCCTTTGTGTGCTTATTCCTGCTTCTTTGTGTCCGCGCTGGTGTCCTGCAAAATAATTTTGCAGCCTTCTACTGCCTCCAGGCATTCAACGACCTTGTCGTTACTCATTCCCTGCGCCCTGAGCCAATCCACCAGGTTTAACAACTCTCTGGGTGTCAATGTCTTCACCTCCTTCCTTGTCCCGCTCCATCGTTTCATCAATAGCTCTGTTAATAAAGCCGTTGACGCTTTGGCCGTGGGCTTCGGCGTAGGACTGGATTTCGGCCTTACGGCCTTTGTTGACCCTGACTTTTATTTCGTCATAGGCTTTGGCATTGTAACGGTCTTTAACCGCACTGGACGTTCTCCCCATCTATTCACCCCCTATAGATATTATATCATATAAATCATAGTGGGTACAGTATGAATATTGTATAAATCATACTGGGTACATTTGTCTATTTTGTCAATTTACATACTGGGTACAGTATGCTATAATATAATCACAGCAAAGGGAAACAAAACACCGAGCGGGGCCAGGGAAACGCATTCTCCATAAAGCGGGTTTTCTTTTTGATAAGTAACCCACTTTATAACCTGTTTTAATTTGAAGGACTGCGCCCAGAGCGGCAGACAGATTAAAATTTCAGGGCAATAAAACACTTTCTGTCGGATAATTCCGACGGGAGATTTTATACCTTGCTGTCCGCCTTCCCACCGAAATCGGGAAGGCGGATTTTTTGCTAATTTTCCAATGAGCAATATGTTAATAATATACAAAAAAGCAGGGACAATGATTTGCGCTAACTAAATTAATGATAAAATCGAAAAGTAAATGTATTTGTGCCCTATTCTATAAAGCAGTCTTTATAGGCAGACATATGAATCTTGTTGCTTTTTTTGAATATTTTATGGTATAATAATATAATAGTAAAGACAATGAGAGGAAAAAGTATGTTTTAGCGGCAGCGGTGGGCAGAGTGAAAACAGTATTCCCTCTGGCAAGAGACAATTCAATTGATTTGTTCTGCTCCTTACTACCGCGAGGAGATTAAAATAATGTGCTTGTTGTTCATATATCTTATTTAATTGGGGGCTGTGTTTTTTAATGGGCAGTGTTATGATTGTAAGCAGCGACAGTATCAGCAACGCCATATTCAAGGCGCATCTGGAGCCTGACTATACCGGCATTGAAATAAGTTCTGGCGTCCAAGCCCTGGGCTTTCTCAAATCCAACCCCCTCCCGGACCTAATCCTTATGGACGTGGAGATGACCACAGGGATGAACGGATTGGAAGTCCTGAAGGTACTCCAACAGGATGAACGGACTAGGGATATTCCTGTTATCTTTACCCTTATGGAAAACAAGAGAGAAATGAGAATCATCCAAAAGCTGTATGAACAAGGGGCCGCGGAGATTGTCACCAGGCCGGTGACGGAGATACAGCTTCTCCGGCGTATTGCATACCAGCTCGAAATAAAACGTTTGCGGCAGGAAAACAGCCGCTTAAAGGCTCAGCTCCAGCAATATACCAACGGGGGCGAGACCTGCTGAGGGAATGAGGAGCTGCGGTTTACTGCTGGGGGGTCGTCGGAGCTGGCTTTCCTGGAATTTTCCCTGGAAGGCTGGTTGCGGCGGCCTTGTTATATTCACACCGTGCCGGGGCTATAAGGCCTGCACAATGGGTGCTTCGTATAGACCTCAGCACCAACAGAAAAATAATGGAAAGGGGCGATCTACATGGCAGAGCCGTTTTACTACGGAACAGCCTATTATCCCGAACTGTGGACGGAAAGGGAAATTTCCCAGGATATCCAGGAAATGAAGGCCCTGGGGATCAACTGTGTGCGCATCGGAGAGTTTGCCTGGCATAAAATGGAGCCCGAACCCGGAAAAATTAATCTGAGCTTTTTCCGAAATATGATTCACCTTTTGAAGTGTAACGGGATTGACACTGTTCTTTGCACCCCTACGCCCACGCCGCCCCGCTGGTTGACCTTTCGCCATCCGGAGACGGCCTTTGTCAACCAGGATGGGGTTGCCTATGAGCATGGGGCGCGGCAGCACGTCTGTACCAACCACCCCTTCTTCCAGTTGCACGCCTTCCAGATTGTGGAGGCGATGGCCAGGGAACTGGGCAGCCTTCCCGGCGTGACGGCCTGGCAGCTGGACAACGAGCTGAAATGCCATGTGAAGGAGTGCTGCTGCCCCACCTGCAAGGGACTTTGGCACCAGTGGCTCAGGAATAAATACGGAACCATTGAAGCGCTCAACGAGGCATGGGGGACGGAAGTGTGGAGCGAGGCTTATTCCTGTTTTGAGGAAGTCCCCCAGCCTGTGGCGACACCGTTTCTCCACAATCCGTCGTTGACCACTAACTACCGTATTTTCTCTATGGAGAAGATCAACGACTTTGCCCACCGTCAGGCGAGAATTATCCGAAAGTATTCCACCGCCCCCATTACCCACAATACGGGAATCACCTTTGCCTTGGACAATGAGGCTCTGTTTCATTCGCTGGATTTCGTCTCCTTTGATGCCTACCCACAGTATACTAATTTCCTGAACTTCCAGATGCAGTTTGACCGCTGGAGAGCCTTAAAGGGCGGAAAGCGGTTTTGGGTGATGGAAACCAGCCCCTCCCACGCGGGGCACACTTACGGAACCCCACCGCCCCATCCCCAGGGGTATCTGCGGTGCGAGGCTGTCGCTGCCGCAGCCTGCGGAGCGAGGGGATTCAGCTACTGGCTGTGGAGACAGCAGCGTACCGGCTGCGAAATTCCCCATGGCTCCATTCTGTACAGTTGGGGAGAACATGGCTTGGGCTATGACAATGTAAAGGAGGTTGGGGAAATTCTGCGGAAGCTGGAGCCCATTCTTTCTGTTACAGAGGTGGAACAGCCCCAAACCGCTCTTCTTTTCTCAGACCATGCCAACGCCTTCTTTCAGTCCGAGCCCATGGCGGATATCCGCTACCCGGAGCAGATACGCCGGTTTTATGACACCCTTGTGGATATGGGACTTCACCGGGACGTCATCAGCGAGGGGGCGGAGCTGGAGCGTTATCGGATGGTTCTGGTTCCCTTTCTCCCGGCGGTGGAGGAGGAACTCCTGCAAAGGCTATACCGCTTTGTGGAGCAGGGAGGTGTTGCGGTAATCGGGCCGATGACCGGCTACCGCACAATGGAACATACCGTACATACTGACCATGCCTTGGGAAAGCTGGAGGCCCTATGCGGCATCCGCGTAACCCAGTTTTACCGTGCGGACGGCACCGATGGGAGGATGGAGGGCTTTGGCCGCGCCTGCCGGCCGGTTTACTGGGCCGCCCCTTGTGAACCGGCGGCGGGGACGGATACCGAAAGCCTTGCGTCCTACCGCACCACGCTCCATACCGCCGCCAGCGCTGCGACACGGCATCAGGTGGGACGAGGGTATGTGTATACCCTTGCCGCCATGCCGGAGGGAGAAGATGGGATTTCCTTTTTAAAGGGCTTTCTTCAGGACGCGGTACGGCAGGCGGAGGTGACGCAGCAGTATCCCACAACGATTTCTACATTGTCGGTTCCCAGAGTAAACGACAGGGGAGAAAGATTCCTGTTCCTGGTCAATATCGACGGAAAAGGGGACACGCTCCGAATGGGAGGAGAATGGACAGACCTCTTTACCGGTGAGACAGCGGCGGAGATTGTGCTGGAAGGGTATGGGTATAGGATTTTACGGTAAAAAGAATGCCCCACAAAAAAATTTTGATGGACTTTTACTGCCGAATATACTATACTAAATATTAGCGTGATTTATCCACCGGCGTTTTTATCTTAAAAACATAGAAATATGAGATGCCGCCGGTTATTTTTTCCTGCGGATTCTGCTGACATGGAGAGGGGTTTTCTTCAAATGCTTGAACATCAAAAAACATTGCAGGGTATGAATATTCTGGTCCTTCTGCTGGCGATTATCATGCTGTTTTATTGGTATTCTACCGAAAACAGCAAACGAATTGAAAAACAAAATTTGAATTACGCAATGGATGCCGCCCGACAGACAGTGGTCCATATTGATATCGAATTCAACAATGCCCTGAACCGTGTGAGTACCTATTCCTATTTTCTGGGGCAGAGCCTCTCCGATTCGGATGTCACCGCCGAAATGCTGGAGGGTATGGAGGCCAACGCCCTTTTTGACGCTTTCCGGTATACCGACGCTCAAGGGATTACACTTGCCCCGGATGGACGGATGGCAGACTCCAAAGATGAGGAATATTATATCAACGGAATGAAAGGCGAAAGCGGCATGAACGTCATTCTGGATTCGCCCCTTTTTAATGGTCCTATTGTCAGTTTCTATGCGCCGGTGACGACCGGAAATGAGATTGTTGGCGTACTGCGGGGCGTGTATTCAGCAGACGCATACCTGAAAAAGATGATCTCTTCCAGTTACTTTGGTGTAGTTGCAGAATCCTTCCTGTGCCTGGAGGATGGAACCATTATCTCCAGCACTACTCCTCCGGATGATACCAGCAAAATTTTTACTCTGCTTCAGAAAAAGGAAATTGCCGATGAGGCCACTGTGGAGAAGGTTAGAACTGTCTTTGAAAACGGAGGCGAGGAAGCCTTTATCTGTTCCGCCGGAAGCAAAACCGACAATATCTGCGTTATGAGCTTCCCGGAAAAGGGATATGTGCTGATTCAGACCTTCCCCAAAAGTGTCACCCAGTCGATGCTTCGGGAAGCTAACCGCGTTGGCATCCTTTTGGAGATATTGCTGATTGGGCTGTTTATCATATATATCCTTACCCTCCTAATACGTTCCCGGAAGATAAGAAAGACGCTGGAAAAGGAAAACCAGGAGATGGGATATGTAATAAGCGGTGTGAATACCCTGTTTTCTCGCTTTATTATGGTTGATTTGGAGAAGGATACCTATCAATACCTGGCTGGAACCCGGCCAGAGCGGGAACAGTTTCCCGCCAGCGGCAGGTATGAGGATTTTTCTGAATACCTGTGTTCCTTCTTGGTGGATGAAGGCGAAAGGGAAAGATTCCTCAAGCGCTTTGAGAAGAACTCTATTGTCAAAGGCCTTGGAGAGGATAAGACTGATATTCGTTATGAGCAGCATGTCAAAAAAGAGGACGGGTCCGTTGAATGGGAGCATCTGAGTATAATCTGCCTGGAGCGCAATGGGAGCAGAGCAAGTAAGGTCCTGTTTGTACGCCAGAATATCACCGCGGTTAAGGAGAGAGAGCTGAGGATACAGGCGGAGATTTCGGTGGCAAACCGTAAGGAACGGCAGTATGTAGTGGCCCTGATGGCAGACGCCATGTATACCTATGAATTCAACCTGACAAAGGACAGAATCGAAAAGGATGTTTTGCAGGTGAAGGACGGGGAGATCACCTCCCTGATGGAAAAGCTGGGACTGATGCCTCCCTGCAGTGCCCATGAGTGGTTTGAAAAATGGGAGCCATATGTGGCTGAGGAGTCCATGGAGGATTACACTGCGGCGGTTGATTTGGAACGGCTGAGAGAAAGCTTTTCCAGGGGAGAGCCGGAGGTAACGGCAGAATACTGGCTCAAGGACGATTCCGAGGAGAATATCTGCGTTCGCCAGTCCTTTATTATGACCTGGGATGACGAGACGGAGGACATTATTGTCATGGCCATCGTCAAGGAGATTACCGGTCAGGTGAAGAAGCAGATGGAGCAGACTCAGGCACTGCGGGACGCTCTGGCCCAGGCGCGGCACGCCAGCAACGCCAAAACTACTTTCCTTTCCAATATGTCCCATGATATCCGCACACCGATGAACGCCATTATCGGCTTTACCACCATTGCGGTCAGCCATATTGATAACCGGGAACAGGTGAAGGACTGCCTCCAGAAGGTCCTCTCTTCCAGCAACCACCTGCTCAGCCTGATCAACGATATTCTGGATATGAGCAGGATCGAAAGCGGCAAGGTGCAGATCAAGGAGCAGCCCTGCAATATTTCCGAGCTGACCCATAACCTTGTCAATATCATACAGCCCCAGGTAAAGGCCAAGCAGATGGACTTGTTTATTGATACCTTTGACGTGACCAACGAGGATGTTATAGCCGATTCTCTGAAGCTGAGCCAGGTATTTGTCAACCTGATGAGCAACGCTGTAAAATATACTCCCGCGGGCGGAATGGTGAGCTTCCGCATCACCCAGAAGACAATTGTCCGCAGAGGGTATGGGGACTATATCTTCTCGGTGAAAGACAACGGCATCGGTATGTCTCCAGAATTTGTAAAACATATCTTTGAGCCCTTTGAACGGGAAACCAGCGCCACACAGAGCGGTATCCAGGGCACAGGGCTGGGCATGGCGATTACCAAAAACATTGTGGATATGATGGGAGGAACAATCACTGTCAAGAGTGAAAAGGGCAAGGGCAGTGAATTTATTGTAGAGCTCAGCCTGAAGCTTCAGGACGTAAAGGCCAACGCTGTACAGCTTAAGGAGCTGGAAGGGCTGCGCGCTCTAGTGGTGGACGACGACTTTGACAGCTGCGACAGCGTGAACAAAATGCTCAAGCAGATTGGTATGCGTTCCGAATGGACTACATCCGGAAAAGAGGCGGTTTATAAGGCAAAGAGCGCCTACAACGATGGAGATCCCTATCACACCTTTATCATTGACTGGCAGATGCCGGAGCTTAGCGGCATTGAAACCACCAGAAGAATCCGCAAGCTTGTCGGCTATGAGGCTCCCATCATTATCCTGACGGCCTATGACTGGTCGGATATTGAGGAGGAAGCGAAGATTGCCGGGGTGACAGGGTTCTGTGCCAAGCCGCTGTTCATGTCTGATCTGAAGAGCGCCCTGCTGGCAGCCAACAACCTCAGCGAAAAAGAAGATGAGGAGGAGTCCTGGACCTCTCTTGATTTTAAAGGAAAGCGCATTCTGTTGGTGGAGGATAATGAGCTCAACCGTGAGATAGCGGAGGAGATACTGACGGAGACCGGTTTTGTGGTGGAGACCGCCCCTGATGGAACCGATGCGGTTTCCATGATGACCAAGGCAGAGGAGAATTACTACGACGCTATTCTGATGGATGTACAGATGCCCATTATGGATGGATACGAGGCCACCAGGACAATCCGCGCCATGCCCAGAGAGGACGTCGGAAGCCTTCCGATCATTGCGATGACTGCCAACGCCATGGATGAGGACAAGGAGGCTGCCATGAAGAACGGCATGACCGACCACCTGGCCAAGCCTATTAACATGGAGCTTTTTATGAATATGCTGAGAAAATATCTGGGGTAATACTTTTATGGGGAGCTGTCTCAAGCCAGGAGCTAATTTCCGATTTGGGACAGCTCCCTTCTCATATAAAAGTGTTCCGGTTAAAATAACAGGCGCACTGTCTTTTCCGGACAGTGCGCCTTGATATATTCAGTCTGTTCCGCTTCAGCCTTCGGCTTGCAGCGTGCGGATTGCTTCAACGGTCTGCTTATAGTCCCTTTCCACATCCAGGAACTGTTCCCCAGCCTTTTGAACGTCGGCATCCTCCGGGCGGAGGGTTTCAGCCAATTCGTTTACAGAGTTATACAGCTTGGTAAAGCTGAGGTTTTGGCAGATGCCCTTCATGGTATGGGCGGCCCGGAATGCCTCCCGGTAGTTCTTCTCTTCAAGAGAGCGAACCAAGAGATCATAGCTACCGTCCTCCAGAAATTTCAGGACAAACTTTTTGATAATGCGCTCGTTTTTGCTCAGTCGGGCATACACGGTCTGGTAATCGCCTTCCATCGCGCTGTAACAGGACTCTAGGCTCATACGATTCCACTCCTCATTTGATTCTCATTGACCAAGCGGGTCCAATTATTCTGAAGGACAATGCCGGTTTTGTCAATGGAAATATAATATCTTATAAAAATGCCGGCGCAGTTTTTGGGGGTATGGGGGCATTTTCAATACTCTGTCTCCAGTCTAGTTATATCATAAAATTCATTATCTGTCAAGGAAAAATGAACTCAATCGCCGCCGCAAAACAGCAAAGGGACAGGCGAACAGCGAAATGACCGCACAATCGTGATAAAAGGGGCCGTGAAGATTGTAATTCTTTCAACTCTTATCAGCCCTCAGTTTGTATTGTCCGGAACGTATTCCATAATATCCTCAATTTTGCAGTCAAGGATGCGGCAGAGGGTATCCAGGATCAGCGTTTTTACAACCATGTTTTTCCGCAGTCTGTGGAGCTGTGCCTTGTCTATGCCATAATCCTTGATGAGGCGGTACTGACTGATGTTTTTAGCTTTTAATGTGGTCCAAAGGCGGTCATACTTAATCATAAATTTACACTCCCTCACCTTTGTATTTTAAGTGGAGATGTATTATAATAATATGGTGCGTGTACACACCATATATAAAAGCTAATTTGAGGGAGTAGAAGAAATGGATTTAAACTATTTTAAGGATTTACTTTTTGACCTGTTGAATGACAGTGAGGAGATGAATGTGCTAGATATAGAAGCAGATGATAAAATGAATCTGTTCTATCTTTCTGCTGCAGATGGAAGTGCTTTTGAAATTCAGGTAAAAAGCAGAAAAAAGAGAATTTATGAAGAAAAAGTAGAAGAAAGGTAGTTGACAAAAGGAGAAAGAAGTGCTAATATAATCAAGCGCCTTGAGCGGGGGCCGAAAAGTCCGGCTCAGGGGGAGCAGCACAAA
>JAAWRH010000052.1 GCA_022800935.1 Oscillospiraceae bacterium
GGCGGCAACAGCAGCAACCAGGCGGCCCTCACCAAAAACGTCAAGAAGAAGATTATCGCTGAGAACGGCGTCATTTACATGATGATGGCCATTCCACACACTGATATGGGCGCAAACCCGGTAGCCGGAGAACAGTATGCCATCAATCTGCTCAGAATCATTGGCGACCAGTTCCATGAATACCACGGCTGGCTTGATTGGGGCGGATACTTTACTGACAAGGGCTATGATTCCACCCCTTCCAAAGTAATAGTACTCTATGAAAAAGGTTCAGGCGGCAGCAGCGGCGAAGTGGTAACAGGCTCGTTGTTTGATATCACCGGGGCTGTTGGCGGCACCGCCGATAAAGAGGGCTTTAATGATACATTGAAGCTTGCCAAGGTGGGGGACGACATTTATACAGCTTATATGACCGGGAGCAATACTTTCACCAGCAGTTCCGGTTATAAAGCCCTTAACGAAATCAGCATGTATAAAGTCAGCGGCAAAACTGTTACCGACCTTGGGCGGCTCTATACACGGGCGGGAGACGTGGATGTGCTGGCTACAGGTGGAAGCGTATATGTGGTAGGCGGCTCCTCCAACTTTGTCATCAAGGAAACCTCATCCAAGGGCACCGCAGGGACAGAAAAGGCCGTCCTGAACGTTTGGACCTGTTCTAACGGTAAGGAAATTGCAAACGGACATACCACTCAGAAATCTTTCCCAAGCACCAAAAACAAGTATAACTATCTGACCTCTTCTGTTTCCCCTGACGGGAAGTTCATCTATGCTTTCTACTTGGCAGATACCTCTTTGGCCTGGTTCACCTTTGACATCAGTTCTAACAAATGGATAGGCGACGCTAAAACACAGGAACTTTCCGGAACCGCGGAAAAGGCTTATGTATTCAATAAAAACAACTCCCTTTCCTTTGTATATGTTTCCGGTGGAAAAGTTTTTGAAACAGCCGTTACAGCATCTGCTTCCTCCAGGGAGATTCTGTCTGGCGTTACTGAGGTAAAGGATATTTATCTGACCTCTGACGGCAAGCTTTGCGTCCTGTATAGCTCAGCCGATGGCATCTCCATCAGCATAGACGGAACCGCATCGCCTATTAAGTCCATGGCCTCCACCGATTATGGACGTCTTAGCCAGAACAGTAAGGGTGAAGTGAACATCCTGGCTATGGAAAAGGACAAACCCGCTACAGCTAAGGTTCTTTCCGCCAATGGCTCCAATGTAAAATCAATTACACTGGACAGCAAAAACGCTGCGTCCTCTGTTCCTGTGATTGCAGCCCCACGCGGCGGAACACCATTAACCGGAAAAGTTCAGATGATGTTCCCGGCCCGTTACCGCGCCACCAACCACTGGTATTACGCTGAAATCGCATTGGACTAAACCATAATAACCATGGATTTTATAGAAAGGATTTGATGGATAATGAAAAAACTACTATCCTATCTGTTGGCGGCTGTTATGGTACTGTCCACTGGATTCAGCAGCGTTTACGCTGAAGACGTACCGTCCACACCGACGCCCGCACTCTCTCAGCCGTTAAAGCTCACTCCTTCCACCTGTGGCAATGGCACTCATTCCGGGCATCAGACCCGTATTGTACACACCTCCCATGGCGATTACGCAGCTTATCTGTCCGATGAAATCTACTCTAAGGACGGGGGCAACTCCTATTTTAACGAACTCAGCATCGTCAAGATTCAGGACGGCAAACAGAAGCTTCTGTTTCAGGACTATGTCTCCTATGATTCCAGCAGCATCTCTATTTTTGCCGACAAGGATGAAAATGTTTACGCCGCAACCCTGGTCAGCAATAAGTGGGGTTCACAGTATGGCGCAAACGTTGCAATCTGGGCAGTGGATACCGAAACCGATGAAGTAAACGGACACATTGCCAATATCCCGTTTGCCAAAGCGGCCAAAGGCGGCTATGGCTATGCCCAGCCGGTCATCAACGACCAAACCGGCAAGATTTACGCGCTTTTCAGCGGCGGCGACTATCCCAACGCCGGTGTAATCGCCTGGTTCACCTTTGACCTTGCCACCCAACAGTGGGATTCCACCTGCCATTACATTGACATTGACGCGCGGCACTGCTACCACCACGCTTTTGCGTCGGGGAGCGGAATCTGCCTGGTAACACAGCGGGATGTTCTGGCTACAAACTACGGCTATCCGGAAGTTACCCGCGGCGGCGGAAACACATGGTGGCCTGCGGATTATGTATGGGATCAGGAAGACCTGTACATGATCACCGATATGACCGCTGACAATGCCTTTTCCAGCGTTCCTGTGGCGGAAGCCGATTACAGCAACCTGAGCAAGAACAGCACATCATATACAATAGAAGAACGCCAGACCCGCCTCTATCCCGCCAACAAGGTATACGACACCTATTTGGACGGGAGCGAGCTGCACGTTGTAGGCGACACCAGATGGTATACCGGCGCTTACGACCGCAAAAACAGAGAGGGCCATATTTGGCACAGGGTTTTTGACGTCAGCAATCCATCCAATGTGAAGCTGCTTCAGGACAATGAACTGACAGTTTTTGAAGGCTATGAGACGTCTCCCAAGGAGGGGTACTTTATCTCCAATTCCTACTCTCCCTGGCTGATACGCGGCGCTGACGGAACCTTCTACATTGCGGGCATGCGCAGCGACAACAGCCTGAAGGAAACCGGTGAAACCGACTCCGACGGCTTTGTCACCACCAAGGTTCCCAACGATGTTATCGGTAAGCTCCAGTTGATTCAGCTGGATGGAAACGCCCAGAGCGGATACACCTATACGCGGGCCTATGTGTCTGATTCTTTGGGAGACACAGACGGCGGTTTTTCCGTAGCCAGCGGCCGGAGCCATTCCACAGAGGATGGTACCCTTGCCATGATTTACACCGTAGGCGGCAAAAAGGACTGGTTCTATGTGACTATGGAGCTTCCTACTGTTTCCGGAACAAATGTCGTGGTTAAAAAAGGGATTCCTAACACGGTAATTTCCGAAAGTGATCTGAAGAACAAGTTCAGTTCTGTTGAAGAAATTGAACAGATTTTGGCGGATAAACTTGAAAGTCTCTCCCTTGAGGTAAACACAGAAGGCGGAGAAAAAGAACGGAACACTGTCTTCTTCAATGCAGAGCTTATTGTTATAGGCGAAGATGGACGCAGACGTCCCGCCGAAGAGGCAGATTTCAAAGCAGAGGCCGGTTCCAGTGGATCTATCGAAGTAGAGTTTAACTATACCGATATTGCCCAAATGCTTGGATGGGAGAAGGTCGAACAAAACTATAACTTCACCATTGTACACATGTTCAGCATGAATTGGAACGGTCATACGGCGGGAGATACAGAAGTATTTACTGTAAACAATCGCAATTCCAAATACAATATTAAAAGGGAGGAAAACAGTCTGAAAATTCGGGTAACTGGACTCTCTCCCTTTGTAATATGGGTTGACCCCAAGGACACCCCCGACGTTTCAGATCCTACCCCGAACCCCAATCCCGGCGTTGTCACCCCAACTCCCAGCAGACCGTGGTACAGCTCGATTATTTCCTCTTCCTCCGATGAAGAAGAAGCCACGCCGAACCGCTACTCCATCCGCATCACCAAGACGGCCGGCGGTACGGTCAATCCCAATAGAAGCATCGTCTCCGTTCTGGAGGGCGGCAACAGCCAGCGGTTTACCATCAAACCAAACGAAGGCTACAAGATTGCCGACGTAATCATCGATGGAAAATCTCAGGGTGCGATTTCCAGCTATGTCTTCAAAAATGTGACCGGCGACCACACCTTTAAGGTGAACTTTGCCAAGCTCCCCGTTCCTGAAATCGACGATGACGAGGGAGGCAACCCCAACACCGGCGCATGCTGATCCCTTCTGACATGACTCTAAAAACGTAAGAAATTGGACCGAGAAAACATTCATCTGTTTTCTCGGTCCGGTTGTTTTATAAAAAAATCTAACTACAGCTTCGCTCCGCCCTGCTCTCCTTCCATCCTCTCCTGTAAATCGGAAAAGGCGTATTCTCTTGTCTTCCCATCGTCCCCAGAAGGAGCTGCCTCCGGGGCAGGCTCCGGGGGAACAAAGGGTTCATAGGGTTCAAACGTGGGCTCAAAGTCCGCGTCCTGCTCCCCCACTTTCCCCATCTGCGCCCGCTGATAGCACTCAACGGCATATCGGGCGTAAATCGCCATGGACGCCTGGAAAAATGGGTAAGTGTACATCAGCGGAAAGATCAGTAGCGAAAGCAGCGCCCACCCCAAAAAGGAGAACCGCAGGGAAAACGCCTCCCATTTGTGTCCGCTCATCATCCGCACCGACAGCTTCAGCAGACGGGGAACGGGCGTCTCCGGCCTGTCTGCCAGAAGATAATATACAAGGAAATACCTTTGCAGAAAGATTACAAGAAACAGCAGCGCAACGGCAAACAGAACCCTGCTCGCCCCAAGCCCCAGATCAATGACCATGGCAAGGGCCGGAATATTGTCCAGAGAAGAGGCCCAGGTGAACACTCCGGACAGGCAGGCGGGGGGAAGCAGGAAAGCCGCCGCCCACAGCGCTGAACGCAACCCCAAAAGGAAGGTGGTCCCCAGGGCGCGGACATACCGCTTTCCGGAGGTAAAATACCAAAAGAGCCCCTCAAATCCCAGGGACGTACCGGCGGAAAGGCTGAAATACCATCCTGCCGCTCCCGCGGTCAGTGGCGCGCCCAGCAAAAAAAGCAGCAGAGAGCTTAGGCCGGTACAGGCTACTGCCCCCAGGTCCAGATTCAGCTGATCATCCAGGTAAAAATCAGGGGTGGCAAGGACGTCCTGAAAGCCGGTGAGCCCCAGGACCAGATAGAGTATCTGCTCCAAAGCGGAAATCAGCAGAAAGACCCCCATAATGGTAAAGAATATGGCCACGGCCTTTCCCCAGCTCCCCCGCAGAGAAGCGCGGGCGTTCTTTTTAATCTGACGGTGAAACTCCATAATGGATCGAACCTCCTGTGCGCCAAAAGCGCGGAAACATAAAATTGCCCGGCAAAAAAGAAAAATTACCAGAGTTTTCCCTTTTTAGCATACCCTATTATTGTCACGAAAGTGTATCAAAAATGCAAATTTTATCCACATACGGCCTGCCGCAGAGGAAATATCCCCTTACCGGGAATTTGGGCTTTTTCGGACAATCCGCCTTAACCCGGCTACAGCATTTTTGCGCCGGGGTTCTCCTGTGCCCCGGCGGAGGGCTCCGGAATCACGCTGGGGAGAATCTTCTTCAGCTGCTCCACAACCTGGTTTCCCATTTCCTCTGTCCCCACTGGACTGAACTGAGGAGACGCGATGTCCGCTGTCCTGTAGCGCTTGAGGGTCTCCATCACCGACCATTCCACTGCCTTGGAGGCCATCTCCAGCGAATAGGTGTAGCGGAGCATCATGGCCACCGAGAGGATCGCCCCCACCGGGTTGGCCACGTCCCTGCCCGCCAGCAGCGGCGCGGAGCCGTGTACCGCCTCATATATACCGATGGCCGTATATCCCAGACTGGCCGAGGGCGCAAGTCCCACCGAGCCGGTCAACGCCGCCGCCTCTTCCGATAAAAGGTCTCCGAACAGGTTGGAGGTCAGTATCACGTCAAACTGCTTTGGATTGCGCACCAGCTCCATGGCCGCGTGGTCCGCATAGAGGTGCCGCAGGGACACCTGGGGATATTGCGGGGCAATCCTCTCCACTACCTCCCGCCACAGACGGGAGCTCTCCAGCATGCTGGCCTTGTCGATGGATACCAGATCGCACCTCCGCTGACTGGCAACCTGAAAGGCATACCGGGCGATGCGTTCGATTTCCTTCTCCGAATAGGATTCCACATCATAGGCGGAGCGGGTTCCGTCCTCTTCACGGATGCCCTTGTCCCCAAAATACAGTCCGCCGGAAAGCTCCCGGACCACAATCAGGTCAAAGCCCCCTGACCGGGGCAGCGGGGTCACATCCTCCAGGGCGGGGAAGCTCACCGCCGGGCGCAGGTTGGCATACAGCCCCATCTTGGCCCGCAGGGCGGAAAGCCCGCTCTCCGGCCGCATGGCCAGGGATTGGTCGTCCCACTTTGGGTCCCCTACCGCCCCCAGGAGGATGGCATCCGCCGCGCGGCAGCGGTTCAGGGTGCTCATGGGAAGGGGCATTCCCTCCTTCTCCAGCGCAGCGCCGCCGATGAGCGCCTCGTCCAGTTCCGCCGGGATTCTGTAGTAATCCGCCACTGTTTGGTATACCTTAACTGCCTGCCGCGTCACCTCAGGTCCGATCCCGTCGCCGGGCAGGACACAGATTTTCCATTGTTTTCCCACGTTTTTTCTCTCCTCAAAATTTCCTGAGCGCCTCAGGCTCCCATTCATCCATCACCGGAAAACGAACAGCTCACATCGGGTCATCCTGCCAGCTGTCCTCGTCCCCTTCCCCGTCCTTATCCTGCCGGGCGTCCACCAGGCGGATGACATCCCGCACCCCAAAGGTGCAGGCCATCTCCGGCGTTACATCCCGGTAGAACCGGGGAATCAGGTCATAGGCCTCCACCACCTTGTCCCGCATCCACAGCGCCGGTGTGGTCAATACGGTAAAGCCCATGCCGTTTTCCGTCACCCACTGGGAAAAATCCTTTTTGGGGTAGGCCAGCAGGGTCATCAGGGTCATGATGATCCCCCCGTGGGTCACCAGGGCCGCGGAATGGATTTCCTCGGTCATCATCTCCCGCACCATGCGGTCAAAGCCCTCCAGAATGCGTTCGGCAAACTGCTGGCTGCTCTCCCCCATGGGGGGCGCGGCCCCCGCTTCTCCCGCCAGCCATTGGGGAAACTCATTGGGATACAGCAGATAGAGTTGCTCCATGGTCTTCCCTTCAAAGGCGCCGAAGTCGTACTCCTCCAGCTCCTCTATCAGGTTGACCCGGTTGCTGGGGTAAAGCATGGAGGCTGTTTGGCGGCACCGGAGGGCAGGACCGGAGTACAGCCGCTCAATGCGGGGGTATTCGCTGTTTTCCAGTATCCCCTCCAGATTTTTTACGCCCTCCGGGCAGAGGGGCTCGTCGATGCGCCCGATATACCGCCCCTCCAGGTTGGCCTTGGTCAGGCCGTTGGCAATCAAATGGATTCGGTAAGTCTGCATGTTTCCTCCCTTATCCTAAGCCCTGTTTAAAACACAGCCTAAGCTTTGTCTGGTTTTCTTTATTTTAACATGAAAGCGGCAGAAAATAAAGAAGTTTTGAAATAAACTGGAAAGTTTCCCCGGTTTATCATGGCAAACAGTAATAATCTTCCACCGAACGATTCCTTTCATGTAACAAATTCGGGTAAAGGATATTGTTTTAGAATACATATTGACAAAACCCCATCCCGCTGTTATAATCAAAATGAACCATTCATTCTAACCCCCAAAAAAAGGAGGGAATTTACATTGGACACAGAAAGGCTGGAAAAAATATGCAGCGCCGCGCGCCGCCTGTTCAATCAAAAGGGATATCCCGACACCAAAATGGCCGAAATCGCCAAGGAAGCGGAGATTGCGGTGGGGACGCTGTACTCTATGTTTACCGGCAAGGAATCGGTGCTGACTTTTACGATTTTGTGCGCCTTGGATAAGGGCTGCCTGTACCGCGATATTCCGCTGCCCATTAAGACCATCGACACCTCTGTGCTGAAGGTGAACCTGGAAAGGGTTTTTGAGGAGATTCGGTTGGTTTTGCAGGTCACCGGTGAAGGGGGAAGCATTCGCAAGGATTTCATAACGCTGATGGGAGAGCTTTACGACGTCTTTGCCGATTACATGATGTCTTTAGACAACATTGAGAAAAACGGAAAGATTCTGGAGGAGCTGAACAGCATCTACCTGCCCCAAAAAAGGTGGTTCTGGGGGGAGATGGGCCGCCTTCTCAAGCTGTACATGGAGGAGGGGCAGATTCAGCCCATCCAGTATGTCCCGGCCCATGTGGAATTTTTAATCAAAACACTGTCCTGGTGGTCGGTAAATGTGTGGAATGCCTTTCCCGATATGGATATTTCCCCTGGGGTGGCCAAGGAAACCTTCCTGGGGATTATCCGGCGGGCCTATCAGGTAAATTGACTCTTTTTCTCATCCCATGGCGCGGGAGCGCCATCCTTTTTCAGCGCAAATTAGAATGAATGGTTCAGTTTAAACCAAAAAAGACCGGAGGAAAAGCCGTTATGGGTGCATCACATATTTCGCTGACACAGAGGGAACGCCAATATCTGAAGGTCCTTGCCGATGGAGATAAGGCCCGGCGCACGGCGGACCGGGCGCGGATTCTGCTGCTGAGGGCAGACGGAATGACCATTCAGGATATTGCGGAAAAAATGGAGCTGAGTACCCGGACAATCCAGACGAGGATTTCAAGATACCGGCACAAGGGCTTGGAAGCGGCCCTGTTTGACAACCTGCACCCCGGACGCCCTGCCGAGATATCCCCAGACGCAAAGGAATGGCTGCTGGATACTGCCCGGCACACACCGGCTGACCTGGGCTGCCAGTGGGATAGCTGGACGCTGAAGGACCTTCACGGCTATATTCAGGGCCATGCCGAAGGGGCCGGATTTCCAAGACTTTCCACCGTTACAAAGGTGTATCTCCGCAAGCTTTTATTGGATGCGGAAATAATATGGGGGTAAAGCTTCTTTTTTTATCCGCAAATTAGAATGAATGGTTCAGTTTAATTTGTGGGGAGGTTGCTTCACTTGTCTATTGTAAAAAACATGCTGAAAATGTTCCGGCTCATCGCCGGATTCAATAAAAAATACTGGTGGATGTGCCTGGGTTACATCCTTCTGCGGATTTTCCATCCCTTCTGCCTGATGTTCTTTATCCAGCTTTTCATCGACGGCGTATTAGGGGACGCCCAGGGGAGCTGGCTGGCCAGGAGCTTTCTGTTTCTGGGGGGCTACCTTCTCGGCTCCTGTTTGAAGGTGATACTGGAAAATTTTATCCAACTGGACCAGAAGAGCATGATGGTGGATATGTCCGCCCTTTTCTGTAAAAAGGCTGCCGAAATGGACTATGAATGCACCGAAAACCCGGAGGTTCTGGCGGAAATGGACCGCGCCTCTTATGTCCTGATCTTCGGCAACAGCTGGAGCGCCTATCTCAACGCCATTAACATCGCCCTCATCTCCCTTGGAGAGTTCGTGTTCTGTATGGCGATTGTCTCTTCCATCCCCTTTTATTTCACGGCGGGAATCCTGCTGCTGTCCCTGGGGAACATCTGGTACAACATGTCCGCGCAGCGTAAAAACTATAAGCTGTTCCGGGAACAGATGCCGCTGGAACGACGGTTCCGCTACTTCAACAAGCTGGCCTGTGACACCGAATACGGGAAAACCATGCGGATATTCGACCTGGAGGATTACATACGGCAGCGTGGGGAGGAAAACCGCCGGGAATACCTGAACCTGTTCCGGCATATCGTCCGCAACGAGGAGAGCCGGGGCTTTTTCCAGGGAATCAGCGGCGCGGGAATTGAGGTTGGAATCATGGCGGTACTGGCCTTTCAGGTTTATGCGGGCAGGACCACCACCGGCGGGTTTACCATGATTTTAAATGCCGCCAAACGGCTTTCCAGCAGTCTCAGGCAGCTTTTCACGGGCCTTGTGGCCCTGTACCGGAACGACAAATATATCACCGACTTTTTCGTCTTTCTGGAGCGGCCCAGCAGGCTGCGGGAAAGGGAAAAGCTTCTGCCCAGCGGGATAGAGCCCCCTAAGCTACCCACCGAGCCCGGACGGATTGAGCTGCGGAATGTGAGCTTCACCTATCCGGGGACGGAGCATCAGATCATCAAAAACGTGAGCCTGACCATTGAGCCGGGGGAACGGCTGATGATCGTGGGGGAAAACGGCGCGGGGAAAACCACCCTGGTAAAGCTGATGATGCGGCTTTACGACGCCACCGAGGGGGAAATTCTCTACAACGGAATCAATATCAAGGACTACGAATACGACAGCTACATGAAGCACTTTTCGGAGGTATTCCAGGATTTCCACATCTTTGACATATCCGTTTACGAGAATATTCTGTTTGGGGACTCTGTGGATGGGGAAAAGCGCCTGCGGGGAGATGAGCTTCTCCAGCACACCGGCCTGAAGGAACGGGTACACAGCATGGTCAACCGGGGCGACACCATCCTGACCCGCCGCCTGGAGGAGGGGGGAACTAACCTCTCTCTGGGGCAGCAGCAGATGCTGGCCTTTGCCCGGTCGGTATACAAAAACGGCGGAACCATTGTCATGGACGAACCGACGGCAAGCCTCTCTTCCCTGGCGGAAAGCAGACTGTACCAAAAATTCCAGGAGCTTTCCCAGGGGAAAACGGCAATATTTGTCTCCCACCGGTTGAGCAGCTCCAGCTTCTGCGACAGGATATGCGTGCTTGCCGGCGGGCAGGTGGCCGAATACGGAACCCATCGGGAGCTGATGGAACAGGGCGGAATCTATGCGGATATGTACCGGCTTCAGGCCCAGTATTATGTATAGGAGGGCATGGCAATGAAAAAAATCTCATATATTTTACGGCTTTACCGCAAGATGGGACGGATAGACAGGGGATTCCTTCCGAACCTGGCGGCGCTGGTTATCCTGGATTCCCTGCACCCCCTCAACGGCGTCTATTTTCTGTATTATATTGTAAGAAGTCTGGAGACAGGGCTGAACCTCCGGGCCGTCTCTTTGGGGCTGTGCCTGATGGGCGGGATTGAGCTCCTCTATTACCTGGCCATGAAAAAGCTGCGGTCGGTCAACCGGGTAAAATCCATGAATATCCGGAACCAACTGGCCATGGAGCTTCAACAGAAGACCATCCGCCTGCCCTTCCAGGAGCTGGAGAACCCCGAAACCACTCTGGCCCAGAAAAAGGCCCTGGAAATCTTCTACCCGACACAGGCGGAGTACATGGATTTTTTGAATGTGCTGAACTGTGTACAGGTGATGCTGTTCAGCGTCCTCCAGCTGCTGGTGCTTTCGGTGCTGCTGTTTTGTATCCACTGGACGCTTGTTCTCCCCCTGCTGCTGTTGGGTACGGTAAGCCTGTGGCTGTATACCATTGCCGGGGATAAAAAATTCCGGGTGTGGGACAAGGAGCTGGTGGCCATCGGGCGGAAGCTGTCCTATTTCCAGGAGCTGGCCACCAATTTTTCCTACGCCAAGGAGGTCCGGCTGTACGCCATGGGCGGTTGGATTGTCTCCAAGATGAAGGGCCTCACCTCCTCTTACATCAAGGGAATCCGAAAATCCGTGCTGCATTTCTCCCTGGTGGGGATTTTGTCCAGCCTTCTCCTGGTGCTTGGCACAGGGATATCCTTCCTGCGGCTGGGGCAGCTGACCTGGCTGGGCGTCATCCACGCGGCGGACTTTGTCTCCTGCGTCAACGTGGTCCGCACCTTTGAGGCCTCCATGGTCCGGGCGGTGGAGGCGTATATGACCATCGGCCAGGCCATGTCCTACCTACAAGCCTACCGGCAGTATATGGATTTCCCGGAATCCCCAAGGGTCCCCCGGACAGGGCAGCGGCTGCTGCCCCCAGGCGAAAGGGCGCAGGGGGAAATCCGCTTTGAGCACGTCTCCTTCCGGTACCCTGGCGCGGAGGACTACACGCTGAAGGACGTCTCCTTTTGTATCAAGCCAGGGGAAAAGGTAGCGCTGGTGGGGGAAAACGGCTCCGGCAAGACGACAATCATCAAGCTGCTGCTCCGGCTGTACCGCCCCGAAGAGGGAAAAATCTACTGGAACGGCCTGGATATTTCCACCCTTGCGCTCTCCGATTACCGAAAGGCTGTCACGGCGGTGTTTCAGGATTTTAAAATCCTGGAGGACACCGCCAGAAACAACCTGTGCTTTTCGGAGCAGCAGCCGGAGGAACGGATCTGGGAGGTATTGGAGGAGACAGGGATGAGGGAAAAGGTGCAGAGCCTTCCCCTGGGGCTGGACTCCTATCTGGGCAAAACCATGTATGAAGGCGGCCAGGAGCTGTCCGGCGGTGAGAAGCAGAAGCTGGCGATTGCGAGGGTGCTGCTGCGGGACGCGGGAATGGTTGTCATGGACGAACCCACCGCCATGCTTTCCCCGCGGGTGGAGTATGAAATCTACACCCATTTTTCCCAGCTTGTCAAGGGGCGCAGCGCCATTTACATCTCCCACAGGATGTCCAGCTGCCGCTTCTGCGACTGGATTATGGTGCTGTCCGGCGGCGTCATCCGCGAAAAGGGTACCCACGAGGAGCTGATGGCCCTGGACGGGGAATACTGCGGGATGTATACGGCTCAGGCCAAGTTCTATGAGGAAATTGGGTGAATTGTTTTCTGTAAAGTTAAACCGCATTACAGGCGGGAGAGGGCAAGGGCTGCGTTCTCCCGCCGCTTTTTTCTGCCTTTTTGTCCATTCTACCCCTTTTTCCAGGGGAAACGGACAAAAATTCTCAAATTTCGATCTTTACAAACCGTAACGCCTATACTATAATATACACGATGTTGACACACTCACGCGGTCCCGCATTTTGACGAAACCGCAATCCATAACGGGGCGGCGTCCCCGCATTTCAAGTTGGAGGTATTTGCCATGAACGCCGATTTTTCCAGAATTCTGACTCTTCTGCGCAAAGAAAAGGGAATCAGCCAAAAGACCGCTGCCCAGCAGCTTGGAGTTTCCCAGGCCCTGCTCTCCCATTATGAAAAGGGCATACGGGAATGCGGCCTGGATTTTCTGGTCCGGTGCGCGGATTTTTACGGGGTATCCTGCGATTATCTGCTGGGGCGCTCCCCCGAACCCACGGGCTCCCGGCTGATGGTGGAGGACATTCCCGATCCGGACGCTGCCGGAAAGGAAAACCGCATCAAGGGCAGTGGGAACATCATGCCGGTTCTGCAAAAAAAGCTCATTGCCAATTCGCTGAACATTCTCTTTGACCTGTTACAGCGGATGCACAACTCCGCGCTAATCAGCGAGCTGTCCGCCTACCTGATGCTGGCGGTATATCGTGCGTTCCGTATCGCCTATTCCGCCAACCCGAAGAACCAGGAAAAGATGTTCATGATTTCCCAGCACCTGGCCAGCGGCTACACCAATGCTGCCATGCAGTTGTGTGAGGCCAAGGCGGCGGCCGCGGCGGCCGGGCTGCCGGTGGGGATGGAGGCGAACAAGCGCCGATCCAATGAGCAGCAGATGCCGGTAGTAATCACCACGGAATCCATCACCGCCCAGTACCCGTTGTTTGCATCCTCACTGTTCAATCTAATTAAGAACACAGAAAAGCGGATAGCAGACCAGGACTGAGCAAAACCCCAAAAATTTTGCCAAGGAGAAAAAGCTTTGGCCGCTTTCTCGAAAGTGGCAGGTTTCCAAAGGGCGGCGCCCTTTGGTCGCGCTCGCAAGCGCGAAACACTCCGCATAAACCAAAAAACGGGTTAAACCTCGCCTAAAAACCACCAATCCAAAAAGCCCGTCTTTTACTTGTTCAAGTGGTAGGCCAACGATAGTCTTCGCAAACCTATTAAAGGAAGTAATCCGGGCTTTTGGGCCAAGCGAAAGGCTGGAGGCGGCGTTCAGCCGCTGACGGCATCTTTCGCGGACCGGGAGATGGCGCTGAGGACAGCCGAAAAAACTAACTCAAGGCAAGAATTAACTTACAGATTTTAGGATAATGTAAAAGGAAACAGCTCTGTGGAAGCCCATCCAATAACGGGTTTTCCACAGAGCTTATTTTTTGTGAATAAAAACGGGGAACAATCTGCTTTGAAACTGTCTTTTTGTTAATGATGTACACTTTATATATCATTATATTTGAACCGCCAAAAAAGTGACCAAAAAAAGAGCAATCTTTTTGTAAACTTCGAAAAGTCATCAATTTCCTCAAAAATGTCATTAATTAACGGTCGAAAAACGCGTTTTCGTCGTTTTTCGACCGTTTTTTTGCCTGATTTTCCGTACAACTAAGCCATTTTACTATTTTTATAAAAAGTAATATTTGGCAACCCCTTTCTCTAAAATTTTTTTCAATTTTTTCGTTTACAAAAAAGTATACCTTTTTGTAATTTCAGGAATGATTCGCATTTACCTAATTTTTGTCACGAGAAAAAGGAGGCATGAGGCCGTGTTATTACTGGGAAGGAACCTGGGGGAAAGCATCGTGATAGGAGACAACATCTACATCACATTCGTGGAAAGCGATAAGAGCGGCTACAAGTTCAGGCTGGCTATTGACGCGCCAAAGGATGTGAAGATTGTCCGGGGGGAACTGTACCCCGCCGACACTGTCCAGCACGAAAAGCTTTCTCAAGTCGTCATCAGCAGAAAAGCTCCTAAAGTCCCAAAGCACAGGCAGAGGACGCGCCGAAGGAACGCCTTGCCTGAAACCAAGATTTGAGCGCCAACCCAAAGCAAGCGCGCAGCGAAGGATTGGCGTTTGAATAAATACATTTTAATTTAGCCCTCTCCCTAAATGAACAACGCATGACGCGGAGATGTTCGGGGAAAGAGGCCACATGGAGGTATTATCATGGGAATGGTCGTAAGAACCAACACAATGGCACTGAACGCTTACCGTCAGCTGGGCATGAACAACAGCGCGGTATCTAAATCCCTGGAAAAACTGTCTTCCGGCTTCCGTATCAATCGGGCTGGTGATGACGCCGCAGGCCTCGCGATCAGCGAGAAGATGAAGGCGCAGATCACCGGTCTTGAAACTGCGTCCGCTAACGCGCAGGACGGCATTTCGCTGATCCAGACCGCTGAAGGCAACCTGAACGAAGTTCACTCTATGCTCAACCGTATGGTAGAGCTGGCTACTAAGTCCGCCAACGGCACCTACACCCAGACCGAGCGCGACGCGCTGCAGAGCGAAGTTGACTCCCTGCTGGAAGAAATTGATCGTATTTCTCAGTCCGCTAACTTCAATGGTACCAATTTGTTGGATGGCTCCCTTGCCAACAAACAGGTTGCTACAAAAGTTGAACTCGGCGGCAATATTACAGGGACTAAGTCTGCTGCAACAACTGGAAAGTTCATTCAGGCAACAGCGATTTCCGGTGTAACAGATACAGGTATAGCGGCAGGCGATTATGTTTCTTATACAGTAGCAATGAATGACGGCACCAGCGAGACAATAAAATTCACCTGGGCTGCCGACGAAAATGGCGATATCAAGAATCTTGTAAATGACAAAGGTGAAGTTGTCCATACTGCTAATGCTGCCGGCACTATTACCGCGGCTGATTTAGGAACCCTCTTTAAATCTGCTCTGGAAAAGACTTCTGTTGGCGATAAATTTACTATTACCGCAGCAGCTGGTAAATTGACCTTTGAAACTAAAAAAACTGGCTCTACGGATGAAATTAGTGCTCTTGGATTTGAGTATAAGGATTCCACGGTTCTGATGTTACCATTTTGGTTGCTGAGGATACCACCAACAAGGGTCTTACTACAGCTGATGCTAACTTTGCTCAGAATATTGCCAAAATTGCCGAAGTGACAGGGTTGACTGTTACCGATGCAATCAATGAGGCAAGTAGTGGCGGTGCTGCTAATACCGGCGTAGCTCCTGGAGCCGGTATTCGTTTAAGTGCAGGTGCAGGCCTGACCGGCGGCGGCTTAACCCTCCAGATTGGCGATACCGCTGATGAGTTTAACAAAATGCGTGTTTCTATTGAAGATATGAGCGCAAAGGGCCTGAAGATTAACGGCTTGGATATTACCACAGAAGATTCTGCAAGTTCTTCTATTGATAAAATCAAGGCTGCTATCAACACCGTTTCCTCTACCCGCGCTGATCTAGGTGCCCTCCAGAACCGTCTGGAGCACACCATCAACAACCTGGATGTCTCTGTTGAAAACCTGTCCGCCGCCAACAGCCGTATCCGCGATACTGATATGGCCAAGGAAATGATGAACTACACCAAGATGAACGTTCTGGTGCAGTCCGCCCAGGCCATGCTGGCTCAGGCCAATCAGCAGCCCCAGTCTGTTCTCCAGCTGCTGCAATAATTTGTCCTTTTCATAGCGCTGCTTTTTGAATGAACTGTAAGGGGCTGAGTTGTAAATACATTTGTGTTACTTTGCAGCCCCTTATTGGTATAATTCAAAAAAAGTATCTGAATCCGTAAATACCAGGAGGAATTTTCTTTGGAACAAT
The DNA here is from genome assembly GCA_022800935.1 of Oscillospiraceae bacterium. Lineage (GTDB taxonomy): Bacteria > Bacillota > Clostridia > Oscillospirales > Ruminococcaceae > UBA1405. The sequence continues at coordinate 16,155 of JAAWRH010000052.1, forward strand.
CAACGGAAACCTCAAAGGCAACAGCTTCTTCTAACAAAGCTGTAGTTATCGCCATATCAGCAGCCGCAGCGGTGATTGTTGCTGCGATTGCCATTACAGCGGTGTTTATTCTCAAAAGTAATAGCAATGCGAACGCTCAGCCGGTGATCGGTTATGCTGCGGAAGCTAAAGTTATATTGGATGAGGATTCATTACAGGCGGCTTTGGATGAAGCGAATAGGAATGCTCAAAATGGCAATATAGGCTTACAGTATAAAAATAATGCCTATAGCGGTGACGGTGTGAATTTTGAATGTCATATTGTCAATTCAGCCTCCAATGCTTTTGATATGTTCCTGACAATTTATGCGGATGAAGAACTGACAGATCAGATTTTTTTGTCTGAGTTAGTTCCTCCCGGCAGCGGGTTTAAAAATATCACACTGGACCATGCGCTGGATATTGGGGATCATACCGTATATGTTGCGCTTACCCAGGTGGATACAGATGAAAATGGAGAGCAGAAGATTCTAAGACAGGTGATGCACACCATGGAATTCCATGTTTTGGAAAGCGCATCAAAATGAGCCTGTTACAATTGATGACATATTGTAAATAACAAAACTTTCAGGAGGGTTATTTTTATGAACACCATGAAAAAACGTATCCTTTCCAGCGTCCTTGCTGTTGCTGCGGCTGCTTCTATGGCTGTTCCTGCATTTGCGGCAGGCAATGAAACAGAAATTACCGGTACTTATGAAGAAGTTGAAATCAAAGTCCTGGTACCTGCAACCGCTACTGCAAAGATTAATCCATATGCCCTTGATATTGAGTTGGAAGATACTTCTAAGACCAAAATCAGTGGCCAGCAAATTGTAACTGACCCTGCTGCTATTGTCAACCAAAGTTCTATGAATCTTGGCGTTTCCGCCTCCGTACTTGGCACCATTAAAACAGGCAGCGATATGAAATTTGCCACTGCTTCTACAAAAGGTTCCGGAACTGAAGGCAGCGATGATTATGTGGCTCCTGCTACAACTAAGTCTGCTTTTATATATCTGCAGATGAAGACAGCGGATGGTTTGGCAAACAGTGATATTGATACTACCAAGAATGAAGTTAAGGTAGATTCACTTGCTCCAAAGGTAGCTGCTTGGAATGATGCTTTTGATGCAGAAAAGGATATTGTTGTTGGTACAAAGAGTGCCAGTAAAGAAAATATGGTTACATTAAAACCTGCAACAGGTGGAACAGTTGTCGATGGCGGCATCGCTATGTTCCGTTTAAGTGGTGACTGTGTCACTGCTCCAAAGACCGATTGGGTAGAAACCGATGGGTTTACTGTAAACGTTGCATTTACTTTTGCCCCTGTTGCAGCAACTCCAGCTCCCTAAAATGTGACCCGCGTTTGCAAATAAAATAACTGGTGTTTCACATGTGATTATTGTCCCGGCAGTAGACCCGCCGGAGACATAACCCGCCAGGGCGCACGGCCAAGGGTCGTGCGCCCTGTATTGTATACTAAGGAGATACCTCCTATGAAACATAAGAAATTCATAGCTTTTGCCATGTCAGCCCTGATGTTTGCCGGGAACGGCGCTGTCTTTGCTGCGGGAAATAAAAGCGATACTATAATACAGGCATTATGCAAGGTCCCAGAAATAAGGGTGACTGTGCCCGAAACAGGAACACTGTTTATCAATCCCTATAAAATGTCCATAGAGATAGACGGTGAAACTACCGGGCATCAGATTGTTTCTACCCCCGGCGCTATCTTAAATGAAAGTCCAATTCCCATTAGTGTCAGCGCCACTGTTACCGGCACAATCAAAGAAGGCAGCGATATGACGCTTTCCGGCGCCAGCATTGATCCAAACTATACCAAGAAGAAAGCCTTTATCTACTTTGAGATACAGCCGGCCAACGACCCGAACGCTGTAACATGGGACAGTGAATTTGACGTAGAAAAACATATTATTGTCCGTTCCAGCACAAAAACCAAGAAAAACATTGTTACACTGGATGCTTTCGATGAAAACGGGAAGAAAAAATGCTATGGTGCGTTCCGCTTGACCGGCGACTGCGCCGCTGTTCCCAAAATACCGTGGACGGAAGCGGATGGAGTTGACGTGACGATTGCTTTTACTTTTAAACCTGCCCCTATTGTACTGTAAACCTCATTCCGCCGAAAGGAGTGACCGGCCCATGAAAAAGCTATTGAACCGCAAAAAAATCGCCGTCCTCCTTGGGCTGCTTCTTGTGGCGTGGAATCTTCCCGTATATGCGGAGGATACCGGCGCTGAGGCGAACCCGCCGGAGTCCTCCTCTGTGGAAACCACCCTTCCGGAACAGCCGGAGGAAACAGAAATTCCGGACAGCGACATTCCAGAAACCCCCGGCCCGAAGGAAGAGGAAACCCCAGATAAAACTGACCCCTCTACCGAAGGAGATACCCCCGCCAACCCGGAGGAGGAACAGGAACCCGGACGGTTTTTGAAAGCCGCCCAGGAGATCAATGTCAGTGTCCCCGCCTATGGGCAGATGATCATCAACCCCTATGGCCTCCCGGTGGAGTCTGAGGGGACGAAGACCACAGCGCAGATCATCAACCCGGTACAGGAGCTGACCAATACCGGCAGCCAGCCGGTATTGGTGGATGTACGGGTTGTGGGGAGTGTACCGGAGGGAAGCGAGGCCGTTTTGGTGGACCGCGAACCCGCCCCGGACGTGAAGGAGGTCTTCCTTTATGCGGAGTTCCAGAATGACCCG